>JAEXGH010000003.1 GCA_023450935.1 Verrucomicrobiota bacterium | reverse complement strand
CTATAGCGCGTGAAATTGGCTTGATGCTACGTTTCAAAAAAAATTTGCAGTGGGGCAGTAGGTCTACTACAGCCGCCACCGCAAATTTTTTTTGAAGCCTCGCCTGAAGCTCAATTTGACGCGCTATAGAAAATAGTGAAAACGCGTTCTTAAAGTTTATTGACTTTAATGGATAATCAAAGGCGTATTGAGCAAAGCTCAATCGCCGCCACTTTAGGAAACGTAAAAAACGCCTTTTCTGTTTGTATGCACATTGGCTTCGCCAATGGCTAATTATTCTAAGCACAAACTTTAATGGATAATCAAAGCGGAATTGGCTGTGCCAATCCGCGCCGCTTTAGAAAATATAAAAAAGGCAGAAAACAAGCGAGGCGCGTTTGAGATTTTTTGCGTAGCAAAAAAGACCCCAAGGAGCGAGATGGGGCGTAGCCCAAGCGTCAATTCGTATCCTGAAACTTTAATCAGAGAGTAAAGGCATATCAGCAAAGCCGATTTCCGCCTCTTCCGGAAACGTAAAAAATGCCCGAGAGCGTTTGCTTATGAAAATTTTTTTATTTCCTTTTTTCTCTTAATAAAAAATTTTCATTTTCATAAGCAAACGCGCCCTTACGTTTTTGTGGCGAGGGTGAGCACCTCGGCGATTACGGCACATGCTTGGCGCATGTCGGTCTCGGTGATTGTCGGGTGCACAAGCAGCATAAGCGAAGTGTCCTTGAGTGCGTAGGCGTTGGGGAGGTCTTCCGCCGATTTGTGCCAGCCGGCGTCCTTGAAGCATTTTTCCTCGGAGATATTCCAGCAAGTGCCAGAAAAACATGGCACACCGCGCGCGGAAATCTCGCTGGCGATTCTGTCCCTGTCCCAGCCGCTTTCGAGTGTTTCGGGCTTGACGAAACAGTAGTATTTGTAGAAGGCGTGGACGATTCCGTCGGGAACTTCCGTCAGCCTTATGCACGGGAATTTCGCCAAAGTTTCGGAATAAATAGCGGCGTTTTTGTTGCGGATTGCCGTCCATTCGGGGAGCTTTTTATACCAGCGGATACCGAGAGCCGCCTGCATTTCGGTCATACGCCAGTTCGTTCCGAAACTTTCAATTAGCCAGCGGAAGCCGTCTGGGTGCTTTCTGTTGAAAACGGCGTCGTAGCTTTTGCCGTGGTCTTTGTATTCCCACATTTTAAGCCACAGTTCGGAGTTGTTTGTGGTTACCGCGCCGCCTTCGCCGCCCGTTGTTATGATTTTGTCCTGACAGTAGCTCCACGCGCCGACGTCGCCGATTGTGCCGACGGGACGCCCCTTGTAAACCGCGCCGTGCGCCTGCGCGCAGTCTTCAATTACGAAGAGATTGTGGCGTTTTGCAATGTCCAAAATTGCGTCCATGTCGCAGGGGAAGCCGGCGTGGTGGACTGCTATTACCGCCTTGGTTCTCGGCGTGATTGCGCGTTCAATTGCTTCGGGCGAAATGTCTTGCGAGTTTAAATCCACGTCCACAACCACGGGCTTTGCCCCGCGCATTACTACCGAGCTTGCCGACGCCATAAACGTGCGGCAGGTCGTGATAACCTCGTCGCCCGCCTTGATTCCCGCCGCCACCAGAGCCAATTCCAGAGCAAGCGAACCGTTCGCGAGGGCTATGGCGTGTTTGCAGCCCAATGTCTCGCAGATTGTTTTTTCGAACTCTGCGTTCTTGTTCCCCGTCCAACGGTTTATCTTGCCCGAGCGGAGAACTTCGGAAACGGTGTCGATGTCGCCATCGTCAAAAAAAGGCCATTTTGTAAAATTTTCCATAATTATGCTTCAATTATTGCGCGGTATTCTCGCCGTGTTTCGGTGAAAAGTCAAGTCTAACGCGCGGGGAGGCGTCGCGCTGAGATTCGTTTTTTTGTTGACAGTGGAGGGCGTCGTGGGCTAACTGGATCGCGATAAAAACATTCAGACCTTTCGGAAATGAACATCGCAATAGTTGGAACAGGATACGTCGGATTGGTTACCGGCGCGTGTTTTGCCGAAATCGGCGTAAACGTCTACTGCATTGATATTGACGCGGAAAAGATAAAACGCCTGCAGCGCGGAGATATCCCGATTTACGAGCCGAATCTCGATACCCTTGTCCAGCGCAACATAAACAACGACCGCCTCCATTTTACCACCGACCTCAGCTCGGTTTTGGACGACGTAGACATAGTTTTTTCTGCCGTGGGCACTCCGCCCGACGAAGACGGCAGCGCCGACCTCTCCTACGTTTTGGACGTTGCGCGCACGGTCGGCGCAAATATGAACAAGTATGTGCTTGTGGTTACCAAGAGCACGGTTCCCGTGGGCACGAGCGAAAAAATCCGTGCAACAATAAATGCCGAGCTGCAAAAGCGCGGTGTTTCGATTGAATTCGACGTGGCTTCGAATCCCGAATTTCTCAAGGAAGGCTCTGCCATAGAGGACTTTTCAAAGCCCGACCGCATTATAATAGGCGTCGATAACGAACGTTCCAAAAAGCTGATGACATCGCTTTACCGCCCGATTTTGCTCAATAATTTCCGCGCCATATTCATGGACATACCCTCCGCAGAAATGGCCAAATATGCGGCAAACGCAATGCTGGCAACCAGAATTTCGTTTATGAACGACATCGCCAATTTGTGCGAAAAACTCGGTGCGGATATCGAAATGGTGCGCGAGGGAATCGGTAGCGACTCCCGCATAGGCCCGCGTTTTCTCCGCGCGGGTTGCGGCTACGGCGGTTCGTGCTTTCCCAAAGACGTAAAAGCCCTCATAAAAGCGGCAGCCGACTCTGGCTGCGAACTCGACGTTCTCAACGCCGTAGAGCGCGTAAACGATTCGCAAAAACACGTTTTGTTTAAAAAATTCGGCGATTTTTTCGGCGGCGACGTGAAGGGGCGAAAAGTGGCTGTCTGGGGGCTTTCCTTTAAACCCGGCACCGACGATATGCGCGAGGCCACTTCGCTTGTGCTTATCGACGAACTCCTCGCGGCGGGCTGCGCGGTTTCCGCCTACGACCCCGTTGCCATGAACGAGTGCCGCCATCGCCGCCCCCAAAGCCCGATACGCTACGCAAAAGATATTTACGACTGCTCCAAAGGCGCGCAGGTAATCTTCCACGTTACCGAATGGAAGGAATTCAGAATTCCGAATTGGAAGAAAATCAAGGCGTCTATGGCGGAAAATCCCGTTCTCATTGACGGCAGAAATACGTTTTCGCCGTCGGAGCTTTGCGGTATAAAATATATGCGCATAGGATAGGGGCGGGCGCAACTCCTGCGGGGTTCGCGTAGTCGCGGCGGGACTTGCTCGCCTTTTTTCGCGTATCCCGCGCGGGCGCGGGTTTCCGCTCCGGTTTTCTCCGCCTCGCCGCGCCGGATTTTTGCGGACGTTTGCGCGTTTTGTCAAAAAAATGGTTGAAATATAGGCGCGATGTGAAATGATTGGCGGCGAGTATGAGTAGTAGAATATTTTCCGCTTTTTTGCTTTTTATTTCGGGCGCACTTTTTGTGTCGGCCCAAGACATTAACATAACCGTAGAAGGCGACGCCGAACACTCAAATGTTCCCGTTTACCGCGTCGCGGTTACGTCGGCGGACGCCGCGCTGAAAATGCTTGCAACGCGCGCGTTCTCGCTTCACGGAAGCTACATTTTAGTCCCCGAATCAAAGGCGCAGTTCGTCTTCAATTTTTCGCCCGCAGGCAACAACGCCGTGCGTGTTTCGATAAAGGGCGCGGGTTCGCTCGAACGCGTCGTGGGCGGGGCAAACCAAGTAAACGCCCTTATGAAAGCGTGCGATTTCGCCGTGGAAAAAACTCTGCGCAAGCGCGGATTTTTTGCGGGCAAGCTTGCGTTTTCGTATTCGCGCGTCGCCGGAAAAACGTCGGAAATAGCGGTTTCGGATATGGTTTTCAAACACATAAAGGTCATCACCAAAGACAAGTCCGACTCGCTCTGGCCTCACTTTTCGCCGGACGGTTCGAAAATCGCCTATACGGGCTATTACAGGGCGGGGCTTATGGACTTGTTCCTTATTGACCTGAACACAAACACCCGCAAGACCATAGCCGCCTACAAAGGCAGCAACTGCGGCGGCGCGTTCTCGCCCGACGGTTCGCGAATGGCGATGGTTTTGACAACGTCGGGCAACGCCGAGGTCTGGGTGGGCAACTCGCAGGGCAAGGGGCTTAGGCGCGTAACGCGCACTTCCGCCACGGAAAGCTCGGCGAGCTTTTCGCCCGACGGCACGAAACTCGTTTTTGCAAGCGATATGCGCGGGTATCCGCAAATCTATACAATGCCCGCAAACGGCGGCAGAATGCAGGTTGTAAACGCGCGCCTTAGCAAATACTGCTCGGAGCCAGACTGGAATTGGACAAACCCCGAACTGATTGTCTTTACAATAGCGCAGGGCGCGGGTTTTCAGGTTGCAACCTACAATATGCTCACGCGTCAGGCGAAAGTTGTCAGCCGCGGGGCGAGCACATCGGGCGCGAAATGGCTCAGCGACGGCCGCCACATAGTCTGTCAAAAATCGTTCGGCAAAACGCGCCGCCTGTATGTAATCGACACCGAAACGGGAAGGCAGACGCCGCTTCATTCGGCGTCGCTGGGGTCGCTTTCCGATCCCGACTTCGTATATGCAAAATAATCCGGACAATGAATATCGTAACACTTGACCTGGAAGGGGTTCTGATACCCGAAATCTGGATAGCCTTCGCGGAGGCGTCGGGCATTCCCGAGCTACGCAGGACTACGCGCGACGAACCCGACTACGACAAGCTTATGCGCTATCGGCTCGACATTCTCTCCGAACGCGGGATAAAACTTGCCGACATTCAGAACGTGATAGCGACACTCGAGCCGCTTGAAGGCGCGCGCGAGTTCATGCAGTGGCTTATGTCGAAGACCCGCGCGGTGATTCTTTCCGACACGTTCGAGGAATTCGCCCGCCCGCTTATGGCAAAGCTCGGCAACCCTACACTCTTCTGCCACGATCTTCGGGTCGATTCAAACGGCTTTGTTTCGGGCTACAATCTCCGCATAGCCGACCAGAAGAAAAAAACGGTTGAGGCGTTCAAGGCACTCAATTTCAAAGTAATCTCCGCGGGCGATTCCTATAACGACCTTTCCATGTTGCGAGCGGCAAACAGGGCGGTAATGTTCCGTCCCACGCAAAAATTCGCCGCGGAAAATCCCGACTTGGAGGTCGCGCAAAATTACGGACAATTAAAGGACGCATTCGAGCGTTTTATGGCGGATTGAAATTTAACGGATAAAAATATGGCTAAAATGGCTAAAAAAATCGAAACGGGTCGATATGCCGCGCGCGGCGTTTCGGCGGGAAAAGAGGAAGTCCACGCGGCGGTTGACAAACTCGATCAGGGCGTGTTCAAGGGCGCGTTTTGTAAAATAACGAAGGATTTTCTCACGGGCGACAAAAACAAATGCAATGTAATCCACTCCGACGGAAGCGGCACAAAGTCGATAATCGCCTATCTCCACTTCAGGGAAACGGGCGACGCCTCCGTTTTCAGGGGAATTTCGCAGGACTCAATCGTCATGAATATCGACGACCTGCTCTGCATAGGCGCGGCTGAACGCATACTTATTTCAAATACCGTCAACAGAAACGCCAAGAATTTTACGGGCGCGGCTCTTGCCCAGTTGATTTTGGGCGCTGAAGACTTCCTTGCAAAGCTTCGTAAGTTGGGCGTGGGCATCTACTCGGGCGGAGGCGAAACCGCCGATGTGGGCGATCTCACCGGAGCGGTTGTGGTAGACAGCTGCGCGGTTGCGGTCATGGAGCGCAAAAACGTAATCTCGGGTGCGGGAATCAGGGCTGGGCTTTCCATTGTGGGGCTTTCCTCCGCGGGCAGGGCTGTGTATGAGGATTTCGAAAACAGCGGCATAGGCTCCAACGGCTTGACGAGCGCGCGCCACGATATGCTGTCGTCGTATTACCGCAAGAAATATCCCGAAACGTTCGATTCCAACACCGACAAAAAGTTCGTCTACTGCGGGCCATACAAATTGGACGACAAACTTGAAGGCTCAAAAATGACGGTCGGGCAGGCGTTGCTTTCGCCCACGCGCACATACGCGCCAGTGATAATGAAGATAATAAAAAAATATCCCGATTTGATAAGGGGCCTCGTGCACTGCTCGGGCGGCGGGCAAACAAAATGTCTGCGCTTCGGGAAGGGTGTCCGCTTCGTAAAAGACAACCTGCTTCCCGTCCCCCCGATTTTCAAGGCCATTCAAAAGGCGAGCAATACTACCGACAGGGAAATGTTCGAGGTCTACAATATGGGACATCGAATGGAGGTCTACTGTAAGCCCGCCGACGCCGCCAAAGTTGTTGCGGTGGCAAAGGGCTTCGGAATTGACGCGGCGGTCATCGGCAGAACGGAGAAGTCGAAACGCGCCGATGGCAAAAACCACCTCACAATAGTCCACGATTCGAAAACAATCGAATACGGGCCCAGAAATTAGGATTTTTATGTTGAAAGCAGGTATTGTAGGCTTGCCTAACGTAGGCAAGAGCACACTGTTCAACGCGCTCACGCGCTCGCGCAAGGCGGAGGCGGCAAACTACCCGTTTTGCACGATTGAGCCGAACGTCGGGGTTGTGGAAGTTCCCGACGCCCGTCTGGCGGTTCTTGCGGAAATAGCAAAGACGCAGAAAATAGTGCCCGCCGCGGTGGAGTTCGTAGACATTGCGGGTCTTGTCGCGGGTGCGAGCAAGGGCGAGGGTTTGGGCAACAAATTCCTCGCAAACATCAGGGAGGTTGACGCGGTTGTAGAGGTAGTCCGCTGCTTCGACGACGACGACATTCTCCACAATATGGGAAGCGTGGATCCCATTCGCGACATAGACGTAATCACCACGGAGCTTATCCTAAGCGATATCCAAAGCTGCGAAAAACAGCTTGAAAATAACCGCCGCAAGGCGAAGGGAATGGACAAGGAGGCAATCAAAAATGTCGAGCTGCTCGAGCGCGTTTTGGAGCACCTCAACAAGAACAAGCCCGCCACTACGCTGGAAGTCTCGGACGACGACGCCGACAGGCTCAAATCCTACTTCTTGCTGACTTCAAAGCCCGTAATCTACGCGTGCAACGTTTCCGAAAACGACATCGCTTCGGGCAACGATTACGTTAAAAAAGTGGCAGACTTCGCCAAGAAGGAGCACAACGCGTCTACTTGCGTCATTTGCGCGCGGCTGGAGGAGGAGCTTTCCTCGCTCTCGCCCGAAGAGGCGGCGGAATACTTGAAGGAGCTGGGCGTTGAAGACAGCGGAGTTTCCGCGCTTATCCGCAACACTTACGGTCTGCTCGGGCTGGCAAGCTACTTCACCGCCGGCGAACCCGAAGTCCGCGCATGGACGTTCAAGCGCGGAATGACAGCCCCGCAGTGCGCCGGTGTAATCCATACCGATTTCGAAAAAGGTTTCATTAAAGCGGAGGTCGTTTCTTACGATGATCTCGTTCGGGCGGGCAGTGTAGCTCACGCGCGCGAGGCGGGCAAATACAGGCTTGAGGGCAAGGAATACGTCTTCCAAGACGGCGATGTTGCTTTGTTTAGGTTCAATGTTTAAAAAAATACGGGAATCGGTGAATAGCTGGCTTGCCTCGCCGCGCTTGACGGTGGGACTTCTGTTTTATTCCGTCGCCCTAGTTTTTGTGGCAACCCTCGCGCAGCGGCAAATGGGCGTGGAACGCGCGGCCTCCGTTTTTTTCGAAAGTTTTTTCGTGTTCGAACCATTCGGCGTGCCCTTGCTCGGCGGCGCGGCGGTCGGGGTTTTGGCGGTTGTAAACATAGTGTTCAGCTCGCTTAAATATATGTCGTTCGCAGTGGCTGGCTTCGGCTCGTCGATAATCCACAGCGCGCTCGTTCTGCTGATTGTCTCGGGAGCGTTGCAGTATTTTATGCGCGAAGAGGGCACAATGACAGCCGTCGAGGGTGTTCCCACATCGGTGGTCGTTATGCGCAACGGCAAAACGCGCATGCTGCCGTTTTCGGTAAAACTTCTGAAGTTTACAAAGACAGACTGGCAGGGCAGCGACATTCCCAAAAACTTTTCCAGCGACGTCGTTTTCGTTCACAATAATACCACGACGGAGGCGGTAGTTCAGATGAACGCTCCGGTTTCGTTTAACGGTTGGACGTTCTACCAGAGTTCGTATTCGCTCGGCGGTGTGCCGCGCAGCGTGTTCACGGTGGTGAAAAATCCGGCGCGGACGCTTCCGTGGCTGGCATCGGGGGCGGTGTTTGCGGGAATGCTGTTTACGTTCGCGTCGAAACGTTTTACACAAAAAATATGATTCGCGGGGAAAAATTGATAATACTCATCTCTTCGGCGGTCGCGCTGCTGCTTGCGTTTTCGCCGTTCGCGTTCAAGTGCATTTCGGGGGATTCGCTTTTCGACGACGTTTTCGGGCGGAGTTTCGGCTCGCTTCCTGTGTCGATGGGAGGGCGCATTATGCCGATGTCGAGCGCAGCGGCCGACGTGCTGAAGTCGTTTTCGGGTAAAAATTCGGCAAAGTTCGACGGCGGGAAAATGTCGGCTACAAAGTGGCTTTGGACGGCGAGCGCGCAGCCCGAAAAGGCGGAGTCCTCGCCGCTAATCAGAACCGATAACCGCGATTTGCAGAAGTTTCTCGGCGCCGACGGGAGATACGTTAAGTATTCGGCGGTGTCGAAAAAATATGAATCCCTTGCGGGGTCGGCGGAGGGGAAAGACGCGTATGCAAAGGCCTGTAGAGAGGTAGTTGCAGCGGCGTCTTCGCTCGGAATGTCGTTGAACGCACTGGGAGTAAAACACCCCGACGCAAAATCGGCAAAGGAAACGCTCGCCATTTGGCGCAAGGCTGTTGCCGACGCCGAGGGCGAATTAAAAGCCGCGGTGAAACAGAAACGCCGCCCCGACGATTCCAAACTTGTCGCCGCAAGCGCGTATTTAAACTACCTTAATTATATTGCGGAATTCGAACGGAAAAATAACAACGCGGTGCTAAAAACCGTTTGGGACGGCGGCGAATTTAAAACGCCCGTTCAGGCAATGCTCGACAGAAAACTTCCCGCCCGCGCTTCGAAACTTTTGCGGGCCTACGCCGAAACGCTCGACGCCGTGTCGGCGGGCGACCGCGCCGCGCTCGAAAAGGGGCTGTCGGAAATTTCGCAAAATTTGGGCGATATTTCCGCATTTCGCATTCGCGTCGAAGCCGTCTTCAATATGTTCGACCCGTTCTTTGCGGGCTTGATTCTCTACGCTTTTGCGTTTGTGTGCCTTGCGCTTTCAAAAATTTGGAGCGGAAAATTGGGGTGCGCTGGGGGCGTTTTTTTGACGGCGGGCGTGGTTGTCCATCTCGCGGCAATGGCAGCGCGCATGTATATACAGATGCGTCCGCCCGTTACGAACTTCTATTCTTCGGTTGTGTTTGCGGGCGCGATGGCGGCGGCGTTCGGTTTGTTTTTATTCGCGAAAAAGGGGTCGTTTCTGGCGGCATTGGCGGCGGCGTTCGGCGGATTGTTGTCGCTTGTGGTGGCTGTAAATCTGCCGTATAGCGGCGATACCATGGCGATGATGCGCGCCGTGCTAAATTCGAATTTTTGGCTTACCACCCACGTGACAACAATAATGATTGGTTATTGCGGGTTATTTTTGGCGGGGTGGACGGCGTCGTTGCGGCTTGTTTGCAACGCATTTTCGAAAACGAATTTCGGGGTGGAAACAACTAAAACCGCCGATGGCGTGTATGTTCTTCTGTGCGTTTGCCTGCTGTTTACCTTTACGGGAACAATGCTCGGCGGCATTTGGGCGGATATGAGTTGGGGGCGTTTTTGGGGGTGGGACCCGAAAGAAAACGGCGCATTGATGATTGTGCTTTGGACGGCCGGAGTTATCCATTGCCGCCTGCTTAAGGTTTGCAACGACAGGTTTTTCCTGGCGTTGGCCGCGTTGGGGAACGTTGTAGTGGCGTGGGCGTGGTTCGGCGTAAATATGATGGGCATAGGATTGCATTCATACGGATTCTCCGAAGGCGGATGGTTGTGGCTTATTATTTTCATTTTTTTACAAATAAGTGTTGCACCGCTCGCGTTTATAGTATACAAAGTCGAGTAGTATTATTTAAAGTAGTACTGTGTTTTGGCGAGGTGTAGCTTAGCCTGGTAGAGCGCTACGTTCGGGACGTAGAGGCCGGTGGTTCGAATCCACTCACCTCGACCAAAATAAAAGCCTGTAAACATCATAGTTTGCAGGCTTTTTTGTTTGATTGCACTGTGTTGTAGGGTTATTGAAGAGTTTTGAAAGATTTTGAAAGGAAAGCGGAACTCATCAAAAAAGCTTATTTTGAGGGCGAAAATTTGCGACATTTTCGCGACAAGGTTTTTATGAAAGTAGCGAAATGTAAAATTCACGGTGAAGACGGTTATGTCTGTTCCTACAAGCGCGACGGCAAATATTGTCGCAAATATTTTTACTCCAAAAAAGACGCAGAAGCTTTCAAGCGCAATCTCGAAAATGTAAATACTCCTTCCGCAAAAATTGTTAATTCGTTTTCAACGGCTCAAATGGACGATATTGTTGCGGCGGTTCGTCTTTTGCCGAAAGGGCGGACTCTTGTAGAGGCGGTCAAAAAGGCTTGGCATATGATTCAAACGCCGACGTGGAAGGTCTCATCAATTCTTTTATGGACATAAAGCGGGCAAAAGGATTGTCTGCTTCCCACATAAAGCATACGCGGGCGCGGCTGTTGGATTTTCAAAAAACCTTTAAATCCTTCTCTTATGCGACTCCCGCCGCAATTTTGGAATACATAAAATCAAAAGGGAAACAAAAAACTATCATTCACTACAAAAGCACGCTTTCCGATTTTTTTGCGTATTGTTTTGGAAAAGACGCCATTTTAAGCAACCCGTTTGACAAGCTTTCTTCCGACGACTTTCTTATTGAAGAGCAAAAGTTCGAAATCGGTTTTTTGTCGGTTGAGCAAGCGAAATCTTTTATGTCGCTCTTAGAGCAAAAATATCCGCAATACTGCAAATTTTATGCGCTCGCGCTTTTTGCGGGTGTTCGCGTTGACGAATGCCAACGTTTTAAAATGATTTTATTGACTATGGCGGAAGGTCTATAACGTTCCCGAAGGAAATTGTAAAGGGAGGGGAAAAGGCGTGGATTGTCCGCGACTATGAACCCAATTTATGGGCTTGGCTTGAAAAATACAGAGAATCGGATTTTAAGTGTCCGTCAAACACTCTTCGAACAAAGATTGGCAAGGATTTGAATTTACCGCAGAATTTCGCGCGGCATAGTTTTGCGACGTATCATTTGAGTCTTTACAAGGACGCGGAGCGAACGCGCTTCATTACGCGCCACAACAACGCTCAAACACTCCAAAACCACTATTTCGGAGCATTAGTGGACAAGCAAACCGCAAAGGCGTATTTCGAGATTTTGCCGAGTTAGCGGCTTATTTCTTCTTTAACTTCAATCCACCCTGCGTTCGGTATTCGCGCATCGCCAACTTCTGTCTTCCCTGTATACGTGTCTATTCTGACAATTCTCCACTTAAACGACAAGTAGGACGCGTAGCGATTTGACAGCGCGTATACTGAGGTTGCTCCGATAATTAGACCGACCAAAAACGAGAACAGTATTTGTTTTTTGTTTCTCATAGGCGGTTTATTTTGTGTTTCGGTAGAAGTAAAAAGGGTTTCAATGTCTCCCTTCAATTTTGATGACATCATTATTTTTGAAGTGTTTTGGGTTTTTGATGTTGTAGATTCACCAAATTTATTTGCCGTTTTAGTCCCTGGGACACACCCAAGAATTAACCATTTAACGACTACCAGTGGAGTGTAGTTTACTATAAAAGCAAAAAAATACCAATTCCCCGACAGGTTCATATCGTGTAGGCGGCGAATTTGGATGCAGATATACGGGATATACCCCAAAAACAATATCCACAGGGGAACAATTCCCCAATATGGGCTTAGATTATGCGATTGTAGAAAAAAAATAACATCGTCAAGGTGAGCAAAGAATATTGTAAAGACCCCGAATAGCGGCAACATCGCGTGCACTGTGCCCAAAATTAGACAGGAAGTTAAGGGAGTAAATTGACTTAGTTGATGTTATTATTGATTGGGTTTATTGATTCAAGATTAAATTGGTTCGTATCGCCCTCATGGGTGCGGCGGCGGGTGCTTGGCGGTTCGTAGTTCAACGCCGAGTGCGGTCTCGTTATTATACTTTTCGCGCCATTTTTCCAGATCCTCGCGCGCTTCACGCACGCTCTCGAACTCGACTCCACGCAATATCTCGTTTCGCATCGTCCCGTTGAAGCTTTCTATCTGTCCGTTCTCCGTCCCCGGACTCGTAAACTCGAGCGTTATTCCCCGTGCTTTACTCCACTTCTCCATAGCTATCAGATACGCGGCGGCGGTTCTTCGGACTTCGGGCTTTACCAGTTTTTTGAGTTGATGTCCCGAAGCATTGTGATGTCGAGCATCTGGTCGGCGACTATGCGCTTTAATCGCGCGTTCTCGCGCTCGAGCTCTCGAAGCCTTTGTACGCTCTTTGAGCCCATTCCGCCGTATTTAGCCTTACATCGGTAATACGACTAATCGTTGACCCCATACTTGCGCAGCGTATCCGAAACATTGTTCGACACCTCCGCCTCCTTGAGTATTTGCGTGATTTGCTCTTCCGTGTATTTTTTACGTCTATTGCCCATTTGATTTGCCTTCCTATTTTGCAAATCAATTTACCCCTTGCAAGTCTGTCCTACTTTTTCGGGCACACAGCATGCCATACCTCTATCTTATTTTCGGAAACTTCACATTCCCTTAAGATATTGATTATCTGCTCCACTCTAAAACGTGATTTCATTTTATTCCTTCCTGCTTGTGAGTTTATTACTATATTTTCTCACTTATTCTGATCCGCCGTCAAGGAGCCCAGGCAACCCGTTCCACACTGCTGTACGATACCCGTCAGTCTATTTATACTCCTTTTACTATCATTCCACTATTTTTGACGTTGAACTTTAAAATTTAATTGACTATATAAAATATCATTATAGCTTCAACAATGTGAATGATTTTGTAGCTCATATAAAACTTGATAAACTTAATGGGCAAAAGGCTTTTTTTCATTGGCTAAGTGAGCATTTGAAGGGGGTGGCTGTTCTTTCCGCCGAATTCGCCGAATCTTTTGGCTGTAGAAATTGGGGGTATGCGGCGGGTCTTATACACGATATCGGAAAGTTTTCTGACGAATTTCAGGAGTACATTCGCGCAGTCGTTTTGGACAACTCGGACAATCCAAAGTACTACAGGGGCTCCGTAGACCATACATCTGCCGGAGCGATATATGCGGGTAAGATCGGGTTGCAGATTTTGGATTATCTTTCTGCAGGTCATCACTCTGGGCTTCAGAATTACAACAACAAGCAAAAGCGCCTTGCAAAAATGGAATGTTTTGACTCCGTGGAAGAGCAAGTTCGGCAATTCTTTTCAGAAAATAAAATTCCGCAAACTGAAAGTTTGACGGGTGGGGATATTGACGAGTACACCGTCAATATGTTTGTAAGGCTGATGTTTTCGGCGCTTGTTGACGCCGACTATTTGGACACCGAGAATTTTTTCTTTCCGGAGCGCGAACGCTGCCGCGGAGATTCGCTGGAGGTGTTGCTGCGAAGGTTGGAATTGCATTTGGGAAATCTTTTCGAGAATGCGCCGAAGACCAACCTCAACCGTTTGCGTCGCGGCATAGATGACGACTGTGCCGCGGCTGCCGAAAAGTATTCGGGAAGCTATTTTTCGCTCAATGTGCCAACCGGCGGCGGAAAAACGCTAGCGTCGATCTTGTGGGCTTTGAAATTTGCAATAAAAAACGGCAAACGGCGTGTGATTGTTGCGATTCCGTACACGAGTATAATTTCCCAAACGGCGGAGCAGTACAGGAAAATTTTCGGTGACGAGAATGTTTTGGAGCATCACTCGAATGTTGAACCTGACAAAATTTTCGACGCAGACGGACAATCGACGGCGGCGCGTTTTGCTTCCGAAAATTGGGACGCGCCCATTGTCGTTACAACCAACGTGCAGTTGTTTGAATCTATGTATGCAAATTCGCCGTCGCGCACGCGCAAGCTCCACAACATATGTAAAAGCGTGATTATATTGGACGAAGCGCAAATGTTGCCGCCTGGTTTTCTCAAACCGATTCTTTGGGCTCTTGACGCATTCGTGAAAGTCGGCGACGCGTCTGTGTTGTTTTGTACTGCTACGCAGCCGGTATTTTCGGGTCGGATTGGCTCGAACAAAGATGCGTTTGAATCGCCAGTGAAAAATGTTCGGGAGATTATTCCCAATCCCGACGAATTACGGTCGGCGTTTCGTCGCACTAAAATCAGTCTTATGGACGGAGAATACACGGCGGAAAGTTTCGCGGATTTACTGCGTGAGCGCGATGGCTCTTTTTTGTGCATATGCAATACGCGCGCCCATTCCGCCGAAATATTTTCCGCGCTGGGAGACGACTCGGCCTTCCATCTTTCGCGCTCGATGTGCACTGCGCATATAGACGATGTTTTGGCGGAAATAAAAACATCGCTCGCTTCGGGAAAATGCACGCGCGTCGTTTCCACTCAGCTTGTCGAGGCGGGCGTCGACTTGGATTTTCCCGAAGTCTTCCGCGAGCGCGCTGGGCTTGACAGCATAATTCAGGCTGCCGGGCGTTGCAACCGCGAAGGGCGCGCGGAGCTCGGTAACGTATTTGTGTTTGAAACAAACTCTCCCGTCGGCAGGGGATTTATATCCAAAGGTGCGTGTGCGCTTAATGAAACTCTTATGACGTCCGGAAGCGAAGCGCCGGATTCGCGCGGAAGTGTGGCAAAATATTTCGATAATTTCTTCGGCCGCTGCGACAATTTCGACGTTCCGATGTCCTATGATTTGCTCGTCAAAGGTGCTGGCGGCGGGGTGTTTGAATTTGAAACTGCCGCGCAAAACTTCCGTCTGATAGACGACAGGGGCAGCGCCGAGGTTCTTGTGCCGTATTTGGAGGGGGCGGATTTATGCAAGCGCGTCTCGGAAGGATATTCGGGCGATTCGCATTTCTTCCGCAAGCTTCGCCGCTATTGTGTGTCCATTCCGAAAACGCAGCTTGAAAACGCTTTGGCTGCGGGATTGATAGCGGATTTTAACGGAATATATGTGTTGGTTGGTTCAAGCTCTTATTCTGAAAAAATAGGATTGACAATCAACAATAATGTTTTAGATGATGTTTTAATGATATAGCAAGTGTTATGGAATATAAAAATAAGGAATTTTGTATAGAAGTATGGGGCGATTACGCATGCTTCACGCGTCCCGAACTGAAAGTGGAGAGGGTGAGCTACGATGTGATGACTCCTTCCGCCGCCAGAAATATTTTTCAGGCGATTTTCTGGAAGCCCGCAATAAATTGGATTGTGAAACGGATAGAAGTTTTGCGTCCCATAAAATGGGTTTCGATAAAACGCAACGAGGTTGCGGCATTGGCTTCAAAATCGGGCAGCGGCGTATTTATAGAGGATAAACGCCAGCAAAAGTCGGGAACGTTTCTAAAAGACGTGCGCTACAGAATTTATGCGGAACTCGATTTTATCCCTGTCGGCAAACGTCCCCCGCGCGAAAGGAAATCGAAACTTTCCGACATTGACGGGGAGCGCGAATTTCGGGCTGATGAAAATCCCGCGAAATACAACGCGATATTCGAGCGCAGGGCGTCGAAAGGGCAGTGTTTTACAACGCCGTATTTGGGTTGCCGCGAGTTTTCGGCGAATTTCAGGCTGGTTTCGGACGGTGAAGAATTGCCTGCGCCGATTTACGAGACGCGCGGTTTGGGCATTATGTTGTTCGATATGGATTTCTCCGACATAAAAAACCCCATGCCGATGTTCTTTAGGGCGAAACTCGAAAACGGCGTGATAAACGTGCCGAATCCAAAAAGTGGGGAGATTTTGAGATGATACTGAAAGCTTTGTATGACTACTACCAGCGCAAACTCAAACTCGGAGAAATTCCGCCGCTTGGTTTTGAAGATAAAGCCATTCCGTTTTTGGTTCTGATTGACGAAAACGGCAAATTGGTTACGCTTGAAGACACGTCTTCCGAGTCGGAAAAAAAGGGGCGCGTCTTTCGCTTGCCGAAAGCCGAAGGGCGCTCTGGTAAAAATGCTTGGATGTCTCCGAACTTGTTGTGGGACCATCTCGGATTTGTATTCGGATACTCCAAGAGTGTTTCTGCTAAGGACGCGGAAAATGCGAGAAATCAATCAAAGGCATTTGCCGAAAAAATTATAAAACTTTCGGAAATGTATCCTAATAACAAAGAGTTTTCGGCCGTGCGCAAATTTGTGGAAAATCCGAACAGGTTGTCGGAAGCCGAAAATCAGGCGGAATGGGCTAAATGTACAAAAATTGCTGGATGCAACGTTACATTTAAGGTTCTCGGTTCAAAAGGAATAGTAGCGGAACATTCCGATGTCGCGGATTTTCTCGGCAAGTCGATGAACGTAGCAGGCGATGGACAAAAATTTGTATGCTTGATAACGGGCGAAAAAACCGTTCCCGTTATGACTCACGGCGGTTTTACCATCGGCGCTACCGCCGGAGTTAAGCTCGTTTCGTTTCAGACATCAAGCGGGTATGATTCCTATTATAAAGAACAGGGGGAAAATGCCCCCGTTTCGTTGTACGCCGAATTGGCATATACATCGGCGCTATCCAGTCTGTTGTCCAGTAGGACAAATCGCGTCGGAATCGGAGGTTTGCAGATTGTCTTTTGGGGGGATTCGGAAAAATCGGGAATTGAAAACGTTTTCGGTTCATTGTTCGGGCTTCCGGCAAAGGATAATCCCGACGCATGGAACTCGTCTATTTCGGCTCTTTACAAATCGATGTTTACAGGGCGTAAACAAATTTTGGGCGATGGAAGATTTTTTGTTTTGGGGCTGGATTCAAACAAGGCTAGAATGATTGTCCGGTTTTTCGTTGCCGATACGGAACAGAAAATCGGCGAGAGCATAGCTGCTCATTTTTCCGATTTTGAAATAATACGGAAGCCGAGCGAACATGAATTTTTCTCCGTATTTAACATTCTAAGCTCAATATCCCAGGGAAATAAAATCGATAACATTCCTCCGAACATTGAGGGTAGTTTAATTTCGGCGGTTCTTTCGGGCGGAATGTATCCGCAAACTCTCCGGCTTCAATGTCTAAACCGCATCCGCGCAGACAGAATAATTAACCGCATTCGCGCGGCTATTTTAAAAGCCTATTTAAACAGAAAAAACAGAATATTAAACAACAAAGAAAGGGAAATAAAAGTGTCATTGGATATTGAAAATAACGATGTCGGCTATCTTTGTGGCAGGCTTTTTGCCGTATTGGAACGCATTCAGGAAGCCGCGTTGGGAAAGCACATAAACGCAACCATAGTTGACAGATTTTACGGCTCGGCCTCGTCTACCCCGATGTTGGTTTTCGGACGGTTGATAGATCTGTCCAACCACCATCTCTCAAAAATGGAAAATCGGGCAACTGTCGCATTTTTGAAAAAAACCATTGGAGAGATTGTGGATAAAATGCTGTCTACGGGCTTCCCGTCTCATCTGTCGCTCGACGAACAGTCGCGTTTTGCGATAGGGTATTACCACCAGCGTCAGGAATTTTTTAAGACAAAAGCGGAAAACGAAAAAACAGAACATAAGGAAAATAACAATGATTAAGAATAAATATGATTTCGCAATAATATTCGACGTTGCCGACGGCAACCCCAACGGCGACCCCGACGCGGGCAATCTTCCGCGTATCGACTCCGAAACAGCCATGGGGCTTGTTACCGATGTCTGCCTAAAACGCAAGATAAGAAACTACGTTCAGCTCACAAAGAAATGCATTCCGCCGTACGACATTTTCATAAAGCAAAAATCTGAGTTGGGCGGCGTCGCCGATTCTTCCAAACAACCCGACGATACTGCTAAGAAAGCCAAGAAAAGTGCCGTAGACTGCCGCGAATTTTGCTCTAAATTTTTCGATGTCCGCACATTTGGCGCGGTTCTTACAAGCGGTGCGGGAAACAACGCGGGGCAGGTCAGAGGACCCGTTCAGCTTACGTTTTCGCGCTCTGTAGATCCGATTGTCTATTCGGAGCACACTATAACGCGCATTGCACACGACGATAAAGAGCAGACAATGGGGCGCAAATCGACTGTCCCTTACGGACTTTATGTAGCACACGGTTTTGTTTCGCCCGTACTTGCAGAGCAGACAGGTTTTTCGGAAGAAGACCTCGAGCTTCTCTGGGAGTCGATTCTCAATATGTTTGAATGCGACCGTTCGGCAGCTCGCGGTTTGATGAGCGTAAAGAAGCTCGTGATTTTCAAGCACAATTCGCACCTCGGCAACGCGCCGTCGTACAAGCTTTTCGATCTCGTAAAAATTGAGAAGAAAGACAAGTCGCTTCCGGCGCGTTCGTTCTCCGACTACGAATTTTCCGTCGGCAAACCTCCAGCGGGAGTCGAAAAGGAAATCAAAGAGTAATGGAATATTCAGAAGACGATATGCTGATGCTTTCCGGCATTCAGCATTTCGCCTTTTGCAAGCGGCAATGGGCGCTCATTCACATTTTTCAGGCGTGGAGCGAGAATTCGCTTACGCTTGAGGGAGCCTATTTGCACAGAAATGCCGACAACCCGTTAAAAAGCCGCAGACACGGCGAAAAAGCCCAGCTTAACGGGGTATCGGTTTCTTCAAAATCTCTCGGGTTGTATGGCGTCTGCGATGTCGTCGAATTAACCCCGTCTTCCGGCGGCGTGCCTGTCGGGGGATTGGACGGATTATGGTCTATTCGTCCGGTCGAGTACAAACACGGCACCGAAAAAATCGGCATTTGCGACGAAGTGCAACTGTGCGCACAGGCAATATGTCTTGAGGAGGCGTTTGCTACAAAAATTGAAGGCGGCGATTTGTATTATGGGAAAATAGCGCGGAGGCGCGGGGTGGATTTCGATTCGGAATTGCGCGCTCAGGTGTTCAATATTTCCGTCCAAATGCACGCCGCTTTTTCAAACGCATCTTCGATTTCGGCACAATATTCGCCAAAATGCCGCTCGTGCTCGCTTTTTGATATTTGCCTGCCGAAATCGGAAAAACGCACAAACTGCGTGTCGAAATATCTGGATAAATTGAAAGAAATATGAGGAAACTTTTGAACACGCTGTATGTCACAACACCCGAGGCGTGGCTTGCCCGCGACGGCGAATGCGTTGTCGTGAAAATCGGCGGCGAGGAGAAGCTGAAGGTGCCGCTGATAAATCTCGAAAATATCATCAGTTTCTCGTACGCTGGGGCGAGCCCCGCGTTGATGCATGCCTGCGCGAAGCATGGGATAGGGTTGTCTTTTTTGTCGGAAAACGGATATTTCTTGGCGCGTTCCGTCGGGAAGACAAACGGCAATGTGCTGGTTCGTCGGGCGCAATATAGAATGGCAGACAACAAGGAAATTTCGCTTAAACTTGCTTCGTCGATAATATCGGCAAAAATTGCCAATTCGAGAAAAGTGCTTGAACGCTTTTTGCGCGATTATCCTGAATCGCCGAATTGTGCAAGGGTAAGGGAAGCTTCTAATATCCTCAACCTTTCAAAACGCGAAGCGCTCGCCGCCACTAATATGGATGTTCTGCGCGGGATAGAAGGCAACGCCTCGAGAATGTATTTTTCGGTTTTTAATTCGCTGATTTTGCGCGGAGGTTTCGTGTTTGACGGACGAACTCGACGCCCGCCCAAAGATAACGTCAACGCACTTCTTTCGTTCGCGTATACGTTGCTTGCAAGCGATATTCAAAGTGCGCTAGAAAGTATCGGAATAGATTCGTATGTCGGATTTTTCCATACCGATCGGCCCGGGAGGGCGAGCTTGGCTCTGGATATGATGGAGGAATTTCGGGGATACTTGGCGGACAGGTTTGTTCTCAGTTTGATCAATAAAAACATGATTTCCGCCGACGACTTTATCGATAACGGAGGCGGCGGAGTCATTTTAAAGCCCGAGGCGCGAAAGAACTTTTTGAGCACATGGCAAAAACGAAAACACGAAGAAATTGTTCACCCGTTTCTTGGCGAAAAAGTGAGCGTTGGATTATTGGTATATGTACAGGCTATGATGTTTTCAAAGTATCTGCGCGGAGAATTGGACGGTTATCCTGTATTTTTAATATAATATGCTTGTGGTTGTTACATACGATGTAGAAACGAAGACCCAAAGCGGGCAAACGCGCTTAAGGCGCGTCGCAAAAATATGCGAAAATTACGGACAGCGCGTACAAAATTCAGTCTTTGAATGCGTTGTAGACAACACAAAATACACAGAATTGAAGCTGAAGTTAAAAGATGTTGTGGATATGCAAAAAGACAGTATAAGATTTTACCTCACTGGAAATAATTGGGAAAAAAAGGTTGATACAATAGGGAAAAACGATACCTACAATCCCGAGGGAGATTTGATAATATAAGTATGTGCGAATCCCAAGTATGCCGAAAATCCCCGATGTTTCGCACTCGTTTATATACAATCAGTTGCAAAAAAAGAATGGTTATATTGTGGGGTAAATGTGAAGAAATTTAGTGCTTCGCAAAAAAAGCATTGAAAACTCATAAAAATAGATAGATAACTCCCCATACAGTCGCGCCCCACGCGGGCGCGTGAATTGAAACCAAAAGCCCCGAGCCGCGCACAAGCGCAAGCGCGGTCGCGCCCCACGCGGGCGCGTGAATTGAAACTGTCTGCATTTTATAGCCAGCGAGCGCGTCTATCGTCGCGCCCCACGCGGGCGCGTGAATTGAAACTTTCGGGCGAAAAGCGGCAGACAATCCGCCGCGTCGCGCCCCACGCGGGCGCGTGAATTGAAACTTTTCGGCCGCCTGTAAGCGTTCAATTTCCGCGTCGCGCCCCACGCGGGCGCGTGAATTGAAACTTTTTCACGCGAAATGCTCGCCTTTGCTGCTTCCGCGTCGCGCCCCACGCGGGCGCGTGAATTGAAACCAAACGCGGAGCGCGTCAAACATCGATTGATTTTGTCGCGCCCCACGCGGGCGCGTGAATTGAAACGCACATCGGACGCTGAATTAAAATCCGTTTGGATGTCGCGCCCCACGCGGGCGCGTGAATTGAAACGCCAACGGCACGAGGTATTCGCCAGCAACATGCGTCGCGCCCCACGCGGGCGCGTGAATTGAAACAATCGCCTCCTTGCAGGCGGCGTTTATAGCCTCGGTCGCGCCCCACGCGGGCGCGTGAATTGAAACGCGCACCCAATGCGCACAGTTGTGAGGACATCGAGTCGCGCCCCACGCGGGCGCGTGAATTGAAACACAAAATCCCGCACCTGCCACGATTCGAGAGTAGTCGCGCCCCACGCGGGCGCGTGAATTGAAACCTTCGATGTTGCCCAGTTTTTCTACGGACTGCTCCGTCGCGCCCCACGCGGGCGCGTGAATTGAAACTCCCTTTTTGTAGTGCTCATTGATGG
>JAEXGH010000012.1 GCA_023450935.1 Verrucomicrobiota bacterium | reverse complement strand
CTATAGCGCGTGAAATTGGCTTGATGCTACGTTTCAAAAAAAATTTGCAGTGGGGCAGTAGGTCTACTACAGCCGCCACCGCAAATTTTTTTTGAAGCCTCGCCTGAAGCTCAATTTGACGCGCTATTTGAAGAACACAGGTTTAATAAATAATCAAAGGCGAATTGCCTGCGGCAATCGCCGCCACTTTCGGAAGGTTAAAAAACGCGCTTTTTTAGAATTCGACTTGGAGTTGGATTATCCCGCAGTCGATTTTTCCGACCTTGTGCGTGCGTGAAAACGGGGCTTCGGAGAAGCGGAGGTTTTCGTAGCCTGCCTGAACTTTGATTCCGTCCCAGCAATACCAGTTTGCGCCTATGTAGTAGGCGTTGATTTCGTTGTAGCAGCCGTTGCGGCTTTTGGCGGCGTAGAAGACGTTGTTTTCCGAGACGCCCGCGCCGTCGGTGTAGACGTAGGCGTAGCGGAAGAGGGGTTCGATTGCCCCGAAACGCCCGAGCGGAAATTTTCGTCCGAACATAAACATAAATCCGAACGGCGTTGCCTGCGGACTTTGCAGAGAGTATACCGCCGCTTCGTCTGAGCGCGTTTTGCCGTGTTCGGTTGTGGTGATGACCGTTTCCGAATGCAGGAAAAATTTTTCGCGTTCCATCATTATGTATGCCAACACGCCGTATGTGGGACAGTGTTTGCGCCCGCCGTCAGTGCCGTAGCTTATCGACGAAGTGTTTTCGGAATAGCCGAAATTAAGCCCCGACTTCAGCGACAGTTTTTCCTCCCTTATGTTGACGCCAATAGCCGCCCAGTATGCCAGCCCCACTTTGTCCTGAACGCGGTTGTAGTGTTGGTTCCGCGCGCTTGTTATGGCGAAAGAGTAGATTATGCGTTCGTCGCAGACGAAGTTGCCGTCCCAAAATATGCCTACATGGTTGCCCGCAAAACACTGGTTTGCCGTCTGGCGCGAGCCGTCGTCTTCGTAGCCGGGGTCTTTGCCGCCCCAAAAGGTGTTTACAACGCTGCGGTCGGGTGTTTTGATTTTCGCACCGCTCGGGTTTTCCGTGGTGAAGTTGGGGCTTGAGAAACCCGCTTTCGCCCTGCCCGAAATGTATTTTGTTTCGAATCGTTTGTATACTTTGGAGGAGTCGAAATAGTTTGTGGCCGCGGTATTAATTGACGTGTAAAATTCGATGTCGTTTTCAAGGCGGGCGATGAACGCAACAACCTGCCTGCGCAGGCTAGTCCCCTCCGAAACGTAGCTGCCGGAGCGCGTCGGCGAGGAATACGATTGCGAAATCGAGCTGAATCTGAACTGCGCGTAGAAATAAAGCGACACTTCCGTCGGCGTTGTCTGAATTATGTCGGGCCGCACGGCGGCAGACGCCTTGCGGACATCGGCGGATTCGGCTTCGGTGAGGACGCCCCGCCGCACGAGCGCGTCGAGCAACTCGGCGTCCGACTGCGGCGTTTGGGCGTCGGCAAAAAGCCGCGCCGATACCGGCAAAACCGACAACGCCGCAGCCGCGCACAACTTCAATTTTGAAATTGCGCGGGAGATTTTCCGCACTGTATCTTTCCCGTTCACTGAAACGTAGTTTGTTGGCGAACGGTTGGGTGTTTTATCTAAAAAACGCCGTTTCCGTCCCGCAAAAAGCACTTGTTATATCAAGAAATCGCGTCGCGAGTGTCAACTTATTTTGCCATAAAATGCGATGACAATGTTTTTTAATTTACATTTGAGGAAGGCGGACGTAGATTTTGCGCTCTATTCAGACGGAGATTGCGCGGGAGGAATCGGTCGGCGTTTCCGCTTGGCTTTAACTAAAACCGAAAGGAACTGATGAAAAAGAAATGCTTTGCGATGTTTGTGCTTGCGGCGGTCGGGGTGTCGGCGTTTGCACGGGGGGTGTCTCTCGACGGAGAGTGGACGCTTTCGTTCTGGAAACAGCCCGATCCGAAAATAGAGTGCCCCGCAAAGGCTGCGCCCGAAAAAACGATAAAGGCGGTCGTCCCCGGAAACGTGGAAATAGACATGCAAAATGCGGGGTTGATTAAAGAGCCGCGCGTGGGTGAAAACGTTTTCGCCCTCAGAAAATACGAGGGCTACCAGTGGCTCTATTCCAGAACTTTCCAAGCCCCGGAACTTGCCGACGGCGAGCGCGCAATTTTGAATTTGCGCGGCGTCGATACGCTTGCTTCGGTTTTCGTAAACGGAGAGAAAGTGGGCGAGACCGCCAATATGTTAATTCCCCACAAATTCGACATAACCGGCCTACTCAAGCGCGGCGAAAACAAAATCGGGGTTTTGCTCAGCTCCGTCGTGATTGAGGCGGGCAAATACTCATATCCGGCAACAAGTACGCGCAAGACACACAGCGAGGGGCTTGAAATAAGGAAAGCCCCGCACATGTTCGGTTGGGACATCATGCCGCGCCTTGTTTCGGCTGGGCTTTGGCGCGGCGTGTCAATCGACATTCAAAAGCCCGAGCGCATAGCCGAGGTTTTCTGGTTTACGCAGCGCGTGAATTTGAAAGAGAAATCGGCGTTGTTGTCGGTTCAATTCAGGATTGCGTCGCGTTTCGATAAGCTCGACGGGCTTCGCTTCAATATGACAGTTTCGCGCAACGGCAAAAACATTGTAGATGTCAAAGGCGGCAGGTTTGAAACATACAACAGCCGCAACGCCTTTCAGGTGCGCGATGTCGAATTTTGGTGGCCGCGCACGATGGGCGAGCCCGCCCTCTACGACGCCAAAATAGAGCTTACCGACGAATCCGGCAAAGTGCTCGACACCGACGCGCGCAGAATCGGCCTGCGTTCACTGAAGCTCGAATACAGTGATATCTACCCCGACAAGGACGGCAAGTTCGAGTTTGTCGTAAACGGCGTTCCGATGTTCGCGTTCGGCTTCAACTGGGTTCAGCTCGACGCCCTCCACAGCCGCGACGCCGCGCTTTTGCGCCCCGCGCTTGAAATGGCGCGCGAGCTGAACTGCAATATGCTTCGCTGCTGGGGCGGCAATGTCTACGAAGACGACGCCTTCTACGATTTTTGCGACGAAAACGGCATTCTGGTTTGGCAGGATTTTTCGATGGGCTGCTCGGGGCCCGCGCAAAGCGAACACTTCAAAAAGCTGATAGCCGAAGAGGTCGCCGACGTTGTTCTCAGGCTACGCAACCGACCGTCGGTCGCGCTATGGGCGGGCAACAACGAAAACGACATCATGATTGGCGGAGGCTTGCGCGAATTCAAAATCGACCCCGCGCGCGACGAAATCAGCCGCAGCGTCCTTCCCAAAGTCCTGTTTTCTACCGATCCCACGCGCCCATATCTGCCCAGCTCGCCGTTCGTCTCTCCCGACGTTTTCGCGGGCAAGGCGCGCCCCTCCGAAGACCACCTCTGGGGCCCCCGCGGCTACTACAAATCCGACTTCTACACGAAAAGTCCCGCAAAATTCGTCAGTGAAATCGGCTACCACGGCTGCCCGAACCGCGAGTCGCTTGAAAAGATGTTCGACAGGGAATTCGTCCACCCGTGGGGCGGCGGCGAAGCGGGAATCGACTTCAATTCGCAATGGCAGTGCAAGGCGGTAGTCTCGTTCCCCTACCAGCTCTTCGGCAGCAGCTACGAAGCCCGCCGAAACAAGCTCATGGCAAAGCAGACCAAAATAATTTTCGGCGAAGTCCCTAACGACTTGGACGACTTCATTTTCGCGTCGCAGTTCGTTCAGGCGGAGGCAAAAAAATATTTCATCGAAATGATGCGAACCAAAAAGGGCGACAGAAGCGGAATCCTCTGGTGGAATTTGCGCGATGGCTGGCCGATTATCTCCGATGCCGTCGTTGACTACTACAACTCCAAAAAGCTCGCCTACTACTTCATCAAACGCGTGCAGGAAAACGCGTGCGTGATGATAAACGATTCGTTCGAGGTTTTCTGCGCCAACGAAACGCTCAAGCCCGTAAAGGTGTCGGCGAAAATTACCGACGCCCAATCGGGCAAAGTCTTGTGCGAAACGTCCGCGCAAGTGGGCGCAAATTCGCTCGCAAAGCTTGCGTCGCTTCCCGCGCAGCAGGGGCAGGGCTTGCTGCTTATCGACTACGAAGTTGACGGCAAAAAGCTCCGCAACCACTACGTTTACGGCAAGCCGCCGTTCGCGCTTGCGCAGGCGAAACAGTGGGTTGAGCAAATCGGCGTCGAGCGCGACTGACGCGTCCGGCTTGTTCGTGCAACAAAAAAGGCGTCGGGAAAACCCGATGCCTTTTTTTGTTGCAGCTTTTGCTGCGTTTACTTTTCGACGTTCGCCGATTTCAAACCGGCAATCATCGCCACAAAGTATACAACCGCGCCTATTGCAAACGTCACAACGGGCGTCATCGGGATTTCGCAAACGCCGAAGTTCGGCAGAATGCCCACGCCGAAGCCTATCGCCCATGCGAGCCAACCCGCGGGATTCAATCCCTTGCGCGGGCCGCTCCATTCGCCCCTGCAGAGGAAGTATTCCACGAAAATCGCGCCGCAAATCGGGCCGAAGCTTACGCCGATAATGTTCAAAACATTTATGATTGCGTTAGCTTGGCTTTGCAGGAACACGGCAAGCAGAATGGCCGCCAGACCGCCCACAGCAACCGACACGCTCGAGTTGATTTTCGGCAGCATTGTCTTAAACGAATTTGCCGCAATCAAAGACGAGAAGCACGCCGACGGGAACGCCGCCAACGCCAACGCCACAAATATCCACTTGCCCCACTGCTCACCGAAGAGTGCGCCCAGAATCGAAACAGCCGTTACGCCGTTGAATCCCATATTGGTCTGCCCCTTTTCCGCCGCCGCTTTCGCGACGGATTCGGCTATTCTCTTGGCCGTTTCGGGGTCGGCAAACGCGCCTGCAATCGCCAAAACTGCGATAACCGCGGTGAAAATCATCATTCCGGCAACGCCTACCAAGCCGCCCATTTGCACGTCTTTTGCGTTTCTCGAGCCCGTCCCGAAATCGACTCCCGCAGCTCCCGCCGTTGCAAAGAACGCCACAAATGCGCCTACAATCGCCATAAATATGGAGGCGTTGTCGGCGGCGGGCGCGGCTACAACTTTCATTCCCTGCAGAACCGAAGCGGGGTCGGTGAGGACTTTCGGGTCGAAATTGCCTACGTTGCAAACAGTAGTCGCCAAAAGCACGAGCAACACGGCGAGCGGAACAAGCGGCAGGTATGTGGAAATTCCCGCAACGTATTTTATTCCCTTAAGGCCTATGAACGTAGCCAAGCCGCCCCACACAACTATGAACGCCCACGCGGGAATTCCGAAGTCGGGCGCAACCGCCGACGCCCCTATGCAGTTCACGGCAACCCAGCCGAACTGCAGCACGCCCATAAGCAGCCCAGGCATCAAGATTCCGCCTTTTTCGCCGAAAATCGAACTGCCGATGACTGCCAGCGGCAAGCCCGTCTTCATTCCGAACATACCCGCCGACAGGTAGAAAAAGAAATGGCACACGAGCGCGCCCGTAATTATTGCGGCAATCGGAACGGCGAGTCCGTTGACGAGGTTGTTCGAGTTTACCATAGTCCAGAACACGAACCACAGCAAGATTCCCGCATACGCGGGCGCGGTGTTTTTATACCACGGCGCCCTGTTTTCGGGCGCGTTGGGTTTTGTATTTGCAATATATGATGGTCTATCGCTCATTTATTTTCCTGTTTTCAGTTTGATGTTGAAAATTCCGCGCGCGGCACCGACTGCGCAACGGACACCGTATGTCGGCCGCCGTCGGGGCGCGAAGTGGTAGTAATCAAAAAATTTTTGCGGCTTTTCTCAAGCAAAAAATTACCTGTCGCCCGTCCGAACGAACGTCGAAACACCGAGGTATTCAGCCACGACTTTTGCGCGGAACTCGCGGAAGGGGGTCATATAAGGCATTTCCCTATGCGCGGCAAACGCGTCGGCATCGGCGTATTCCTCAAAGAAGAAGAACGTATCGGGGCGGGCGACATCGCGCGTGAGCGTATACTCAACGCAGCCCTTTTCCCGCCGCGTCTGTTCCACAACTTCCCCCGCGCGCGCTATGAATTCGTCACAAAACTCGGGTTTGACTCTCAACCCCGCGTATACTACAACACTATCCGTTTTTTTCATATTTATTATTTGAATTTTTTCCGCATTGTTCTATCACGGTAGCAAATGGATACAATAAAAATCGGTTCGCACGCTTTTAACGCGTGGACAATTCCCACAAAAAACGTTTCGATGATGCTTATAAACGCGAAAAACGGAACACTTGCCTGCGGCTACATCAGCATTGAAGCAGCCGACAAATTCGGCGACCCCATGGCAATCGTCCGCGGCGTCTCAAGCTACGACGACATGCTCAAAGCAAAAGTCGCCGCCGTCTCCAAGGCCGCCGCCGCTCTCGGCATAACAACCGATCTCACAGGCCAACAAGCCCTCCTTCTAATGTCCTAACATTTTATATGTTGGGCACTGGCGACAATCGGCATAGCCGATGTGTCTTTGCTTTTTTTTATCTTTCCTAAAGTGGCGGCGATTTTTTTACATATTGTGAAGTGGCGCGGATTGAACTCCGTTCAATGTCCGCTTTGCACTTAAATTAAAGCTGCGCTCTAATTAAAGCATAACTTTAATCAATAGATAAAGGCGCATTGAACAAAGTTCAATCGCCGCCACTTTCAAAGTAATAAAAAATTCGTTCGAAGTATATTTATACAAAAAACCGCAACCCTTGCGGACTGCGGTTTTTGGAGCCGATGAGGTTCGAACTCACGACCTCTAGAGTGCGATTCTAGCGCTCTTCCAACTGAGCTACGGCCCCGATAAAAATAATTCGTCAATACATTCCCCTTTTTTCGAAAAAAATCAACCTTTTTTTTCGTTTTTTATTTTATCTCTACCCCTCCACCCAACTCTCATTCCCCAAATAATCGTTTGACTTTTTTCGATTACGATATTTTATCAACTCTTTATTTATTTTCAAAAAACTTCCAAAATAAACGCTAACAAACAAAGAATTTAACTTTTTCAACAGATGTTCGGGTTGTCAATCGGGTTTATCAGAAAAGCGGCGGCTTGCGTTGCAGTATCAGCCGTCGCGCTCTTCGGGCAGTCCGTCTACGCCCAGTCTGATTCCGATTCGACAATGTTGAAGGTTCTCGTTTCGCGCGGTGTCCTCACGGAGCAGGAAGCGGCGGACATTGCAAAGGCTTCCGCCGAAATCCCCGTTGTGAAGTCTGCGGGGAAGTCGGTCTTTTCAATCAAGGGCGGCGTTCAGGTCCAGCACGCCTACATCGACTCCTACATTCATTCGGGCGCAAACGAAGGCAGGCACGCGCGCGTAAACGGCTTTATGATGCGCCGCGTAATCACCACTTTTAAAGCAGACGTTGAAGACAACTACGGCGCGCTCGTCTCGCTCGACTTCATTTTGCCGCACCACACGTCGAACATCTACATGTATAAGAATATCGACAGCAAGTATGCCAAAGGACAGTTGCGCTTCGGCTACATAAAACCGAATTTCTGCTTGGAGGAATACACGTCGGCGTTCAATCAATACTGCCCTGAGCGTTCGCTTGCAACCAACTATTTCACCGGGTCTACGGTTAACACTACCGAATTCTCCTTCCGCCACAACAACTACAGAAAAATCGACATCGGCGGTTTTATGACGGGCGCGTATTGGTATGGGAAATCGCAGTCCGTAAAGGGGCTTGACTATTCTTTCGCGGTGACGAATTCCGAAAACTACGAATACGGCATTTCCAATCTAACAAAAAACGGGCAGCACAACGCGCCCGACATCTGGGCGGGGGTTGTCTATTCCAAAAAATTCGACAACAAACTTCTGAAATTGGGACTCAACGGAATGTATGGCGAGGACGGCAACAAAGTCTACGCCGCCGCAAGCGTTCCGTTTTTCGCCTCCCGCGTGTTCGGTTTCAATCCGTTCCTGCATTTTCAGGCGCGCAATTTCAAGACGACGTTCGAATTTCTCGTCGCCCACATAGAAAAGGGCCGCCGCGATTCCTTAACCGATTTTTCCGACAACGCGCCCTTCGGGCTTAACTACGCCGCCGAATACCTTTTTGACACCGATTTGGGGAAAATCGGGCCGGTCTTCCGCTACGCCTATCTCGATACCGACGGGCGCGGCACGATGGCCTCCGACGGTCTGCGCAAGGCGAAGAATCCCGTTTCGAAGGCATTCGACAAGGCGAACAGTTTTTATATCGGCGCAAACTGGTATATAATCGGAAACACTTTAAAGGTTCAGCTGGGCTACGAGTTCGCCCGCCTGTGGGGCAAGGTTTACGAAAATTCCACGGACGAGTCGCTCTACTCGAATTCGGTTCGAACGGAAATTCAAATACTGTATTAAAAAATGAACGTAAAAAAAACAATATTGTTGGCTATTGCAATAGTCGTCTCGCTTCTGGCGTGGTTTGCGCCCGCGGAAGTGTTCGGGATTAACAATTTGACCGTTGTGGAACAGCGCGTCATAGCAGTGTTCTGCTTTGCGGCACTTATGTGGATATTCGAGGTTATCCCGATTTGGACAACTTCAGTCTTGGTTATCACAACTCTGCTTTTGACCGTTTCCGACAGCTCGATTTGGTTTTTGCGCCCATCGCCCGAAAACGCCGCGGGGTTCGGTTCTGTGGTGAAATACAAGGCTCTTATGGCGTCGTTTGCAGACCCCATCATCATGCTTTTTATGGGCGGCTTCGTTCTGGCGATAGGTTCGGCGAAAGTCAATCTCGACAAGAATCTTGCCCGCGTTCTCTTCAAGCCCTTCGGCACGCGTGCGGAAATCGTGCTTTTGGGAATGATGCTTGTTACGGCGATTTTTTCGATGTTTATGAGCAACACCGCAACAACGGCAATGATGTTCGCGGTTATGGCTCCGCTGCTCGCCCCGATGGGAGACCAGAGCGGCAAGGGCAGAACGGCTATGACGCTGGCAATCCCCGTGGGAGCGAATATCGGCGGCATCGGCACGCCAATCGGCACGCCCCCGAACGCCATTGTTTTGAAATACCTCAATGACCCCGAAGGCATGAATTTGGGCATCGGTTTCGGGCAGTGGATGACCTATATGGTGCCGTTTGTAATTGTTCTGTTGATTATCACCTGGGCGATTATGATAAAGATGTTCCCGTTCTACAGAAAGAATCTGGAATTGAATTTCGACTGCAAATTCGAAAAGAGCAAAAAAGCCTACATCGTTTACGCAACCTTTGCCGTAACCGTTTTGCTGTGGATGTTCGACCGCTTCACTGGACTTAACTCGAACGTTGTTGCCATGATTCCGATAGCCGTTTTCTGCGCAACGGGCGTTATCGACAAGAACGACCTCAAAACAATCAGTTGGGACGTCCTCTGGCTTGTCGCGGGCGGTTTTGCGCTTGGCATTGCGCTTCAGGGAACGGGGCTTGCAAAGAGCATGGTAGAGTCGATTCCGTTCGCGTCATGGCAGCCGATTGCAACGATAGTCGGCGCGGGGTTGCTCTGCTACGTCATGTCTACGTTTATGTCGCATACGGCGACGTCGGCGTTGCTCGTTCCCGTTTTGGCCGCGGTTGCAACCGGCATGGGCGATTCAATCGCCCCCTACGGCGGCGCGATTTCGTTGCTTATCGGCGTAGCGCTATCGTCGTCATTGGCTATGATGCTTCCTATTTCCACGCCCCCGAACGCCATTGCGCACTCGACAGGCCTTACGACACAGAAGGAAATGGTCACCGTCGGCTTTATAGTTGCGATATTCGGTTTGTCGATGACATACGGAATGCTGCTGCTGCTCGGCCGCCACGGGCTGCTCTAAGAATTTTCTTGTTGCGCGGGTTCGGCTTGTCCGACCCCGCTTTTTTTATGCCCCCAAGTGGGGTGCAAATACGTTTGGGCAGCGGGCGGAAGTAAAATTCGGGCGCGGCGGCTGCGTGTCGGGCGTAAAAATTGGAAGAAAAAACTTGCGTCGCCAAGCGGCGGGGGATAGAGGATAAAGACCTGTTTTTTTTGAACGGGGGAATTTTAAAGAAGGGAAAAATTATGAAAATCAGAATATTGTTATCAATGCTTGCGGCCACAATGTTTGCCGCGTGTTCCACAATTCAGGCCGGGGGAAACGGCTGCTCAAAGAAGGATATCTGCGTGCAGATGTATTCGCTGAGAACCGACATCAAAAAGGACTACGCTTCCGCAGTCAAAGCTCTCGGCGAAATGGGTTTTACAACGGTGGAAGCGGCCGGATACAAGGACGGCAAGTTCTACGGATTGACTCCCGAAGAATTCAAAAAGACAATCGAAGACAACGGAATGAAAGTGCTTTCCTCGCACGCGCGCAAGCCGCTTTCGAAGGAGGAAATCGAATCGGGCGATTTTTCGAAGTCGCTCGAATGGTGGAAAACGGCAATCGACGCCCACAAACGCGCTGGTATGAAATACGTTATCGACCCCTACGAAAAGTTCTCCTCTATGAAAGAGCTTGAAGCCTACGCGAAGTATTTCAACGCAATCGGCAAAATGTGCAAGGAAGCGGGCTTAAAGTTCGGCTACCACAACCATAAGCACGAGTTCGTAAAAGTCGGCAAAGTCATGATTATGGACTATCTCATCGAGAACACAAACCCCGAATACGTCAACTTTGAGATGGACGTCTATTGGGTTGTCCGAGGCGAGAACAGCCCTGTGGAATACTTCAAGAAGTATCCAAACCGCTTTATGCTTTTGCACATTAAAGACCACAAAGAACTCGGTGAAAGCGGAATGGTGGGCTTCGACGCAATCTTCAAGAATCTGCCGAAGTCGGTCAAGGGCATTGTCGTTGAAGTCGAACGCTACAATTTCGAACCGAAAGTGAGCGTCAAGAAGAGTATCGACTACCTTCGTAAGAGCGACTTCGTTCCCGCCAACTATTGCAACAAGTAGTTTGAGCTAAGAGAGCGGAGGGTCGGGAAACCGGCCTCCGTTTTCTCGGGCTATTCGGCAAAACCCCGTTCGCTCGCGCTATTTTTGAAGCGGCGGGCGCGGGGTTTTGTTTGTAAAATGCAATCAGGGAGAATGTAAAAATGAAAAAAATAAATGTAAAAACGATGAAAATATTTGCGTCTTTGATTATGTCGGTTGCGGCGGCGGTGGCGTTCGCCGCGCCCGAGTTTGTCTGCAAAACCGACAAAGATCCGCTATCCTACGCATGCGGCGAGAAAATGAATTTCAAAATTTCGCTTGTAGAAAACGGCAAAGCAGTAGAAGGGGTGGCCCTTAAATGGTCTATGCACAGCGACGACGGCAAAATCGCGCGCGGCGGCACGGCGGTTTCGGCGAAAGAGCCGCTGGAGCTTTCAGCCAAGTGCGATGTCCCCGGGTTTGTGTTTGTGAAAGTTTTCGCTCTCGACAAAGACGGCAAAAACATCAAGTTTACGCGGAAGTCCGACAAGCGCGTTTTGGACGTTTCGTTCTACGGCGGCGCGGGTGCGGACGTTGAGAAAATAGCCACTTCCGAAAAAGAACCAGCCGATTTCGACGCGTTTTGGGCACGCCAGCTCAAGCTGCTTTCAAAAAATGAACTGCACGCAAAGCAGCAGCTTCTGCCCGAGTATTCGAAGGGCGATTTCAACACGTATGAGCTTACAGTGGCGTCGCGGTCGCTTCCCGCGCCCGCAAAGGCGTTTCTTACAGTGCCCAAAGGCGCGGTTGCAAAATCGCTGCCGATGCGCGTGGAGATGTTGGGCTACGGCGCGGGGCGCGTGCTGCCGTCGCCACACAAAGACTGCATTTCGGTGAAAATCGAACGCCACTCATACGAGCTTCTGCGCGAGCCCGAATACTACAACAAGCTTAAAAACGGCGCGTTGAAGCGGTTCGGGTTGGACGCCAAAGGCAATGAAGACCCCGAAAACAGCTATTTCAAATTCATGATTTTGCGCGACCTGCTCGTGATGGAATATGTCAAACGGGGGGTTGCGGAGTGGAACGGCCGGGACCTTTCGGTCGCGGGCGGCAGCATGGGAGGCTTTCAGGCCATATTCGTCGCGGGATTGGACAAAGACGTTACCTTGTGCGAACCGCATATTCCGTGGATGACCGACCTTTGGGCATCGGAACTTTCAAAACGCCAGCCTTCGGTGTTCCGTCCCGATTATACGCCCGCAATCCGCTACTTTGATTCCACGTTTATGGTCAAGCGCGTCAAATGCCCCGTCAAGATAACCGCTTGGCTTGGCGACTACGTTTGTCCGCCCGCGGGAATTATGGCGTTGTATAACAACGCAAATGCGCCCAAGTCTATATCATTCGGGCAGAACGGAATTCACGGCGGATTTTTGGGAACGGACGCCAAAATTCAGTATTCGAAGCTCGAAAAAAAATAGTCGGCTATCGAAGCCCGTTCGCGGACGGTAGGTCAAAAATTGTTTGACAATCTCCCGCGCGGGACAAAAACTCGACTCCAGTTGATTCTCGAAGAAGAATTTTTCTTCGAGAATTGGCTTTGCTCTCGAATATACAGTTTTGTTAATAATAGTATTGATTATCGTTAAGAAAACTGTAATGATTCGTTCACAATAAAATTTCACGCGCCCGACAAAATCCCCGCAGTCGGCGCGGATAGGATTGCAAAAAAAATAAAACAACGGCACAACCCCGCGTGGGATAGGGTTCGTGCGTTAAAACCACAATAGGAAGACGAGATGGCGACAGTTCAGGAAAAGCACGTTATAATTGTAAAGCGCGACGGCAACGAAGAGGTTTTTGATGCGGACAAAATCCGCAAGGCAATAACAAAAGCGTATAACGCAGGCGGAGTAAACAACCAGCAAATGGAAATCGACAAAATTGTCAGGCGCGTGACGGGTTTGATTGATGTCGATAAAATCACGGTTGAAGAAATTCAGGACATCGTCGAGCGCGAGCTCATGCTGGTCAATCCGTATATCGCCAAGAAATACATCATTTACAGAGAGTGGCGCAATACCGAGCGCGACAAGCGCACGTCGATGAAGCGCACCATGGACGGCATTGTGTCAATCGAAAAGAACGATGTCAACCTCAGCAACGCCAATATGAGCGCGCATACGCCTTCGGGGCAGATGATGACGTTCGCTTCCGAAGTCACAAAAGACTACGCAAACAAATACCTTATCGGCATTAAATACGCGCGCGCACACCGCAACGGCGACATTCATATCCACGACCTCGACTACTACCCCACAAAAACTACAACATGCGTGCAGTATGATTTGGACGATATTTTCGAGCGCGGTTTCCACACAAAAAACGGCAGCATTCGCACCCCGCAGTCGATTTTAAGCTACGCGACGCTCGCGACAATCATCTTCCAGACGAACCAAAACGAGCAGCACGGCGGACAGTCTATTCCCGCGTTCGACCACTTCATGGCGAAGGGTGTGCTTAAGTCGTTCAGAAAGGCACTCGTAAAAGACTTGGCTTTTTCCGCGCGCTTGGAGCAATCCGACAAGGCCTTTGCCGAACTCAAGGATTTCGCCGACAAAAAAATCCTCACCATAGACGTCTGCGAAAAGACGCGCGCGGCTCTTTCGGAATTGCTTAAGAAGCTAAAAATCAAGCTCTCCGACGCCGACATTGACTACATAATCAGCCACGCCTACGAGCAGACCCGCAAGGAGACGCATCAGGCAATGGAGGGCTTCATTCACAATCTAAATACAATGCACTCGCGCGGCGGCAATCAGGTTGTGTTCAGCTCCATAAATTACGGGACTGACACTTCCGCGGAGGGCAGAATGGTAATCAGCGAGCTTCTCGATGCGACGGTCGAAGGGCTTGGTCGCGGCGAAGTCCCGATTTTTCCGATACAGATTTTCAAGGTAAAAGATGGAGTATCCTACTCTGAAGCCGACGCCGAAAAGGCACTCAAAGATTTCGACAAGGCGATGGCGGGCAAGATAAAATTCTCCGCGCCCAACTTCGACCTGCTGTTGAAGTCGTGCAAAACGACATCGAATTCGCTTTTCCCGAACTTCCTGTTCCTCGACGCTCCGTTCAACGTCAATGAACTCTGGAAGAAAAACGACAAAAACCGCTTCAAATACGAGCTTGCAACAATGGGTTGCAGAACGCGCGTTTTCGAAGACCTCCACGGCGAAAAAACTTCGTGGGGCAGGGGCAACCTTTCGTTCACATCGATGAATATGCCCCGCTTGGCAATAGAGGCGAAGCGCGAGGCCGAGGAAATGTGGCCGGGGGCGGATAAACACGTCGTAGAAAGCGAAGCTAAAAATATCTTCCTTAACTCCGTCAGAATGATGGCGGAAACAATCGCCGAACAGCTCTACGAACGCTACCAATACCAGCGCACCGCGCTCGCCTGCCAGTTCCCGTTTATGATGGGCAACGACATTTGGAAAGGCGGCGCGCAAATTCCGCCGAATAAACAGGTCGGCGATGTGCTCAAACACGGCACGCTGGGTATCGGGTTCATCGGCGGGCACAACGCAATGGTTGCAATTTACGGCGAGGGCCACGCCGACAACAAGGAAGCCTACAAGACGCTCACTGAGGCTCTCGAAGTCATGAACGAGGTTGTCGATAAATACAAGAAAAAATACGGGTTGAACTACTCCGTTTTGGCAACGCCCGCTGAGGGCTTGGCGGGGCGTTTCACCAGAATGGACAGAAAAAAATACGGTATAATTCCCGGAGTAACCGACCGTGAATATTATGTAAATTCCTTCCATATCGATGTTAAACGTCCCATCAGCGCGTTTGAAAAAATCAGGCTTGAAGCCCCCTTCCATGCGCTCACAAGGGGCGGGCATATCACCTATGTGGAACTCGACGGAGAAGCCAAGAAAAACATCAAGAGCATCTTTACAATCGTAAAGGCAATGAACGACAGCGGCATAGGCTACGGTTCAATCAACCACCCCGTAGATACCTGCCGTTCGTGTGGGCACAGGGGTGTAATTTATTCGCGCTGCCCTGTTTGCGGAAGCGAAGACATCGTGCGCATACGCCGCATTACGGGGTATCTTACCGGCAGTCTCGAAACGTGGAATTCCGCAAAGCAGGCGGAGGAGCGCGATCGCGTAAAGCACTGTTAGAGAGTGTGATGAAATGTTCCCCCTGCGGGTTATAAACATATACCCCGAAACTATTGTCGATGGCGAAGGACTTCGTTTCTCGATATATTTTTCGGGGTGCTCCCATCATTGCAAGGGGTGCCAAAATCCCGAAACGTGGGAATATAATCAGGGTACCGTTTTGGACGACACTTTTATGGAGCGGATTTTTGAGCAAATTCTTGGAAATCCGCTTCTTAGTGGCGTTACTTTAAGCGGAGGAGACCCCATGTTCAACCCCGAGGCACTCCTTGATTTCCTCAAAAAATTGAAAAAACGCACAAAAGCGAATGTCTGGTGTTATACGGGGTATATCTATGAAGATTTGCTCAAAGACCCGTTGCGCAAAAAATGCTTGAAGTATATTGATGTGCTTGTGGACGGGCCTTTTGTGGAAAGCAAGCGCGATGTAAATTTGGACTTTCGCGGAAGCACGAATCAGCGCATACTTCATCTGCACAAGAACAATTTGTAATTTTTCGCTTTGCGGATTTTGTTTGAGGAACGTCATACAAAAGGTTTTGCAGAACGCCGCTTTACCGAATTAAAAAGCGGATTTCGCCGATAGAACTCGAGAAAAGACGTAAATAAAATCTTGACGACCTGCGTGGTGCCGGTAGTGTTTGGAAAGAGAGTGAGCTATGGCGGAAAGAAAAAATAGATTGTCGGAGAATCTGGAGGATTACCTTGAAGCAATATCGTTCTTGTCTTCCGGAAAAACCGACGGGGTTAGGTTGACGGATATTGCAAACGCGATGTCTGTTAAAAAACCTTCGGTTACCGCCGCGCTTATTTCGCTGTCGGAACGGGGGCTTGTTGAATACGAAAAATACAAGCCCGTTGCGTTGACCGCGGCGGGTGAACTAATCGCAAAGAACGTCCGCAAAAAACACGTGCTGCTTAGCGGTTTTTTCAAAGAGGTGCTCGGGGTTTGCCCCGAGGAAGCCGACATTGCCGCGTGCAAAATGGAACACGCGCTGGAAGACAATATTATGGAGAAGCTTATCGGGTTTTTAAAGGGCGCAAATTTCAATGCGTGCTCCACTTGCCTGAGCAAGGCGGCGGGTTGCGAGAGCGATTGCCCCCATTCGATTTGCCTGAGCGAGCTTGCCGTAGGAGACCGTGCCGTAGTTCTCGATGTGCAGACGGAGAAAAACCAAACTAAATCGGTAGAGTTGAGCGTGGGGACAATCGTGCAGGTCGATAAAATAACGGCGTGCTCGTTTTCGCTAAAAACGTTCGGCGGAAAAATGTCGCTTTCAAAATCCGTCGCAAAGCGAATTTCGGTTAAGCGCATATAGTGCGTGATTTGTGTGCCGAATGGCTGTAAAATAATTTGACAATGCGGGTTGTTTTTGTTTTTATGTCTTAAATACGGAGGAGTGGTTTATATGAAAAAAATTTGTCTTGATAAAAAGGTTTGCGAACTCCATGAAAGTATAAGGTTCGATACGCACAAAGATGCCTATATAGGTATAGTGGAGGCGTTTAGAGGGTTTTGGGGGTGCGGCGCGGAGGTCGTTTCCGCCGAAATCTACGCGCCCAAGAGTTTTTATGAAATCGTCGAGCCGCTCGGTAATTCGAATTTCCCCGTAAATTGGATTTGCCCGCTTGACGAAGACGCGCAACCGACTCTTGCTGGTATCCATTTTGTTGCAGTTGCGGGCACTGAAGTGAAGTTTGTCAAAACCTCCTTCGGCGCAAAAGCGGCAGTTTATGAAGACGAAAACAACGTATATTGCAGAACGTTTGGCATTTATTCTCAGCTCGGCAATGGCGACCCCTACGCGCATACGCACTCCAACCTCGAACAACTTGAGTCTGTTTTAAACGAATGCGGATTCAAATGGACAGACGCCGTCCGCACGTGGTTTTACAACGACGACATTCTCGCGTGGTATCCCGATTTCAACAGGGCGCGGACGGAGTTTTTTAAAAACAGAAAGACGTTCGATGGGCTGCTTCCCGCAAGCACGGGCATAGGTGCGCCGAATCCGGCGGGTAAAAAAATGGAGTCGGGCGTGTTTGCAATTAAATCGAAAAGCGGGAAGCGCGGCGGCGACGCCGATTTTGTCAGCGAACTGCCGTCGCCATTGCAGGGCGGAGCAACGTCATATGGAAGTTCATTCTCGCGGGCAATAGAGATTTTCGCGCAGCGGAGCAACCGCATTATGATTTCGGGAACGGCGAGCATTGACGCCGAAGGTAAAACCGCAAATGTGGGCGATATTGCCGCTCAAGTCAGGCAAACGCTCGCCGTCATAGAAGGAATTTTGAAATCGCGCGGAATGGGATTTGAAAACACAATTAATTCGGTTGTGTATTGCCTGCGCCCCGAATACTTAAAAGTTTTTGATGCGTGGAATAAGGAGCATAAAATCCCGTTCTGCCCCTCAAACAGCACTGTTTGCCGTTCGGATTTGCTTTTTGAAATCGAGCTTGAAGCGGCGGTAAACAAACAGTAAAGTGTGGGTTTTTCCGATAATTGGCATTGCCTCGCGCGGATAGTTCTTCGGCTGGTGCGCTTTTTATTGTAGTCTTTTAGGGTAAACGCCTTCAATTTCGAGTAGTTTTGCTTTTACGCCAAGTCCCTCGGCAAAGCCCACAAGTGAGCCGTTTTTACCAATCACCCTGTGGCAGGGAACGATAACGCATATCGGGTTGTTGTGAACCGCCATACCTACGGCGCGAGCCTTATTCGCGCCGCCAACCGCCTCTGCAACTTCTTGATATGAGCGCGTTTGTCCAAATTTTATTTTAAGCAATTCTAGCCAGACCGCCGTCTGAAAGGGCGTCCCGTCAAGTTTGATTTTTACGTCGAATTCCCGCCTTTTGCCGGCCGCGTATTCCTCAAGTTGTTTGTGCAGATTCTCGACAAGCGGTGGAATATCGAGTATTTTAGTTGTGTATTTCTTAAAGCTTAGCCTAATCAGAGCGTCGTCCTCAAATTCCGCCGTGATAGGCGGGAGATTTTTTACCGAAAGAGAGTATTTCATATCAGCCCTGCTTGGTGAGTAAATATCCGCCCTTGTCGCCGCCTGTCGGGCCCAGTTCTATTATGTAATCTGCAAGGCGAATGAAATCGGGGTGGTGCTCTATCACAATGATTGTGTTGCCTGCGTCGCGGAGTTTGAATAGGAGTTTCAATAACTTGTCGACGTCGTCCCAGTGAAGCCCCGTGGTGGGTTCGTCGAGAATGTATAGCGCCTGCCCATGTGTGCGCCGCGAAAGTTCTAGTGAAAGTTTTATGCGCTGGGCTTCGCCGCCCGAAAGCGTGTTTGCCGCCTGCCCGAGGCGAATGTAGTCAAGCCCTACGTCTTTGAGCGTCTGCAATTTGGACATAATTTTCGGGTGCGCCGAAAACACTTCGCACGCTTCCGAAACAGTGAGGTTTAACGCCTCGGCAATGTTCAAGCCCTTGTAGCGGACTTCAAGTGTTTCGCGGTTGTAGCGTTTGCCGCCGCAACTTGGGCACGTTACGTAAACGTCTCCCAAGAACTGCATATCCAAGTGGATACAGCCGTCTCCTTGGCAGTTTTCGCACCTGCCGCCCTTTACGTTGAAACTAAATCTACCTGCTTGGTAGCCTCTTGCTTTTGAAAGCGGGCATTGTGCGTAAAGCTCTCGCAGAAGGTCGAAAAGTTTTGTGTATGTCGCTGGATTTGAGCGCGGGCTTTTGCCTATTGGCGACTGGTCTACGCGCACGCACGTTGTGAAATATTCAAGCCCCGTTATTCCGCCGTGCTTGCCGGAGATTTCCTTTGCGCCGTTTAGCTTTGCGGCGGCGGCTTTTGCCAATATCTCGTTGACCAACGTTGATTTCCCCGAACCCGAGACGCCGCAAACAACAGTCAGTAGCCCGACGGGGAATTTTACCGTTATGTTTTTGAGGTTGTTTTCCGACGCATTTTTTACAGTTAAATATCTGTCAGCCAACGTTATTTTCGGTGCGGGGCGTTCTATTTTTGCGCGCCCCGAAAGGAACATTCCCGTTCGCGAAACGTCAGATTTTAGGCAGTCTTCAACGCTTCCGTTGAAAATGAGCTCGCCTCCTTTTTCGCCCGCTTCGGGGCCGAGCTCCACAATCCAGTCGGCGGCGGCAAGTGCATCTTCGTCGTGTTCAACAAGAAGAACCGTGTTGCCGCGCGCCTTTAGCTTTTGGATTGCGTTTATCAGGCGGAAATTGTCAGATTTGTGAAGACCAATCGTAGGTTCGTCAAGAACGTAAGTTACTCCCGTTAAGTCCATTCCTAACTGGGTTGCAAGCCGAGCGCGTTGGGCTTCGCCGCCCGAAAGCGTAGAGGCCTCCCTATCCAGCCCGATATATGAAAGCCCCACTTCCTCCAAGAACTTCAACCTATCATATAACCCCTTTACGGCGTCCTGCACTGGGGCGTATTTTTTGTTGTCTACAAGATTGGTTATGAATTTGAGCGAATCGCCCACGCACATGGCGCAAAATTTGTCGTAGCTTATGCCCTCTACAAATACGTTGCGCGAACGTTTTGAAAGGCGCGCGCCGCCGCATTCGGGGCAGACCGAAGTTGTTTGGAACGCCGAAAGGCGCGCGCGGACGGCGTCGCTTGAAGTGTCGGCGCAAATTCTGTCTACGTCCGCAAGTATGCCGCCGAAAGTCGTTTGTATGGGGCGTGTGTTGCCGCGGCGTATTCTGAGCGAGAACACGCGTTCTTTGTCGCCGTAAAGCAGAAAGTTTTTCACGTTTTCGGGCAGGTCCTTCCACGGGGTAGTTAGGCTGAACGGATATTGTTCGGCAAGCTGCCTTAAAATGCGGTTGTGAATGATTATTATTGTCTTAGAGCCAATGCGCCACGCTTTTATTGCGCCGTCTTTTATTGATTTTGACGCGTCGGGGATTGCCAATTCGGCGTTTGTCCGCATAACTTTACCGATTCCGCCGCAGAAAGGACACGCGCCGCTTGGGTGGTTGAACGAAAAACTTTGGACTGTCAAAGGCGCGTAGGTTGTGGCGCAGGTTTCACACGCGAAAGCCGACGAAAGTGGTAGACTTTTGGTTTCCCCGTTTGCAGAATACATAATAACCGCCTTTTCAGCGCCCTCCCTGAACGCCAGCTCGAGCGAGTCGGCAATGCGGTCTGTAGCGGCGGAACTTCTTGGGAAGCGGTCTATTACGATTGAGAGCGAAATCTGTTTTGCTTCAAGTCCCGCAAGGGCTTCTTTTTCGGAAGAGGGATCGTCAAGCTCGAAAATCCGTCCGTTTACACACGCGCGCTGCCATGCCTGTTGGCGCAGTTTTTTTATTTCCTCCCTGATTTGAGTCGGCTTGAAAAATCCTTTTGGGGCAAGCACATACACGCGGGCTTCGGGCGGGAGCTTTTCCACTTCCGCAACGCAGTCGTCGAGGCTTCTGCGCAAAATTCTGCCGCCGTCTTTGGGGCAGCGTTGTTCGCCCGCCATAGCCCAGATAAGTCGCGCGTAATCGGCAATTTCGGTGAGGGTTGCAAGCGTGCTGCGCGGGTTCGAGCCGAGCGACTTCACCTGCTCAATGGCAATCACAGGCGAAAGTCCGCGTATCGACTCCACTTCGGGCTTGTCGATTTGGCTGAGCAGCCTGCGGGCGTCGGCTGAGAGGCTTTCCATATACTTGCGGTAGCCCTCCGCGTAGATTGTGTCGAACGCAAGCGTCGATTTCCCCGAGCCGCTTTTCCCCGTGAATGCAACAATTTTTCCGCGCGGAATTTTAAGGTTTATGTTTTTTAGATTGTGAGCCTTTGCGCCTATTACTTCAATGCAGTCGGCGGGGGTTGCGGCTACGTCTTGCGCAACCGCTGCGCCGCCGTCAACCGACGCGTCGCCGTTTTGCCGCGTTTGCGCCGCGCGCGCACAGGGGGATTCGCTCGAAGCCTGCTTTGCGCCTGCCGATTGCTCTTCCGCCGAAATGCAAGGCACGCCCGCGGGGTCGGAAACATTCGGCTTGCCTGCGCCGCTTCCGCAGTCCAACGATGCCGTCGCTGTCGCGGCGTTCGCCCGTTTTTTGGCTGTTGTGGCGGCGGAGCTTTTCGGCTTCGATTTTGTTGCGCGCGTTTTTTTGCCGTTTAAATTTTGTTGCATTGTGGACTGTAATGTAGAATATTTTTTTTAAATGTTAAGCGTTTTTCAGAAAAAAATTGTTTCATACGCAATTACCGCGCTTGCCGTTTTGGTGTTGGCGGCGTTTGTCGTGTTGGCGTTCAGGTTTTTAGGAATGTTTTTGAACGCGTTTTACTACGTTTTGTTCCCCGTGGCGGTGGCGGTGATTCTCTCCTACGCCGCCGAACCCGCTGTCCGACTGCTTGCCGAGCGCGCAAAGCTTTCAAAAAAAGCGGCGTGCGGGCTGTGTTTTTCGGCAATCGCATTGGTCGCGGCGGTTGCGCTTGTCTTCGGCGTTCCGTATTTGCTTTCTCAGGTTTCCGAAATGTCGGAGGCGTTGCCGGGGTTGTTCGATAAAATTGTCGAATATATGTCGGAGAACGCGCCGCGCGTAAAGGAGTTTTTGGCGGAGCAATTGGGCGCAATTTCGGCTTCGGCAGAGGTGAAACCCGCAACAAGCAGGGAGGCAGTCGCGGGGATTGTCAAAACCGCGAAGTTCGCGTCGGTCGAGATTGCCGCAGTTGCGTCGTTTTTTGCGGCGGCGGCTGTCGTGCCCATCTACCTTTACTACATTCTCGTTTCCGAGTGGGACTTCTTCGACTGGTTCGGAGAGCGCATTTCATTTCTGCCGCCGAACACGCGCGCAAACGTAGTGTTTTTCGTGCGCCGTTTTTCGGAAATCATGCAGTCGTTTTTCCGCGGACAACTGCTGATTGCCTTCATAATGGGCTCGATGCTCGGAACGGGACTGCTTGTTGCGGGCGTTCGCTTCGGCTTTATTCTCGGTATGGCGGCGGGGCTGCTGAACATAATTCCGTATTTCGGCACAATGGTAGGTTTGGGCGTTATCCTGCCCGTGGCGTTTTTCGAGGCGGGCGGCGGAACGGGCTTGTGCCTCACCGCGGCGGCGATATTTGGTGTCGTCCAGCTTGTGGAGGGATATTATCTTACGCCGAAAATTATGGGACATAAAACAGGGCTTCACCCAACCGTTATCATATTTTCAGTTTTCTTCTGGGGCACGGCATTAAACGGTATTTTGGGAATGATTTTGGCGATACCGTTTTCGGCGTTCATTGTTGCCGCATATCCGAAATTTCACGAGTGGCTGAGTGGGTTTATCAACAGTCGGGTTCGGGACTGATTGCCTTCTGCGTCGGTGCGCGCATTCGGCGGATGAATGATGTCCGCCTTTTTTGCGGCTTGCGGTTGTCTTTGCGCGGCAGTCAAATTCTTTGTTCGGTGCGTTTTTTGAAATAAGATTTTGCGGAATAAAAATTTTTGAAGAAAAGACTTGCAAATTTCTTGGGGGGGGGGTAATTTGCGCGATATAAGAATAAGACAGTCCTCTGTTTTTAAAAAACAAACATTAATTCCTAACCAAAAAGAAATATGAAAAAACTACTATTTATCTTACCAATGGCGGCTGCAATAAGTGCGCAGGCGGCAGGCGAGTTTTCCGGCGGTTATCTGTATATCTGGGACGCTTCGGACAGCAACAGGATTTCGACTTTGCTGGCGGAACATGAAGCGGAAACCAAACAGTTTATTACCTTCCGCGGAACCGACAACTCGGTAATTATCGACCAAAATGCCGAGTTTACCATTAACTTTCAGGTCGGCGGTGGCAACTCGTCTCCGCAGAACGTAGATGTAAAGTTTGAAAACGGCAACACGCTTTCGGTCAACGCGATCCAGCTGGTTGACTCGCGCAAAAAACCCTCCAACATTACAGTTTCCGGCGATGGCAATATTATTGTCCGCGGCAATTCCATTTTCAAATCCTCAGGAGAAAGCAACGCCGTAACGTCCGTTTTCAATCAGACGTGAACGTATACTTCGGCGGGACTCACCGTTGCAGACAACGCGACCGTTACAATAAATAACTACGCTTCGAATACGGATATTTCCGCAACAAGCAACGGCCGTTTGACTTTGACGGGCAGTGCGGTCAACGCAAAGTCATTGAGCGTTGATTCCACGGCGGCGTTCTCGAGCGAAACGAAAATTTCCGTAACGAAATTCAACTTGGGCGGTCTCGTCCAGTCGGGCGCGGCGCAGACGTTCTCCTCCGTCAACTTCGACGGCGACACCGCGACGCTGAACGCCGTTGCGGGCTCGTCTTTCGGTTCGAACTTCGCGTTTGAAGGCAGTTCCGGCTACATCGCGGAAGCGATTTCGCTCAACGTTACGAAATCCGCAAAGAAAGCCGAAATAAAATTATACAACAAAAGCTGGACGGGCGGCAATGTTCTTACTCTCGACAGCGGAGCGGACGTTACCGTAACGGCGCATAAAGGCCAGCAGTTCCAAGGAAGCTTCACTCTCGGCGCGGATTTGAAAAACTTCACATTTACGGGCGGCAAGCTTCTCATCGGCGAAAACGGCCACTTGACCGTTTCGGCGGCGAAGGGCACAGTAAGTATTAACGACGCAATTACCGTTAAAAACTCCACTGTTACGTTGAACAGCAATGCGCTCGACGGGCAGAGTTTCGAGATTGCCCGCAACGATGCAAAGCTCATTGTAAATACCGACAGCAAATTGGGCGCTCTTCTGTTCACGGATCATGGCTCCAACCCCAGCATGAAGATTTCGCTCAACGGGAAGTCGCTGGAATTTACAAAAATAACTTTCTCTCTTGACAACAGCTACATTGAATTCCTCGATTTCGAGGAAGGCAAAGTCAGAATTACTTCCGACTTAGTCAAGAACGAAGACGGCACGCTCAAGAACATCTTTGCGGGCACGGGCACAGGCCGCCAATCGCTCTACCAGCTTGAAAACGGCTACTTGAGCTTGTCGAACGTTCCCGAGCCTGCCACATGTGCGGCACTCCTCGGCGGTTTGGCGATTCTTTTAGCACTCGTGAAGCGTCGCCGATAGGTAATCGCCTATGCGGCTCTGACAAGAGTTAAAGAATTGATTTAAAAATTACAAAGACCGCGCGGATACTTCAGTATACCGCGCGTCCTTTTCTCAACTCCTCCTTGCCTAATTCGCAAAATCAATGCGCCAAACGGGCGGGGAAGGCACGTTTTAGCGTTCTTGAAGCGTCGCCGATAGGCGGCAGCCTATGCGGCTCTGTCAAGAGTTAAAGAATTGATTTAAAAATTACAAAGACCGCGCGGATACTTCAGTATACCGCGCGTCCTTTATGATTACTAAAGCGGCATTGAACAAAGTTCAATCCGCGCCGCTTCCCAACACATAAAAAACGCCACTTCCGAATATATAAAAGAAAAAAAACTTGAGTTTTTGCGGTAAAAGTTGTTTTGTTATTTTTGGTATTTGTGGCTTTTGCCTGAATCGTTGTAGTTTAAACTCTGTCATTATGAAAATTATAAAATCTATATTTGTGTTGTTTGTTGCCGCGGGGACGTGCTTTGCGCAGGATTTCAGCGTGGTCGATTTCATTGCCGAAAAATTGAAGGCTGGCGAAAAAAATATCGTTTTGCCAAAAGGCGTTCATATTGTCAAAAAGCCGCAAACGCCGTCGTCGTTCATCGTGTTGAAAGATTTGGAGGACGTAAAAATCGACGGCAACGGCGCGGAACTGCGCTTTTGCGGTTCGATAAAGGCCACTATGTTTTCAGTAATAAATTGTAAAAATATTGCGATTGAAAATTTGATTGTAGATTTGGACCCGATTCCGTTTACGCAGGGAAAGATAACGAAAATCGCCTCCGACAAGTCGTGGTTCGAATGTGAGATTGACGCGGGCTATCGCACTGACGCCGAAAACGGCGCATTTCGCATGGAAATTTACGACCCCGTTGTGCGCAAAATAAAACAACCGATGACGTTCGGAACAACAAAACAACTTTCGCCCAACACATTCCGTTTCACAAAAACCGAGATAGTGGCAAAGAATCGCCCCAAAGATATTCAAAACGAACGCGTCGGCGACTTGTTTTGCCTCGGACTTTGGGGCGGCGCAAGCAGTTTCTACGCCAACTCCACAAACGGACTTACCTACAAAAATATCGTGGTTTATTCTTCGGGCGGAATGGCGTTTTACGACTACCTTTGCTCAAATGTCGTTTTCGACTCTTGCATAATTACGCGCCGCGATAAAGGCGACTATGTTGCGCGTTCGCCCCGTTTGCGTTCAACAAACGCCGACGGTTACCACTCGCGTTCGGCGCGCGTGGGCCCGCAGATTATAAACTGCACTGCCGAGTATTTATCGGACGATTGTGTGGCAATTGAGTGTGTATACAGTGTGGTTGTTAAAAGTTCGGGCAACCGCGCGCGCGTAGTTGTGCGCGACGGTAAATCTATCGGGATAAAATCGGGCGAAGAGGTGGAGGTCTATCAACCCGACGGGCGCGTAGTCTATCTCAAGGCAAAAACGGTTTCATACGCGGGCAAAACAACCCCCGCCGAATACGAGTTTTTAAACACCCAGCGGATAGCAAAACATATCGCCAAACCGCCCCGAATGGCGCATTGCGCATGGATTGAATTTGAAGACGGCGCAGCCCCAGAGGGAAGTTTTATCACGGGAATGAGGCATGCCTGCAAGGGTTACAGGATTGTCGGCGGAAAATTCGGAAATTTGCGTTCGCGCGCCATGTTGCTGAAGGCTTCGGGCGGAGTTGTTGACGGCGCGAAAATCGAGGGGTGCTGGATGCCCGCAATAAAGATTTCGCCCGAGCTTTTCTTCCTTGAAGCGTGCCACGCGCGCGACGTAGTGATTAAAAATTGCGACATCACGGCGGAGTTTGCCGCGGCCATAAACATTCACTCTCCCACTACCGACCACAAAGATTTTTCGTCTGCGGGCGCTCACGCAAACATTCTTGTGGAAAATAACACTATTCGCTACGCGCGCACACCGGCGTGTTTGTTTGCATCGATTGACGGATTGACGCTCAAAAACAATTCGTTCGAAAAAATTGAACCGCCATACGACGGAGCAAACTGGGCATATTCGGCAAAGAAAATCGGCGACAACCCTCCGGCTTCAGATTTGCCCATTCTAATCGAAAATTGCGCGAACGTCAAACGCGACGACAAATAGTTTTTTATATGTTCTAAAGTGGCGGCGATTGCCGCAGACAATGCGCCCTTGATTACTGATTAAAGCGAAAATATCTTTACTTCAATCACGGCAAAGCCGATTGTCTTATAAAAATACAAAAACTTTAATTTGTGGGCAGCGCGGAGTTTGAACGGAGTTCAATCCGCGCCGCTTTAAAACATATAAAAGTTATTTGCATATGTTGTCGAGCGAACGAACAAGCTTTGCGTTGGCTTTGGTCATTTGCTTTTCGTTGAATTTTATAACTTTTCTATCGTAGGTCATGATGCCGTTTGTTTCGTTTTCAACGTCAGTCGTTTGGGTGTAGACTGCGCCCACAACGCCGTGCTTTGTGAAATCCATAAGAATGTCAATCGACTGGCAGTAGCGGTCAGTGAGCTTGTCTTTGGAGTCGAAATTCTGGTATCCCCACGTTTTTCTGTTTATCCAAGTGTGTCCCTGCTCGACATATCCGTAGCCGCCGTATTCGCCGATTACATTGATTTTGCCCGTCTCCATCAGGCGCAACACGGGGTGCGGATAGGTGTGGTCGTCGGTGATGTCGCCCGAGTTGGGAATGAAGTTGCCGCCGCTTGCGGGGTTTACGAGGCGGGTTGGGTCGTATTTCTTCGTCCATTCGACTGTTTTTGCGGTCTCGAACTGCCCCCATGCTTCGTTGAAGGGAACCCAGACGATGATTGAGGGGTGCGACCACAGGAAGTCGATTGCCTCTTTGTATTCGCGCCTGAAGTTTTCCGCGGCTTCTGCCGACGGGGTGAAAGTGTCGGCGGCGATGTATTTTGAGCGAATCCATTTTGTGCACGTGGAGGCGTTGAGCCCGCAGGGCATATCCTGCCATACGAGTATTCCGATTTTGTCGCAGTGGTAATACCAGCGGGCGGGCTCAATTTTTATGTGCTTGCGAATCATATTGAAGCCAAGCTCCTTTGTTTTTATAATGTCGAATTTCAATGCTTCGTCGGAGGGGGCGGTATAAAGTCCGTCGGGCCACCAGCCTTGGTCGAGAGGCCCCAAGTTGTATATCGGCTTATCGTTGAGCGTGATTGCGTATTTCGACTGTTGTCCTTCTTTTTTAAGCCTGATTTTGGAGACCTTGCGCATTGCCGCATAACTCGAAACCTCTTCAAGCAACTTGCCATCATCAAAAAGGCGCACTTTGACATCGTAGAGGGAGGGTGATTCTGGCGACCACAGTTTGGCGTTTGCCAGTTTTACATCGATTTTTTTGCTTTTGTCCGATTTTACCGAAGCTACTATCTTGTCGTTATCAAGAATGTCTACTTCAAAAGTTGTGTTTTGGGGCGCGTCTACTTCGACAGTCATTTTAGAGTTGTCTACATCGGGTGTAAACTTGATGCGGTCTATGTGTTTTTGCGGCACGGGTTCGAGCCAAACCGTCTGCCAAATGCCGCTGACTGCCGTGTAGAAGCAGCCTTTGGGGGCGAGCGATTGTTTGCCGCGCGGCTGTATACATTTGTCCATGTCGTCCGTAGGATCTAACACTTTGACAAGCAAAGAGTTTTTTCCGCCTTTTAGGAATTTTGTAATGTCGAACGAAAACGGCGAGTATCCGCCTTTGTGTTCGCCGACTTTTTTGCCGTTAATCCAAACTTGGCAATGCCAGTCAACCGCGCCGAAATTAAGAAGCACGTTTCTGCCGTTCCAATTTGCGGGTATTTCGAAGTCGCGCGCATACCAAAGCGCGTCGGTTGCCGTGAACGTTCTGCCTACTCCCGAAAGTGCCGATTCAACCGCGAACGGCACTAAAATCTTCCCGTCGGGTTTTTCGTATTTGCCCGAATCTTTCGTGATTGCGTAATCCCAAAGCCCGTTGAGGTTTTGCCAGTCGGCGCGCACAAGCTGCGGGCGCGGATATTCGGGCAGGACGTTGTTTACATCGAGTCTTTCTCCCCAAGTTGTCATTATCTGTTTTTGGACGGGCTTCCACTGCGCGAAAGACAGTGTTGCAGCCAGCAAAAACAGAATTGTAGTAGTAGTCTTTGTCATATGTTTTGCGTGTTGTGTAGTTTCTTATTGGTTGTTTAATTCATACCCCGAGATTGCGCTTGCAAGCGTAAGCCAGCCGAGCGAATTTCTGAGGCTGTCGTTTGCGGTTTTCCAGACGTTTCGCGCGGGGCAAGTGCTGCATCTCCCGCAACAATCGGAATTCATAACACAATCGACTATCAAAATTTCTCCCTCCATTGCCTCCACCACGTCGAGCAGCGAAATTGCGTTGGGCGACTTCGCCAAAATATAGCCGCCATTGACTCCGCGCACCGACTTTACAAAGCCCGCGTTCTTCAATTCCAGAATCAGGCGGCTTACGTATTTTGACGAAATTTGTTGGCTTTCCGCAATTTGCTTAATCATACGCGGCGAATTTGAATTGTGGATTGCAATATCTATTAAAATCCTCAATCCGTATCTGCCCTTGGTAGAAATTTTCATAAATGTCTACTAAAATAATTTGGTAGTCTGCGTCAAGCATATTCCGCCGAAAAAAGTTGACAAAACTGGCTATTTGTCGGATAGCTGCGATATGAAAAAGAATGCGCATAAGTGGAATTTCATAAGGGCGGGCGGGTCGAATCAGGTAGACATTCGCAGCGGTGAAGACATAGAAAATATCGGTTCGCTCGACGCCAAATTGTGGTCGGCTCTCAGTTGCCCAACAAGCGGACTCACGCTCGACGACAAAACGCTTTCGCTCATCGACACCGACGGCGACGGCAGAATCAGGCGCGACGAAATTGTGGCTGCGTGCCAATGGGCGTGCGCGCGCCTGAAAAATGCCGACAGTCTGCTTGACGCCTCCGAAACACTGCCGCTCGCGGATATAGACGATTCCAACGACGATGGCAAGATTCTGATTGCCAGCGCGAAAGAAGTTTTGCAGAACCTCGGCAAGGGCGGGGCGGCTTCGATTTCAGTTGCAGATTTTGCCGACGAGAGCGCGATTTTTGCAAATTCGCCCTTCAACGCCGACGGAATAATAACCGAGCTTTCCTGCCCCGACGCGGAAACAAAGGCAGTTTTTGCCGAAATCCTCGCCTCTACAACTCCCAAAAAGGACAGGTCTGGTTTGGACGGGATTGACGCCGCAGACATAGCTACATTTTTCGAAAACGCCCAAGCGTTCATAGCTTGGAGCGATGTTCCCGCAACCAACACTTCCGTAAAGCCCTTCGAAGAGGCTACTGCGGCAGCGGCTGAGGCTGTTTCCGCCGTCGCTACGCAAATCGACGAGTGGTTCGCCCGCGCCCGAATCATGGCGTATGACACCGAAGTGGAAGCCACTTTACAGGCTCAAAATGTGGAGAAATTGGCAAAGGCCTCAGACCCGCTCGACTTCGATTCGCTCAAAAAATTGCCGATTGTGAAGTTAAATACAACCGCAACGATAGACTTTTCGGCGGAAGTAAATCCCGCTTATGCGTCAGAATGCGCCGCATTTTGCAACTTCCTGCAAAACAACTATAAAACGTCGATTTTGACCGAGCCCGTTTGGGAGGGTATCAAGGCGCGGCTGTCGCCGTTCGACGAATGGATTGCCGCCAAGCCCGCATGCGCGCAGACCGACGCCGAACATTTGCGCCGAATTGCAACGGCGGATATGCGCGCCAAGCTTTCGGCTCTTGTCGAAGCCGACAATGCGCGTGCAAAGAGCGTGGAAAACATTGCCGCCGTGGAGAGGCTCGCCAGATACCACCGCGATTTATTCGTGTTGCTGAAGAATTTTGTGTGTTTTGCCGATTTTTACGCGAAAGACTCGTCGGCAATTTTTCAATACGGCAAGCTCTTCATAGACCGCCGAGTTTGCGGGCTTTGCGTGAAGGTTGAAAATCCCGCCGCGCATGCTAAAATGGCGTCGCTGGGCTACGGCTATTTGGCGTATCTGCACTGCCGCCGCAAGGGCGAAGCCGACATCGACATTGTCGCCCTCGTTTCGGCGGGCGATTCCGACAACCTGATTGTAGGCCGCAACGGCATTTTCTACGACTACCTCGGACGCGATTGGGACGCCACAATCACGAACATCGTTTCAAACCCCATCGGGATTTCGCAGGCGTTCTTCTCGCCCTACAAACGCCTGATTGCATGGGCGAGCGACTTCGTTTCGAAACAGGCAGCTCAGGCAGACAAGTCTATTGTTGACGATTTGACCGCTCCGAAACCAAACGCCAAGGATAGGAAAATTGACATCGGCACAGTCGCCGCATTGGGTGTTGCCGTCGGCGGCATAACAACGGCGTTCGGAATGGTTTTGGACGCGCTTTTCGGGCTTGGCTACTGGCTGCCGCTCGGGCTTGTAGGCATAGTTTTGGCGGTATCGCTGCCGTCGATGTTCATTGCGTGGCTCAAACTCGGAATGAGAAACCTCGCCCCGATACTCGACGGCAACGGTTGGGCGGTGAACGGGAAAACGGCAATAAACATTTCGTTCGGTTCGCATTTGACGAAAGTTGCGCGCCTGCCGCGCGGTTCGCGCGTGCGCGCCGACATTTTCAGCGAACGCCACACGTTCCGCAAAGCGCTGTTGTGCGTTGTAGCCGCCGCTTGTATCGCCGCGGGTGCGCTCTACTACTTCGGGTATTTCGGCCCCGAAAAAACAGAATGTCCCGCCGAAATGCAACCCGCGGCTCAACCCGCGTCCGCCGCTAAGTAGCGCAAAACGCGCCGATTTCTCCGCGCACAAAAAAGACCGCCCGTTCGGACGGCCTTTTGTTTGTCTGTTTTTGGCGGACTATCGGTCGATGCGCACGCCGACTTTCTGCGCCATATCGTTGAATTCGGCAAGAAGTCTCTTTGTTGTTGCGCCCGCCTTGCCTTCGCCAATTGTTCTGCCGTCGAGTTCCACAAGGGGAATGAGCTTTGCTGCAGTGCCCGTGAGAAAGCATTCGTCGGCAGTCCAGACATCGTATCTTGTAAGGGGCTTTTCTACGACTTCAATTCCGAGCTTCTTGGCGCAGTCTATAGCCGCTTCGCGCGTCATGCCGCCGAGCGAGCCGCAACTGATGGGGGGCGTAATGAGCTTGCCGTCAATTACGATGAAAACGTTGTCGCCGCTGCATTCTGCAACATAGCCTTCGTTGTTGAGCAAAAGGCATTCCTGAAAGCCCTGATTCTGCGCTTCTATTTTCGCCAAAATGTTGTTTAGGTAGTTGAGGCTCTTTACCATCGGCGGCAAAGCCGCGGGCGAATTTCTGCGCGTGGGAACCGTAATTGCCTTCAAGCCCTTTTCGTATAGCTCGGGAGCGTAGAGCTGGATTTCGTCGGCAATGATAATCAGTTGCGGGTCTGAACAGGTGCGCGGGGAAAGTCCCAGCTTGCCCTTGCCGCGCGAGATAATCAGGCGGATATAACCGTTTGTGAGGTTGTTTGTGCGGCAGGCATCGCATACGGCGTCCATAATCTGCTGCTTTGTCCACGGCAGGTCGAGGGCTATTGCCTTTGCCGAGCGGAAAAGCCTGTCTATATGCTTGGGCAACTTGAACACGTTTTTATTGTAGAGGCGGATTCCTTCGAAAATGCCGTCGCCATACATGAAGCCGTGGTCGAACACCGACACTTTTGCCTCGTTTTCTTCGTAATATTTTCCGTTGATGTATACTTTCATTGTTCTGTCTTTGCTGTATTTGATGCTTAAATCATTTTCACCGATCCCGCGGTTAGTCAAACAATTTTATTTGCCTACAACCGCATTTTTATTTTCGACTTTGAAGTCTTTTATAACGACTTTTTCGGGGAACGTGTTCGGCGCGTGGTATGAAATTTTCGTTTTGCCGCAGAACGTTTTGAAAACCATCGGGTGGCCGCCGCCGTCTTCGTTTATCGGCTTGGGGAGGTGAATCCACTTGCCCGAAAGCTTGCCGTTTTCGGAATAGGAAAGTCCGATTGCGTAGCGGTTTTTGTCGGCGCGGAACGAGGACCAGACCATATACAGAACCCCGTCGTCGCCTTTAAAAGCTACGGGGGCGTCGGTTACTATTGTTTTACGCGGGCTGCGCTTGTCGTTCGTCCACGGGGCGTCGCCCGCCTTGAAAAGCAGGAACGGCTTGCCGAGCGGCTTTCTCAAATCGCGCGAGATTTCCATTGCATACATTGCCCCGTTGCCTATTTGCACCCATTCGTGCGAAAACAGAAGATACATTCTTCCGTCTTCCTCGAAAAGCGTTCCGTCAAGCGACATCATATTTTCTGGGGTTATGGGCCCGTTTACAAGCGGCTTATACGGCCCTTGAGGAGCGTCGGATACCAAGACGGAGCACCCGCGCAGCCTCAATTTTTTCTTCGGATTAAGGCAGTTTTTGTCGTCGAGCTCCCTGTCGCAACTGAACGTTGCTATGATGTAATACTTGCCGTCGATTTTGAACATGTCGGGCGCCCAAAAATCGCGTTTACCCCAAAAATCCGCGGGAGCTTCAAAGGATTTCCCGACGAGCCGCCAGTTTTGGAGGTCTTTGCTTTCGTAGCAATAGAGAGCCTTGTTTGTTTCTATTTCTCCGCGCTTGGGATTTTTCTTTGTGATTTTCGAGTTTGACTGAATGTAGTATTTCTTTGTTGCCGCGTCTGCAAAGACGGCGGGGTCGCGCATAATGAGGTCGGAAGTGTCAAGGTTGTATGCGCTGTCGGAGGCCGACGCGGCGCGGGCGGGCTGCGCCGCGCCATAGCATGCGCACAGCAGCGTTGCCGCCGCAAAGATTGCGCTTTTTGCCGTGGTGGTTGTCGATTCGTTCATTATTTTCCGTATGAGTCTTTCAGTTCGACCGTGCGGTTGAACACGGGGTGTTCGGGAGTTGAGAGTTTGGAATCTACCGTAAAGTAGGCGGTGCGCTCGAACTGGAGCGGCTCGCCCGCTTTCGCGCCCCTGAGGGAAGGCTCAATCAAAATCTCCTTTTCCGTTCTCGAATTCGGGTTGAGGAAGTCCTTGAAGTCAGCTCCTTCGGGCAGGTCGGACATATCAGCGCGCGTGAAGAGCGTTTCGAAAAGAATCGCCGTCGCCTTTACTGCCTTGTCGGCACTCACCCAGTGTATTGTGCCCTTGACCTTTCTGCCGTCGGGCGAGGTGCCGCCGCGGCTTTGCGGATCTATCGTGCAGATTAATTTCACGATGTTGCCCGAAGCGTCTTTGACAGCCTCCTTGCAGCGCATCAAATACGCGTAGCGCAGACGCACTTCGTTGTCGGGCGTGAGGCGGAAGAACTTTTTGGGCGGGTTTTCCATGAAGTCGGAACGCTCTATGAAAATACGTTTTGTAAAGGGCACTTTGCGTGTTCCCGCCGAATCGTCTTCGGGGTTGTTGATTGCGTCGAGCTCGTCAACTTTGCCCTCCTCCCAGTTTTCGATTTCCACTTCGAGCGGGTCGAAAACCGCCATTGCGCGCTTGGCGACTTTGTTCAAGTCTTGGCGCAGGCAGTGTTCAAGCAGGGCAAGCTCAGTGAGGCTGTTGAATTTTGTAACGCCGATTGTTTCGCAGAAATCGCGGATTGCCTTCGGAGTGTAGCCACGGCGGCGCATACCCGCGAGGGTCGGCATGCGGGGGTCGTCCCAGCCGTCCACCACTTTTTCCGCCACAAGCTGCTGGAGCTTGCGCTTGCTCATCATTGTATACGATAGATTCAGGCGCGCGAATTCGTATTGGCGCGGGTGGACTTTCAGCTTTTTTACAATGCTTGTGTTGTCGATAAACCAGTCGTAGAGCGGGCGGTGGACTTCGAATTCAAGCGTGCAGATTGAGTGCGTTATGCCCTCTATTGCGTCGGAGAGACAGTGGGCGAAGTCATACATCGGGTAGATGCACCACTTGTCGCCCATTCTGTGGTGTTGGAGCTTTTTGATTCTGTAGATGGCGGGGTCGCGCATGTGCAGATTGGGAGAGGCCATGTCGATTTTCGCGCGCAAAACGTATTGCCCCTCTTCGAATTCTCCCGCTTTCATTCTGCGGAAGAGGTCGAGGCTTTCGGCAATTGGGCGGTCGCGATGGGGGCTGGGTTTGCCCGCCTGTCCGGGGACACCCCTGTATTCCTTGAATTCTTCGGGCGAAAGCGTGCACACGTATGCCTTGCCCGCAAGAATCAGCTCTTCGGCGAAAGCGTAGAGCTGGTCGAAGTAGTCGGAGGCGTAAAATTCCCTGTCTTCCCAGTCGAACCCCAGCCAGTGGACGTCTTCTTTGATGGCGTCTACAAAGCGCGTTTCCTCTTTATCGGGGTTTGTGTCGTCGAAGCGCAGATTGCATTTGCCGCCGTTTTCGAGAGCCATTCCGAAGTCGAGGCAGAACGCCTTTGCGTGTCCGATATGCAGGCAGCCGTTGGGCTCGGGGGGGAAGCGCGTGTGGACTTCGTGCGGGGGCAGCCCGTTGGCGATGTCTTCGGCAATAATTTGCCTGATAAAGTGCATTGGTTTTGTTGTGGCTTCTTCGCTCATAATTCAAGTATGATTAGTTGTTCCGAGTATTTTTCAACGCCCGCTACTGTCAACATTTTTTTGCGCGGCAAAGGCGTCTTGCTTGAGGCTCAAAAAATGTTGACAGCGGCGTTTTTCAGCGGAATATTTTTCCCGTTCGTTCGAAGCGTCTTTATACTCCCCGTCGCCAATTCCCATGCCCGCCCGAACGGAAGTTTTTTCCGTAAAAACTGCGGGCACGGCGAAATGTCGCGCCGCGCGTGTAATGCGCCCCTTTTGAAACAATGAATGTTTTTTTGCTTGATATGGCGGCGAGAAAGTGGTTGAAGTGGGACTTTATAAATTGATTGGGGATATAACTCAGTTGGTTAGAGTGTCTGCATCACACGCAGGAAGTCCTCGGTTCGAGTCCGAGTATCCCCAATCGTTTTTTGTTTTCTATTTTCAGCTACAAGTTTTATGGTGGTTCCCAAGGAGTTCTCGAGAAAGATAAGTGTTTTGTCTTTTGTTTCCTCCATACTCGTCGTTCTTATCCACGCGAACACTGAGTTTGAATACAAAATGTCGGATTCTTGGGGGGGGGGGTATTGCTGATTTTCTTAGTTGTAATTTGGCTTTGTTTGCCGTTCCGTTCTTCTTCCTCGTTTCGGGTTTCTTTTTCGGCAATGCAGGGAACTATGCGGAGGCTCTAAAGAAAAGATTTTGGTCTGTATTGATTCCGTATTTACTTTGGAATACAATTTACGCGCTTTTTATTTTTTTCATAGGCACTTTTGTTATACGTTTAAATACGCGCGTAGATGTTTCTTTTGGTTCGTTTGTAGGTTGTATTTTCTTGGGAAATCATAATTTGGTTTCGTGGTTTTTGCGTTCGCTCATTGCATACTCAATACTTACCCCCGTTTTGTTGGTATTATTGAAAAATAAGTTTGTCGGCGCGGTTTGCGTTGCGGCGGTGTTTGCCGTGTCTGTATCGCCGTGGGGAGGGATATTGGAGCTAAAAATTGCGAATATGTATTTCTCTTTCTTCTACATGTTGGGATTTTATATGGGGCTTCATTACGGCGAATTTTTTATGAATCTCAAATGCAGTCGCGTTAAATTCGTTGTGTGCGCGTTGCTGTTTGCTCTTTCGCAATTCGTCTATTTCTCCGGAATATGTAAAGAAGAGCTGTGGTCGTTTATCCATAGATGCCTTCTCGTTTTTTCGCTATTCTTCTTAATCGACTATGTGAAGGTATGCGTTCGTCCTTTCATGGGATATACGTTTTTCATCTTTATGGCGCATGTTCTTTTGCTTGAATCATTGCAAAAAGTTTTTTTCATCTTACTCCCCAAAACGGAAGTGTTCGGCTTGTTGAACTACATCGGTTGTAGTTCGATTACTGTTTGTTTGTTGATTTTCATCGCCGACTTTGCCGACAGAAAAGGAATAAAGCTTTACTATTTGTTAAACGGTAGCAGGGCAAACAGAGCAAGGTAGCGGCGTGGTCTATTTTGTTTTCTTCCATCGCGCTGAGCGTTGGAAATTGTGAAATGAGTTGAATATGACTTAATCTTTTTTGGAAACGCAAAAAAAGGTTGAGTTTTGGGGGAGGCGGGTTAGTGTTGTCGCGTTTCATTATGGATAACTGTATTCAGACTTTTGACTCCCAGAGCGAGCGCGGCTTCATTTATACGCGACTTGATTCCGTCATAAACTGGGTTCGCGCCAATTCTATTTGGCCGCAGCCGATGGGACTTGCCTGCTGCGCAATCGAACTTATGGCGGTGGGCGGCTCGCGTTTCGACATCGCCCGCTTCGGCTCCGAGGTTATGCGCTTTTCTCCCCGACAGAGCGACTGTATGATTGTGGCGGGAACTGTGACATACAAAATGGCGGGCGCGGTCCGCCGCGTCTACGACCAAATGGCAGCCCCCAAGTGGGTGATTGCAATGGGCGCGTGCGCGTGCTCGGGCGGTATGTTCAGAACGTATTCCACGCTGCAGGGCGTAGACAAAATCATTCCCGTCGATGTCTACGTAAGCGGCTGCCCGACCCGTCCCGAAGCGTTGCTTGACGCGCTCGTTTCGCTCCAGAACAAAATCAGGAATACAGAGGGTTCGGCGAAGGCACTCTTCAAAAAATAGGCGCAAAAATGAAAGACAAACTTATTTCAGAATTTCCCGACGCCCTCGCGCCGCGCAAGTCAGTAGACGGCATTTTGGCGTTCAACTGCAAGCCGAACGCCCTCGTGAAAGTGGCAAAGGCCTTGCGCGACTCCTACGAATTCCAGTCGCTCACCGACTTGGCTTCAATCGACAACGGCGAAGACGCAGGCGATGCCCGTTTCGGCGCGGTCTACCACTTCTATTCGCACACGAAAAAATCATACGTCCGCCTGGCTGTGGCGTGCGAAAGCGCGGAAAGCCCCGCGCTGCCGTCGCTGTGCTCTGTATACAAGGGCGCGGACTGGCTCGAGCGCGAGGCGTTCGACCTCATGGGCATAGTTTTCGAAAACCACCCCTCTTTGCGCCGCATTCTCATGTGGGACGCCTATCCCCACCACCCCCTCCGCAAAGACTTCCCCCTCGAGGGCAAGCCCGCGCCGCTTCCGCCCACTTTCGAGGGCAACGAAGACGCAATCGAAATCACGCCCGCGCCCGAGCGCGGCGGGCCGTTCCATTCGCCAAGCGGCGGGGTTAAATACGTTTCGGAAAAGGAACCGCGCAGCGTGCAGGGCAGTTCCGACGAGAAAATCGACAACATCTAAATTTTGTTCGATATGCAGACAAAAGAATTTACCTATCCCGAACCCGAAGGACTCCAAGAGGGCAGAATCGGCGAAAAAATGATAGTCAACATGGGGCCTTCGCATCCGGCAACCCACGGCGTGCTGCGCTTGAAGCTCGAGCTTGACGGCGACCTTATTCTGCGCGTCGATCCCATGGTGGGCCAGCTCCACCGCGGGCAGGAAAAAATGGCGGAAAACCTCACCTACAACCAGTTCATTCCCTTTACCGACCGCCTCGACTACCTCGCGCCGCTTTGCAACAACATAGCCTACGCGCAGTGCGTCGAAAAGCTCGCGGGAATCCAAATAACGGAGCGTTGCAAGGCAATCCGCGTGCTTTGTTGCGAGCTTTCCAGAATCTCGAGCCACTTGGTAGGCATTGCCGCCTACGCAATGGACGCGGGTTCTTGGACGGGCTTCATGTATGCCTACAACCAGCGCGAAAAACTGATGAGCCTTTTCGAGGAACTCACGGGCGCGCGTCTGACGACTTCCTACGCGCGTATCGGCGGGCTTTTGCGCGACATTCCCGAAGGCTGGCTCGGCAGGGTCAATTCGTTCACAAACCAGTTCCTGCCCAAGCTCGACGAAATCGACAAGCTCATAACGCGCAACAGGATATTCGTTGACCGCGCGGCGGGAATAGGAGTCGTTTCGAAGGAAACGGCAATGCAGTGGGGCTTGACGGGGGCGAACCTCCGCGCAAGCGGCGTTGCGAGCGACCTGCGCAAGGACGTTCCCTATCTGGGCTACGAAAACTACGACTTCGACGTCGTTATCGGCGTCCACGGCGACTGCTACGACAGATGGCTTGTCCGCATAGAGGAAATGCGCCAAAGTGTCCGCATTATCCGTCAGGCAATCGAAAAAATGCCCGACGGCCCGATAAATGTTGCAAGCCCCAAAATCACTTTGCCCAACAAGGAGGGCGTGCAAAGTAATATGGAGGATTTGATAAACAACTTCCTCGTGGTCACGCAGGGCCCCGACATTCCCGAAGGCGAGGCGTATTTCGAGGCCGACAATCCCAAGGGGGCGTTGGGGTTCTTCGTGGTTTCCAAGGGCGGCGGCGTTCCGTATAGGGTGAAAATCCGCGCACCGTCTTTCGTAAGCCTGAGCGCAATGCAGCAGATTCTCCCCGGCCACCACCTTAGCGATATTCCGATAATTTTAGGCTCGTTCGACTTCGTTTTGGGCGAGTGCGACAGATAAGGATTTGATTTTTTTATGGACATTACACCCGAAATAGAAAGCAAGTGCGCCGAAATCATCGCGCAGTATCCGAAGAAAAAGTCGGCGGCAATGATGATTATGCACCTGATTCAGGAAAAATTCGGATATTTCGACGACGATGCCGTCCGCTTCGTAGCCCGACAGCTTGAAGTAGAGCCAATCGACGTCTACGGAATGTTGACGTTCTATCCGATGTTTTCGGAAAAGCCGCGCGGCAGAATCCACATAAAAGTTTGCCGCACGCTTTCGTGCGCCCTTGCGGGTTCGATTGAGTTCGGCAGGGAACTTGCCCAAAAACTCGACTGCCCGATGGGCGAAACAAAGGGAATCTACACGATAGAGTTTGTCGAATGTCTCGGCAACTGCGCAAAGGCAGCCAACGTTCAGGTAAACGACAAGCTCTTCGAGGGCGTCCACAGGGAGGACGTCGAAAAATTCGTCGAAAAAATCAACGCGCTCGACGCCGACGGAAGCCTCGCTCCCAAGTCGGCTTTCGGCAAACCGCAGGGGGGCGACAACGCCGATTCGCCCGCATACAAAGGTTAGGTTATGGCTACCGAAAACAGAATAATTTACAAACATATCGACGTTGAGGGCTGGAACGCCTCAATAGAAAAATACATGTCGGACGGCGGCTACGGTATACTCGCCGAAACAGTCAAGCGCGACAGGGCCGAGCTTTGCGCCGAAATGGAAAAGTCGAAAATCAAGGGGCGCGGCGGCGCGGGCTTCCCCACGGGCATGAAGTGGAAGTTTATCGACCGCAAAAGCGGCAAGCCCGTCTACCTTGTCTGCAATGCCGACGAATCTGAACCCGGCACATGCAAAGACCGCCTCATAATTTACAACGACCCCCACACGCTTATTGAGGGCGTCATGTGCACGGCATACGCAATCAACGCAGCGCACGCGTTCGTATACATCAGGGGCGAATATATCAACGGATACCGCATTCTCGTTGAGTCAATCGAAGAGGCGAAGGCCAAGGGGTTTGTCGGCAAAAACGTCTGCGGTTCGGACTATAGCTGCGAAATTACCGTTTGCCGCGGCGCGGGCTGCTATGTCTGCGGCGAGGAAACGGGTCTGATTTCCTCTCTCGCGGGCGACAGGGCGTATCCGCGCATTAAGCCTCCGTATTTCCCCGCCGTCATGGGGCTTTACGACTGCCCGACGGTCGTCAACAATGTCGAAACGCTTTGCTGGGTGCCCAAGGTATTCAAAATGGGCGGCGAGGCGGTCTCGAAAATCGGCTCTCCGCTCGATCCGGGAACGCATATTTGGGGCGTCAGCGGGCAGGTCCAAAAACCGGGACGCTACGAAATCGAAACGGGCGCGTGCACGCTCGGCGAACTTCTCTACGACCTTTGCGGCGGGCCTTTGGCGGGCAGACGCTTCAAGGCGGTAATCCCCGGAGGCTCTTCGATGAAAATCCTCAAATGGGACGAAAAATTCACAATTAAAAACCCCGACGGAACGACGTTCGAACGCAGGGTCGAAGACATTCCGCTCGACGCCGTTTCCTTCCAGCAGTGCGGCACGGCAATCGGTTCGTGCGGAATAATCGTTATGGACAACACCGTCGATATGCCCGAAGCCCTCGCCAACCTCAGCGCGTTCTACGCGCACGAAAGCTGCGGGCAGTGCACGCCCTGCCGCGAGGGAACAATGTGGATGTCGCGCATAACCCGCAGAATTTGTTCGGGCGGCGGCAGACTTGAAGACGTCGATTTGCTCAAAAGCGTGGCGGACAACATTTGCGGCAGAACAATCTGCGCCTTGGGCGAAGGCTCGGCGTGGCCGGTTCAAAGCAATGTTTCGAAGTTCAGGGAGGAATACCTGCAAAAAATATCGGCGCAACTCTCCCAGGGGGGCGAAGCCCGCGCCGACAACAACGCGTATAGACTGATTTAACGGCGATATGGAAACGCAAAAAGTAAACGTAAACATAAACGGCGTCGATTACCAAGTGGCGGCTGGGCTGAACATTTTGGAGGCCTGCAAAAGCGTGGGGGTCGAAATTCCGTTTTTCTGCTATCACCCCAGCCTGAAAGTGGCGGGTTCCTGCAGAATGTGCCTTGTCCAAATGGGAACGCCCGCGCGCGACAGAGCAACGGGCGCGCCGATTCTCGACGAAAACGGCGTCCAGAAAACAGCGTGGATGCCCAAGCCGGTCATCGCCTGCGGAACTAAAGTTTCGGAGGGAATGCACGTTATAACAAACAACGAAATGGTCGCCGACTGCCGCAGGGGCGTCCTTGAATTCCTCCTTCTCAACCACCCTCTCGACTGCCCCATTTGCGACAAAGCCGGCGAATGCAAACTTCAGGAATACACGCACGCCTACGGACGCGAACAGTCAAGATACGTTGAGGACAAAAACGTAAAGCGCAAAAAACGCCCGCTGGCGGGTAAAATTATGGTTGACGCCGAACGCTGCATTCAGTGTTCGCGCTGTATCCGCTTCTGCAGGGAGTTCATCGGCAAGAGCATAATGGGCTTTACAAAGCGCGGCTCGAAAATCGAAATCGGCTTCTACGACAACGCCGACAACGACAGCAACTACCTCATAAACATAGCCGACGGCTGCCCCGTGGGCGCACTTACCGAAACGGCGTTCCGCTTCAAAATGAGAACGTGGTTTTTGAAAACTACAAACAGTATCTGCGGCGAAAGCAGCGCGGGCGTGAACACGCGCGTGTGGTCGCGCGAGGGCAAAATCTACCGCATAACGCCGCGCCAAAACGCGTTTGTAAACGATATGTTTATGAGCGATTCGGGCAGATACACTTTCAAAAAATACGAGACCGACCGCCTCTGCTCGGCGCGCGTGGATTCCACCCCGAGCCAGACGCAATACGCGGTTTCGCGCGCGGTCGAGATAATCAAAATGGGTGCGGTTGAGATAGTCGCCAACGCGTGGCAGAGCGTTGAGGAAATGTTCCTCGTGGGCGAGCTCGCAAGGGCGGCGGGCGTAAAACCCCACATTGCAAGCCACCTGCGCGCCGACGACGGCAAACTTGTATCCGCCGACGAAACGCCAAATATGCGCGGTGCGTTCATAACGGGCTTGGTTGACAAATATCCCGCAGCCGCCCTCGGGGAATTGCTCGAAAAAGTCCGATCGGGCGAAACCAAAACAGTCCTCTGCTTCGGCGAGGATTTGACGAAATTAGGGTTCGACCAAAAAGACCTCAAGTCGGTGAATGTCGTCTACTGCGGCACGCTCGACAACGAAACGGCGAAAGTCGCCAAAATCTGCATTCCGCTTAAAACGGAATTCGAAAAAGAGGGCATGTGGGTCAACCGCCAGTTCCGCCTCCAGAAATTCATGAAGGCCGTTGATGCGCCCGAAGGCGCGGTGGGCGATATTGAGCTTATCGCAACGCTGCTTAAGCAAATCAGCTCCGACACGTTCGACATTCCCTCAATCGACGTTCTCCGCGGCGTGATTGCCGACAGAATCGGCATTCTTTCGGGTTGCCGAAACGTTGGGGCTGCGGGCGTAGTTCTGGACGGTTCCCCCTTCGCCGCAGTCGATTTCCCCGAAACCGACGCAATGCTTTTCAAGAAAAACCAACACGCAGAAACAGGAGATGCAAATGCTTAGTCTTATAATTGCCGACGCTTCCGCAAAGGGCGGCGACCTCTTTTGGAGCGTCGCGTTGACGGTGTTGTTCGCGCTCGTGTGCGTGATTGTCGTGATGACTTTCGCGGGGCTGAGCGTCGTGGCGGAACGCAAAGTTTGCGCCTACATTCAGGGACGCTGGGGGCCGAACAGAACAGCCATTCCGTATATCGACGCAATCCCGTTCGTGGGAAACCTGCTCAAGAAAAACGGCCTGATGCAGCTTGCAGCCGACGGTCTGAAATTCCTTCTGAAGGAAGACCCGCTGCCAAAGCACGTCAACAAATTCTGGTATATGATTGCTCCGGCGATGTCGCTTGCGCCGATTCTCGTTTCGGCAAGTGTGATTCCGTTCGGCGTCTACTGGGCGGGCGAAAAGGCGTTGCCCGTTGCCGTCGCCAACTTCGACATCAGTTTGCTCTTCGCGTTGGCGGTGGGTTCTCTGGGCGTCTTCGGCGCGATGATGGCGGGCTGGTCTTCGAACAGTAAATTCCCATATTTGGGCGGTATGCGCGCGGCGGCGCAGGTTGTAAGCTACGAGCTTGCAATGTCGCTTTCGGTTCTGCCCGTAGTTTTGATGGCAGCTTTCGGCGGGGTGCAGTCGCCGCTGAACATCTTCGAGCTGGCGAACTTCCAGACCTCGAACGCGTGGTTCTGCCTTACCCAGCCGCTTTCGGCGTTGCTGTTTTTGATTGCCCTCTTTGCCGAAACAAACCGACTCCCCTTCGATATGGCGGAAAGCGAAACCGACTTGGTTAGCGGTTTCCATACCGAATACGGCAGCTTCAAATTCGGGCTGTTCTTCGTGGGCGAATACGGACACATTGTGGTGGGCTCTTCGCTGTTTATCGCTCTGTTCTTGGGAGGCTGGAATCCGCTTCCGTGGTGCGATTGGCCTTCAAGCTGGGGCGCGCTTGCGTCGGTGCTGGCGGTGCTTACGTTTCTCGCGAAAATAGCGATGATGATTTTCTTCTTCATATGGATTCGCTGGACGCTTCCGCGTTTCAGGAACGACCAAGTTATGAACTTGGGCTGGAAGGTTCTTGTGCCGCTTGCGCTGGCGAACTTCGTGGGATATTTAATTTACACTTCAATAGCATAACACTATGGCTCTGATTGTAGAAAGAAAAAGACTCGGTTTTTGGGAGCGCACATATCTGCCCCAAATAATTTCGGGCCTGTATATAACAATTAAAAACTTTTTCGCGCCTAAAATCACGCTGGAGTATCCCGACCAAAGACCGATTCTCCCCAAGGATTACAGGGGCGCGCCCGTTCTGATTAGGGATTCCGACGGCAGAAGCAAGTGTGTGTCCTGCCAATTGTGCGAGTTCGTCTGCCCGTCGAAGGCAATTAAAGTCTATCCGTCGGCAATCGACCCCGAAAGCGAATATGCGTTCATAGAAAAGGGCCCGTCGGAATTCGAAATCGACATGACGCGCTGCATTTACTGCGGAATGTGTCAGGAAGCCTGCCCCGAACAGGCCATTGTCATGAGCGACATCTTCTCGATAAACGGCTATTCGCGCGCGGCAATGGTTCGCGACAGAGAACGCCTCTATAGCGAGGGCGGCGTTGTGCCCGATAAAGTCATGAAGTGGCGCAGGGTTTTGGAAAATTCAAAAAAGGGAAAATAATGGAAATTTTTGCCTACTATCTTTTCTGCGCAATGTGCGTGGGCGGCGCGCTCGGCGTGATAACGCTGAAGGATTTTGTGAATTCGGCAATGTCGATGCTGCTTTCAATGTTGGGTGCGGCGGGGCTTATGCTGCTTATGGGCGCGTATTTTGCGGCGTTGCTTATGGTTTCGGTCTACGCGGGCGCGGTAATGGTGCTGTTTGTGTTCGTGGTGATGCTTGTGGGCGACAAGCCCGAAAGCCGCCCGCTTGCAAGGCGCGTGTCGCTGGTGGTGCTGTGGGCGGTTTTGTGCGCGTTCGTGGGTGTGTATGCGCCAGATATGCTCGAAGGCGTCAAAAACGCTCCCGTCGCAGAAGCCTCGGCATTGGCGAAGGCGCAAAGCTACGGAGTGTGCCTGTTGGAAAAATTCATGCTTGAGCTGCAAATTGCGGGAGTGCTGCTGCTGGCGGCGATGGTCGGCGTGATAGTAATCGCGAAGCCCGACGCCAAGCGCAAGGCGAAATCGGATATGCTGTAAGGAGTGTTTTATGCAAGGTTATTTGTCTGAATTTTTAACGCCGGCGTTTATGCTGTTTGCAACGGGGCTCTTGGGCGTTATGTTTAAGCGCAACGTCATTACAATCTTCATGGGGGTTGAAATGATGTTGGTGGCTTCAATGCTCGTGTTTTCGGCGTTCGCGTCGGCAACAAACGACATTTCCGGCTCGGTGTTCGTGCTTTTTATCATGGCGATTGCCGCGGCGGAGGTCGCCGTGGGATTGGCCATAGCCGTCCAGTTGTTCAGGGAGGGCAATACGGTTTCCACAAAAGAGATAAGCGGATTGGGAGATTAGTTTTATGCAGTCATTGAATACGATTTTATTTCTGCCGCTTCTGAGCGCGGCGGTCATCGTGCTCGGGTTCAGAAAATCGAGAAATGCGGGGGCGGCAATTTCCGTGGCTTCGGCGGCGGTATGCGCGTTTTTGGCGTTCGACAAGCTGCTTGATTGCGGTGCGGGCTCGATATTCAAAAGCTCGTTCGAGCTGTTCAGGCTCGGCGCGTTCTCGTTGAATCTGGGCGTTTTGCTCGATCCGATTTCGGCGAACATGCTCTTCGTGGTCTGTTTCGTGGGGTTGCTAATCCACATTTTCAGCGTCGGGTATATGGACGACGACAATTCGCGCGGACGTTTCTTCGCGGGAATGAGTTTCTTTATGTTCTCGATGACGGGGATTGTTCTGGCGTCGAACCTGTTTATGATGTTCGTGTTCTGGGAGCTTGTGGGCTTCAGTTCATACGCTCTGATTGCGCACTACGCCGACACTCCCGCGGCGCGCGAGGCGTCTAAAAAGGCGTTCATAGTAAACCGCGTCGGCGATTTCGGTTTTCTCTTGGGCATAATTTTCTGCTGGTCAACTTTCGGCACGACCGACTTCAACGAGCTTGCGGCAATCCTCAGAGTCTCGCCCGAAAAGGTTTCCACGCTTATGGGAATGCTGATTATGTGCGGCTTCTTGGGAAAAAGCGCGCAGTTTCCCCTTCAAGTCTGGCTCGGCGACGCGATGGCGGGGCCGACTCCGGTTTCGGCTTTGATACACGCAGCAACGATGGTTGCCGCGGGCGTGTTTATGATGGTTCGTCTGGCTTCGATAAATTTCCTTTCGGGCGACGTGCTAAGCCTTGTTCTCGCGCTTTGCTCGGCAATGGCGTTGTGCGCGGGCATTTGGGCTTTGGGGCAAAACGACATCAAAAAGATTCTCGCGTATTCCACGCTTGCGCACCTCGGGTTGATGGGCGCAGGTATCGGGTTGGGCTGCGGTTTGGCGATGTTCCACCTGACAACCCACGCGTTTTTCAAGGCCACGCTGTTCTTGGTTGCGGGCTCGATAATCCACGCGTGCCACCACGAGCAGGACATTTTCAAGATGGGCGGACTTTTCAAAAGAATGCCCGTAACGGCGGTTGTGGCGATGTTCGCGACGCTCTCGATTGTGGCGATTCCGTTCTTTGCGGGCTACTACAGCAAGGAGTCGATTCTTACAACCGCGTTTGCGCGCGTGCAGGAGGGCGGCGGCGTATTCTACCAAGTCGTTTTGTGGGTGCTTGTGGCGGCGGCGTTTCTGACGCCCGTGTATATGGGCAGGCTTTTCTTCAACGTTTTCTTCGGCAACCCCAATTCGGAGAAGGCGGAACGCGCCCGCGAAAGTGGCCTGTTTATGACCGTTCCGCTTGCGGTTCTCGCGGTGTTCTGTCTGGCGGGCGGCTGGAGCTTTGTCTGCCAAAACGGATTGTGGCTCGACGGCAAGATGAACTTCCTTATCCCCACAAGCGCAACGACGTTCGTTTGCGATTTCATGCAAAAGCACAACGAATGGCTTCATCAGACGGCTTCGGTAGGCGCGTTTGAGCACCTCGCGCTTGCGCTGACCGCGGTGGGCATAGTTGTTTCGTTCGTCCTCTACGGGCGTTGCAAGGGCTATGATGTCGTGGAAAAATACGCCAATCCGCTGTATCGGGCAATGAACAAACACGGCTGGTTCGACGACATCTACAACTGGTATGTGGCAAAGGTCCAACAAAGAATCGCGATTTTAATGGCGACGTTCTTCGACTTGTTCTTCGTGGAGCTGTTCTGCGTGCGCGGTTCGGGGATTGTTTGCGCGGTTGTCGGGCAGGGCTTCAAGCGGCTTCACGACTGTTCGGCGAACTCGCAGGCGAAGTGGTTCGCCGCGGGAGTCGTTTTCGTTTTCATTTTGATGTTTTTTGCGTAGGAGTTAGTTATGGACAATCTTCCCGAAATTTTGTTGACAACCGCGGTGTATGTGCCGTTTGCGGCGGCGGTTGCAATGTTGTTGCTGTGGAAATTCGTCGGTGCGAAAGTCGCGTGGGGCGCGGCGGCGGCTTCGACGGGCGTTTCGCTCGTTTGCGGCTTGGCGGTGTGCTTCCAATTTTGGAGCGATTGCAACGGCGTGGCGGGTTTCCTTTACTCTAATTCGTTCTGGATTTTGCCGGAAGTCGCCCTCAGCGCAATTTCGATGCCGATGCTCGCGCTGGCGGTGCTTGTCGGATTTGCGGCAGTGTTGTATTCGCGCACGCTGCAAATCGAAAACGCGCGTTTGTATTATATCCTGCTGCTTGTCATGCAGGGCGGACTGATGGGAGCGTTTACTGCGGGCAATGTTCTGTGGCTTTATATGTTCCACGAGTTCGCCCTCGTGCCGACGTTCGTTGCAATGGTATTGTGGGGCTCGGCGGGCAAGCGAATGGCGGCAATGCAGATGGCGATATATTTGACGCTCGGCGCGCTTGTTTCGCTTATCGGCATAATAGCAATTCTCAACACCGCGGGCGCGGCGGATTTTTCGCTCCCCGAAATTTCTTCGGCTTTGGCGAACAGGCCTATTGCCGCACAGTCGCAAAGCACTGTGTTCGGGCTTCTGTTGCTCGGATTCGGAACGCTTGTTTCGCTGTTCCCGTTCTATTCTTGGGCGCCGCGCACATACGCATGCGCGCCTACGGCGTTTGCAATGCTTCATGCGGGCGTTCTCAAAAAGTTCGGTTTGTTTATGCTGTTGCAGATAGTTGTCCCAGTTCTCCCGCTCGGTTGTGCGGCGTGGAGTAAGACCATTGCGGTTCTCGCGCTGTTCAACGTAATATACATAGGTTTCATAACAATGGCGCAGTGCGACTTGAAATTGATGGTTTCGTATTCGAGCGTTGCGCACATGGGCTTGTGCTTCTTGGGGATAGCCTCCATGAGCGTTCTCGGCGCGGGCGGTGTCGTGCTTCTTATGTTCGGGCATGGGTTGAGCGCGGCAATGCTGCTTATGCTTTCAAATTCCGTGATGAACAGGACAAACCAGTGGGATATGTTCAAAATGGGCGGGCTTTACAAGCAGATTCCCGTGTTTGCGGGGTTCTTCCTCGCGGCGACGCTGGCGAGTTTGGGGCTGCCGCTTTTCGCCAATTTCTGGGGCGAACTTACAATTCTCGCTTCGCTGTGGAATTTCTCAGCCGCAATTTGCGCGTTGGCGGCTACGGGGATCATAATTTCGGCGATATACTCGCTCAGGGCTTTCGCCCGCGTGTTTATGGGCGAACCTTCCGACGAACTCAGGGAGGGCTTCGCCTCCATACCCGACATTTCCAAGCTGGAGAGGGCCGCCTGCATAGTGTTGTTGGCGGGGCTCGTTTTCGCGGGCGTTTATCCGAAATTCATAACAAAGGGCGCGGACGTTTTGTTGCAGTCGCTGCCGGCATATAATCAGGGAAAATAGTATGGAAAAGATTGTAAATTTTGATTGGGCGGCGGTGCAAATGGAGGCATTGCTCGTTGTTTTTGCCGTGCTTACGCTCGTTTTCGCGGCCTGTTTCGGACGCAAGTTCGAAAGGGCGGTTTCGGCGTTCGCGTTTGCGGGCATGTATGCGGCGTTGGTGGTAAACTTCGTGTTTGCACAGTCTTCGTGCGCGCTGCTTTCGCAAAACAACGCCTTCGGCGCGCTGGTTGTGATTTGTTCGATTTTCACGGCGCAGATGGGCTTCGGTTTCTTCGCGAAAACCGACTCCCCTCTCAGAAACGAATTCATAGCGGTGCTGATGATTTGCGCGGCGTCGCTTAGCCTGTTTGTGAGGTCGAACAATTTAATGCTTACGTTTGTGGCGTTGGAATGCGCAACAATCTGCCTTTACGTTATGACGGCGTTCGGGAAAAACGTGCTCAGTTCTGCGGAGGCGGGAATAAAATACGTGATAGTAGGCGGGCTAAGCGGCGCGGTGCTGCTTATGGGTATAGCTTTGGCATACGGCGCGGGACGCATGTCGGGCGTTGATTTTCTGTGGTTCGAAAATTTCTCCACGGGGCTTATGAACAAGATGTTCTTTGCGGCGTCGGCGTTGATTCTTGCGGGCGTGTTCTTCAAGATTGCCGCGTTCCCGTTCCAGTTCTGGGCACCCGATGTCTATCAGGGCGCGCCCGCTCCCGTTTCGGCGTTTTTGGCTGTCGCTTCGAAGGCGGCAGGCATTGTTTTTCTGGCGAAGTTTTGCGCGTCAATCAAGTTCGATTCCCCCGAACTGCTTGTCTTGCGCGAACACCTGATTACGGCGGTCGGAGTGGTCGCGATTCTTACGATGCTAATAGGCAACCTTGGCGGCGTTACGCAGGTGAGGGTAAAGCGGCTTATGGCGTTTTCGGGCATTTCGAACGCGGGATATTTGCTTGTTCTGGTGGTTGCAATGCTCAAAGAACCTTCGGTAATCGACACGTTCGCGCCCGTGCTGTATTTCTACTTGGGCGCGTATATGCTGGCAAACTACGCAATATTCTTCACCATAAACGGATTTGAGGGCGCGGACGATTCAATGCAGTCTATCTCCGACTACCGCGGCATGATGCGCAAGTCGCCGGCTACGGCAATGTCGATGATAACGTCGCTGGCGTCCCTTGCGGGCATTCCGCCCACGGCGGGCTTCTTTGGGAAGCTGCTCGTGCTTCTGCTGGCGTGGAACGCGCAGCTGTATTGGCTTATCGGTGTGCTGGTTTTGGGCTCGGCAATTTCGATATACTACTACTTCGGCTGGATTAGGGCAATGTTGGAGAAGTCGGAAAGGCGCGAATCGGTTTTCGCTCCCACGCCGGCGGCAAAGGCGACTGTCGTCGTGTTGGCGGTTGCGGTTGTGGCGGTTTCCACTATCGTGTTTTCCTTCGCGGGGGCATAATTTTATTGATTCAAACGGCGTTTTTAGTATGACGTTAACAATGAGAATTGCGGTTTGCATATTGGCGGCGTCGGCTTTGTGCTCTTGCACCACCGACGAGCGCGACCTGACGCGTTGGATTCGCGTGGAATCAAATCCGTCGGGGGCGGTTGTAGTAAGCGACGGCTTCGAGGTCGGGCGCACGCCCGTAGACTTGGGCGTGGAGGCTACTGCCAACGGCTGCTTCGTCCGCAAAACAACAATCACTGTTATGCCGCCCCCCGCCCCGAAAGGGCAAAACTATTTCATTCAGGTCGAGACTTTCCCCTCTTTCAGAAAGTCGACGCCGGAGTTGAGTGCCGTCCCCGAGAGGTTGTTTTTCGACCTCACGAAAAATCCCGAGACGGAAAAATCGTTAACAAAAGAATAATTCTTGATAAAGATGGCTTCAGACAAGCAAGTAAAATTCATTCTAGACGAAGAACAAATCCCGACCCATTGGTATAACATTGAGGCCGATTTACCCGTGAAAACGCCGCCGCCGTTCGACGCGTCAACGGGCAGGCCGATAGACATTTCCAAGCTTTCGGCGATATTCTCAAAGGGGGCTATAGAGCAGGAAACAACGCGCGAACGCTATGTGGAAATTCCGGCTGCCGTGCGGGAAATTATGCGCCAGTGGAGGCCCTCGCCCCTGTTCAGGGCGCGCAGGCTTGAAAAGGCGTTGGGCACGCCCGCAAGAATCTACTATAAATACGAGGGCGTAAGCCCGTCGGGTTCGCACAAGACAAACAGCGCGCTCGCGCAGGCATACGAATGCAAAAAATGCGGCGTCAAGAAAATCACCACAGAGACCGGCGCGGGGCAGTGGGGCTCGGCTCTCTCGCAGGCGTGCAACGCGTTTGGCATTGAGTGCAAGGTGTTTATGGTTCGCTGCTCATACGACCAAAAACCGTATCGCAAGGCGATGATGGAAATTTTCGGCGGAACGGTAGTGGCGTCGCCGAGCAACCAGACGGAAGTGGGAAGGGCGGTTTTGGCGAAAGACCCCAACTGTCGCGGCTCGCTCGGCATAGCAATTTCGGAGGCTGTCGAAGAGGCGCTCAAGGACGAAAACACAAAGTATTGCTTGGGTTCGGTTCTCAACCACGTTCTGATGCACCAGTCGGTGATAGGGCTTGAGGCACTTAAACAGTTTGAATTGGCGGACGACTATCCCGACCTGATTATCGGCGCGTGCGGCGGCGGTTCGAACTTCGCGGGATTGTCCAATCCGTTTCTGGGCGAAATGCTGCGCGGCGGCAGGAAAGTGGACGTTTTGGGCGTAGAGCCCGCGGCGTGTCCCTCGCTTACAAGGGGCAAATACGCGTTCGACTACGGCGATGTCGCGAAGATGACGCCGCTTATGAAAATGTATACGCTCGGCAGCTCCTTTATCCCGCCGGCAGTCCACGCGGGCGGTCTGCGCTACCACGGAATGGCTCCGCAGGTAAGCAACATTCTCCATCAGGGGCTGATGCGCGCCGAAACGGTCAACCAGCTCGATGTCTTCGAGAAGGCGGTTGTATTTGCGCGCGCGGAGGGGATTGTTCCCGCGCCCGAATCGGCGCATGCAATTTGCGCGGCGATAAACAAGGCTCTGGAGTGCAAGGAAAAGGGCGAGGAAAAGGCTATTCTGTTCAACCTTTCTGGACACGGGCATCTCGATATGACGGCGTATTTGGAATATTTTGCGGGCAACCTCAAAAACTACGAATACCCCGCCGAGGAAATCGCAATGGCTTTGTCGTGCCTGCCCTCCTGCGAAGACAAGGCAAAGTAGACTTGCTCCAGCCTCGTATAAAAGCCCTTCGCCCCATCGGGCGGCGGGCTTTTTTGTAGCCCGCGCGGGAATTTCCGCTCGTTTGATTGACAGTTAACCTTTCCGCGGGGAAATAAACGTCGGCAGGTGTTTTTATTTTTCAAGGCTGCGCGCTTAAAACGCAAAAAAACCGAAGGGCTTACCGCTCTTCGGTTTTTGTTTTTAAGAAAAATCAAAGCGAAATGTCGTATTGCTCTTTCGCGAATTTGCGCAGCGAAGTGAGCGATTTCTTCATTTCCATCTCTTCGAGGAACGCGATAATGTCGTCGAAATTAGGCGTTTTCATTTCGGGCGCGGGAACGTCGAGCGAGGAGTCCAAGCGGATTAGCTCCATATTGCGGCGCAGCAACGCCTCGCCGTCGCGCACGAGGGGGCGGAATTTTTCGGGTTTGAGCCAGTCGAAACGTTTGATGATTGTGTCGATGTCTCCGAAATCCTTCAGCCACTTGGCGGCGGTTTTCGGCCCGACCCCCTCTATGCCTTCGATGTTGTCGGCGGAATCGCCAATCAGGGAAAGGTAGTCGGGAATTTGCGCTGGAACAACTCCGAACTTCGTCTTTACGCCTATTGTGTCCAAGAGCGTCCACTCCTTGTTCTTCGGATTGGGGGGTAGCATTTGGTGGATATTCGGGCAGACAAGCTGCGCAAAGTCTTTGTCGGCACTTGCAATGATTGCCCTCCCGCCCGCTTTCTGCACCGCCGCCGCCGCGCTCGCAAGCAGGTCGTCGGCCTCTATCCCCTCCGATTCGGTCGGGTTGAAGCCGAAAATCTCGCACAAATATTTCATCGACGGAATCTGCTTTTTGAACTTGTCGGGGGCTTCGTTGCGGTTTGCCTTGTATTGCGGGTGGATTGCAAGATGGCGTTTTGAGCCACCCTTGTCGAAGAAAACTGCGGTTGAATGCGGAGTGTTTTCGCCCGAGAGTTTTATCAGGCTATTGAAAAACGCGTGCAGCGCGCCCGTCGGGAAGCCGTCCGCGCGCGATAAATCGGGCATCGCGTAGAAACATCTGAAGCCGAGATTGTATCCGTCAATAAGCAGTGCGTTCATCTTCCAATAATAGAATATGTTTCGCCGCCCGTAATCAACCCTTTTTTTGCGTTTGTGCGGCGGCGTTTTTTGCCCGCTCCAAAGGGAGTTTGGGGGCAGGGCAAAGCTTCCCCGTTTGCGCTTCTTGTTTTGTTTAAAAATGCGTTTCGAAACACCCAAACGCAAAAAAAGGGTTGAACGATTTACGCAAAAAGGTAATTATCTAGATAAATTATGCAGGTTAATATGAATCGAAAAATGTTGAGCGGCAACGAGGCAATCGCCTTTGCCGCCCGTCGCGCGGGAGTTGCGCTGGGAGTGGGATACCCCGGAACGCCGTCCACCGAAATTCTCGAAAACTTTTCGCTTTTGGGCGGGAACGCCGAATGGGCACCCAACGAAAAAGTCGCCGCGGAGGTCGCTTTGGGAGTGGCTTTTGCCGAAAGCAACGCGCTTGTTACGATGAAGCACGTAGGCTTCAACGTGGCGCAGGATCTGTTCTTTACGGCGGCATATAGCGGTGTGCAGGGCGGCTTTGTGGCCGTCGTAGCCGACGACCCCGGAATGGCGTCGAGCCAGAACGAGCAGGATACGCGCTCTATTGCCCGTTGCGGCGGCATTCCGGTTCTCGAGCCCGCGTCCTCGCAGGAGGCTTTTGATTTCACCGTTTTGGCGTTCGAAATTTCGCGACGCTGGAACATACCCGTTGTTATCCGCACAACTACGCGCGTTGCGCACACCACCTCCGTTGTGGAGTTTGACGCCTCCGTTGCGGAACTGCCCGAAGCCAATTTCCGCAAGGACATTGCAGCGCGCGTTATGGTTCCCGCGCACGCAAAGCCCGCGCACAGGGTTTTGCGCAAAAAGCTCGACGAAATTCGGGCTTGGAACGAAACCGAAGGGCCGAACAAAATCGAAATGCGTTCGGAAAAGCTCGGTATAATCGCAAGCGGCGTCGCATTCCAATACGCGCGCGAAGCCGCTCCCGAAGCCTCCACATTCAAGGTCGGCCTTTCGCCTCTTCCGACGGAAAAGCTTGTGGAGTTTTCCAAAAAATTCGAAAGGTGCGTCGTAGTCGAGGAGGGCGATCCCTACATGACGACTCTTCTTTTGGCGGCGGGTGCGAAAGTCGAACCGCGCGCTCAGGAGTGGCGTTTCGGCGAACTGAACGTTGACCGCGTGCGCGCGCAGCTTGCGGGCGATACGTCGTTCGAAATGCCGAAATTCAAGCAGAAGCCGCCCGCGCTTTGCGCGGGGTGTCCGCACATTTTCAGCTTCAAGCCGCTTGTCGAGCTTGGCTGCATTGTTGCCGGCGACATCGGCTGCTATACGCTTGCGGCGATGAAACCCATTAGCGGAATGGACATGCAGATTTGCATGGGCGCGTCGATAGGCATGGGCGTTGGCATGCGCAAAGTTCTGCCCGAAGAAAAGGCGCGCAAAGTGGTCAGCGTAATCGGCGACAGCACTTTTATGCACAGCGGGCTTACGGGGTTGACGCAGGCAATCTACAATCCGCCGTCAACGGGGCACGTCATAATAATTCTCGACAACTCCACCACCGCGATGACGGGACATCAGGAAAATCCCGCCACGGGCAGGAAGCTCGACCACACAGAGACGAGACGCGTCAGCATTGAGGGCGTCGCGCGCGCGATGGGCGCGGACAACGTCGAGGTTTTCAATCCCGTAAAACAGTATGCGGAGTTTAAAAACTATCTTTCCGAAAAGCTTTCGGAGAACGGAATTACAGTCATAGTTTTGCGCCAGCCGTGCATTTTTGTGGCGGCGTCGGAGGCAAAAAGAAAGGCGGGCAAATAAGATGAAAGCCGATAAAACAGTAAACGTAAAAATAGCGGGACTCGGCGGAATGGGCGTGCTTAAGGCGGCTATGATTCTGGGCGAAGTAATGTTCGAAGAGGGCCTCGATGTCAAGAAGGCGGAGGTTCACGGAATGTCGCAGCGCGGCGGTTCGGTTGCAAGCGACGTCCGCTTCGGTAAAGAGGTTGTAAGCCCGATTATCCCCGAGAACGAAACCGACTACCTCGTCTCGCTCGAACCCGAATGGTCGGACGTCTACAAGGCGACACTCGCCAAAGGCGGCGTTGTTGTTTCGCCGTCGGACATCGATGCCGAAAAACTTCCCTCAAAGAAGGCGTTGAACGTTGCGATGCTGGGCGTTCTCAGCAAGTATTTCGACATTCCCGAGTCGCGCTGGTTGGCGACTCTGGAAAAACTTTTCCCCGCAAAATTGCACGAATCGAACAAGGCGGCATTTTTACTCGGCAGAAATTCGTAATTTTTATGAAACAGATTTGGAACGATATTCACGGCGATGTCCACCCCTTTTCGGCTATGGACTTTTTGCCGCGCGAACAAATGCGGGCGTTGCAGTCGCAGCGTCTGCGCGAGATTGTGAAGCTTTCCTACGCGAAAGTTCCGCTTTACAGGACGCGTATGGACGAACTCGGCGTCGGACCCGAAGACATCGAAACAATTGCCGACATCGCAAAGCTTCCGTTTATGCAGAAGACCGATTTGCGCGATACCTACCCCGACGGGCTTTTCGCGGTCGAGATGAAGGACATTGTGCGCCTGCACGCCTCGAGCGGCACAACGGGCAAGCCCATAGTTGTTGCCTACACGGAGGAGGATCTGAAAGTGTGGGATTCCTCCATAATCAGATGCCTTAAAATGTATGGCGTAAAAAGTTCCGATGTTGTTCAAAACTGCTACGGATACGGCCTGTTTACGGGCGGCTTGGGGCTGCATTCGGGCGCGCAGGCGTTGGGCTGCACGGTAATCCCCGCTTCGGGCGGAAATTCGGAACGCCAGCTTATGCTCATGCGCGACCTCAAAACAACGGTCATAGCCTCGACGCCAAGCTACTTTATGCACCTCATTGAAGAGGGCAGGGCGAAGGGCATAGACTTCAAGCAAATGCCGCTCAGAATTGGCGTGTTCGGCGGAGAGCCGTCGTCGGAGGCAATGCGCAAGTTCATTGCCGAAAACACGAACGTCGTGCCCTTCGACATCTACGGGCTTTCGGAAATCGTAGGCCCGGGGGTCGGCGGCGAGTGCCGCTGCAAATGCGGAATGCACATCTTGGAGGACAACTTCTACCCCGAAATAGTCGATCCCGACACGGGCGAAGTTCTGCCCGACGGCGAAGAGGGCGAGCTTGTGCTTTCCACGCTCACCAAGCGCGCAATGCCCATTCTCAGATACCGCACGCACGACATCACTTCAATCATTCCTGAGCCATGCGAATGCGGCAGAACAATCCGCAGAATCTCTCGCATTTCAAAGCGTAGCGACGACATGCTCATTATCCGCGGCGTAAACGTGTTTCCGTCGCAGATTGAAGTGGGAGTCATGCGCGTGGAGGAAAGCACGCCCAATTTCAGGATAATCCGCGAGATGAAAAACGACATGGAGTCGCTCACCGTGGAGGTCGAAATTCAGGAGAAATACTACGGCGACAGTCTCGAGAAAATCGAGGCAATCCGCAAAAAAATTCAGGCGTCAATCACGCAAATCGTGAACATCAGAATAGACGTGAAGATTGTAGAGCCGAACAAAATTCCGCGTTCGGAGGGCAAAATCAAACGCGTCTACGACAACAGAAAGGCATAGGCTATGCGCGCACATCAAATATCGGTTTTTCTCGAAAACACCCCCGGAAGGCTCGAAAGCCTTTGCGAGTCGCTCTCGCGCGCGGGCGTGAATTTGGAGACAATCACAATCACCGAAAACGGCGACCACGGCATTGTAAGAATGATTGTCAAAGACGTTGACGCGGGCATTGCCGCCCTCAAGGCGGCGGGCTTTACGCCGAAGAAAGTGGACGTTTTGGCGGTCGAAGTTTCCGACACCCCCGGCGCGCTGTCGGAACTGCTTAAAAAGACGCGTGCCGCCGGCGTGAACGTGGAGTATATGTATGCAATGACAAAGCCCAACGGAACGCGCCCCGTGATGGTTATGTCGTTCAAGGACATCGACGCCGCTGAGAGGATTTTGGCCCAATGACGAACACCGACAGCGACAAATTCGCGCGCACATTGGCATTCAAGCCGCTCGTGCAGCGGGCGGGGTATGCCGAGGTTTCGGCAGAAATTTCGCCCGAAACGCTCAACGGGGTCGGGATTGCCCACGGGGGCTTTCTCTTTTCCCTGTGCGACTACGCCTCCGCGCTTGCAGCTAACACGCCCGAACGCCTTGCAATAAGTTCGGGAGCATCAATCGACTACATCGATCCCGTTCCCGCGGGGACAAGCGTCGTGGCCGTAGCCTCGGCCGATGCGGAAAACGGGAAATCGGGCGTCTATAAAGTGGTTATAACCGATTCCGCGCGCGAAAAAATCTTCGCCGTTTTTCGCGGAAGGCTAATCTACAAAAAGTCCATTTAGCCCTTGCGCGCGGGGTTGTATATTGAATAGAAAACCGATGGTTCGCCTTCGGTGTAGTAGTCGGAAATCTCGGCCTCCTTGCGGAAGCCGAGTTTTTCGTAAAAAATGCGCGTGGGCAGGTATTGCGGGCGTCCCGACGTTTGCAAAAGCACTTTTCGCGCGCCCGCTTTCCAGCAGTCGGAGAGCACTTCGTCTATAAGTTTGCGCCCCAGCCCGTGCCCGCGCAGCGCGTTGTTGACGCACACCCAGCTTATGTATACGAGCGCGTCGCAGCAGCTTTCGCGCCCGAAAATGCAAAAGCCCTGCGCAACGCCGTCCGCCTCTATGAAAATGACTTTTTGTTCGCCGTCGGGCGCGGCTATTATTTCGCGCATCTCTGCCTCGCCGTTGTCGAGTTCGTCGAAAACGGCTTCGAAGAATTTTGTAGACTCCATTATTTTTCTGACGAGTTTTTCGTCGCCCGCTCGCGGGGTTTTTCTGAATGTTATTTTTGCCATAAATTTATTAGGCATGTTTGTTTTTGATTTTTTTCATCGAGGCGTTGTTTCTGATTTTTTCCACGCGCTCCATGAAGCCGCGCATAATTTCTTCGTAAAGCGACGCGCCCGCAACTTTGTCTTCAATGCCCGCGTCTATGTTGGGGTTGTCGTTTATTTCCACCAGCAGCGTGCGGCCGTCGGAAGTCTGCTTTATGTCGACTCCGTAAAGCCCGTCGCCCACCAAATTGGCGGTTTTCAGGGCTATTTCCAGAACCCTTTCGGGCGCGTCCTCCACTGATAGCGTTTCGAAGGAGCCTTCGTCGTTGTGGTTGTCTTTGTTGACAATCTGCCAGTGCGATTTCGCCATGTAATACTTGCAGACAAAAATCGGCTTTTTGTCGAAAATCCCCACGCGCCAGTCGAAGTCGGTCGGGACGTATTCCTGCGCTATGAGCAGGTCAGAGCGTTTGAGCAGTTTCGCCAAAATGGCACCGAGCCTTTTGCTGTTTTCCGCCTTGTAGACGCCCTGCGAGAATTGGCTGTCGGGCTGCTTTAAAACGACGGGAAACGAAAGCGTTTTCTCTATCGCGTCGGCGTTGCCCTTGTGGACGATGAGTGTTTTTGGCGTCGGAATTTTCCTGATGGCCGCCTGTTCCGCCTGAAAGACTTTGTTTGCGCAGCGGATTATGGAGTTGGGGTCGTCTACGACCGCCAGCCCCTCGGCTTCGGCGGCGCGCGCAAAGGCGTATGAGTAGCTGTCTACGTTCGTAGTCGCGCGGATAAAAAGCGCGTCGAATTCGCCTATGCGCTGGAAATCGTCGCGCGTGATGAATTCGCAGTAGAAGCCGACGTTTGCCGCAGCCTTTGCAAAACGCTCAAGGGCGCGTTTGTTGGAGGGCGGCAACTCTTCGTCTTCGTCCACCAAAATCGCCATTGAGTAGCGGCCGTCGTTGAGCGCGTCGCGTATTTTGTGTTTGTGGGCTATGTATTCTGCGGTTGCCGCGGCGGCGAATCCGCGTTCGTCTTCGTCGATGTCGTCCGCCGAAACGGGGGCAATGCGCTTTAGTTTCCAGTTCTTTTTCCCCTTTGTAAACTCCGCTTTAAAAACGGGCGTTTGGAAGAGTTTGAAAAGTTTTCGCGCAAGTTTTGCGCAGTGTTCGTGCGGCGTCTTCCCGAAATAGGCGTTGAATTTTACGGCGCGCTTTTGGCACTTTTTAAGCGACCTGTCCGCCGCCGCCGAAATTTCGCCCGCCATCAGCTTTGGCATGCGTTTGGAGCGCACGTCCATAATTGTTTTAACCGACGGCTCGGGGTTGTGCCCGCGCGCCCGCGCCAGCAACGATACGTAATATCCCATATTTTGGTATTTGAAGGCGTTGCACATATTGACCACTTTATACGCGCCGAGCTTGGCGAATTTCGGGTCGGTTATGTATTGGCGGGGCGAGACAATCTCCGCGTTCGGAATTTCGAAATGTTTCGGGTCGCGGACTACAATTACAGTTTGCATTGCTGTTTTTATGTTTGCTCCGAGTATTATTTTTGCCGTGTGCAAGTCAAACGAATTTGTTTGATTTATCCCGCCATGAGTGTTTGTATCCTGAAATTGTCCGTTCGACGCATTTTGCTTTCGGCGGGCTTTTCACCTAAAACAGAAAAATTGGAAAAAGATATGAGAAAACTGACAAAACTAATTTTTGCGGCTTCGGCGGCATTGTTGTGCCTTTCTGCGTTCGCGAAAACCGATGGCTTCGACAAGTTCGAGGGTTTTTACAAGGGCAGGATAACTTTCGCCGACGGCAAACAGATAACGGGCTGGTATCCCGTTGATATGTATCCCGAAATATACGCCGAGATCTTCAGGGGCGTCGGCGCGAAATACAGGCTGAAGCTTCTAACGGGCATTCTTTCCCGCGCCGAAACTACCGCCGTTGCCGACAACCTCGTAGAAAAGGACGGCAAAATAGAGTTTTCAGTCAATGCCGATGCCCTTTCGCTCAGGGGCGAAATCACGCCCGGGGGCGTCAGGGCGGCGGGCAAGCACCGCGGCAGGGACATCAAAATGGATTTGCCCCGCTACGAATACGTCTCGCCCAGAATGGGACAGAAGCCCCCGAAAGGCGCGGTAGTCCTTTTCGACGAAAACACGAATCCCGCCGACAAGTGGGAGATGGCGGCCGACAAATCGCGCCCGTTCAACTGGATTGTAAAAGACGGCGTCATGACTATCAAAACCGACGCCAAACGCCCCGACGGCAAGCGTTTCCCCTCGAACATCGCCACAAAGCAGGCGTTCGGCAAATGCAGGCTGCACTTGGAGTTCAAGTTGCCCGCGATGTATGAAAAAAACAACCAGCAAAAATCGAATTCGGGCGTATTCTTCGGCCCTTACGAAATCCAGATTCTCGACTCTTTCGGAACGGAGGGCGCGTGGGACAACTGCGGGGCGATATACCGCCAGACTCCTCCCCACACGAACGCTTCGCTTCCCGCAGGCTCTTGGCAGACATACGACATCATCTACACCCCGCCCGTAATTACCGACGGCAAGTGTGTAGAACCCGCCAAGTTTACAGTAATTCTCAACGGCGTAGTCGTTCAGCGCGACACTCCCGCATATTACGGCACGGCTATTCCGAAACTCAACGTCCACAAGTTCAAGCCCTCCAACGCGCCCGTGCGTATAACTCTCCAAGACCACCGCGATCCCGTTCAATTTCGCAACATCTGGGTTGCGGATCTGGAGCCCAAAAAGGTTGTGCGGCCGTGGACGATTGATTCGCTCGACGACAGGTTCAATGCCGACGAAGCCAACTTCTGGCGTTACGGCGCGGACAACAAGAAGCTCGCCCAAAAGCCGCTTGTGGTATTTATGGGCGACAGCATAACCGACAACTGGGCGAGGTTGCGCCCCGACTTTTTCAAGGCAAACAACTATCTGGGCAGAGGCATTTCCGGACAGGTGACATCGCAAATGCTTGTGCGTTTCCGCAAGGATGTGCTTGAGCTGAACCCGAAAGTTGTCGTGATTCTCGCGGGCACGAACGATGTTGCCCGCAACCGCGGCTACATCTCCGAAGACGACGTTGTAGGCAACATAGTTTCCATGTGCGAAATCGCAAAAGCAAACGGCGTCAAGCCCGTAATTTGCTCGGTCTTGCCCGCCGCGAAATACCGCTGGCGTCCCGTGATAAAGTCGGTGGAAAGCATCAAAAAAATCAACGCAATGCTCAAGGACTACGCCTCTAAAAACGGCATCGCATACGCCGACTACTATTCGCTACTCGACGACGGGAATGGAGGTTTGACCCCAGCCGACTCCGGCGACGGCGTTCACCCGACCTCCGCCTGCTACAAGAAAATGGAGGCGTTTATCTCCCCCATTATCCAAAAACTCTTGTAAAAAAAGCGCGTTTTTTAACTTTTCGAAAGCGGCGGCGATTGGCAAAAGCCAATTCGCCTTTGCTTAGTAGTTAAAGTTGTTGTTTATAGTTAAAGCGGAACAAATGTTCCGCTTTTTTTGATTTAAAAATTCGTCAAACCAAATGATGCCCGAGAGCTTTTCTTGTGGTGGCTTAAAAAACTTTAATCCCCAAGCAAAGGCGTATTGAACAAAGTTCAATCGCCGCCGCTTTAGGAATTATAAAAAATTAGGGGGCGAGGCGGGAGATTGCCCATGCCTTCCCGTCGGGAGATTTTTCGTAGGCGAAGCGGTCGTGCAGGCGGTTTTCGCGCCCCTGCCAGAATTCGAAACGCTTGGGGACTATTCTTATTCCGCCCCAGAAGTCGGGGAGCGGAACTTCGCCGTCGGCGAATTTCCGCTTCATCTTTGCGAATTGCATTTCAAGCAGGCTGCGCGACGAAATTATCGAACTTTGGTGCGAGACCCACGCGCCCAGACGGCTTCCGAACGGACGCGAAATGAAGTAGCGCAGCGATTCCGCCGTCGGGATTTTTTCTGCCGTGCCCTCAATGCGCAGTTGCCGCTCCAAATCGAGCCACGCAAACAGAGCGCAGATGTTTTTGTTGCCCTCCAAATCTCGCGCCTTTTGGCTTTTGTAGTTTGTAAAAAACACGAAACCGCGCTCGTCCCACATTTTAAGCAGCACTACGCGGCTCGAGGGCGCGCCGTCGGCGGAAACGGTGGAAACCGCCATGGCGTTCGGCTCTTTAACTTTGCATTCTACAGCGTGGTCGAACCACTGTTTGAACTGCTCGTAGGGGTTGTCGGAAAGCATGTTTCGCTCCAACCCGCCCCTGAGGTATTCGTTTCTGAATTCGAACAAATCCATACTACATTATGTCCTTGATTTTTTTCGAGAAAACTTCGTGTGAAGAAAGTTCGTATAGCGCGGAAAGGGTGAGGTTGACGGCGTTTTCGTAGCCCGAAAGCCTTTCGTTTACCGACTTGTCCGAAGGATATTCGGAGAGGATTCTCATAAACTCGGCCACCGTGATTGAGTCGGGCGGCAGGGACGGTTTTATGGTGTCGTGCGCTCTGTCGTCGGGGTTTTCAACAAGGCAGATCAAATCTTTTTCCGCAAGCCATTTCACGCATACCGAAAGCATAACTTTGGGGAGTTTGAGCTTCGAGGAAAGTTGGTCGAGCGTGCCGCAGCCCGAACCGCGCGCGTAGAATTCCTTGGAGACTTCGCAGAAGACGGCGAGGGCGCACATACGCTTTGTGCGGTCGCCGATTTTATTCCAAGTTTGGTCGTCGTCGAAAAACCCGACAAACTGTATGGAGTAGGCAATGAGCCCCCCCGAAAGCAGCACCGCCCAGAAAATATACAGGCTGAACATCGCGACCGCGACAATCGCCAAGTATCCGTAAAGGCTTTCCTGTTTTGCAATGTAGGCGATGTATAGAAACGATGCCTTGTTGTTGAGCAAAAGAAGCAGCGTTATTATGACGCCGCCCGCTATCGCCGAACGCCACGATACGTTTGTAAACGGAATGAATTTGTAAAAACACGAAAGCACGACAGCCATTATCGCCGCGCCGAAGCCGTAGCTAAGCCAGTGGATATAGTCGCGTATGAAAACGATGTCGCCGAAGGCGCGCGCAATCACGGGGGTCGCAAACAACGCCGCGGCAAAAATGGAGCCGACCGAACCGAAAAAGACCATTACGAAATAAAACACAACCCTGTTTATCCAGTTGCGCCCCTTGGAAACGCCCCAAATGTAGTTGAACGCGCTTTCCATATTTATGAACAGCAAAAGACAGGTAAAAAGCATTGCAATAACGCCGAACATTCCGCCCTTTACGCTCGACTTCGACACGTTTTCAATAAACTCGTAAATTCTGGGATTGACTTTTATTTTCCCATGCGCGGATTCGGTCGAAACGCCGGCGGTCTGCGCAACGAGCGCAGGCGGCGCGGCGGCGGGACGTTTTGCGGAGTCCGCCCGCGCGGCATTCGGGCCTGACTCGGCCGGCTGACCCGCTCCGGCGGTAGGCGCGGGCTGGGTCGGTGCGTCCTCGCTCTCCTTTATCATTTCATTGAAGGCGGGCAGGACGAACGTTGCGGCCGCCATAATGTTGTCGTATACGAAACGGTCGTCCTTGTCCTTGAAAAACGCGCTCGAGAACATAACGGTTATCGCGAGAATCGGGCCTACGGCAAGCAGTGTTGCGTATGAAAGCGACGACGCCTGCACAAGCACGCGCTTTTTGGCTATTCCCATTACTACGGTGACCAAAATGCGCGCCGCAACAATCAGCATTCCGCGCACCCTGCGCTCCTGATTGACCTGCACCTTCCACAGGTCTCCCGCAAAGTTCCTGATTTTATCAACAACCGACATACTCCGAACCTTTCTTTTACAACAACGCCTACGCGCCGAAATTTAAAACAGCATTTGCGCACACCGCAAACACGGCAACAACCGCCGCAAACCACACGGGCAGACGCCGCGTAAGAAGTCCCGCGCACAGCCACACCGCAACGGGCGCAAAAACGCCGCCGCCGTCGCAATACGCCAAATAGCCGAAAAAACCCGCGCAGGCGAACGCCTTGAACTGGAAAAATTCGAACGGCTTAAGCGGCGTGAGAAAAGCTAAAAAAAGCAGAACGTCCACGCCCTGCGAAATTCTTTCGGGCGAGCGGAAAAAATCCGCGGAGAAATCCCGCGCCGACAACATCGCGCGCAAAAAGGCGGCGGCGTTTGAAAGCAAAAACAGCTCGATAGCCGCAAACGATACCCAAAACGCGAGCGCTTCCGAGCGCGGCGGCCGAACGGGTTTATTTTCTTTGTCCATCTGGTTTTTCGTCAAAATTTTTCTTGGGCGGCACGGGCGGGCGAAGCTGCGGCGGAACGCGTTAGCGGGGTTTGTGGGCGCGCAGTTTCGTCTCGATTTCGCGCGGGTCGTCTGCCCAGCCGAGTTTGCTTCGCAAAATTCCGAAATGCGAATGCCCGCGCTTCCGCATAAATTTCACCGTGCACGGCGGCATATAAAGCTCCAATTCCGACCCCTTGTACATTGTCGCCACTTGGACGCCGTCGGCAATCAGCGCGCTTTCGCCGCTTACGCACATAAGCTTTACGAGCGTCCCGTAGCTTAATACGAGGCTTCTGTTGGAAAGCGTATGCGGGCAGATGGGAGTCATCACAAACGTGCGCGACTTCGGGTGGATAATCGGCCCCCCTGCCGACAGATTGTAGGCTGTAGAACCTGTTGGGGTAGAGAAAATGAGCCCGTCTCCGACATATTCGGCAATGAATTCGTTGTCGGCGTAGATGCGGAAGGCGGATATTCCGTTAACGCGCGAATCCTTCAAGACGAAGTCGTTTAAAACAAGGTAGCTTTTGTTCTGATAACTTGTCTGCAACATTGCGCGCTCGAAAATCTTGCCCTCGCCGCGGGCGAGGAAAAGGAAAAGCTCTTCGTCTATTTCGTCGTTGTATGTGGCAAGGAACCCGAGCTTGCCGAAGTTTATTCCGAATACCGGAATACCGTATTTTGCAAGCATTGTAGCGCACGCAAGAATCGTGCCGTCTCCGCCTATTACGCAGCAGCTGTCGGCGTCGGCGAAGTATTCCTCGGGGGTGGGATACTCTGTGGAAATCGACGTTTCAAGCCCGCCGCGGCGCGCCAAGTCGGCGAGTTTTTCCGCCAAACGCAGCGCGTTGGGCTTCTGCGTATTGACCACGAACAATATTTTTCTTTTCCCTTTCACGTCTTATTAGCAAATACTGCGCACAGAAATTCGCAACATTTTTTTCAGCCGCCCGCCGGCGCTGTTTTGGCTAAAATCCGCGCGTGTTCCCGAATCAAAAGCGGACGGGCGTTTTTGTTTTTCGAAAAAAAACGTTGCATTGTTCGGCTTTTTTTGAGATGATATATTCGGATAAGGAGAGCAACGCAGGTTGGGTTTGGTGCTTCCCCCGAACTGCCGCAGTCCTCCGCCGAAGCCGCGTCCCAACGCGCGGCGGACGTCTCCGATAACTGCAACAATAAACAATAAGACAAAATATGGCGTATCAGTTAATATTTACCGGATATAAAAAATCTCTGGAAAGTCCCAACGCGGGTTTCGCAACAGTCGCGCGCAGCAAGGCGATGCCGAAACAGTTGGCAGACGCGGTGGAGCGTTATTGCGCCTACGGAATAGAATCGGGAACAATATGCTCGCACAGGATTTTAAACGTCGAAGGCACGAAATACCATCTGCTCACGCGCGCGAAAGACTGCGGGCAATTCCAAGGCGCCCCCAACTACATAGTGCACCACATCGCGCTTACGGAGGTCGAAGCCGACAACATTTCGGCAAATCCCGCCGACATCTTTCTCTCGTTCCCGCAGTGGCTCGACTCCTTCTACGGCGATCCGCGTTTCGTCAGGGAGATTCCGATTGCCGAGCTATGCAAAACGTCGGTTTCAACCCTGCCCGCCGCAAACTGGCGCGCAACTTTCGGAGACTGCGCATACGCCGCCGCCTTGCGCGATTCGGCAAAAATCAACGCGGCGGCGTCGGACTGCGCAACGGTTCTCAAACTCTTCGGGGAATCGCTCGCGCTGGTAGAACACAAGCATCTCGAGTGGGACATTACTTTCACTACGTTCCTCGCCCCCGACGCCAACGCGCTCGATTTCGATTGGGTGGGCGGGGTGTATCCGCAGGCTGAAATCGACGTATGCTCGTGCAGGGCGAAAGAACTTCCGTCGGGCGAGGCCGCCGACTACGCGCGTTCGGGCGTATTGTCGGGGACGGACAAGCTCGGCGCGAAAATCGCGGGACGCGTATTCAAGAACATACCTCTGAAGAATGGGTCAATCTTCGAAACTTCCTACACGCCAATCTACGTAGGTGCAGCAGTTTGCGTGATGATTGTGGCGTTTATCGCCGTCTATCTGGCACTCCTCTGAAATTTTTAACTTCCCTAAAGCGGCGGCGGGCGGCAAGCCTGTGCGCCTTTGATTATTGATTAGAGAGCACGACTTTAATTTGGGACAAAGCGGCATTGAACAAAGTTCAATCCGCGCCGCTTTAGGAAAGTTAAAAAATACTTGAAACTTTTTTGGGCTTAAGTAGTCTAATCCGGATACAGGAGAGGACTGACTAAACAGTATGACCGACAATATAACAGAAGAAAAAGAGCTGATAAGACTGCTTAAAAGCGACGACGAAAACGCTTACAGATTGCTTTCTCTGCTGTATGGGAACGAAATCTTTCTGAAGGCGAAATCGATAACAAAAAACAACGAAGACGCCGAAGAATTGACGCAGGACGCCTTGCTGAAGATACGCAAGGGGATTTTTTCGTTCCGCGGGGAATCGTCGCTCAAGACGTGGATTTTCAGGATTATAAGCAACCTTTCGATAAATCGACTCAAGAAGTCGAAGCGGCGCGGAGCAGACATTACAATGTCGATGGACGCAAGCCCGACAACGGCGGAGAACGGCGAGACATCGTTTGCCGACTTTATCCCCAGCGACGAACTTTCGCCCGCCGATTTACTCGAGCGCGAAGACAACGCGGCAATAATGCAGAACGCTATGAATTCGCTTCCGCGCGACTACGCGCGTATCATGGAGTTGCGTGTTTCGCGCGAACTCAGCTACGAGGAAATCGCCAAAGAGCTCGGGCTTAGCATAGGCACTGTCAAGAGCCGTATCGCCCGCGCGCGGGAGTGTCTGCGCGAGAAGCTCGGCGAGACTTTATGAAAATCTCCAAGGAGAGATTCGAACAGCTCATCTCGGCATACCTCGACGGCGAGATTTCGCCCGAGCACGCCCAGCAGTTGCTCGATTGCATAAACGCCGATGCGCGCGTGCGCAACTTTTTTCTGAAGAGCTGCGCAATGCATGCGTCGTTGTGTAAACTTTACGGGAAAAAGGCGGTTTTTCAAAATCTTGCAAGCTTTGATGTCAACGCGGCGTTGTCGGCAAAGAAGCCTTCGAAGTTCAGGACGTTTGCCGAGTGGCTTGTTGTGGGGGTTTCGTTTGCCGCGTGCGCGTCGCTTATGACGGCGGCGTTGATTATGCGTAATTCCGACAAAACCGACGCCGACGGACAAACCGCAGTGAACGCCGAAAACTACAAGACACTTTTGTGCGATTCGCCCGAGGTGGGCAACGGCGATATTACCATAATAAAAATCTATCCGAAACACTCGGTGTTGCTGATGCCTTGACGGTGTTTTGTTGCCCGTGTTTGTAAAAAAGTAAAAAAAAAGCTTGCGCGCCGAAGAAAGAGCCGTTTAATAAATGTCTTTTTAGAAATTTTCAAAGACATGAAAGCGACAATTAAAATTCAAGGAAAGCAGTTGACCGTAAACGAAGGCGATGTGGTCTTCGTAAACCGCTTTGTAAATTCTAAGGCGGGCGACATTGTTGAAATCAAGGAAGTCCTTATGGTCGGCGAAGCGGATTCCGCAAAATTCGGCACTCCGTATGTGGACGGCGCGAGTGTTTCCGCAAAGGTATTGGAAAACAAACGCGGCAAAAAGATTGTTATCATCAAGAAGAGACGCAGAAAGGGATACCAGCGCAAGCAAGGTCACCGTCAGGAATTGTCCGTCTTGAAGATTGAATCCATTAAAGCGTAAGACTTAGGAAAGGCGATTTTTTATGGCACATAAAAAAGGACAGGGAGCGGCGAAAAACGGTCGCGATTCCAACTCGCAGCGTAGGGGCGTCAAGAAGTTCGGCGGCGAATACGTTTTGGCGGGTAATATTATCGTCCGCCAGTGCGGCACAAAGGTTCGCGCGGGCGAAAACGTCGGAATGGGCAGAGATTTCACTTTGTTCTCGTTGGTTGACGGGATTGTGAAGTGGGACGGCGCACACAGAAAAGTTTCTGTGGAAATTGCCAAGTAAGACTTGGACAATCGGGGCGGAATTCTGCGGGAATTGCGCCAGTGTTTTTTTTATTTTTGCGCGATAACTCTTGACAAACCGAGGGGTTTCCGCACAATAACTTTTTCATTATTTCGCCAGGGTAGCTCAGTGGTAGAGCAGAGGACTCATAAGCCTTTGGTCGGGGGTCCGAATCCCCCCCCTGGCATTGAATTTAAAACGATTCTCCTTTTCGGGGGAATCGTTTTTTTGTTTTTTTTATATGCTGGAAAGCGGCGCGTATTGAACTTTGTTCAATGACGCTTTGTTTCTTAATTAGAGCCACGCTACTTTAACAAATAAACAAAGACGCATTGGCTTTTGCCAATGGCTTGATTATCCTAATCACAAACTTTAACAAATAATCAAAGCGGAATTGAATGAAATTCAATCCGCGCCGCTTCAAGTTAAAAAGCGCGAGGCTCGAGGCAGGACTTGCGTTTTGGCGAGCGTAAGCGGGCTGTAGCCCGTAAGTCGAAGCCAAAACCAAGTGATGCCCGAGAGCGTTTGCTTATGAAAATTTTTTATTTCTTTTTTCACTTAATAAAAAATTTTCATTTTCATAAGCAAACGCGCCCTCGCGCTTTTTCAATTGGAGCATTTGGGACGGAGGTTAGACAACGCCTGCGAGTGGATTTGGCAGATGCGGGCTTCGGTGAGTCCGAATTCGCGGGCTATTTCCCCGAGCTTTTTGTGCTGGAAGTAGTAGCCGTCTATTACGCGCCTTTGCTTTTCGGGAAGCATGTTTATGCCGGCGTGGATTTCCGTAAAGCGTTCGCGCCTCTGGAGCTGTTCGGCGGGTGTCTTGGCGTAGTTGTCTGGGATTGTTTCCTCGAGCGAGGTGTCTGTATCCGACTTGTTGACGTTGATTGAGACGAACGCGTATGTCTGCGTTCTGCGCATAATTTTATCGAACTGCCTGCGCGAGACACCCATAGCCGACATCACTTCGCGGTCTGACGGCGCGCGGGAAAGCTTTTGCTCTAAATCGTTCTTGATTTTTTCGATGTTTTTGGCATCGTTGCGTGCCGAGCGCGACATGTAGTCTATATTGCGGAGCTCGTCGATGATTGCGCCGCGTATTCTGATTGCTATGTAGCCGTCGAAGCTGTCGCTGCGCGAGTCGTCGAGGCGGCGGATTGCGTCGGCAAGCCCCCAAACGCCCGCCGAGTGCAGCTCGTCAGCGTCGGCGTAGGACGGAAGCTTGGAGCGCATTGAGTTTACTATTCTCCTTACAATCGGGAAATACTTCTCGAAAATTTTTTGTTGGGCCGAGGTGAAGGGCGTTGACACGTCCTTTTTTGTTGGGGCTTTGGTAGGCATGGTTGGCTGCCCTTTCTTTTGAAGTATTTTTTTGGTTATTTACATATTATCGTAAAATAAATGTTTTTGTTTAGCGGTTTTTCGGAACAAACTCCCGCACGAAACCGAACCAATCGATATCGCCCGAGCATGCCGTCATTGAATCGACAAAAACGCGCAGATGCAAGCAATTTTTCGAAATATTTGTATTGTAAAGTCGCTGAAGTTTTGAAGAATACAACCAATCGACGCTGCCGCGCGCCGAAAGCTTTGTGCCGCGGCTGATTTGCCGTCCGGAGAGAATTTTTATGAAATCGAGAATTTTTGCGGTTGCTGCCGTGTTGTTTTTATTTGTGCTCGACGCTGTTTGTGCGCCGAAGGTAATGTTGGGCATCGACGTTTTGGAGGAAACGGGGTTTGCGCCGCTGCGCGGCAAACGTGTTGGCCTGCTCACGCACCCCGCGGGCGTCAATAGGTTCGGGCGGAGCACTGTTGACGTTCTGCGCGCGGCGCGCAGCGTTCGGCTGACCGCGCTTTTCGGCCCCGAGCACGGCATTTACGGCGACGAAAAAGCCGATGTGCCCGTTCTCGACAAAATCGACCGCCGCACGCGTCTGCCCGTGTATTCGCTCTACGGCAAATACCGCAAGCCCACGCCCGAAATGCTCAAGAAAATCGACGTTTTGGTAATCGATTTGCAGGACATCGGGTGCAGGTCTTACACATACATCAGCTGTATGCTCAGGGCCATGGAGGCGTGTTTCGAAAACGGCAAGGAGGTTGTAGTTCTCGACCGTCCGAACCCGCTTGGAGGGCGGAAAGTTGACGGCCCTCCACTCGACTCCGAATTCAAAAGCTACGTCGGAATGTTCCGCATTCCGTATGTCCACGCAATGACAATCGGAGAGCTTGCCCGCTACGCAAAATACACGCGCGGTGTTATGGAAATTACAACAAATTACCAGCGGCACGGGAAGCTCACCGTAATCCCCATGCGCGGCTGGAAACGCGATATGCTTTGGAGCGACACCGGACTTAAATGGATTCCCACAAGTCCGGCAATCTCCAGTTTCTCCGCCGCGCTCGGGTATCCTATGACGGGCTTGGGCTGCCAGCTCGGCGGCTTCCAGCACGGCTACGGCACGGCGCGCCCGTTCCGCCTGCTTACGTTTCCGAACAAGTCGCCGCAAGTGGTAAAGGCGTATCTCGACCGCTACAAAATTCGCGGGGTATCGTTTGTCCCCGCTAAGGTAAAATCGCTCGACGGCAAGAAAACAGTAAGCGGTCTTTATGTCTTAATAGACGATTGGGATTCCCTGCGCCCTACGGAGTTAAGCGTGTATTTAATGAAGCTCGCCTGCGTTTTCAACGGCGGCAACGTTTTCCGCTACGCCTCCAAGCCCAACGCCCTGCTTTTCAACAAACACACAGGTTCGCGCGAATTTTGGAACGAGCTTGTTTCAAAGGGCGCGTATCTCGACGCCGAGAAATTTATCAGAAAATGGGACAACGACAACGCCGACTTCAAGCGGATATCGTCCAAATACTACCTCTACAAATAATTTAAAAAGCGCGAGGACGCGTTTGCTTCGCCGACGAGTTTATCTTTTATAGCTAAAGCGGAACAAATGTTCCGCTTTTTGATTTAAAAAACTCGTCGAAGTATTTTTTATGTTCCCGAAGGTGGCGACAATCGGCACAGCCGATGCGTCTTTGTCCCTTAATTAAAGTAGCGCGGCTTCAATTTGAGGTTAAAGCGGCATTGGCAAAGCCAATCCGCGCCGCTTCGGAAATTATAAAAAATTTAATCCGCCTTTGACAAACCCTTAAGATAAGCCGAATTATCACAGAGAGCGTTTTGCGGACACTCAGGTGAAAGGGCTTCGCGCACAACGGGCAGGCGCGGGGATATTATTTAGTTCTTTTGCCAGTAGTTGAAGCCCGAATGTTTCGGGGGAGTTGCCGGATTATCTATCCTTCACTGCGCGCCATCGTCGCCGAATTTTTTCGATTGAAAGAAAAATTTTGCTTGAGTAGCCGCCGCGTTCGTCAATAGTGTTTTATTCGGATAAAAAATGAAAAGGACAAGATTGATGAACCGCGCGAAGGGAACTCCGTCGCTTTCCCGTTCCGATATTTACAGGGAATTTTTAGCGGAGAGAGAGGAGATACTCAAGCACAAGTGGCTTGAATCGGAAAAGGCCGGCTATGATATCGGTTATGACAGGGCACTTGTCGATTGGATTATGAACCACCGCGAAAAATGGCGTATGCATCGTTTCAAAAAGCAGAAGGCGTAATCGAAAAAACCGCACTCCCGATTCCAAAAAAAATCGGGTTTTTTATTTTGTCAGAAATCACCGCAGTTATGAAAAACATTCCCGATTCCGAATCAATGCGCAGGCTCGACGCCGCAGCCGCAGGCATTGTAAATCACAAGTTCAACCAGCTCGGCTACCCGTTCAATCAGGATACGGGGCTTTCCGAATTTTTCAGATGGCTTGCCGACACGAAGCTCGGCGACATCACGCTAATCAATGTGGGCGACCCCTACAAAACCGATTGGGATATGCTCAATACCGACTATTTCGAGCGCGAGTCAATCGACTTTCTCGCGCATGCCTACGGATTCGGGCAGGGCGAACACTGGGGGGTAATTTCAAACGGCGGAACAGACGGCAACATGCACGGCGTGTATTTCGGGCGAAAGGCTCTCGCGCAGCGTTCCGACATTCCGCCCGTTCTCTACGTTTCCGAGGAGGCGCACTACTCGGTAAAGAAGCTCGGCGATATTCAGAACATCGAAACGCGCACGATAAAGGCGCGCGAGATGGGGCAAATGGACGTTGCCGACTTTGAGCGCAAGCTCGACTCCGCGCGTCCCGCGCTTGTGGCGATTGCAATCGGCGGCACGTTCAAGGGAGCTATAGACGACCAAGCCGCAATAGACGAAGTTTTGCGCCGCGTAAATCCGCCCGCCGTCTACCGCCATTTGGACGTTGCGCTTTTCGGCGGCTATCTGCCTTTTTTGGACGACGAGTTTGCGCGCAACATTGTAAACGTCAAAAAAATGAAGTTCGATTCACTCGCGGTGTCGGGGCACAAATTTTTGTCGCTCAACGAGCCTGCGGGCGTGTTTATCTGCGCGCGCGAAGTGCTCGATTGCGTCCACTCAAACCCCGTCCCGTATCTGAAGGGCGTAATTCCCACAATCAGCTGCTCTCGCAGCGGGTTCGACGCGCTGAAGCTGTATTGGCGTTTGAAGACTGTCGGCGCGGACGGCCTGCGCCGGCAGGCGCGGCACAGTCTTCAAATGGCGGCTCTTATGCTTGAAAAGCTGCAAAAAGCGGGCGTTCAGGCGTGGTGCAACAAGTATTCCAACACCGTTTTCTTCCGCCGGCCGAAAGAGGAAATCGTCAAAAAATACGCGCTTGCCTGCAACGACGACCCCGTCTTCGGCGAACTCTCCCATGTGGTTGTAATGCAGTATTTCACGCCCGAATTGATTGACGCCGTAGTCGCCGACATTGCAAAAAATCAAAAAAACCCTTAAACGCGCCGTATTTTTTTCGATAGGCGTGTCGAAAGGTTTTATATGATATCCAAAAATGTCCAACGCGCCTTCAACGAGCAGATAAACAGGGAACTGTTTTCGGCGTATTTGTATGCGGCAATAGCGGCGGTTTTTGCCCAAAAAAGCTTAGACGGTTTTGCGAATTGGTTTAAAATCCAAGCGCGCGAGGAAGTCGCCCACGCGGAGGGTTTCTTCAATTACGTAATCGAAAGGGGTGGGGCTGTGGAGCTGGGCGCGCTTGCAGCGCCGAAGTTCGACGGGGCGTCGTGCGCCGACATGTTCGCAATCTCGCTTGAGCACGAAAAATTTGTAACCGCCAGCATAGACTCGCTCTGCGACCTGGCGGACGCCGAGCGCGACAGGGCTTCGGCGTTGTTTTTACAGTGGTATGTGCGCGAACAGGTCGAGGAGGAGGCTACTTTCCAGAAGATTCTCGACAACCTCCGCACGATAGGCGACAACCGTTGCGCTCTTATGGCAATGGACGCCGAATTCGCCAAACGCGAATTTTGCGCCCCGCATATCCAGTAGAATTAACGGGCGTTTAGAATACCCGAATTTCCGTCTGTTCTTTCGTTTTTTTGTTTGTTGTGTTGTTTCGGCCCGACGGCGCAATGCCGTCGGGCTTTTTTTGCCTTTTGTTCGCGTTCGGAGGCGTTATTTAGCGGGTTTAAACAACGCGTAATCCATCGGGCGAACAACGCCTTTTTTGTATTTGAAATCTTTTTTTGTGTAGTTTGTGACAATCTCGCTTCCGTCGGAATAGCGCGTCAGGAAAACGTCGGGTGCAATTTCGTCGTGGAAGTCCATAAATTCGAGCTGCAGATACTTCGATTTTTGGTATTCGTCGTAGCCCGTTTTTACGTCGGGGAAGTTTTTTTCATTGTTCAAATGCCAGTAATATGTGGGGCGTCCGCCGAATTCGTATAGCTTGAGCCTGCGCGTTTCGGGCGTAAACGACGTTGACCAGCTCGATTTTTGCGTGCGCGTGCGGCAGTTGTAGTCGATTGTCGAGGCAAACGGGTTGCTCAAAATGATTCCGTGGTAGGCTATCTGCCAAATCGGGATAAGCCGCGTTATCAGGGGCGATTCGCGGCCGAGATATTTCGGATACGCGCTCACATAGAGGGCGTAGTCGAACGTATTTGCCACTTGGTCGCACGGGCCCTCGCTTCCGAACGAGCCGAAGAATGCGTCGGAAAGCAATCCCACTTGGTTCATATAAAACGCGGTATCGTTGAGCGTGCAGAAGTGCGATATATCGAAACATCTATACGGTGAAATCGCCGTTGTAACGTCTATATGGACACCGCTTGTAAAGCCGAGTTGTTGCATGTCGGTGTATTCCTTCAGCACTTGTTTGTAGTAGACTTGATGCCAGCAGGGTCTGTAGGCTTCGCCGCCCAGCCCTTCGTAGTGAATGTATGAGCCGTCCTTTTGCAACGCCAGTTCCGACTTGTTAAATGCGGGTGAAACCGTGTAGTTTTCGGTGTGCATAATGTGCGGAATTGTCTGGTAGCCGAGCTTTTTGCCGAGCGCGTTGAATTCGCGGCATTTTGCGTTTCCGCCAAGCTCCGCCGCAGCCGTGCCATAGATTGGAGAAAATCCCTCTATGCGCAAATTCCAGTTCGTAACTATTACGTCCGCCTTTTCTACGCCCAGCGATTTCAGTTTCTTCATGGCGTCCATGACTGAGTCGAAATTGCGGATAATTTTGGGATTGGGCGTTTCCACGTCTTTCCAGTGGTACCCGCGGAATTTTCCCCACATGCTTTCATACATCGAACTCGCCATTGTAAACTTGGTGACGATTGAATCGACCGAATACCTCAGCTGCGGATTGCTCTTGATTCTCTCCTTCAACGGCACTACTTCGCCCCTGCCGAGCTGGTAGTCGCGGTAGGCGCGCCCCATTGAAGAATAGTTTGCGTCCGCGCCCTTGAAGTAGACAAAATCTATTACCAAGTCTTCGTAAATCGGCATTCCGATTTGACTTATCCCAAAACGGGGGAATAGCTTGTATTCGCCGTTTTTGACTTCCAAAATCATTGAGAATTCATATTTCAGCCCTTTGATTATCGCCGCAAAAGCTTCGTCGCCCTTTTTGAAGCCGAACATTTGCATGGGATTGCGCGATTCGATAATCGAACCGTTGTCGTGGGTGAATTCCCCCATTCGTCCGTCCGAAAGAACCCAGTAGCCCTTTTCGCCCTTCGTTGCAATAGCGTCGGGATTTACAATATCGATATGCTCGATTTGCATCCAGCTGTAGCTCGAACGTTTTTTATACGGAATGCGCAAGCGCGCGGTATTGGCGTCGATTTTTTCAAGCTTTATACTTTCTTCGGTTGACTTACCGTCTTTCCATTTCGTAATTACGTTTACCGAGTCGGTAGCCGCAGCCGCATACGTTGCGGCAAGGAATGAAAGCATGCCTGCTATTGTTAACGTTTTTAACCTCATAACCTTTTTACCCTCCCTTTGTTATAATATTGTTTTTTTCGCGGCTGCAAAGATAACCACAAAAGTTGGTGTTATTCTACTAGATAGGATAGGATAGTCAAGAAAAAAGAAAATTTTGCTTGCAATCAAAAGATTTAATCAAATGATTAAATCCATTGATTAAACTCGAAATACCTAAAACAATCCGCATGTCGGGCTGGGCAGCTCAGCCGCAGGTGGCAACTACTCTGAAAATTTATGAAAAAGACAATGACACTAACGGCAATGTTAATAGCCGCCGCGCTTTTTGCGGGCTGCTCCAAAAAGTCGAATCAGGCGCGCGCGGCAGCCCCCGACGACGTCTATGTGGCGAACCCCATCGTCAAGCCAATAGAGCTTTGGGACGAATTTACCGCGAGAATCGACTCCATAAAATCGGTCGATGTCCGCGCGCGCGTGTCGGGATATCTGGAAAGGGTGAATTTCGCCGAGGGGCAGATGGTCAAAGAGGGCGACCTGCTTTTCGTGATAGACCCGCGCCCGTATGAGGCGGCTGTCGCGGCGGCGAAAGCACGCATTGCCGAGGTCGAGGCGCGTTTGGCGTTGGCAAAAAGCAACCTTTCGCGCGCGGAGGGAATGTATAAGGCAACTGTCGTTTCCAAGGAAGTCTACGAAACCCGCAACGCCGAAGTGCTTTCGGCAAAGGCGGCTCTTGCAAATGCCAAGGCACAGTTGCGCGACGCCGAGCTGAATCTGGAGTTCACGCACATCAAAGCCCCCATTTCGGGAAGGGTTAGCGAAACGCAGATAGACGCGGGCAACTTGGTAACCGCCAACTCAACCCTGCTTACGTCAATCGTCAAAAGCGACGTTGTTCAGGCGTATTTCGAGGCCAGCGAGCACGACATCATCAGATACGAAAAACTCGGGCTTTTCAGAAAAATCGACCAGAAGAAGCTTCTCGGTCCCGACGCCAAGCTTCGCCTTATGTCGGATTCCTCCAAAGTCTTCGACGGCAAGGTAACGTATTTCGACAACAAAATGGGGCGTTCCACGTCGAGCCTTACAATGCGCGCCGACATTGCAAATCCCTCCGACATTCTCAAGGCGGGCATGTTCGGCAAGCTCAAAATGAAAGTGGGCGAAGACGCAAACGCAATGCTCGTGCGCGAAGACGTTATAGGCACCGACTTAATCAACCGCTATGTAATGGTTGTGGACGCCGACAACAAGGTTGTTTACAGGCCGCTTAAAATAGGCGCGCTTGTGGGGAAGTTCAGAATTGTCGAAGGTGGTCTGGACAAATCCGATCGCGTTGTCGTCAAGGGGCTGCACGTGGCGGTTGCGGGCAGGACGGTCAATCCGATTGCCTCGAAAATGGACGCCGAATAGTTTTGGAGGAAACGCAAAATGAAGTTTTCGCACTTCTTTATCGACCGGCCCATTTTTGCGTCGGTCATATCAATCGTGATAGTTTTGCTGGGGCTGGTGGGCTACTACAAGCTGCCCGTCGCCCAGTATCCCGACGTCGTGCCCCCGAGCATTTCGGTGTCAACGGCGTATGCGGGCGCGTCTCCGGAAATCATAATGGAGACTGTCGCAGCTCCCATAGAGCAGGAAATCAACGGCGTCGAAAACATGATTTACATGACAAGCCAGTGCAATTCCGACGGCTCTTTGCGCACCACCGTAACTTTTGCGCTCGGCACAAACATCGACATTGCGCAGGTTCAGGTTCAAAACCGCGTTGCCATAGCAACTCCGCGCCTGCCCGACGAAGTGCGCTCATACGGCGTCACGGTCAACAAGCGTTCGCCCGATATGCTGCTTGCAATAAGCCTGCTCTCGCCCGACAAGTCGCGCGATAAGCTGTATCTGACAAACTACGCAATCACGCAGATGAAGGACAGACTCGCGCGCGTCTACGGCGTTGGTTCCATAGAAATCTTCGGCGCGCGCGAATATTCAATGCGCATTTGGCTCGACCCCGACAAGCTTTCGCACGTCAACATGACGCCCTCAAAAGTGGCGGCTGCCCTGCGCGAACAGAACAAACAGGTGGCCGCCGGCAAGCTCAATCAGGCTCCCATAGCCAATCCCGACGCCGCCTACGAACTTACAATCAATACGCAGGGGCGTCTCACCTCGCCCGAGGAATTCGGCAATATAGTAGTCAAATACGACAGGGACGGCCGCATAGTGCGCCTGAAGGACATCGCTCGCGTGGAGCTTGGCGCATACACTTATTCCGACGAGTCCAAGCTCAACGGCAGCGACTGCGTCACAATGGCGGCATACCAGCTCCCCGGTTCGAACGCCCTCGAAACCGCGCAGAAATTGCGCGCGCTTTTGGCGGAAATGAAAAAGGAGTTCCCCGTGGGGGTTGACTACAATATTTCGCTCGACAACACCGAATACATTGAAAATTCAATCAACGCCGTCTACCACACTATTTACGAGGCTATTTTGCTTGTCGTTTTGGTGATGATGGTATTTTTGCAGAATTGGCGCGCGGCGATTATCCCGATTTTCGCGATTCCCGTTTCGCTTGTGGGGACGTTCTTTTTCATGCTGTTGTTCGGCTTTTCGATAAACAACCTTTCGCTGTTCGGGTTGGTGCTTGCAATCGGCATTGTCGTTGACGACGCAATCGTCGTTGTCGAAAACGTGGAGCGCAATATGCGCGACGGTCTCGACGCCCGCGAAGCCACTAAAAAGGCGATGAGCCAAGTGCAGGGCGCGCTGATTGCAATAGCGTTCGTGCTCAGCGCGGTGTTCGTGCCGACGGCGTTTATCGACGGCATTTCGGGGCAGTTCTACCGCCAGTTCGCGCTTACGATTGCGGCCTCCACAATAATTTCGGCGGTGGTATCGCTAACGCTTTCGCCCGCGCTTTGCGCTATTTTGATGAAGAAACGCGAGCGCGAGGACTGGTTTACAAGGCTCTGGAATTTCTGTTTCGGCTGGTTCTTCAGGGGATTCAACAAATGCTTCTTCTGGACTTCCGAAAAATACGGAAATTTCGTCCGCAGGATATTGAGGTTTTCGTTCATGCTTTTGTTCCTGTATGTCGGGCTGCTTTTATTCACGGGCTACCAGTTCCAAGTAGTGCCCAAAGGGTTCATTCCCAAACAGGACAACGGCTACATCTTCGGCGCAATGCAGCTGCCCGACGGCGTGACGCTTGAGCACACCAAAAAGGCGGTTGACAAGGGCTTGGAGGTTCTTTCGAAAATCGACGGCGTGCAGGACGTGACGACAATCGCGGGCGTAAGCGGCGCGACGTTCACAAAAGTCAGCAATGCGGGCGCGATGTTCGTGCGCCTCCGCCCCAAGGAAGAGCGCGTCCAAAAGGGAATCACGCTCGACTCCATTTTGGGGCAGGCGTATATGGCTCTGAAAAAGGGCGTGCCCGAATCCAACTCGTTCGTGCTCACGCCTCCCGCCGTCAACGGTATCGGAATGGGCGGCGACTTCAAATGCTACGTTCAGGACAGAACGGGCAGGGGAATAGCCGATGTGGAAAAATACACGCGCATGATTGCCTACGAGGCGATGACGAAGAACCCCGAAGTTTCGCTCGCGTTCACAACATACCGCATTTCCACTCCCCAGCTCTACGTCGATATAGACCGCGAGCGCGCGCAGAAACTCAACGTCCCCATCAGCTCCATTTTCGAGACAATGCAGTATAACTTGGGCTCTGTTTACGTAAACGACTTCAACCTGCTCAACCGCGTCTACCGCGTTTCCGTTCAGGCGGAGGGTTCGAACAGAACCGACATTCCCGACATCTACAACCTCAAGGTTCAGAACGTGGAGGGCGACAACGTTCCGCTCGGCTCTGTGGCGAATATCCGCCGCATAATCGGACCCGACACGGTAAACCGCTACAACCTCTATCCCGCCGCCGAAATCATGGGCAACTTGGGAGAAGGCTACAGCACGGGCGAGGCGATGGCGGTTATAGAAAAGACCGCGCGCGAGCTTCTGCCGTCGGGCATGGGCATGGAATGGACGGACTTGGCGTATCAGGAAAAACTTGTCGGCAACACGTCGATTATCATATTCGCTTTGTGCGTGGTGTTCGTGTTCCTGATTCTCGCCGCGCTCTACGAAAGCTGGACGCTGCCGCTTACAATCATTCTGATTGTTCCGCTCGTTCTGCTTTTCGCATTGCTGGGCATTGAAGCGCGCGGGCTGGACAACAACCTGATGACGCAAATCGGAATGGTCGTTCTCATCGGTCTTGCCTGCAAAAACGCCATTTTGATTGTGGAGTTTGCAAAGCAGCGTCAGGAGAATGGCGAGGAAATCGTAAGCGCGGTTTCGCACGCTTCGCAGAACAGGCTCCGCCCGATTTTGATGACGTCGTTTGCGTTCATTTTGGGCGTTGTGCCGCTGGCGTTTTCGCTCACTTCGGGTTCGGAATTGCGCCAGCCGCTGGGCACGGCGGTTATGTATGGAATGTTGGGCGTAACGTTGATGGGTTTGATTTTCACCCCCGTTTTCTTCTACGTCATCAGACGCAACTACAAGCCCTCAATTAAGGAATAACAATGAAGAGGATTTACATTTTCGCAACAACGGCGGCTTTGCTTTCGGGCTGCATGGTAGGCCCCGACTACGAGGAGGCGTCGAAGGCGGTCAAGCTGCCCGAGACGCTCACGGCGCAACAGTTTGCGCGCGACGGCGGCGCGTGGAAAGACGCCGTCCCCGCCGATTCGCTCGACAAAGGCGACTGGTGGAAGATTTTCAACGACGCCGTTTTGGACAAGCTTCTTGCGCGCTGCGCCGAAAACAACCCCGACTTAGCGTCGGCATACTACCGCGTAGAACAGGCTCGGGAGGCCGCTTTGATGGACAAAAGCCAGCTGTATCCGCAGCTCGACGGCCACGCGTCGTTCGCGCGCAAGGGAATGTCGAGGCACTCGGTAATCTACATGGGTGAATACGACAACTGGGTTGCGGGCTTCGGCATTTCTTGGGACTTGGACTTGTTCGGCCGCGTCCGCAGCCTGCTTGATTCCGACGTCGCAACGGCGCAGGCGACTCTTTGCGCATACAGGTCGCTTATGTTGAATCTGCAGGCGAACGTCGCCAAAACGTATTTTGCAATCCGCAGCCTGAAGGCGGAAATCGAGGTTCTGGAGCGCACGTATGAAGTCCGCAAGGAAGACACCGCGCTTGTCAAACGCCGCGTAGCGATGGACTATTCCACGAATATCGACTTAAAGCGCGCAATCCAGCAGGAACACGAGGCGGCAGCGCAGTTGGCGTCGGTTCGCCGTCAGGAGCTGTTGGCGGAAAACGCGCTTGCATTGCTTTTGGGCTCAAGCCCCGCGGAATTGGGCGTGAAGTTCGAGCCGATAGCAAAGGAACTTCCGAAAATGCCGCAGGCAGTGCCCTCGCAGCTGCTCGAACGCCGTCCCGACATAGCCGCCGCCGAGCGCGAAGTATACGCGGCGAACGCAAGAATCGGCGCGGCGCAGGCGGCTTTCTATCCGACGGTTTCGCTCACCGCCAACACCGATTTGAACGCCCAGAAAATAGAAAAACTCATAAATTCGGGCAGCTTCGCATGGGGTATAAGCCCGCAAATTTACATTCCGATTTTCGAGGCGGGCAGAAACATAGCCCAAAAGCGCGTGGCGTTGGCGGCGCACAAGGAGACGCTTGAAAAATACCGCTCAACCGTCATTTCGGCAGTCAAGGAAGTCGAGGACGCGCTTGTCAACATCAAGTATATGGCGGACGAATACCGCGAATTCGGCGAGGTCGTAAAAGCCTCCGCCGATGTCCAGAAGATGACGCGCGTTCAATACGACGAAGGCTATACCGACTACTTCTCCGTAAGCGACGCCCAGAGAATCCATTTGACAAACGAACGCCAGCTGATTGTCCTTCACGGCGAACAGTTCGCGGCGTGCGTTTCGCTGATACAGTCGCTCGGCGGCGGTTGGAAAACGGAGTTTCCGGAAAGCGCAACCGACAGCGCGGGCAGAAACGTAGGCGACGACTTCGGCCAGCACGACATTCTGCCGCGGTATTAACGCAACTTCGGAGACGGACGTGGAAACAAATTTTTTGGAGAAATACTGCGGCGGCGAAGAGCTTGACACTCCGTCGAAGATTCTCGTAGCCGCGTTGATTGAATTTGCCGACGCTCCCGTAAAAAGTGTCGGCACCCGCGACATCGCGCGGCGCGCGGGCGTGAACATAGCGGCCATAAGCTACTATTTCAAAGGCAAAGACGGGCTTTACGCGGAGCTGATAACCCAGATTATCGACTACTTCGAAGGGCTTGTTAAAGTCTACTTCGACCGCCATGAAGCCCTAATGTTAAATCCCTCCAAACTCGAAGCCGCGGCGTTGCTGAAAGACTATATCTCTTGGCGCGTGCGCTCCCCGAAGAGGGGGAACGACATCCACAAATACATATTCTCCATTTTAATCCGCGAGGAGATAAACAAAACTCCGCTGTTTATGCAGGTCTATTCGCGCCTTATCAAGAAAAACGATGCGCTTTTCCGCGACTGCGTGAAAATGGTAATGGGCGACAAAATCGGCGACGAAGTCGCGGGAACGATTGGCGTTATTATGTTGGGAACGATGATGCGCCTCGACCTTGTGCCTGATTCCTTCGCGCTTTCGATGGGGTGGCAAAGCATAGGCGCGGAGGAGTCGGAGAAAATCCTCGCGGCTATGCTCGAAATGCTCGACAAAGTTCTCGCCTGATTCGCGGCGGTTCGTTCGGCGGGCGCGGCGTCGGAAGGGCGGCGGGTGTGGTTGCGAGCGCGTTGCAATGCGGTTTCGCGTTCCGTTATCGGCGTTTTTTTCGGCAAATGTGGTTGACACGCCTTTCGGGCGCGCATAGAAATTCCAACATAAAACCACGGACAAACAAACATTCGGAATATTTATGAAAAAAGTTTTTTTGGCAGTAGACTTGGGCGCGGGCAGCGGCAGAATTATGGCGGCCGTCTTCGACGGCAAAACAATAGCACTCGAAGAAGTATCGCGCTGGGCGAGCGACCCCGTCAAGGCGGCGGACGGCTCGTTCCACTGGGAAGTAAACAACATCTTTGCAAATATAGTCGAGGGATTGCGCAAGGCGAAGTCGATTTACGGCGATGCCATTGTCTCGCTGGGTATCGACACTTGGGGGGTCGATTACGGGCTTTTGGACAAGTCTGACAAGCTGCTGAATTTGCCCTACATCTACAGGGATTCTCGCACCGACGGCATGATGGATAAAGTTTTCGCCAAGATTTCGAAGGAGGAAATCTACGCAAAAACGGGTATCCAGTTTATGTTCTTCAACACGATTTTCCAGATTATGGCGGAAGTCGAACGCGGGGTGAAAATCGGCGAAGCGCAGTCGTTTTTGATGATGCCCGACCTGCTCGCGTTTATGCTCACGGGCGTGAAGGTCAACGAGCGCACAAACGCTTCCACAACGCAGTTCTACAACCCGTTCAACAAGGATTGGGACTTCGGCATTCTCGAAAAAATCGGCGCGCCCTCAAAGATTTTCAAAAACGGATTCGCCGAATGCGGCGACGTTATCGGCTCGCTCCGCCCCGAATTGAAGGCGGAATTGGGCGACATAAAAGTCGTGGCGGTTGCAAGCCACGATACCGCTTCGGCAGTGGCGGCTACGCCCACGCAGGCCGAAGTTCCCGCGTATGTCAATAGCGGAACGTGGTCGCTCCCCGGAGTGGAGCTTGCAAAGCCCGTTGCAACCGCCGCTTCCTTCGCCGAAAACTTCACCAACGAAGTCGGCTACAATTCCACAATCCGCTTTCTTAAAAACATTACGGGAATGTGGCTTGTGCAGAAGTCGAAAGAGGTCTGGAAGCGCGAAGGCACAGATATGTCGTATAGGGAACTCGAGGCAGCCGCCGACAAGGTCGAGCCTTTCCGCACCGTTTTCGACCCCGACGCCCCCGATTTCGTCATGCCCGAAAATATGCCCAAGGCAATCGCCGAACACTGCCGCTCCAAGGGGCTTAAAGTTCCCGAAACGCACGGACAGATTTTCCGCGCCATTCAGGAGAGCATAGCAAACAAATACAAATACGTCTTCGATACCATCGAAAAACTCAGCGGCGCACATGTTGACGAAATCAACATAATGGGCGGCGGCTCCAAAGACGCAATGCTCAACCAGTTTACGGCAAACGCCACGGGCAGAACAGTCAAGGCGGGGCCGACGGAATCGACGGCGTTGGGCAACGCAATAATGCAGATGAAGGCCTCGGGAGACATATCGTGCGTCAAACAGGGTCGCCGGATAATAGCAGAAAGCTTCGACATCAAAACGTTTGTTCCGCAAAAATAGCGTCGGAACAGTGCGTTGCGTGCAAAGGGTCGTTCGTTGAAACGGCCTTTTTTTCTTGATGAAGCCGAATGCACAAGGCTCGGCGAAATGGAGCATACCCGCCGTGATTTACTGTCTTAACCAAAATAAACGCCTTGAAAAATAGCGTTGATTTTTACATAAAAAAGATGTTTGTAAACGGGCGACGCAAGTATCGAGAATAAAAATTTGCTTTGCGAAACAATGCCAGCCATTCTTTTGTCCCTGAATCGCTTTATTGAACTTTCTGAATTTCCGCAATAGGACAATACAACGTGCACTTTTTCCGACAACAACCCTAATAGGCGTTTCAAGTCTTCGGTATCGTGTGCGCGCCCCAAATTACCGGAATACAAAAAAGACAAACTATCAACATGGTTGCGCTTTTGGGCGAGATTTAGGCGTTCTACTTTCTCAAGTGTAAAAGTTGGACAGATGAATGTTTTGACATTGGGTGCGCGCTCCTTAATCAATTCTTCCATCGCTTCGTCAAGGCATATGACGCATTTTGCAAATTTCAACGAGAATTTGTCTAACTTGTCGAGTATCTTCCAAATTGTGTGTATAAGCGAATTCTTTTTTGTAGAGCGCAATCCGAAGAGCGGGTGATAGTCCATCAACCAAACATACGTTTTTGCCCCGACAAGTTTCCCCAAAAACAGGTATGTTATTTGTATTAAAGGCGGAGTTCTGCGGACAAGTACAAATTCCGGCTTCCAAAAAGCATAACGAAAGGCGCGGTTAGGTGCATAAAAAGAAAGTTTAAGATACGATACAGCGCATATCCATTTCCGGCATACCTAAGCACAATCCCGCGGGAGCACTTGAATTCTACTTTATTTTTTGACCCTTCCCCTATTAGATTGTCTCTAACTATATTCCAAAGGTTGTCTTTTGATTTTTATCGGTTATGCGATTGGCAAATTCGTAAATATACAAAAATTTCATTTAGACTTAACCAGCATATTAAGTTAAACTACCATTCGAACGGGAAACGTTCAATATCTGTTTCTGTAAGCTCGACTCCTATTTGAATCTCTATGATTTGCAATCCCTTTATTGATTTAATTGCATGCAGTTCGCCTGCTTTTATTCTTACCAGATCTCCGGATTTTACTCTAATGCGGTTATTATTGTGAATAAGAATTCCCTCGCCTGCGACGAATGTCCAAATTTCGTCTCTGAATTTATGCCGTTGATAGCTAATGAACGCACCGTCATTGAATTTCAATATCTTTGTAAGGGATTTTTTCCCGTCCGGATATTGAGTATATTCAAGCACTTTGTATTCTCCCCATCTACGTTCTTCATACATTGGGCGCGACTTGAACCCATTTACATATTTTTTCAGTTCCGCGCTTTTGTTTTTACTGCCAACGAATATTCCGTCGAAGCTCGCCGCAACTATGGCGTTGTCAATCCCCAAACAGACTATTGGAATATCGAGTTCATTCACGATATTTGTATTTTTTGATTCGTCGGCAATAACATTTCCCAACGATTGAATGGACATTTCCTCCGCGAGTGTGTCCCAAGTTCCCAAATCTTTCCACGTTCCCTTATACGGGATAACGGCAATCGAAGGCTCTTTTTCGAGAATTTCGAAGTCAAAGCTTTTTTTGGGGAATTCCGCATAATTAGCCTTTATCTCGTCGAAACTGCTTCGCGTTGTGTATCGGGATATGACTTCTTTTATGAACTTCATTTTAAACGCGAAAACTCCGCCGTTCCACATCGCTCCTTGGGCTATTAGCTTTTTTGCGACCTCCTGTTCCGGTTTTTCGGTAAAATGCGATACTGCGGTCGGGGCGTTGCAGCGCGGATTCTCTTTCGGTATAATATATCCGAATTTTGAAGACGGCTCATTCGGCACAATTCCCATTAACACGATATTCGCGGCGTCGCAGGCGACAGCGTCAGCCATTCTTTTGATGGTTTCAAAATATGAATCTTCCGTATAGGGGTCTATCGGCATTACAATTACAATGTCATTTGGCGATGCATTTTTTTCCAATAGTAAATACGAGCATGCCAACGCAATTGCCGGAAACGTGTCTCTGCGTTCCGGTTCCGCAACAATGTTAACGCCTTCGCCCATTTGCTTGAGAATGGAATCAACTTGAACGGCTCCCGTTGCTACCGTTATATCCGCCGATATACCCGATTTGAGTAATTGGCGCATAATTCGTTGACACATCGATTCGGGTTCGCCCGTTGCCCCCTTCAACAATTTCAAAAATTGTTTTGAACGGACTTCATTCGATAGAGGCCAAAGTCGCGTTCCAGAACCTCCGGATAATAGAATAATTCTTATGTTTGCCATATTTTATTAAAGTCTTACAGTTCCGTTACTGAGTTCTTCTAAAAAGGACTTGTATGTTGCTTTTATTCCCGAACGTATATCGTATTTAGGCCGCCAACCGAACGAACGCAACAAAGTGGTATCGCACAATTTTCGGGGTGTTCCGCCCGGTTTTGTCGTATCGTGGACGATTTTCCCCTTAAATCCTACCGTTTCGGCAACTATTTTTGCAAGCTCTCCTATTGAAACCTCTTCCGCGCTGCCCAAATTTACCAGATCGGGCGGATTTTCAATTTGAAGCAGGCACAAGCAAGCCGAAGCCAAATCATCAACGTGCAAAAATTCGCGCAGCGGAGTTCCAGTCCCCCACAATACAACTTCGGCATCGTTATGCATTGCCGCCTCGTGAAAACGTCTTATCAGTGCGGGCAAGACATGTGAATTCTTTTCATGGTAGTTGTCCTTTGGCCCGTAAAGGTTTGTGGGTATTGCGCTGTGATAACAAAGCCCGTATTGTTTTCTGAAAAACTCGCAGAGTTTAAGCCCCGCAATTTTTGCGATTGCATAAGCTTCATTTGTCTTTTCAAGCGCGCTTGAGAGCAATGCTGCTTCGGGAATCGGTTGCGGCGCCATCTTCGGATAGATACATGTGCTTCCCAAGTATAACAGACGACCAACTCCTGCCAGCCGTGCCGCACGAATTGTGTTGAGCGCAATCGCCAGATTTTGTTCGATGAATTCCGCCGGATACGTTGCATTTGCGTAGATTCCCCCGACTTTTGCCGCCGCAATTACTGCTATATCAGGTTGTTGCTCGGCGAAAAATGAGTTTGTTTGCGCTTCATTTGTAAGGTCGAGGTCCTTGTGGGCTTTCAATATTAAATTATTATACCCGTTGCGTTTAAGTTCGCGGACAATTGCGCTTCCTACCATTCCGTTATGTCCGGCTACGAAAATTTTATCTGAAATGTTCATTCGATTTCGCCTCAATTTTTGCCAAGTTAAGATCGGCCTTGGTCATAATTTCAACAAGCTTTTTGAATGTGGTTTTCGGGGCCCACCCCAATTCCTGCTTGGCTTTTGACGGATCTCCCAAGAGGAATTCCACCTCGGTCGGCTGATAGTATTTGGGCGAAATTTCTACAAGTATTTTGCCTGTTTGTCTGCAGATACCCCTCTCGTTTTCTGCCGTTACCTGCCTTCGATTTCCATTCCCAACAGGCCAAAGCATATTTCAACGAACTCGCGGACGGTATGCGTTTCGTTCGTGGCAAGAACATATTCGGAGGGCTTATCTGCCTGCAAAATGCGCCCATTCCCTCGACGTATTCCGGCGCGTAGCCCCAGTCGCGCTTTGAATCCATATTGCCACGAATCAATTTATCTTGTATCCCCAGCTTTATGCGCGTTGCGGCTCTCGTGATTTTGCGTGTTACGAATGTTTCCCCGCGTCGCTCGGATTCGTGGTTGAACAATATCCCGTTTGCTGCGAAGATGTTATACGCTTTACGATAATTAATCACGGTCCAATATACATACTGTTTTGCGACGGCATATGGACTGCGCGGATAAAACGGGGTCGTTTCTTTTTGCGGAATTTCCTGGACCTTCCCAAACAATTCCGATGTAGACGCTTGGTAGAAGCGCGTCTTCCCCGCAAGGCCGACATCCTTTATCGCATCGAGAAAACGCAGGGTTGCAATTGCATCTACATCGGCTGTGTATTCGGGCACCTCAAAGGAAACTTTTACATGGCTTTGCGCCCTCAAGTTATATATTTCATCGGGAGAAACCTTTTCCAATATCCTATTTATATTGCTGGTATCGGTGAGATCTCCGTAATGCAAAAAGAACCGCCCCTCATAACGCGGGTTGTTGTATGTATGACCGATTATCTGTGTGTTAAAGGAATTTGAACGGCGAATTATTCCATGAACAGAATATCCCTTAGAGAGTAGGAGTTCGGTTAAATAAGAACCGTCTTGTCCCGTTATTCCAGTGATTAATGCTGTTTTAGTCATACAATTATGCTTTTCTCGTATCTGCCAATTATGCAATATTTCTCTTGAAGAGGTCAATTCCAAATATTGTATGGTGAAGATTTATTACGGGTGCGGTTTTCGATGCGGTTTCGTATTTTTTGAAGGAATGATTGACAAAAAATAAAAAACCTTTTTCTATCACCTTTCGATTAGTGATTCCCATGACGGTTTCAAAAAGTTTAATGCAGCTTATCGTGGCAACGTTCGCCGAACGCCCCTAAGCACCCGCCAAGGGAACGGATTGGGGATTTTATTGTTTCGATGAAGCAGAAGGTTTTAGTTGTAGACACCGCCGCGGAACACTCGGGCGCGCTTGTTGTATTGCGGCAGTTCCACGAATACGCCAAGACAAGAAAGGACATCGACTGGGTGTTCGTTTTGGGCACTGTCTCTTTGCCCGCTTGCGACAACGTGGAAATTATAAACGTCAGATGGACGAAAAAATCGTGGTTTCTGCGGCTGTTTTTCGATTTGTTTGTAGTCGGAAGAATCGCAAGACGCGCGGGTGTTTCGCGCATAATTTCGCTTGAAAACAATGCGTTCCCGTTTTTGAAAGCGCGGCAGTCGGTCTTTCTCCACCAACCGCTATTTTTTACTCCCATTAAATTCGGATTGTGCCGCACACCGAAACTTTGGATATATCAAAATATAATTGCGCGTTTCTGCCGCGCCACGCTCCGCTTTGCCGACAGAATCGTGGTTCAGACGCAGTGGCTGAAAGATGCGGCAATTAAAAAACTCGGTTTTGAAGGCGGCAAAATAGTAATCGTAAAGCCCGAGGTCGATTCTGCGGGATATGCGTTTGTTCCCTCCGCCGAAAATTTCGCGAGCTTCTTCTTCCCCGCATCTCTCGCCATCTACAAGAACCACGAAGTTTTGTTGGAGGCGTGCAGAATTTTAAAGGATAGAGGACAACCGCATTTCAAAGTTTTTCTCACGCTCGACGGGAAGTCGGCGTTGGCGGCGCGTTTTAAAAATGCGGGTATCGACAACGCAGTGTTTGTCGGCCACATTCCGCATAAAGAGGTTTTCGAACTTTACGCAAAAAGCGTGCTGGTGTTTCCGTCGTATTTGGAGTCGTTCGGGTATCCGCTTGCCGAGGCGCGGGCTGTTGGCGCGCCAGTGATTGCCGCCGACACTTCGTTTGCGCGCGAGATTCTCGAAGGCTACGCAAACGCCAGCTTTTTCGGCTATGACGACGCCCAAACTCTTGCCGACATAATGCGTGGGTTTATTGAAGGACGCGCGGAATATGTTCCCGCGCGTTCGGAACGCGGCGACAACGCCTCGGAAAACGCGTATTGGGCAAAAGTAGTGGAGGCGATGCTGAAATAGTTTTGTATGCGGTGCAGCGTGCGTAAGATGAAGGCGATTCCAAGTGCGTGTTTTTTTGTTTTTGTGCTGTGCAATGTAGCCGCAATATTGTTTTTGGCGGGCGGATTTTTCGGGAACATGTCGCCCGAGGAAAAAATAGCCGCCGAAAATATGCGTCTTGCGGAGTATTTGTCGGGTGCGGGTGGCGAATCGGGCGTCGGAAGCCGAAGTAATCGGTATGACTTGCTGAACAAAGAGTTTGCCGAACGTTTAAAAACGCCAGCCGAGTGCGATATTCTCGAAGACTTTTTGAAAATTTTGAAAATCAGAAAAACAGGCAAATCGGGGAATTTGTTGTGGGTGTTCGACAGGCTCGACGCCATAAAAAACCCATACCGCAAAGCCGCCGCAGCCGACGCGCTTGTTTGGGCTGCCGTCTTTGCAAACGATTTCGACGCCGCGCTGTCAATGATGAATTATTCCAGAAAGACATACGAGTGGTTTGTCTTGTTTACATACTTATATTACGAGTCTCCTACAAAGACCTTTTTCAGGTCGGCGTATCATATCAAAAGAAACGAGTATTACTTCAAGCTCGCCTCGCGCTTGTCCGACAAACAGGTATGGGGCATGGTGTGCTCAATGCCGTATGCGCTCATCGGGGGGCTGTATAAATCGAGCGCGGAAACGGCGATTTTGGCTTTCGACGACTACAGGCAATATCTGAAGACGGGCGTTCCCGATTTTTCGAAATCGCTGGCGCGGTATGAAAAAGACTACAAGCCGAGGCGGACGTTCCAGAGCGCAAAGACGCTTGCGGGCTTTTTGTATCTGGCGGGACAAAAACAAAAGGCACTTGAAGTGTGGAACACAATTAACGACCCCGCGGCGAAAATTCAGGCGGCCGCACTGCTTGTGAATTTGGCGTCGGTCAAGGGGAATGTGGAGGACGCAAAAACGTTTTTTGCGAAGCTGTCTATAATCAATAAAATTAGAATATATTTGTTCCTATGAAAAACAAGCTTTTATTGATATTGCTTGCGCTAATGACTCCGCTGGGCGTTTTTTCGAGGTTCGAGTTCTCTCTGGCGGCGAGTGTCGTTTTGCTGTTCGTGTTTGTTGCAAGCGTTGCGGGAAAGGGTTTCGACAAAAATATCGGAGAAATGGCTTGTAGCAGGTTCAATCTGTCGCTGGTGTTTGTGTTCGGCTTGGTGGCGGTGTCGCTCTTGAATCCGCATGCCGTCGCGCTTCGGGAGAACGGGTATTCGGAAATAGTCCCGCAAAGTCATATATGGTGGCTGCCGACTTCCGTTTCGGCGCAAGTGGGCGACAGGGGCGCTTTCGCGTTCCTGCTTTTTTGGCTGAACGTTTTTTACTTTGCAAACGCGGTCTACTTCTGCTCGCGCGAAAGGGGGAATTCGGTTTTCTTTATAAAAGCGATGTGCGTTGTGTGGATTGCTGCGGCGGCATATTTGGTTTATTCGGCGGCGGTCGTCTACCCCCAAGTGGAAAGCATCGGGGGGGAAAAACTTTTCGGAATTATCTCGAGCCCGCGGGCGTCGATTATGGGGTCGTTTTTTTCCAGAAACGCGGCGGCGCAGTTTTTTATAGTTGCGTTGTTTTGCTCGTTGGGGTTTTGGCTTCGCTGCCTGCTCAAAAACGGGGGGGGGAGGCGTTCGGGCATTCTGCCGTTTTGCGCTTTTGCGCTGTCGGCGGTTGCTCTTGTTTTCTGCGTTCAGGCGCAGGCGATGGCGGGGCTCGCAGTCGGCGGCATTGCGGCGGTTTGCGGGCTTTTGTATGTCGCCAGAAAAAGGGGCCGTAGGGGATTCGGTTGGGGAATCCTTTCGGTTCTTGTTGTAGGAATTGTTCTATCTTTTGCGGCGGCAGCCCATTCCGACGCGGTTTCGGAGTTGCTCGGCGATGTCAAAGAGAAAATCGCCCTGCGGACTGACAAGGGAGTTGATTTTGCTTCGGACAGAATAGCCATGTGGAAAGGCGGCGTCGATATACTCTCCAAACACCGGTTGTGGGGCGTGGGCGCGAACGACTACGTATTTTATTCATTCACCAAAAGCGGGGCGGGAACGCGCATGGCGTATTCGGTGCATAACGATGTTTTGCAAATGTTCGTAGAGTTCGGTGTGCTCGGCGGGCTTGCTCTGCTGTGTCTGATAATATGCGGAGTGTTTCGCGTATTGCGCGGAACAAACAGGGGCGTTTTCGAAATATGTTTTTTTGCCGGTGTCGCGGTTATTTTTGCGGTGTCGCTTTTCGATATGCCGTTTAGAACGCCGAACGTAGTGTGGTCGATATTCGGAATAACCGCCGCCCTTCTGGCGGAGAGAAAATTCCGCTCGGATTAGGCAGTTCGTGATGATTGCTTTATTGCCATTTTGGGCTTGCGTAGTTTTGTAAAACTTATGAGAAATTAGGTTGTTTTTTAATGATTTACCGTTGTTATGTGGCGGATTGTAGAACGGAATATTTTATGGCAGTAAACCAGTTAAAGGCGGGAGCGTTGTTAAACTATGTGATGATAGGCGTTAATGCGCTTGTCGGAATTACCTATACTCCCTATCTTTTGAGATCGTTGGGGAAGAGCGAATACGGGTTGTATTCGCTTGCCGCTTCGATAATTGTCTATCTTACCGTTTTGGATTTGGGCTTTGGGAATGCGATTGTGCGCTATACTGCCAAATTTCGCGCAGAAAATAAAATCGAAAAACAATATGCTTTGTTCGGAACGTTCACACTTTTTTATTCGGTAATAGCGTGTTTTGTTTTGGTGGTAGGTGCAATTATTTATTGTAATTTTGATGCGTTTTTTACTCAGTCTCTCACTGCTGTCGAAATAAAAAGAGCCAAGATTATTGTTTTGCTGATGGTGTGTAATTTGGCCGTAACTTTTCCTTTAAGTATATATGGAGCAATAATTACCGCTTATGAGAATTTTGTATTTTTGAGAACTGTTCAAATTTGCCGTATTATAATGACGACTGTTGTTATGATAGGGTTGTTGACATTGGGTTATAAGGCAATCGCGCTGGCTGTGGTTCAAACGACTTTCAATATTTTAAGTTTGTTACTTAATGTATATTATTGTAGAAGTAAAATCCGCATTAAGCTGGTGTTCGGCGGAATAGGACTACCGTTACTTCGCGAAATTATGGTATATTCTTTCTGGATATTTTTATCGGCAATTGTTCCGTGTTTTTATTGGTATTCAGGGCAGTTTGTGCTCGGCGCGACAGTCGGAACAGTAGCCATTGCGGTTTTCGCCGTAGCTGACAAATTACGTATGCTTTATGAAAGTTTATCAACCTCAATTTCGGGCGTTTTTCTTCCGAAGCTGACATCAATGGTAGTCAGAGGGGAATCCGATAAAGTCGTATCTGATATTTTTATAAGAACCGGACGAATTCAATATGCGGTGCTTGTGTATGTTTTGACGGGATTCATTCTTTTTGGCGATAAATTCATATCATATTGGGCGGGTGATGGATATGGCGATTCGTACATAATATCGCTTATGTTCTTTATTGTTCTAACCGTCCCGTTTGTTCAAACGCTTGGCATAGTTATTCTACAGGCGAGAAACCAGATGAAATTCCGTTCTATCTTATATCTAATTTTGGCGGGTGCTTGTTTCGGATTTCAAATATCATTGAGCCCGAAGTTCGGGGCAATAGGTTGTGCTGCGGCAACTGTCGGAACTTTGTTTGTGGGACAGGGTATCGTCATGAATATATACTATCATGTTGTTCAAAAAATAGATATACTTAATTTTTGGATTGAGATTTTAAAAATGTCGGTAGTTCCCGTTGTATTTATGGTGTCGGGAAAAATACTTTTATTTTATTTCCCGATTGGAAGTTTGGTGCAGTTTTGCATATTCGGCATAATTTTTTCGATTGCCTACCTGCCTATGTTTTTCTTCTTTAGTCTTAACCGATTTGAAAAAAATTTGTGCACAGCTCCGCTTCGAATGGTTTTGGCGAAATTTGGCTACTCCAAATAATTCGCGTTAGTTTTATTCAAACTTTGCTGGTATATGTAGCGTATTCGAAACTGTATTGAAGAATTTTTTATTTGCTTCAATGCACTCCGTTAGGGCGTTCGGGTAACTTACCGCTTTGTCCATTGCCGATTCCAAATCATTATCGAAGACAGACGGCGGATAGGGAAAATTAAAGAATTTATCGGAAAAGACGTTGAATATAACAACGCGTTTGTTCATCAACGTAGCCCAATACATTGCGTGATAGGACGACGTTAATATAACTTCCGAACTCCCGATGAATTCAATGATATCAGGCATACAGGCATGGTTGTCAATCCAGTCGTATTTTTTTAGTTTCGGATCCATAAATTCAGTGTGAAATACGACTCCTACTCTCCGTTTTATAGGATACTTTAGTTTTAACCTGCTTGATAGGCAAGACGGACAGGGAACCCAAGTGAGGCCGTTTATTTTATCTCTTGCTCCGAATAACAAAAAACGTGAAATATCAATTTGTTGTGTAATTTTTCTGCCCATGTGTCTGTTAAATCCGCCGCCCCAATATATCACGTTCTTCGACTTGTCTAAAATGGAATTAATTTTACGATTCCACCCGTCCATGCAATCAATAAGTCCGCCGCCGCCCAAAATTACGATGTCGTTTCTGAATATATTGAATAATTTTAATCTATACATATCGTGGCGGAATATCGCGATATTTTTCGGCAATCGGTCTTGGATATACAATGCAGGGGACGAATTATAGTCTCCTACATTTGACGAATTAAAATTGTTTACGAAATGAATAGCTTTGTGTTTGTTTAATTTACACAAAGTTCGAAGTAAAAACATCCAAATTTCCGCGCATTCAAAAAACAGACGGTTTTTGACTCTATTGATAAACCTTTTCATTTAAATAATGTTTATTTAGTTGGAGATTGGTGCTTTTTGACAACAGAATTTGACATAAATAATATAACACAACAGCGTTAAAATCATAAAGATCGCTTCGGGAGAATATGCGCTTACAAAGACGTCCATAAAGACGTTTATTATCAATTTTGGAAGGAAAAGTGTAGAGAAGAAGAAAATTATGTAAGTTCTAAATGCCGAAGACGCCAATATCCCTTTTGCCCTCGGAAGTCTGTAGTCTATCCATGCCGAAATCAACGACAACAACGCCGTCATTATGCCCATTGCCGTATAGCCGAACATATAACTTCCCACCAAAGTCGTGCAGCCGGAGCTGTGCATTGAGCTGCTTGGGGTTTTGTCAATCAAGTATGTGTTAATCAGTCTCGGATTGTAGCCGTAATCTTTAAGGTGTGCTTTAATGTCGTCCAGAGACATTACCGAATGGATTTTCATTATCGTTCCGCCGTCGGAAAAAATGCGGTGCACAAACATTATCGCCGAATAGTCAGCCCCTTCCGCGCCGAATCCCTTACTGTAGAAGGTGCTTCGCGAATTTCTATAGGCAGACAAAAAGCTCGACAGTATGAATGCGGCAACAAACACTCCCAGTATAGTTATTGCTTTCGGAACGTCAAAACGCTTTGTCATTATACAGTAGAGAATCAACATTGATATCGGCATTATCAGTGCACCTTTGGAGAGTGAACCGAATGCCGAAAACAGAGAGATTACTATTATTATGGAAAACGGGACAAAGAAAGGAATCCCTTTCTTCAGCATCGCGTCCAAAATGAACAGTTCGAAAAAGGTGAAAAAACCGAAAGCCAAGTAGGTTATAACGCCCGTCAGTTTCATCGGCAACGCCATACTTGTTTCTCCGAGCTCCCCTATCCCCAGGAGTTTTGCAACCGTAATTGCCGACATTATAACTCCCGTTCCGATAATCGTGAGCACTATTACCTGCCCTTTCGACAAGTTCGGGAAATAATCGAAATTCGGTTCTTTTGTGTTTTTCCACCACACAGATGCAAAAAAGCAGACGGCAAGGGCATAAGTTCCCGTTTTTATGCAGAAAGCGACGTCGTCGGGGCGGTATAGAAACCTTTCGCCGCTCATCGCTGTAAAGATGTTTAGCGAATATTGATTGAACATCAGAATCGGCATTGCCACCATCGACAAATCCCAGCCCGTCCACAGGAAAAAACGGACAAAATTCTTCGAAATATCCGACATTCTATAAAGATACACCCAGCGCAACGGAAGTATCAGAAGGCTTATCAGAAACGCGTCCGTTGGGATTCCCGTATTGATAACGTATCCCGTCAGCTGCATTATCGACAGTATGACAGCCGTTATTATTCCGAATTTTTCAAAGAGTTTTGTGCAAATATTGTCCGACATATAGTTCAAACGGTTAAATCTATAATTTAAAATTCGAGAATCAATTTACTTTTCGTCCCGAAATTCTTTGGGGACGGGGTTGAGGTTTAGCAACGACGATATTGCAAGAAGTCCAACCACTGTGCACCCAAGAATTATGTAGCCCGCCGCGTCGTGCATTGTTCCGCTTATCGACTCCGACCCGTTTTCATACGCCCAGAACGAAAGGAACATTGCCCTGCACAGGTTGAAGAAAAACGCCAATGCCATTGAAAGCGCAACAAGGGCTATTTTTTTCCACGTCTTGTCGAACATTACCGCCGCCAAAAAGCTTCCCGCGAATATGCACGCCGTAAGCGAGCGTATTCCGCTGCACGCGTCGGCAACGCCCACGCTCCCGTTGGGGAATTCAATCACGTTCCCGCGCAGCTGCACGATATACCCCAGCGTATCCATCACAGAATACGTTATATCAGCCACAATCGAGAGCAAAAACAGGCTTATTCTGCTTTCCACAATCTGGAAAAGCGGGGCTGCAACAATCCAGATGAACGACGGAAACACGAACAGCATTGTGAATTTGAGCCGCTCGCGCAGGGCGGGACGGATTCCGCTGGAATCCCTCGCCGAGGCGAAATACGCCGACGAAAAGAAAATGAACGAATACGCGAATGTCATTGTAAACGCGGGCACGCCGCGGTTTTGCGTGAGGTAGAAAAGCCCCGCAAACGCCGCGAACACAAGAACGGAGCAGGCGAACATCAGACCGAAAAACGCGTCAAAAAGCGCGCACCAGACCCCGCCCTTGCCGTCTTTATCCGAAGCGGCTTGGCGCGGTTTGGAAAAGAAATCGAAAATCTTTTCCTTTCTGTCGAAAAGCACATACAGCACGAACACGGGCGCGAGGAATCCGAACGAATAGTCCTGGCGCGTATTCCACACTTCCCACAAAATCGAGCATACCGCCGCGCCCATCAGAAACAGCGATACTGCCGACAATTTCACCTGCAACGGCAACGCCGCAAAGCCGCTTTTATTTTCGCTTCCCATAATCATTCCTTCGTTTTGGGATACAAAACCATTGCGCCCAACTTGTCGAGCAACTCGGTAAATTCTTTGTGTTTGGGCAGCTCTTCAAGCGGAAGCTCGCTGTCGATTCGCACGAAGAACTGTTCGGGCGAGCCTATCAGCGCGTCGGTAAAGGCGTGTTTTAAGTAGGATACGGGGTTCGAAATCAGCGCATCGCTGCCGTATTCGTAGCGTTTGCCGTCAACGACAAACCAGAACCATACATTCCGCTTGAGCGAAACATATTCGTTTTTAAACGAGTATTCGCGGTAGTATGCGGGGAAAAGTTCGCGGTTGCCGACCTTCAAAAAGTAGTCGTGCTTTTTTCTGTCGTGGAGGTTCTTCCAGCCGTTTTCCACCCAGCATCTGTCGGGCGTGTGCAGCGAGGCGTAGCGCACGTCGAGCTTGTTCGGCGCCCAGTATGAAATGTAGAGCTGGAACGTTTTGCCGTCGGCGAACTTGTATTCGCGGTTGAGCCACTCGGTGACCGACAGCAGTCTTTCCGACGCCCTCACAACCTCTTCGGTATTGCCAAGCGGCAGGTCTTTCGAGGTCATCGAGCCTATCGCGGCGGGGACAGTGAGTTTCAGATAGTTTTCGGGCTTTTGAACGAAGTCGCGCGTGTTGCGTTCGAATTTCGAAAAAACGAAAAACAGCCCCAACGCGCCCGCCAAAAGCGAAATTGTGCATACAAGATATTTCATAAAATCATATAGTTCCCGAATCGACCGCCACCGTTTGTCCCGTGATTGACGCCGCCGCGTCGGAGAGCAAAAACGCAACCGTTCCCGCGACCGATGCCGCGCTTGTTTCGCTTTTAAGCGACGTGCGCGCGTAGATTTTCGCCCGCTGCTTGCCGCTTAGCGACGCGCTCATATCGGTTTGCATAAACCCCGCCGCCACCGCGTTGGAGCGTATTCCCTTTGCGCCCCATTCGCGCGCGGTATTTTTTGAGAACGCCTCCACTGCGCCCTTGCTTGCCGCATACATTGCAAGCCCCTTGTAGCCCGTGTGCACGCTCACCGAGGAAATATGGACAATCGCGCCGCGCGTTTTGTGCAGAATCATATTTCTGATTGCGTATTTTGTAAGCAGCATGGGCGCGAAGACGTTTGTTTCGAACATTGCGCGGAGTTTGTCGGGGGCGATGTTTGTTATGATGTCGTCGTAGGCGGAGGCGGCGTTGCTTACAAAGCCGTCGAGCTGCGTGGCGAATGAAACGAAGTCTTCGGCAAATATTGCCTTTCTCGCCTCTTCGGGGTTCGACAAATCTGCGCTTTTGAACTTCAGGCGTTCGGGGAATTCCGCCGCCAGTTTTTCGAGGGGAGATGAAAGGTTTCTGCTTACCGCGAACACAGTGTCGCCGCGGTTTAGGAGGGTTTTGCAAATTTCAAGCCCCAGCCCGCGCGACGCTCCCGTAAGAAGAATGTTCATAGCCGCTTTGCCTTTCCGGTGTTTGTTGTTTGAATTGTCCCGAATGATATTATACGCGGAATCTTAAACGCCTGCAGGCGGCTGGCAAGATTTTTTCTCAGCCGCTGTTCGTCGAGCACCGCGCCCGCGCGCGGCTCTACCACCGCGCAGACAACGCTGCCGAGCACCGAATTTTTTTTGCCGAAAACAACGGCGTCGGCAACTCCCTCAATTTCGCGCAGGGCGTCCTCCACTTCGGAGGGATTCACCTTGTAGCCGCCCGTGTTTATCATATTGCATTTGCGCGCGGCTATTTTAAAGCGCGTTTTTTGCGCGTCTGTAAACTCGACCAAATCGCCCGTGTGGTAGTAGCCGTCGGCGTCGAGCGCGAAAGAATCGGAACTGCCCAGCAGCGTTTTGTGGAGCAGGATTTCGCCATCCGAAAACTTCACTTTGCCTGCTATGTCGTTGGGGATTGAAAACGTTTCGCCGTCGGAGGCGAATAGTGCGCCCGCTTCGGTAGACGCGTAGACATTGTTGATTTTCGCGTTCGGGAAAAGCTTTGCAAGTGCGTTGCACAGGCGCGCGTCGGCGCGCTCGCCGCCGAGCGTTGCGCGCTTTACCGACGCAAACGTTCCGCCCGCACCCAGGAGCATTCTGTAAAAAGTGGGAGTCGCCGAAATGTGCGTTATGGCGTTTTTTTCTATCAAAGCCGCCGCTTCTTGGGCGGCGAGCCCGAAGAGGTTTACTGTTTTGTTTGCGTTGAACAACGCCTGCAGAAAAACCTGAATCCCCGCCATATGGGCGGGATTGTAGGCGAACCCCCAAATGTCGTGCGCGTGTTCGGGCGAAACGCGGATTCGGCGCGCAAGTGAAGCTATCGTGTGGACTACGCGCTTGGGGCGTCCCGTGGTGCCCGACGTAAAAAGCGAGATTTTTGATTGGGATTTTTTGATAGTTTCAATCAATTTGTCCCAATTTTTGATTTCAAGCGGCGCGGCGGGCAAAACTTGTTCCGCCGAAATGCCGAACGTTTGCAATTCGGTCTGCGATGTGCCCGCGTCGATTATTTCGATGTCTATATTCCGCGCAACCGCCGCGCAAAAAGCCGCGGCAAAGGCGGACAAATTCTTTTCGGCAAGCGGCGTTTTTATGCGCGCCTTTTCGTTGACCGACTCGAGGAAGTCGGCAAAAGTGGTTTGTGCGGATTCGTCGGATAGGAATGCGCTATTCATTGGGGAGCTTTTGGAGAATTTCCCCCACCGTGTAGACAATGCCGTCTTCGAAAACGTCGACGCCGAATTCCGCCTCAATGCGGACAGTGAGCTCGGCGAGGTCGAAGGAGTCGAAGTGCAAGTCGTCGCGCAGCGAGGTTGCGGCGGTGATTTCGCCCGCAAACGGCTCCGCCTTGTTCGCTTCGATATTTTTTATAATCTCCGACAGCCTTTCCAGCATACGCGCCCTTCCAAATTAAACTTTCATTGCGGGGTTGCCCAAGAGATGGCAGTCGTTTTTGCAGCCTCTGTATACCGCGCTCAACGGGGCTATTTTGTTGTTGTTGCCTATCTTGCAGCTTGGCAGCAAGACCGAACCCGTGCCTATTGTGTTGCCGTCGCCAATTTTCACGTTGCCGAGAATGTTCGTGCGCGGGGCGAAAAAGTTGAAATTGCCTATTTGGCAGTCGTGCCCGACAATTACTTCGCCGTTGAAAAGGTTGCCGTCGCCCACAGTTATTTCGGAAGTGAAAGACGAGCTAAATATGATATTGGCTTCGCCGAATTTTACGGTTTCACCGATTAGGCAACCGAAGGCAATTAGCGTGTAGAATTTCGCGCCCATAGCCTTCAGGTCGTCGAATATTATTTTTCTGATTTCGGGTTTACCGACGCCGATTATACAATATTCGTCGTCTTTGAAAACGTGGTCTTTGACATCGCCGAGAAAAAGATGTTGCAGGCTTTTGGCGTCTACGATATTGCCGTTGTGCCCGAGAAATCCGCCGAACGACAATCCCATTTCGGGCTTGTGTTTTATGAGAATCTCCAAAGCTAACTGGCATTCGCGCGCGAATCCGCCTCCGCCTACAATGAATATCTTTTTCATAATCAATATGCCCCGCAGTCAAGAACGTAGTCTTGGGCTGTAATCCATTTTGATTTTTGGGAAAGCAGAAAAACGGCGAGTTCCGCCGCGTCGGCAACTTCCCCCACCCCGAGAGGATACATATTTGCCTTGTTTTTCAAATAGTCGGGGTCTCTGTGCGTCATGGGCGTTGAAATATCCGAAGGAGATATTACATTGACGCGGACACCGCTCGGGGCTACTTCGCGCGCCACCGACTTTGCCGCAGCCGTCAGAGCCGCCTTCGCGCCCGCGTATTCAATCTGTCCCCTTGCGGAGATGTGGGCGGCGATTGACGCGAACAAAACGCACGCCGAACCTTTCCCCGTATTGACGCGTCTGTCGGCAAAACCCTTCAGCATCATTATCGGGGCAAATGTATTGATGTCATACATTTTTTTCAAGCCCTCATAATCCAGACACTGTAAAGGACTTATTTTTGCAATTCCCGCGCAGTATGCGAGACCCGAGAGCTTTCCGTATTTGTCTTTCAGGCTCTTCATATATTTGGGCAAATCGGCAATGTCTTCCGCCAAATCCTTTACTTCGCAGAAGAAGCTTTCGGGCGC
>JAEXGH010000007.1 GCA_023450935.1 Verrucomicrobiota bacterium | reverse complement strand
GGTTGCGGTCGGGGTGGTATTTCAGCGCGAGCTTTCTATACGCCTTCTTGATTTCCTGCGCGGTCGCCGTCTTTTCGACTCCCAGAACCTTGTAAAAATCTTCTTCTGCCATAAAAAATTATTCCGCCTTTCCGCTTGAAACAACAACGCTTGCCGGACGCAACAAACGCCCGTTCATCTTGTAGCCCATGCGGACGACTTTTATGATTGAATTTTCGGGAACGGAGTCGCTGGGTTCGTGGCTGACGCAATCCTCCACATTCGGGTCAAACGGCTTGCCCACAACCGAAACCTCCTCTACGCCGAACGACGCAAACACTTTCTTCACCTGCGCGTAAACCATCTCCACGCCCATTACAATGTCTTTGCCTCCATCGACGTTTTTCGCCGCCTGAATTGCCATTTCCAAGTGGTCGAGCGAAGGCAGCAACTCTTCGACAAGCGGCTGCAGGGCGAATTTTGCAAGCTCCGATTTTTCGCGCTGAACCTTGCGCCTGTATGTGTCGAGATCGGCAACCGCTCTCAAATACAAATCCTTGTTTTTTTCCGCAGCCGCCAAAGCCTCCTTCAGGGCGGAATCCTGCGAATCGGACGAAATCGACTCTTCCTGCGCGCCCAATGCGCCGTCAACCGATTGCTCCTGCGAAGCCATATCGTCCGCGAGCCTTTCGGCGTCGGCTACTTGCCCGCAAAAATTCGGGTCGATATTTGTTTGACTGTCAATATTTTCTTCGTTCATAAATTTTGTAAAACTATCCTTATTTTTGTTTAGACATTTTTTTTGCAAGAATGTTTTGGGCATATTCGCGCGCACCCTCCAGCGAATCGAAGCAGCCGTCAAGCTGCGCCTCATACGCTTCCGCGAGAATATCGGAAAATTCCCTGCCCGGCTTCAATCCCATTTCTATGAGATGCCGCCCCATAAGAATGGGTTTGGGGGCGGAATCCTGCACCTGCAGGGCGCGGGCGCGCTCCAAAATCCATGCGCCCTGAGGAGAAATCTCGGGTTTAAGCGGCGGACGCCCGCCCCTGTCGGCACTGTCGATACGCACAAGGCGGTCAATGCGCCCCACCTTTCCCGCCAACCGCCTGATTGCCGAATCGCCGCACCGGTTGCGCCAAAGGTCGAGAATTGCCATATGACGCTCCACAAGCGGAACGACATCGGCGATGAGCGATTTTTCGCGCGTGAGGCGGTTTAGAAAACGCTCCGCAGGCTTCGCGCCCAAAATGTCGTGCCCGCGCGAGCGTATTCTACCGTCGGGGCATTTTACCGTGCAAAGAGGTTTGCCGAAATCGTGGCATAACACGGCAAGCCCCACAACCAAATCTTCGCGCTCGTCGCCGATACGCTCTTTCGCGAAAGTATCCAGACAAAACCCCGTATGCACAAACACGTCGCCCTCGGGGTGCCACTCGGGATCTTGCGCGCAGCCGACGCACGCGGCAAGCTCCGGAAAATATTTTACCCAGCCGCAATCGCGCAGGAAATCCAGCCCGCGCGAAATTTTCACACCCTTGAGCAGCATTTTTTTCCATTCTTCGAAAACGCGCTCGCACGGAAGGTTTTCGAACGGAATTGCAGAGCATAGCGCGACTGTCTCGGGCGCGACGCCGAAGTCGAACCGCGCCGCAAACTGCATCGCCCGCAGCACGCGCAGGGGATCTTCTGCAAAGCGTTCCGACGTATGGCGCAAAACTCCGCGAGAAATATCGCCGCTACCGTCGTATGGGTCGATAATTTCGCCCGTGAGGATATCGCGCATAATTGCGTTGATTGTAAAATCTCGGCGCGCGCACGCCTCTTTTGGCGTCATAAACGGGTCGCCCTCTATTTCGAACTGTCTGTGCCCCGCGCCCGACTTCCTCTCGCGGCGCGGCATACTAACGTCTATATCGCAACCCTTCAAAATCCATACGCCGAAGCTCTTACCCACAACTTCTACCCTAAATCTTCTGCCGAGTATACCCTCGATTTTATCGGGCGCGAGTCCGTAAATTTCTATGTCTACGTCTTTAGACGCGCACCCCAGAAGCGAATCGCGCACGCATCCGCCCACATAATACGCGCGACCTCCGAAACGCGCGGCTTCGGAGGCTATATATTTTATTCCGTCTTCGACATTTGGGCGCGGCATTGCTTACTTGATATCGAACACCTGAATTTTCACGCCATCGGGCTTTATATAGTTTTCCACAAAGTTGACGTGGATTGGATGTTCGGCATAACGCTTCAAACCGGCTTCGTCGTTCTTAAAAGCCACAACCATTGCGAAGTCGAAAAAGTCGTCCACAACGGGACGCCCGCTGGGGACAGGCTCTCCTACATGGATAAACTCCACTCCCTCGATTTGTTTCAACGTCTCCAAGCCTTCGCGCAGATGTGCCAGCTTATCTTTATTTCTCGTTCTAAATATAACTGTATGAACCAACATTTTTTATCACTCCCGAAGCGGCGCGGATTGGCTTTGCCAATTCCGCCTTTGCTCTACAATTTAAGTTCTACTTTTAGCGGGGTTTTATGATAAACCTACGGATACCCGAAAGTTTTTTATCGTAAACCACTGCGCCGTCGCGAACCATTTTGATTTTCGAAGCATCGGTTGCACGCACTATCAGCGTTTCGTCAAGCTGAAAGTCCTTTTTCGCTCCCGCGGGAATAGTCCCCGTCCAGACAACCACTTCCGCGCCCGACGCATTGTTTTTAAAAACGGTAACATACGCCTCTTCGGCAGCTTCAATAGAAAGGACTTTCGGCGCGTCTACGCTGGCCACTACGGCGGGCTGCTCAACCGAGGGCTGTTCCGCGGGCGTTGATGTAGCGCGCTTTGTAAGAGCGGAAACGACCATAACAACCACCACTATCGCCAAAATTGCCAGCACAAACGCCCCGCCGAGCTTGATATATTTGGCCATCATATCGGGCGAAGACTGCTGCTCTTCGGGTTCGTCAAAGCGCGTTCCGTCTTTCGGGGCGTCTTCCACGAATGCGGGAGCCGCTCCGAAACGGCTTTCTTCCGACTGCCTTATTGCCGTTGCGGTATTGTATTCGCGCATGACTGCATCTACGTCAAGCTTCAAAAAGGCGGCGTAAAGGCGGAGGAAACCGCGCTTGTAGATGTCTTTTAATTTGCTGTCGAAAACCCCGTTTTCCATATTCTCAAGAACGGAAATTCTAAGTCTCGTAACGTCGGCAACGTCTCTGAGCGTCAACTGCATAGACTCTCTCGCCGCCTTTAATTTTGCGCCTAAATTCTTCATTATTGCACATTCAATATCAGACGGAAGTTTTTGCAACAAAAAATTCGAACAAAATTACCCTCCGCATCGATTTCCAAACACGCCCTTCGGCGGGCTGCGCCTCAATACGAGTCCGATTTTTTCACGAGCCGCACCGCAAAATACGTCACGGCGAACGAAACGGCAGTCGAAACCATAATCCACTCGAAAAATGTCGTGTAGCTTGTGTAAAGTTGCAAAAACGCGCTGAAATACCCCGGAATTATTATTCCCAACGCCATAAGCGAAGTGCAAATTGCGTAGTCCGCCGTCTTGTTTGCGCCGCGCGAAGCCCACATCAAAAACACCATATAGCTCGAAAATCCCAAACCGTAGCCGAACTGTTCGAACGAAATCAACGCCAAATTAAGCAAATCGTTTTGCGGCTGCTCGTATGCCATGTAAACGTATATGATGTTCGGCAGATTTATGGCGCACGCCATCGGCAGCATCATTTTTGCCAAGCCGAATTTCGAAATCAAAAAACCTCCTATTATTCCGCCGCCCAAAAGCGCGATTGGCGCAACCGTTCCGTAAATGAATCCGAGCCGAACAGTTGACATTCCCAGACCGCCCGCCACAACGCCGTCGAGAAAAAACGGCTGCACAACGCGCATCAGTTGCGCCTCGGCGAACCTATACAAAAGCACGAAAGCCAATACCGTTCCGATATGTTTTTTCGAAAAAAATTCCGCAAAAACAGCTCCCATATTACGCAGAACCGAAAGCGCGTTTGACGCGCCCGCCGATCTGTCGGATTCGGGTTTCGGCAACGCAAAAAACAGAACCGGAACCGCCACGCCCGCCACGAGAGCGCACACCCCGAACGACACCGCCCAACCGTGCGCAACTCCGCCGAAAAGCTCTTCGCCCTTCCCCGCAATAATCATCAACGCCCCCTGCCCGAACAACACGGCTATACGGTAGAATGCGTTCCTTAGCCCCACAAAAAACGACTGGTCTTTGGGCGGGAGAGCGAGCATATAAAATCCGTCGGCCGATATATCGAACGTGGCGGAGGCAAAGCCCAAAAGCCAGAAAATCGACGCTGTAAGAAACACCCAGCATTTTACAAACTGCGCCGCCGCAAGCCCCAAAAAGCAAAGCAAAAACACCGATGCGCACAGCAAAATCCACACGCGTTTGCGCGAAAGCGAGTCTACAAGCGGCGCCCAAAAGCCCTTCAAAACCCACGGCAAATAAAGCGAACTTGTAAGCAACGCTATGGTCGAATTGTCCATGCCCATCGACTTGTAATAACCCACCGAGAGCGTCCCGACCACGGCGTTCGGCAGCCCCTCTATGAAATACAGCGGCGACAACCACGTCAATTTTTTGAACTTGTCGGAAACCATTTCCTCCCCCCGAAATTCGGCGTTGCAAAATAAAAAACGCGCAGACAAGACCCTTTGTCTATCCGCGCAAAAAAAAAAGAGAACCCCCACGTGTGCCGTCTTGTCGAGTTGATTTCTCGACCTCCGTAAAAAAGGTGGGTGCTTCTCCCGACGCTTTTGCCTTCCGTTCAAAGACGGCATGACAGCCACACCGAGCAGTCAAGCTCCCGATATAATGCTATTAAGGCGGGAAATGGATTTGACAGTCTCAAACACCGCAGAGGTTAATTGTGTTATCGCCAATACTGTCGATTAAAGCAAGTTTTTTTTTGCAAAAAAGGGAAAAATCGTCTCAATGGAGAATATGGCAGAAAAAAACACACATCGGTATTCCGACAATTCGCGCCTTTGGAACGCGCTTGCACCGCTCGGCATAATTGCGGCGGCGGCGTTGCCGCTTCTTTCCGACAAACTGAGGACAATGCTTCTGTATATGTATAGGAGCATCGCAGACGCCTCGATTCTTACTTCGTTCGACGCCTCACTCCACCCGAACGAATCGTTCTTTTCGATGGCGATTTTGGAGTGCATAACGCTTGTGTGCGTTTTCGCTTGCGCGTTTGCTGTCCGCGCGACGTTTAAAATCGACACCGCCGCAAAGAAGATTTTGTTCGTTTCGGGAATGCTGTTTTACATCATTCCGCACCAAGTTTTGCTTGTGGTAATATGCGTCGATTTAGCGCAAAACGGCGCGGGCGAAAACGGCGCACTTTCGGGCAAAAACCTGTTTGCGGTGTGGACGTCGGTGCTGTATTTTGGCACGCTTGCGATGTCGCTTTTAAGCTACAAAATTTTGGCGGCGCGAAAAAACTCCGCATTCAAGGCTGCTTTGGTAGTTTTGGGCAACCTGCTTTTGGTGGCTGCGGCAATCAACCCCATCGTATGCGAAAGCGCGTTCGGCAAATACGAGCAGTGGCATATTTACGTTTCTTTCGCTCTTGCTGCGGCGTGGCTTGCGACAGAAGCCGACATAGTTTTAGAGGGATTCGGCTACCGAATAGTCCAACGCCTGCTGAGGCTTGACTGATGTGTTTTCCCCCGCAACGCTGTTGCGCCGCGCGTCCGAAAAAATTTTAGGGCGTTTTTTGCGCCCCGCAAAACTCCGCCCAAACCGCCTCGGCAAAACACCGGACACATCTGCCGCGCTGCACGAAGCCGCCCATGCGCGCGCAAGCCGCGCACGAAAACGCGCCGACCGCGCAGCCTACCGCGCAAAATAATTTTTGTGCATCTGCCAACCGCAGCGGTATTTTCCGCCGCGCTCCAGCACGAATTCGGAAATGGCGCAAAGCAGACGTTTGTCGCGCGATTTCGACCACTCGGGTTCGAGCCACAACGCCTGCGCGCGTTCCGCCGATTCCGCAACCGCCGCGTATCCCCCAAGTTCATCGGGCGTTGACACAATCATTTTCAACTCGTCGGCGCGCGCTATATTTTCACTTATAGGCGGGCAAAACAGCTTGGGGCTTAGGGCAATCCAATCGATATCCGGAATTTCGAGCGTTCCCGAGGTTTCCAAATGAGCGGCTATTTTATTTGCGCGCAGGGCGGCTACAAGCTCCCGCAAATCGTGCAGGCACGGCTCCCCGCCTGTGATTACCGCAATTTCCGCTCCCGAGGCCGCCGCCCGTTCGGCAAGTTCTTCCGCCGATGCCGACTCGCGCGCGGTTCCGCTCCACGCGTATTTGCTGTCGCACCACGGGCACTTTACATTGCAACCGAACAGACGGACGAAAAACGCCCTGCGTCCCGCAAAAAGCCCCTCCCCCTGAAACGATAAAAAACTTTCCGCAACCCTGTATTCCATTTTATTCCGGCGATACAAATTTTATGCCCACAAGCCCGCAGACTATGAGCGACAAAAAGAAAACGTGCCAAAACGTGCACGGCTCTTTGAACAGAATTATGCCCGCAACAATCGCGCCCGCCGCGCCCATACCCGTCCACACCGCGTATGCAACGCCCATCGGCAGCGCGCGTATGGACACGTTAAGCAGCACGAAACTGCTGACAATGGAGACAACCATTACCGCAGCGGGGACAAGTTTCGAAAAATTGTCCGACATTTTAAGAGCAACCACCCAGACTATCTCGAGTGCGCCCGCCAAAAAAAGGATAAGCCACGCCACAACTACAAACTGTTTATTTTCGGTTTTTCAATGGCGGCAATGCGCGCCATAATCACATCGACGATTTTCTGCGCTCTGTCGGGGTCGTCTTTGTCAAAATCCAGCTCGTCCGGCATAATGGGTTTGCCGACGCACATCACAACCCTGTTGCCTCCGCGCAGTCTGCCCGAGCGCGGAAGAACCGTTTCGAACCCGAAGCTGCGCACGGGAACGACCGGCACGTTCGTTTTCATGGCTATGAGCCCCACGCCTGCCTTGCCATTTTGGAGACGCCCGTCGGGGCTGCGCGTGCCCTCGGGGAAAATTATGAGCGTTTTGCCCGAGCGTATGCGCTTTAAAATTTCCCTGAACACGCCCAAATTTCTCGAATCCCCGCGTTTTATCGGAATTGCATTGAGATTCGTAAGAATCAGCTTTGCCAGCGGGTTTTTCATGAGGGAATCTCGAGCCACAATACAAAGTTCGGTTTCGTTGAAAAAACCCATCGCGAAGGGGTCGAGATAACTGACGTGATTGGCGGCTATCACGCAGGGGCAATCGGGCATATTTTCATATCCGTGCAAATCAATTCTTGCGAAAACATCGCAAATTATCTGTGCAAGATAATATGAAGCCTTATAAAGATACTTTCCTTTAAATGTTAAATACCTGCTTCTCATACTAAGAATTTAAAATGCACAATATTGATTCCGCCACAACCTCGTCTTTCGACATGAGCGAAGTGTCTATGCGCGTCGCCCCTTCGGGGCAGACAAGCGGAGCCACTTTGCGTTTTCTGTCAAGCTCGTCGCGCCTGCCTACGGAGTCGGCTATGCCCTCCTTTGCGCGGCGTGCGGCGCGGGTTGCCTCGTCGGCATCGAGGAAAATGCGGGCGTCGGCGTCGGGGAAAATCACCGAGCCTATGTCGCGTCCCTCCATAATCAGGCCGCCGAAGCCGTTTTCGCGCGCAAACCCCGCCATCGAACGCTGGTAGTTTTTGAGGAATTCGCGCACTTCGGGAATTGCCGCAAACATCGAAACGTTCGCGTTTATGCGCTCGCAACGTATGTCGGAATCGAGCAGAATTTTGCCGTTACAGCAGACCGCGGCGTCGAAACCCTCGACCGCCGTAGAAAGCGAAAGCGAAAGCAGGCGCGCTCGCACCCGTTGCACATCGGAGGGCATAATACCGTCTTCAAGCAGAATGTAGGCGAGATTTCTGTAGTGCGCGCCCGTATCGACGTGCATATAGCCCAACGCCGCCGAAGCCGCCTTCGAGACACTCGACTTGCCCACCGCCGCCCCACCGTCAACGGCGACAATCCTGAATTTTTCCGACGCCGCGCCGACGTCCGACAGGACATCGAAAAACTCGCGCCACGTCTTCGAGGTGCACTGCGGATTTTCAATTTCAATCCATTCGCGCCCCAAATCGGCGCAGCCGAGTATTCCGAAGCTCATGGCAACGCGATGGTCGTTGAACGTTTCTATTTTCACCGTCTGCGGAACGTTTTTCGCAAGGCACTGCAAAATTTCGCGCCTGTGTGCGCACTTTTGTTCGGCGGCGAACGATGTTATTTCGAGGAAGTCGTCGCCCTCCTCCACGCGCGCGACGAGTTTTTTAAGCTGGCCTGCCATCGCCGCAACGCGGTCGGTTTCCTGTTTTCGGGTGTGTTTTATGCCCGTAATTTTAACCGTGCGCGGCAAAAACGCGGCGAGAGCGGCGAGGGTAAGAAAGGTGTCGGAAATGTCGTTGAAATCCAGTTCAAGCGGCGTTGTTGCGAAAGTGTCCGGTCCGAAAACGAGAACGTCGGCCCCGCATTTGAATGTGCGCACAATCCCCGCAGACTCAAGCACGTCGAGAAACTTGGCATCGCCCTGAAGCCTGCATGCGGCGAAATTTTCGAGCGCGCAGACGCCGCCCGCGACCGCGGGCAAAGCGGCGAAATAGCTCGCCGCAGTGGCGTCGGGTTCCACCGCGTATTTCGGAGTCGGGAACGCGCGCATCATTTCTTCGGTCATCTTCACGAAAGGCGCGGATACAGTCGCACCGCACCTAATTTCAAGCGGCGTCTTTGCGAGTTTCGAAGCCATCATAACCGCTGAGAGAATCTGGCTCGACGCGCCCGCGTCAACCTCCACCTCCCCGCCGCGCAGTCCGTGCGTGCGCATTACGAACGGAAAATGGTTTTTTTCGCCCGAAAATTCGAACTCCGCACCGAGTTTTTCGAGGGCTTGAATAAGCCCCCCCATCGGGCGCGCATACATTTCCGCGTCGGAGTCGAACGCGAAAACGCCGCCGTCCGAAGCCGCCGCCAGCGCCGTTAAAAAGCGCGCCGCAGTGCCGGCGTTGCCCACGAAGATGTCCGCCGACACCCCGTCTTCCAGACGCCCCGAAACCGACACAGACTTGGCGTCGGCGTCGGCGCGCACGTCGAACCCGAGAGCCTTCAACGCCGACATCATAATTTCCGTATCGCGCGAAAACAGCGCGCCCGATATTTCGCACCCGCAACCCGAGGCCGCCGCCAAAATCAGCGCCCTGTTTGTGATGCTTTTCGAACCAGGGAGCGGGACGGCGGCGCGAACAACCGTTTTGAAGGGCTTTATTTTCAAAGTTTCCATTTTAAACAAGTCCGTCCCTGAATTTTTTCGCCTCGCGCAGACGCCGCGCAACGGCGGCAAAATCGGAGTCCTCCAAATTTTCCACAAGCGCGTTCAGGCTCTTTGCGCAGTCTTTGACCGCCGCGAGAATTTCGTCTTTGTTGTCGGCAACAATGCTGTCCCAAATGTCGGGCGAACCCGACGCAACGCGCGTGGTATCCCTGAAACCGGGGCCGGAGAACGGGCGCAAATCTGTTTTGTAGCCGGCGGAGACAAGGCACAAAGTCCCCGCAAGCAGATGGGGCAAATGGCTTACGCGCGCGACGATTGCATCGTGCTCTTCGGGCGAAACGCCGTAAACGCGCATTCCGACCGCGCGCCACATTGCCGAAACCTTTTCGGCGGCTGTTGAATTTGACGCCACAAAGCACGGGCGGTTTTCGAACAGTTGCGCGTCGGCGTAGTCTACGCCTATTTTTTCCGAACCCGCCATCGGATGCGCCCCCACAAAGTCGGCGTCAAGCCCACCGTAGATTTTCTCGCATTCCGCACAGATTTTCGCCTTCACGCTGCCGACGTCGGTTATCACCGCCCCGCTTTTTACCGACGCGCAAATTTCGCGCGCTAAAACGGGAATATTTTGAGTGGGCGTGCAAAGCACTACTATGTCGGCGTTTTTTACCGCCGCCGACGGACTTCCGCAGACTTCGTCGAAAATCAGGGGCATTGCCGCGCACTTCGCGCGCGTGGACTCGCTGCGCGACCACACCGACACGCGCCCTGCAAGCGACCTCTCTTTCAAAGCCTTTGCGAGCGAGCCGCCCAAAAGTCCCGCCCCGAGGATTGCCACTTTATCGTAAAAAATCATTCGGCCACGTTAACATATCGGCGCAACTTCGCAACCCAATTTTCTCACATAAAACGGCTGTCGTCCCCCCGGTTTGCGGAGGCGTTTTTTCCCCGCCGTTTGCCGCGCGCGATTCGACGGCTAAAACTCGGCTTTCGCCCAAATGGAAAGCGGCAGGCAGAAACCGTTTTTCGGGCGCAACACAAGTTCGCCGAAGGAAACGTCCGCCGCGCCGAAATACTGCCGCAACATATTTCCCGCCATAATCGACGACGCCTCTATGGAATAAAGCGTTATCAAAACGAACATCGGCTTTTCCGACAACACCTGCGCGCACGCCGACAGCAGCTCGGGCAGCATTTTTTCAAGCTTCCACAATTCGCCTTTCGGGCCTCTTCCGAACGCCGGAGGATCCAAAACGATTGCGTCGTATTTAACGCCCCTGCGGATTTCCCGCCTGACGAATTTGAGGGCGTCATCAACAATCCAGCGAATTTTACACGCCTGCAATCCCGAAATTTCCTGATTTTTCCGCGCCCAATCGACCGACGGTTTCGACGCGTCCACATGGGCGACCTCAAACCCCGCCTTTGCCGCGAACAAACTTGCCGCACCCGTGTAGCCGAAAAGGTTCAGCAGCTTTGGCGGCGTTTGGCGGCGCGCTTTTTTTGCGCTTTCGACAATGAAATTCCAATGCGGCAGCTGCTCGGGGAAAACGCCCAAGTGCTTTGTGCCGTCCATGAATTTTGCGGCGAACTTGACTCCGCCGAAATCGAGAACGGGCGGCGAAACGCGGCTGTTGAACGACCAAAATTTTTTCGCGCCCTCGTTATATACGCAGTCGGCGGTTTTCCACAACTCGGGCTGAGCGGGCGGCCACCACGCCTTCGGCTCGCTGCGGACGACCACCACTCCTCCGAAACGTTCCAGCTTGAGCCTGTCGCCGCTGTCGAGAAGCTCGTATCCGCCGCCGGAAGCCGATAAAATCTGTATTTGCTCAGGCATTTTCGGCAGCCGCCATGGCCTCTTTCAGGTCGATTTTCCGCTCGTAAATGGCCTTGCCCACAATTACGCCGTCGAGGTTCGGATAGCGCCCCGCAAGGGCGGCGAGCTTTTCGATGTCGGCGACCGACGCCACTCCGCCCGAAGCAACCAGATTTCCGCCGCAATCGGCGAGCGTCCGCAACATTTGCTCCTGCGCGGCAACGTTCACGCCCGAAAGCATTCCGTCTGTGTCGATGTCGGTATAAATGAAGGTTTTCACCCCGCCACGCGCGAGGTCTCGAGCGAGCACGCACGCGTCTTTGTCGGACACCTCGACCCAGCCTTTTATTGCCACTTTACCACATTTGGCGTCTATTCCCACGGCGATTTTTTCGCCGAATTGCGCCGCCAGCTCCTTGGCGAACTCGGGGTTCGTGCACGCCTTTGTGCCGATTATGGCACGCGAAACGCCCGCGTCGAACGCCGCTTTTACCGCCGAAACGTCGCGCATTCCGCCGCCCAGCTCAACAAACATTCCCAAGTCGGCTATTGCCGAAATTGTTTTGAGGTTCACCATTGCGCCCCCGAACGCGCCGTCCAAATCGACTACGTGTATGACCTTCGAACCCGCGTCGAGAAACGACTTTGCCGCGTCAACGGGGTTTTCGAAATACACCGTTTTGTTTTCCGCCGCGCCCTTGCGAAGGCGCACGCATTTGCCGTCCTTGATGTCTACTGCAGGATAAATTTTCATATTACTTGACAATTATTCTGAAACCCAACATACGGTTTCGCGTTTTGGAATCGACCGTTTTTTTCGCCAAATCGAGAATGGAATCCGTCGTTGACTGCGCGCTTCCGCCCATAACGGGAATTGCCTCGGAGCCGCTTTTGGGGCGCACGAACTCCTCGACGTTCCCGAGCAAATCGAAGAAGCCCTTGTCGTTTTTACGCTTGGAGGCGACAGGGTGCGTTTTGCCGCCGCTGTTTAGGTAGTTCCAAGAAATTTTGTTTATGTCCACATAGCGCAAAGTGCCTACCGCCATTGCGAAATCGGCCTCCGTAGGCAGCGCAACCTCCGCCGACAGAATCCACGAAAGGCGCGTGCAAAAACGCTCCACGTCGTCGTAGCTGACCGAGTCCACGGGGAGGTTTTCGTTGTCGGTGTAGCGGCTCGGATTTTCCTTCATCACTGCGGAATAGAGCTTTTGGTTGACCTCCGTCGCGAGCATTTTAACGCCGTTGATTTCCGCCAAATTTTCGCGGACAAGCTTTTGGATTTGCGGTATTTCGCGCGCGGTGAAATTTATGTAGCGCAGTTTCAAAACGAGTTCGTCGCCCACAAGATTGCTTCTGGGATAGTCGCGCTTGAACTGCTCGACTTTGCCGAGCAGATTTGTGGACATTTCCACGACAAGCGCGATGTCGCCCTTGCGGATTACTTCGGTCAGCTGGGCGTCGAGATTTTTTATGGCGGTGGCGTAGTCCCAACTGTAGGCGTCCACTTTTTCGCGCTCGAACTTCGCCGCCGATTCGTCCGAAGCGTGGCGGCTGCGCGGATAGACTCTGTTTATTGTGCGCTGGAGTTCGAGCGCGTCGCCGTATGCCTCGGAGGCGGCGGGGAAGTCGTTGCGCGCCTTTGCGTCCTCCGCCTTTTTGAGCACGGACTCGAGCTTGACATACAAATCCGACGATTTCAACGACTCGAGTTCGACTTCCAGATTCTGCATTCGCGTGAAATCGGTATACGCGGAATTCGGAAAGTCGGAATTGATTTTGGAAAGCAGGGCTATTGCCGTTTCGAAATTTTCGCGCGCCGAATTCCAGTCGCCCGCGTCTATCGCCTTGTATGCGTTTTTTTCCGCCTCCGCGCTTTTCAGATACAACGGACGCGCGCGCATTGTTTTAGACTGGGTATCGAAATACAACGCCCGCTGGACGCTCTTGAATTTGGAGAGCGAATATTCCACGTTGATTTTTGTCTGCATAACGCAGGCTTGGCTGTAAAAGTCGCGCGCGCGTTCGCTGTCCCCGGCGTCGGCGGCGTCTTTGGCCTTCTTTTCGAGCGAATCGACAATCTCCGAAAGCGGTTTTGCCTCTATGTTTTGCAGCCGCGTTTTGAGCTTCACCAAACGCTCCGCTGGGGATCTGTCGCGGTTTGAGGAGCGGTCTATGT
>JAEXGH010000001.1 GCA_023450935.1 Verrucomicrobiota bacterium | reverse complement strand
GCGTTCGGGGGGCTTCGCGGGGGGCGGTTTTGTTTGGCGGCGCGGGCTGCGGGCGGGCGTTTTGGTCGATTGTGTCAAATTTTCGCGCGATTGTGTCAAATTTTCGCGTGCCGCTGCGGCGTGTGTTTGCGCAATTCGGCAAAATACCGCTTAAAATAACGCCTTGCGCGCCGATATTTGTTGGCATGGGAATTGCTATATCAAAGGTATGAATAACATAAATCCTGACAAATTTACCGAAAAGAGCATTGAGGCAATCAATGCGGCGTCGGAGATTGCAAAACAAAGACGCCACACCGAAATTTTACAAGTCCACCTGCTCGCGGCTTTGATAGCCCAAGAGTCGGGTATTGTAGGTTCGCTTTTAACGAAAATGGGCGCGGACAAACGTGCCGCGCTCGAGCTCGGAATCCGCCGCGCGCTCGACAATCTTCCGAAAGTCGAAGGCGCTACGGCGTCGGCTCCGTATATCAGCACGGGGTTGTCGCAAACGCTCGAAAGCGCGGAGTCGATAGCAAAGCAGATGCGCGACGACTTCGTTTCCACGGAGCATTTGTTCATAGCCGTCGTCGAAGCCCCCGAACCCGCCCAGATAGCCGACTTGTTCAGAAGTCTGCAAATCACGCGTTCGGGCGTTGAGGAGGTTGTTTCGCAAATGCGCGGGGCAACGCACGTTACAACGAAAACTCCCGAGGACACTTACGATGTCCTTGAAAAATACGGCTCGAACCTCGTGCAGCTCGCCCGCGACGGCAAGCTCGACCCCGTTATCGGCAGGGACGAGGAAATCGGCAGGGTCATCAGGATTCTGTCGCGAAAGACCAAGAACAATCCCGTTCTAATCGGAGAACCGGGTGTGGGTAAAACCGCCATAGCCGAGGGGCTCGCGCAGAGAATTGTCCGCAAGGACGTCCCCGAAGGCCTGAAGGACAAAACGGTTTTCGCCCTCGATATGGGCTCGCTGATTGCGGGCGCAAAATACAGGGGCGAGTTCGAGGAGAGGCTCAAGGCGGTTCTCAACAAAATCAAGGAGTCGGACGGCAAGATAATCCTGTTCATAGACGAGCTTCACACCATTGTGGGCGCGGGCAGAACAGACGGCTCTTTGGACGCCTCCAATATGCTCAAGCCTATGCTTGCCCGCGGCGAACTCCGTTGCGTGGGCGCGACCACTTTGGACGAATACCGCCAATATATCGAAAAAGACCCCGCCCTCGAAAGACGTTTCCAAAGCGTCTATGTGGGCGAGCCCGACGTAGAGACAAGTATCGCCATTTTGCGCGGCTTGAAAGAACGTTTCGAAACCTACCACGGCGTGCAGATTCAGGATCACGCCCTTGTGGAGGCTGCGGAACTAAGCAACCGCTACATTACGGGCAGGCAGCTCCCCGACAAGGCAATCGACTTGGTTGACGAGGCGTGCGCGCGCATAAAAACGCAGCTTGACTCAATGCCCTCCGAGCTCGATATGCTCCTTAGAAAGCTCCGCCGCTACGAAATCGAGGAAAAGGCTCTTGTAAAGGAGAACCACGACACCGAACGTCTGGCGGAAGTCCGCAAGGAGCTTGCCCAAATGCGCGAGCAGGCTTCGGCGATGAAGGCGAAATGGGAGTCGGAAAAGGAGGCCTCCAACAAGGCGTCGAAATTGCGCGAGCAAATCGAAGCCGCCAAAATCAAGATGGAGCGCGCCGAACGCGAATACGACCTCACTCAGGCCGCCGAAATCAAATACGGCGAGCTTCCCAAGCTTGAAGCCCAACTCAAGGAAGCCCTCAAGAGCAAGCCCGAGGAAAACTCCATGCTCAAGGAGAGCGTCAGTGCCGACGAAATCGCGGAGATTGTCGCCGAATGGACGGGCATTCCCGTCAAGAAGCTGCTTGAAAGCGACAGGCAGCGTCTGCTCAAGCTCCCCGAGATTCTGCACAAGCGCGTAATCGGGCAGAACGAGGCGGTCGAGAGTGTCGCAAACGCAATCCTGCGCGCCCGCGCGGGCATAAAAGACCCCCGCCGCCCAAGCGGAACGTTCATGTTTCTGGGGCCCACGGGCGTGGGCAAAACAGAGCTTGCAAAAACTCTGAGTCAGTCGCTGTTCAACACCGAGGACGGCCTTGTCAGAATCGACATGTCCGAGTATATGGAGAAGCACTCCGTTGCGCGTCTTATCGGCGCGCCTCCCGGGTATGTCGGCTACGAACAGGGCGGCCAGCTCACAGAGGCTGTTCGCAGGCGTCCGTATAGCGTCGTGCTTTTCGACGAAATCGAAAAGGCGCACCCCGAGGTGCTCAACACGCTCCTGCAGGTTATGGACGACGGCGTTTTGACCGACTCGCAGGGGCGCAAAGTGGACTTCAAGAACACTGTCATCATAATGACTTCCAACATAGGTGCGCGCTTCATCACCGACGCCCCCGTCGGCAAGGACGGCGAGCTTACCGACTCCGTAAAGGAGGCCGTTATGAGCGACGTTCGCAGGACGTTCAAGCCCGAATTCCTCAACAGAATTGACGACATCATCATATTCAAGGCTCTACAGTTGGACGAAATTGTCCAGATTGTAAAGCTCCAGATTGAGATGCTCAACGAACGTCTGAAGGAGCAGGGCATAAAGGTAGAGCTTACGAAAGGCGCGTATGAAAAGCTCGCCGAAAAAGCCTACGACCCCGCCTATGGCGCGCGTCCCCTAAAGCGCACAATCAACCTGAAAATCGAAAATCCCCTCGCGCGGGAAATCATTTCGGGAAAGCTCAAAGAGGGCGATGTTCGCAAGTTCACCGAAAAGGACCTCTAAATTTTTTACATTTCCTAAAGCGGCGGGGGTTGGCGGAAGCCAATCCCCCCTTTGTTTTTCGGTTAAAGTTTTTTAATTATAGTTAAAGCGGAACTTTTGTTCCGCTTTTTTTGGTTTAAAAATTCGTCGAAGTAAACGCTCTCGGGCATCATTCGATTTTATTTCGGATTGAACTCGCTCGCACAGTGGTGCTCGTCTCGCCCACTCGCTAACGCTCGGGGTCTTTGGCTTGCGCCAAAGTTTCCCCCAAAAGCTTGCTTCGCAACTTTTGTGGTCACGGGCGTTAAGCCCGCTACGCCTCATAAAATACGAATCCTGCCTCGAGCCTCGCGCTTTTTAACTTGAAGCGGCGCGGATTGAATGAAATTCAATGCCGCTTTGTCTCCCGGTTTAAGTTTTTTATTATTCCTGAAGTGGCGGCGGCGGGCAAAGCCCGTTCGCCTTTGATTATTTATTAAAGTTTGCACGTAGAATCCGCAAGCGATTGAACTTTGTTCAATGCGGGTGTTCAACCGCGTCGAATAACACAGACCGCCGCAAGCGGCGGAGGTCAAGGGGCTTTGCCCCTTGAGAACGCGTCAAACGTAGTTTTCTACATACGCAAAAACGCATAAAATTGAGCTTCAGACAAGGCTTTGCTACTTTTTTGTGCAGGGAGCGTAGTTAACCTACGTGACCAAACAAAAAAGTAGCAAAACGCAGTATCAAGCCAATTTTATGCGTTTTTCACGCGTTCTTGGGGGAGTGTCCATAATACCGCTTATACGCATACGAAAACGAAAATACACTTCCATACCCTACCCTCTCCGCTATCCTCCCGCAGCTGAGCCGTCCCTCCGCCAACAAGCGCGAAGCCTCCTCCATTCTCGCCGCAAGCACAACCTTTGCGAATTTCGCCCCGAAAAGCGAAAGAGAGGCTTTGTCAAGCTCGTATACCGTCCAGCCAAGCTCCGCGGCCGACTTCGCCGCCGACTCGAATTCCGACGGACGTTTTGAAATGCGCGCAACAAGGCTTTCAAAAGCTTTAGAACGCCGCATGCCGCAGTCGGCAGAAAGCTCGCGCATAAACAGGGCGTAGAACGCCGCCGCGTAGGTTTCGAGAATGCGGGCATCGTTTCTGTTGTAGATTTCCTCTTTGTAAAAATCGAGAACGCAAACAAGTTCCTTGAAGCACCCCATTTTCTTTACGCACGCCGAACGCCCTACGCGCCTGTCAATCTCGCAGCCTTTGAGAACGTCGAACCAATAGAAGCTGGCGCGCGCCGACGTTATCCTGAAATGCCCCGAACTGCCCGCTGGAATCACAAGCGCGTTGCCCGCGGAAATTTTCAGCGCGGAAACGTCGTTGTGGAACGAAATGGAGCCGCTTACGACAACGGCGATGTCGGTGCAGGTTGTAGTTTTTACGAAGTGGTAGAAGTCGGAAGTCCGGCGCGAAAACGCCATCGCCGCTATTCCGTATTTTCCGAGAATGTTCGAATTGACCGAGGCCGGCTTTGTGAGCAACCCTTCCGCCCACAATTCGGAAATGCCCAGACGGTTGATAAGCTTCGTGGGCTGGCTTAGATACTGCTGTGTAGAACCCTTTGTCCAGCAAATCATGTCGTCATTGTTGATGACGGAAAAGGCGTAGTCGCCGCCGCGGCGTTTGTCAGCGTTCTTTTTCACGCCGACATTACGGCATCTTCGGGCGGAAAATTCAATAATAATTTTAAAATCGTTTAATAAAAATTAAACATTTAAGCGCGGTCTCCCGCGTGGTAGAATCGACACGAAACGCGGAGACGGGCGGAGCGGGAAAACGGGACTATTTCCCTTCGGCGTTCTTCTGCGGACAAAACGCGAGGAAAAAATTGTATGAAAAAATCGTGGTATAAATGGGAGGTTCTCGGGCTGCTGTGGTTCGCGTTCTTTCTCAATCAGGCAGACAGACAAATCTACAACACGCTGCTCGGCGACATCTCAGAATTTCTGCAGATGACGCCCGCCCATGCGGGGCTTGTCGCGACACTTTTCACGTTTACGATGGCGGTGTTCGTGCCCGTGTTCGGGTTCTTCGCCGACAAGTTCAGCAAAAAATGGATTATCGTTTTTGCGGTCTTGCTCTGGAGCATTGCAACGGTGTTTTCGGGAGCGTGCACGGGGATTTTGGGCTTCATAATTTTTAGAAGCATCGCAACCGGCATGGGCGAAGCCGCGTTCGGCCCGGCAAACTACGCGCTGCTTGCCGACTACCACAAGGAATCGCGGGCAACGGCAATGAGTATCCACCAAACCGCCTACTATTTCGGCGTGATAACAAGCGGCGGACTTGCCGCATGGATAGCAAGCAACTGGGGTTGGCATTCGGCGTTTTTCGTGTTCGGCTCCGTGGGAGTGGCGTTCGGGCTGGTGATGATGTGGCGGCTTAAGGACAAAGCTCCCGAACCCGACTCGGAAACACACTCGCAAAACACGATACACTCAAAGCCGACAATGCGGGAATCGGTAAAGATATTTTTCACAACCCCGACCGTTGTATGTCTTACGCTCGCCTACACGGGAGTGATTTTCGTATTGCAGGCATACCTCACTTGGACGACGCTTTTCCTTCAGGAAAAATTCGGGATAGGGATTATAGAGGCCGGTTTCGGCGCAGTGTTTTACACGCATATTGCGGCGTTCGCCGGAATACTGATTGCGGGCAGGCTTTCCGACAAACTTGCGCTCAAACGCCCGCCATCGCGAATGATGCTGCAGTGCGTGGGTCTTGTCTGCGCCGCGCCGTTCCTTGCGGCAATGGGCTTTTCTACGAACATCGCGCTTGTGTATGCGGGATTTCTCGGGTTCGGCTTCTTCCGCGCGTTTTTCGACGCCAACACATACTCCGTGCTATACGACGTAGTTCCCGAGCGGTTCCGCGCATCGGCTACGGGGATAAAAGTTCTTGTGGGATTCGGGCTGGGCTCGCTCGCGCCGTGGCTTATGGGGATAATTAAAATGGAGTTCGGGCTTTCGGTCGGGATAGCGTCGCTTTCGCTCGTGTGGCTGTTCTTCGGACTTGTCCTGTTGGCGGGCTTCAAACTTTTCTACCAGCGTGATTTCGACGCCGCACGCCGCTACGACGCCGAACGCTAACGACATTTAACAAAAACAATCAGTAAAACAAAATATCGGAACAAAATGAAACTCGGGCTCGGATTAAAACAGTATATGTGGAACGACAAACCCAACAGCGCGTATGCGGGCAGCAGACCGCCGTCGGAGGAAAACCAGAAGTTCTGGACAGACGATCGCCTGTCGTTGGCGCGGCAGTTCGGCTGCGAAAGCATTATCGCGTGGGTGCCGCTCCCCGAAGGCGACGGCGTTTGGCACAAGGACGACATTCTGCGGCTGAAGCGACAGGTCGAAAAACACGGAATGCAGCTCGACGGAATAGAAAACTTCCACCCCGCCCACTGGGACCACATCGTCCTCGGCGAAGACGGCAGGCAGCAGCAGATGGAAAACATCTGTAAAACAATACAAAACGCCGGAGAGGCGGGAATAAAATATTTCGGCTACAGCTTCAGCGCGTGCGGCGTGCAGGGCTACTACGACGAAGGGCTCGCCGAGGGCAACACAGGCGGTCGCGGAATGTCGAGCATACGCCGCTTCAACGCGAAATACATCGACGACACCCCATCGCCCAATCAAAACTTCTGGTTTAAAACCCGAATAGACCGCCGCAGTCCGGAGGGCGTCATTCCGCCCGCCGACGAAAAAACTGTGTGGGAGAGGTTCTCCTATTTTCTCGAAAACGCGCTGCCCGCGGCCGAAAAGTCCGGAATCAAGCTTTGCGCGCACCCCGACGATCCGCCCGTTCCCTATCTGAAAGGCATCTACCGTCCGCTACATTCAGTTGACGGATTGCGCAAACTCATAAAGACGTTCGACAGCCCCGCAAACTGCCTTGAATTCTGTCAGGGGACAATCTCCACAATGAGGGGTGTGGATATTTATTCGGTAATAGAAGAATTCGCGTCGCAGGGGAAAATCGGCTACGTCCACTTCAGAAACACGAGCGGGCAGTTCCCCGAATTCTCCGAAGTGTTCATAGACGACGGCTATGTAGACATGCCTCGCGCGATTGAATGCTATGCAAAATACGGCTTCGACGGCACAATCATACCCGACCACACTCCGCACATAACCTCGCCCGACCCGTGGTTTACCGGTATGGGATACGCGCTCGGCTACATTCGCGGAATAATGCAATCGAAGAAAATCGGATAGAAAATGATAACTGAAAACATTGCGGTTGCGCGGGCGAAAACTTTCGCCGACACCCGTTGCGTTGTCGGCGAAGGGCCGCTGTGGTGCGCACGCGAACGCGCCTTCTACTGGCTGGACCTCGCGCTCGGCCACGTCTACAGAAAGGGCGAGTCAGACGCGCCCGACACTTTCGCGCACTTCGAGCTTGATATCGGGAAAATAGGCGGAATGGTCATGGCAAAAAGCGGCGCGTTTCTGATGTTCTGCCAAGACGGGAACGTATACAGCTGGCGTCCGCACGCTGCGCCCGTAAAAATTGCGACGCTGCCAGAAGCAAAGGGTGGGCGTTTCAACGACGTAATTGCGTCGCCCGAAGGAGGCGTGTTCTGCGGCGTAATACACGCCGACAAAACTGGGACGCTCTGGTATTTTTCGCCCGAAAAAAAATTCGCGCGCGTTGACGGCGTTTTCCACGGCAATCCCAACGGAATGGGCTTTTCGCCCGACGGAAAAACCTTCTACTTCGCGGTATCGGAGGAATACGCCATATACAAATACGACTACCGCGGCGCGGTCTGCTCAAACAGAAAAGTGTTTGCCGCATTTCCGCAGAACGGCGGTTGCCCCGACGGGCTTACAGTTGACTCGCGCGGGAACGTGTGGACGGCGATGTGGAACGGCGCGGCGGTGCAAAAATTTTCGCCCGACGGTGAAAAAATCGCCGAATACAAATTCCAGATAAAGAAAACAACGTCTGTCGCGTTCGGGGGCGCGAAGCTCGACAGAATTATAATCACCACCGCAAACACGCCGTGGAGCGAAGACGACTTCGGGAAATTCCAAAGCGGCAAGGTCTTTGAAATTTCGGACGGAAGCTCGGGATTGCCCGAGTTTTGCGCATCGTTTTAGAAAAAAACAAAAAAAAGGATATAATATGAAAAGGTTTCAAAATAAAGTTGTTCTTGTTACGGGCGCAAGCCGCAATACGGGTGTCGGAATTGCGGCAATGTTCATAAGGGAGGGCGCAAAAGTTTTCGTTTGCGGCTCCACAAAACAAAGCACGGCAAACGGCGCGGCGGAACTGCGGGCGGCAGGCCTTGACGGATTTTTCGAAGCCCCCTGCGACATCTCAAAACTCGACGAAGTCGAAAGGCTTTTCGAATTCATCGAACAAAAGTGCGGCAGAATAGACATTCTCGTAAACAACGCCTGCGTGCAGTGCACGGGATACTCGTTTGAAGAGCTGACCCCCGAAGCCTTCATGGAGGTTATAAACGTAAACCTCTACGGGACGTTCATAGTATCGCAACGCGCGGTCAAGACGATGTTAAAGCAGCCCGAGCGCGGCGTTATTGTAAACATAGGCTCCAACGTGTCGGAACGCGCAATCCGCAACCGCACGGCGTATGTTGCAAGCAAGGGGGGCGTGGACGCTCTCACGCGCTCTATGGCAATAGACCTCGCGCCCAAAGGCATACGCGTAAACAACGTAGCCCCGGGTTATATCCATTCCCAACGCTGGAATACGCTCGACGAAAAAATCAAATCCCGCCGCAGGCTGAACACTCCGAACGGCACGGAGGCGTTCGCCTCCGACATCGCCGACGCCGTCGCGTTTTTCGCTTCGGACGAATCGAAGTGTATAGTGGGTGCAAGACTGCTTGTAGACTCCGGTTCGAGCGCGCAGTTATACCCCGTTGACGACGACTGTTAACCAAACGCGAGCGTAAAAAAATCAATTTGTGTAGTTGTGTAAATCGGGAGGCTCGAAGAAATTCGGGCGTCCCTTTTTTTGTTTGCAACAGAACGTGTATTGTCCGACTTGCGCAAAATTGCCTTGACTCCAAGTTTTTCTCCATCAAAATCTACAAAAGGAAGTTTTTGTATGATAAGCAGGATATTATCAATAAAATCGTTGTTCGCAGTTTTTGTTATCGTTTCAGTGCAATCGGTTTTCGCCGAAAACGCCGAAGTAAAAATGTTCGCGGGCGGCAAAACAATTTCGACGCAAACAACCTCCCTCTCCGAAAGCCCGCACGCGGGGTTTTTGCGGCTGAAAATTCCCGCAGGCAAACTTGGCGGAATCGACAAAGTTGAAGTGCGCGCCGATTTCTTCTCGGCAAAAGTAGGCGACGAAGGCTACATGTTGCTAAGCGACGGCAAGCTGTGCATGTTCACAAAAAAGAAGGGCGCATCTCTCTCCGACTACCGCCCCGCTATGCCCATTTGCGGAATAAAACGCGCCGACACCGCCTATCTTGCGATAGTCAACGGAATGCAGTTCGATTTCACAAACACGATAACCCTCAAAAACGGCGTCTACGAACTGCGCCATACCTTCGACCTCTCGCGCTACGCCCCATACGAAGACATAATAATAGACTATAAAAAACTCGTAGGGCGCGATGCGAACTACTCGGGAATGGGACGCGCCTACAGGACGTTCAAACTGGAAACGACGCCCGAACTTAAAACGCTGCGCGAAAGGGCGGCAAAATCGCCCGAGCTCGCCTACGCGGCGCGTTCGGCCGAAGTCCGCCTGAGGCTGGGCTGGAAGCCCGCGCCAAGTCCCGTGATGGACCAGACGCTGCAAAACGAGCCGCAAATGTATGCAAAAATTACGTTCGACAAAGCGGGCGAAATAGTCGATGCGGTAAAAGCGCGCGGTATCGGCAACGTCCAATTCTGCTTGGTGGGCTGGAACAGAATGGGGCACGACGGCCGCTATCCGCAGATTTTCCCCGTCGAGGAAAAACTCGGCGGCGAAAAAAAACTGCGGGCACTCATAGAAAAAACGCAGCGCGCGGGATTCCAAATTGTGGGGCATACAAACCCGACAAGCTGCTATCCCGTGTCGGAATTGTGGGACGAAAGCTTCGTCGCAAAAACGAAGGGCGGCAAACTCTGGGAACGCCCCATAAAAGAGCCGTGGAGCGGCGGCAGAAGCTTCTATATGTGCATGCAAACGGCGTATGAGCAGTTCGCCGCAGCCGACTTCCCGAAAATGCGCGGGCTAGGCTTCAGGGGACTTGAATACCTCGATGTGGTGTCGATTGTCCCGCCGCAGATTTGCTACGACAAACGCCACTATACAAACGCCGCCAAAAGCGCGCTCTACTGCAAAAAGCTGATGAGGCTTGCCAAAGAAAATTTCGGCGGAGCGCAGTCGGAGGGCGGATTCGACCACGTAGCCGAATACAACGATTTCGCCCTCTACACGGGAATCGGGCTTTTCCAAAAAAGACCGCTTGTAGACAGGGTAGTTCCGCTATGGCAGATTGTCTACCACGGGATAACGCTCAGCAATCCCTCCTCCGATACCGTAAACTACCCCGTAAAAGACGCGCGCACCGCGCTCAAGGTTTTCGAATTCGGCGGACGCCCGACGCTCTACGTCTACTCGGCGTTTTTCGAAAAGGGCAAAAAGGCGAACTGGATGGGCGACGCCGACTTAAGATGCGGCGACAAACGCGAATTCGACACGCTCATTGACGCCGTCGCGACCGCCGCCGCCGACGCGCAGAAATTCGCCGACCTGCAGTTCGAATTCCTCGAAAGCCACGAAGAGATTGCGCCCGACGTTTTTATGTGCGTCTACTCAGACGGCACGCAGGCTCTCTTCAACTACTCCGCCGCAAAATTCTCGCACCGCGGCGAAGAAATAGCCCCGCTTTCATACGCGCTGTTTCCTTCCAAAAAATAGACACACATACAAAAAATGACACAAATAAAAAAACTGCTTTCCGTCGCCGTATTAGCCGCGGCAATGTGCCCGTGCGCGCATTCCGCCCCGCAAAACCCGCACAACTACGTTGCGGGCGAACACTACGAACTCCGCCCCACGCAAAAAGTCGGCAAGTTCGGCGAAAACTACGACACCTCGAAAATCGACATATACAAAAAGCTCGACATTCTCGACAAAATCGACGCAAGCGGGCGCATAACGTCGGCGCAAGACTGGCTCAAACAACGCCCGCAGGTTATGGAGTTTGTCTCGCGCAAACTCTACACGCCAATTCCCCCGCGTCCGCGGTCGCTTCAATTCAGGCTGCTCGAACGTTCCGACAACGCCCTAAACGGCTCTGCAATCAGAATGCAGTTTGCAATAGTTTTGGGCGACGAGCGCGGAGAGCACTCTTTCACGCTGCTGCTTTACGTTCCAAAAAATGTCGAAAAGCCAGCCGTTTTCATACACCAAAACTTTATGGGCAACCATGCCGTAATCGACGACGGCGATGTGATTATACCCGTGTGTTATTTGAATTCCGACAATTCCTCCGGAGAAAAAACCCTTCCGGAACGGGAAAAATGCCGCAATACGCGCGCCTACCGCCACCCCATACGCGAAGTTGTAGCCGCCGGATACGCCTACGCCACTTTCTGCTACAACGAACTTTATCCCGACAAATACGCCACGCAGGAAAGCGGAATAAACGAGAGCATATACAAAATCTACAATCCGAAGCGTTTTGAAATTACGCCGCAGGCGATAGCCGCCTGGGCATTCGGAGACATTCTCGCCCTCGACTGCCTCGAAAGCGTCGCGGAAGTTGACGCCTCGCGCGCGGCGGTTGTCGGGCACTCGCGCTTGGGCAAGGCTGCCCTCTACGCGGGGGCTGTGGACGAGCGTTTCAAGATTGTCGTCTCCAACTCGTCGTGCATTTTGGGAGCGCGAATGAACAGGCGCAACTTCGGCGGAACGGCGAAAATTGCAGCGGAGAACTCCACGCGCTGGTATTCGCCCGAGCTTAAAAAATACGTCGAAAACGTCGAGACAATGCCGATTGACCAGCAGCACTTGCTCGCTTGCATAGCCCCCCGCGCCCTCTACGTGGCAAGCGCAACCGACGACTATTGGTGCGACCCCGAAGGCGAATTTATGTCGCTATTGCAGGCGTGCGAAATCTACAAACTCTTCGGCGCGAAAAACACGCCGACTCCCTCCGACATGAAAGTGCAAACGCCCTTTATCGGCGATGTCGGCCACCACATAAGAATAGGCGGACACAACATTCTGCTCTACGACTGGCTTCAATATATCAAGTTCGCCGACTCCAAATTCGGCAAGCCGGTTTTCGTATCGAAGTAAGCAAAGCCAAACCGCGCGGGCGACGAAATTCCTACGATAAAAACAAAAAACTAACAAGTCCGTTTTTTTGCAAAACGGTCTATTTTTTTCGTTGAGCAAAAACGGCGGCTGTTTTAGAATTTGCTTCGGATTAAACGGAAACAAGGAAAGGTTTTTTATGAGGAAAGTTGTTTTTTATCTTGCGGCAGGCGCGGCGTTTTTCGCATTCGCGTCCGCACCCCGCGCCGAAAAGCGCGAAAGATTCCCCCGCAAAAATCCGCACGGCGAACCCGAAACAAACGCTGCAGGAAGCTTAAAAACAGAAGGCCGTCGGATTCAACCGGCAGCCTTTTTTGCGTCTTCAAAGCGCGCCCGCCAAGAGCGTTCTTGCACGCCTGCGCCCGAGTGCACGCCGCTTTAGTATTCAACAGTGCGCACGTTGAACTGCGGCAGTTTTGAGTTCGTGGAAGTATCGTAAATAAGCAGAATATTGCGCTTTGCCTTTTCGCAGCGAACCCTGTTTTTGTAGATAACCTCCCACTTGCCGTCAACGCGCGTGGCTATCTGGATTGGAATGGGACTGTTCTCCATTTTTTTTGAGGGCGTAAAGATGTGGTGCGCGCCGCGCTTAAGCCCGCCCATTTCCTTGTCGAACATAACACCCAACGCGCGCGGAGTGAGGTTCATCACGGCGATTTTCCCGCGCGGCATTCTGTCGGGCGAAACGTTCATCGGGAAGAACTCCGCCGAACCGTTGCGCTCAATCATCAGCAGGAAAATATCGCGCGCTCCCGAGGGCAAAACAACTTCCTGCACGGGCGAAAACGACTTGTCGTCCTTTTCGTCTTTGCCGATTTTCTTGAACAAAGTGAGCCTGTCCGTGCCCGTGTAGGAAATTGAAGCCCTGTTGCTGTCAACCGAAAACGAGTGCCATTGCCCGCCCGATTTATACCAATATTCCGGCTCAAGCACGCTCCTGTTGCTGAGAGTGCCCACGGAGCGGATAAACACGAACTTGTATATGTTTATGTTTACCGAAATATCCCTTGCCGACGCCGCACACAAGCCGAAGCCCAAGAACGCCGCAAGACCTACAAACAGTTTTGTAATTGTGTTGTTTAACATTGCCTAAATTTCGTTTTCGTTGAGCCAGCGGAAGGATACAATCTTAAAACGTCTGCCCAATTGTTGGTTGAGCTTTGTCAGCCCCCCGTTGGACTCGTTCATAACGGTGTTGTATTCGGTCATATTCGGCTGGTATCCAAGCTCTTTTTCCCTGCCGTAGATGTCGGCGGGCGCGTTGCCGAACTCCGAATTGTCGATGTATTCGGGCGTTCTCTGCACGACCATCTCGCACCAAGCCTTTGCCTCTACCACTCCCGAAACGGGGTTGCGGATTTCGCCGTAGGCTCTGATTTTGAACGTGTCGGAGCGGACGGTCAGGAACGAGCCGAGCCTTGCAAGCAAATCCTGCTGCATCAAATACGCGGGCGCGCCCGTTGCCGCGGGGCCGATTGACGCGCGCCAGTTTTCCCAAACGTTGCGGGTGTCGGCGAAGTATTTGAACTGGTAGTGGTCTTTCCATACAGTGTTCAGAACCTTGTCGGGCGTGATGATGTAGCGTTTGTGCAACTGCGAATTGATTGAAGTTGCGTCTATTGCCGCCTGCAAAACGCCCTTTTGCGAATGGCCTATGCGATATGTTTCGCCGCCGCTTTGCATCATGGAATTGAGAACCGACGGCGCAACCTGCGTCTCCTGCGTCGATAGGTCAACGGCGACCGCGTCGGGATTGTTTTTTATTCCGTAGCGTTCCTCAGCCGAATAGTTGGCGGCGGCGCGGTTTACGAAGTCGCTCATCGAATAGAACGGGCCCCTATCCTTGATGTGTTCCACAATGGACGCCGCAAGTTCCTCGATTTCCGAGTTCGACAGCGCCCTGTAGCCCGTAAATATAGCCTCTTCCTGCGAGATTGATGTCGAGCTTGTGACCTTGTTTTTGGCGTCGAGCGGCGCCTGCCATCTATGGAAGGGCGCGCTTGCGCGGTTGTCGGTGAGTCCGCCGTTGTAGCCTTCAATGGACTGCCCGTAGTATGTCGCAAGAATCGCCTTCCACGCGTCGATGCTTGTAGAGTTCACGTTGAAGGGGCCGTTCACCCAAAGCCTGCCCGCGTTTTCTTCAAACTGCTTGTCGGAGGGTTCTTTCGAATACCTCATGTCGGCTACGGTCAGATAGTCGTCGGTGGTCTGGGTGCTGACATACTGTATGCGCGGGTTTTGCGGCGTCGCAACGCCCTTGCCCATATTGTAGTTTGTAGACCATTCCTTTTGGCGGTAGGGCAACGTGGAGAAGAAGTATTCGTCCCAGAGAGCGTCGTTTAAGTGCCAAGAGGCGTCGTAGGCGACAACCTTGTCCTCCGCGCCGTTTGCCGAACGCCTGCCGTCTTTTACGCCGTTTTTGTTTGCGCCGCTGAGGTTGGCGTCGTTCATTATGCACGAATTGTCAAGCCACATAATCTGATGGGTGTATTCGGGGCAAATTCTGTTGGGACAAAGCGAATTACCTATCGCCATGTCGACAGTCATATTTTCGGGCGAACGCAACGCGTATGAAACCTGCCACGCGCGCTTGCCGGAAGTCTGGTTGCCGTAGCCCTGATACGATTCGTGGGGGGAAGCCGATTCCGTCTTGCCCTCGCCGAAAGTCAGGTGCGCGCCCGCGAGGTTTGCTATGTTGTGGACAACCTCCTCTTCGCGCAAGATGTGGTGGAGGGCGTTGACATCGGTTCCGCTGGAGCTTGAAAGCCCGATGTATGCGGTGGAGTCGCTCGTGGACGAAATCTTGTAACCCATTTCGGAGACTCCGCCGAACTGCGGCGCGCGAGAGCGGTCGTCGGCATAGACAAAGTCGGAAGCGTAGGCTGTTTTGTTGTTTCTACCCCAAAAGCTGCTTTCGTCTTTCCTGTTGTCTTCGCGGGTATTGAAGTCGAGCGAGTTGTGCGTGGCAAGCATTGAGCCGTTGACGAAAAGCCTCTTGTTTGTAATCGGGCTTACGCCGTTACGGTCTGACTCTTCTTCGTCGGCATACGGGTGCCCGAAAACGATTCCGTAGGGAATGTATTCAGAAACAACGTTTTGCAGCTTGCTTGCATATGAATTACTGGATGCCTCGCCCTGCGAAATCACCGTAGTTCCGCCAAGTGGCCTTATTGCCGCGGGGAGAAAATCGCCCACGGCTGGGGTGGTTGCCGAACTGGAGGGTTTCCACGGCCAGTTGTTTGCCGAATGGCGGCGCGGGTTTATGGGCAGCCAGTTGATGAAGAAACGCGCATTGAACGCCGCGCGCTGGTTGCTTGCGGTTCTTGCGTCTGCATAATTGGCGTTGTCGATAAACTTCAGATAGAAGTCCGAAGCCGAAAGGTTTCTCGAAGTTCCCGAAGCGCTGGGCAACGCCTCAACGGCGGCGCGGAATTTGTCGTTGTCTGTTCTATAAACAGTATCCGTCCTTATCTTGTTGTCTATATTCTGGAAGTAGTTAACGGGCGGGTCCATTGAAAGCAGCGAGCCCGTGCTCGTGCCGCTACCCGCGGCGGGATTGTTTTGGAACGCCATATACCCCGGCATTCTCGTATTGCTCCAGAGAATGTTGTTGTCATCCGCGTTAATCTTTCTCGGCGACAACGTCGGGTTGGGAAAGCTGGAATACTTTCTTTGAATGAAATTTTTAAGTCCCTTGAAATGCGCCAAAAGCGGAACGAAATCGACGCCCGTTCCCTCGCCGAGGTATGATTCGTTCTGATTCATAGGACGCATTTTTTCAAAAGTCATGCCGTCTTTTCTGTAAATCCAGATTGAGAGCGAAAGCTGCCTCTCCTCCGTGGTTGCGGAAGCCGTAGACGTTGCAAAACCGAAGCCGTATGCAAGCGGCGTATGCTGCATTGTCGTATTCATCGTGCCCTGAGCGGTGGCGTATCCCGAATTTGAAAAGGGCATGTTCGGAACAATGTCCATGTCAATATACAAATCGCTTATACCCAGAGTCGAGGTGCTGTTCCCGCAAATGTCGGTAAAATTGTCGCTCCTAATTGTCTCCAAATCGAACAATATATAGGGGTTTATAACAGAGCTATCCCAGCTGTTCTGCGCGTTCCAGTGCGCTTCAGAACTTCCGCCGCCGACCACGCCGCCTTTTATCACATTGACAACCTGCGGCTTGTTGTTGTTATATTTGGCGTTGTGTTCCAACTCAGGGTGCGGAACATCGACATAGAAGCAGCCGCCCAAGTTGCCGCCCTCCCCTACCGGCAAAAGTTCCGCCTTCAAATCGAGATACGGGAACCTGCCGTTGTTTTCCATAAACCCGTTGGGCCCGTTTTGACCGCTGTTGCTCGCCGTTATCGATGCGTCTCCGAAGTAGTTTACCGGCGAGCGCATTGCAAAAACCTTTGTTGCCCCCGCGGCTATACCCGAAGGGTCGTAGGCGAGGAAGTGCATGTCGGCAGTGGCGGTTCTGTCGGTATTATTCTCACCCATAATCTGAGAACCGTTTGTGGGAACTTGGTATGCGTCAATCAGACGCTGTCCGCAGAAAACTTTGTCGTTCTGGTAGTCGGTTACAGAATTGTAGTTGCCGTGGCAAAGGCTGACATAGAGGTTGTTAAGAAACAGCGGAACTTTCAGCACGCGCCCAATCTTGGAGACCCTGTTGTCGAGAGAACCACTGTTGTTGTTGAGCGAATAGAGCATAACCATCGGCGTCATATTGTCCTCATTGAGGATATGCTCAAAGTAGTAGGCATTCACCGATTTTTCGGTTGCACGCTCTTCATAACCTATATTCCCGAGTGCGAACGACTTAAATTCCAGCCTGTTCGCGTAATTTAAACTGCCGTATCCGCCGGCATACTGTATGAAATAGCGCGTGTTGCGTTCGCCCGAGTTTTTGGCTACAGTTCCGCGCGCTATTGTTCCGTAGCCGAGCGGATACCACGTTTTGGAGCCGCCATTCATTGATCTAAAAGGCGAAGTTTGCGAAATAAAGCCCTGCTGGCTTCCGCTGATATAGTCGTTATTGCCGCCCGATATCATGCTTCCGCCGCCGTATGTCCAGAATCTCGTGGTAAGAAAACCGTTGCGCTTTTTGTAGTCGTCGTCAAACTGTCCGCCGTTGGGGAACGAGCCGTTCGGGAAACTGATTCTTTCCGAAAGGTAGTCGCGCAGGCACTGGAAGTAGCTGCCCGATTTGTAGCCTATGGCGAAGCGGAACGAGCCGATGGGCGAGAAGTAGCGGTAGATGTCGTCGGTGGAAACGCGGATTGCGTAGTAGGCGTCTTCGCCGATTTTCGTGTCGTAGGGATTCCACAAAACAAGCATCGGGATTATGTGCAGGCGCAAACCGTATTTATTCGCCCCCCACTGCACGAACGCCGGAACAAAATGTATTTGGAAACGCTTTACAACGGGCTTTGCGCCGTAGCGGTCGTCGGTCTGCACGCGCGCGCTGATTACCGAACCCGCGGGATTGTCGGGCGAGCGCAGGTTGTAGTATGAGCGCAGCTGGTCCCACAGCGCGCCGCCGGGGTCTTTGAAAAGCGATTTGTCTGTATCGTAAAGCGAGGCCCAGAACGTCTCTCCGTTGCCGTTAAGCCCCGACATTGCCTCGTAATTTCTAATCTTATTTTCCGTGCCGAAAATCTGCGGTCCGAAAATGTGCCCCGCAAACTCCCTGCCGCCGTTTTCACTGGCGTCGAGAAGGTTCGGCTTGTTTTCGATTCTCTTATTTCTCCACTTGGTTTTGTTGGTAAAGACAATCGGATACGCGGGAATTTTAGCCATGTAGCCCGCAACGCCGTATGGACGCGGGAAGTATTCGGGCATGCTCTTGATTTCCTGTTCCGTGGTTTTTGCGTGTTCGTCGTCCTTGGCGTTCGTCTGGATAAGGCCGAGCGAAAGGTCCTTTTTCAGACCGCCGTCGCGGACGTTTACAAGAACGCCCTTTGTGTTGCACGTCGCCGCGTGGAAAAGCAGCTTCGACGGCGGAGCATCGGGCGAAACCGCCGCGCTTGCGATTGCGTCGAGGTCGGCAAGGCTTGTCGCGTTTCTTGCAATCATGACGCCCGATGTGTCCGAGCCGTCGTCGTCAAGTTCGATATCGTAAAGGCGCGAGTCGGTCGAGCCGAGCGTCAAACCCTGCACGCCCGAGTAAAACGGCAAACTCTGTATTCTGAATTTGTTGACGGAACGCGCGTGCATTTTGAAATCGTAGCTTGCAATGGCGTTGAGCGAAGCCTTCTGCCCTTCGTCGGAAACCCACCACGCTATTCTGTGCTGAATGCCCGAATCGCGCTCAATTGTGTCGTTGTCAGTGTCCTGTTCAAGCTCGACAATGGGAGCTACAACGTCGTCGAACGAATCCCTTCTGCCGTCGAAGCGCGCGTAGGAATTGCGCGTTGCAACGCGTATGAACTCGCCCTCCTTAAGTCTGTTGTCGGGCTTGTAACGGATATCCGCGTCGGTAGAGCCGTTTTTGACGTTAGCCTCCGAAGCGTATTCGTTGCCCGAAACAAGCCACGTTATTGCGCGGTCTTTCACATTCTGCACATATGTCGAACGCGACTCTCTGCGCTCCTGTTTTGCGGGGTGCAACCCGCGCTTAGAATTCCACACGCCGACCCAGTATTTATTGGGCGCAACCGCCCCCGAAACATCGTCGGCGTCGGTTCTTCTTATGCGCATGGGAGATGACCACCAATTAAAGTTGGAATCGTTATCCAAGCTCGTTATTCCCGAGTGGACTGAATTGGTCAGTATTGCGGCGTTCGCGGTTATGCGCTGGTCGGGCCCAAGTGTAGACTGGATTTGCCCCATTGCCTGATACGCCGAAAACTTCGCCGCCTGTTTTGCCTTGAACGTATTTTCCGCCTGCTTGCTCAGTTTTGTCTGCATGCTCACCATCGTCGCAAGCGACACTGTAAGCAGCACCATAAAGCCCATAAGCGCAAGCGCAAGGACAAGCGCAAACGCCTTTCTCTGTTTTTTCTGTATACGGGGGGTATTCATTTTTTCGAAAAAAGTAGAAATTGTTTTGATGACAACCACACTATTAATGCCGTTCCCGCAACGCAAGAAAATTTTTTACGTTTCCTAAAGCGGCGCGGATTGAATTTCATTCAATACCGCTTTGATTATTTATTAAAGTTTGTGTCCTTCAAATAGCGCGTCAAATTGAGCTTCAGGCGAGGCTTCAAAAAAAATTTGCGGTGGCGGCTGTAGTAAACCTACTGCCCCACTGCAAATTCTTTTTTGAAACGTAGCATCAAGCCAATTTCACGCGCTATTGCAAGAGGGAGAGAAACTCCTGCTCATACACCACCTCCGAAATATCGGCAATTTCGTCCGCCAAACGCGTCATCTCCGCAAAATCCTTCTCGCCCACAACCCCGCGGGCGGCAAGCGGCACGGAAAACACGCCGACTGTCAGGCACGCGGCAGCCGCCAACGCCGAAGCGAACCTCCGCCACTGCCCCGCCCAGCCGTAGCGCGTGCGCGAACGGACGGCTGCCAATGCGCGGGCGGTGAAGTCGGGCGAAACTTCGGGCGCGGACAAACGCCGTAAAAGGGAATCGCAAAGGGCGTCGATTTCAGCGGTTCTCGCGCGGTCGGCGGCAATCGACGCCATTGCGCGGCAGGTAAAATCCGCCGAAGCACCCGGGGCGGATTTCTTTAAAAGCGAATCGATTTTTTCGTCTGTCATAGTAAAATTCTCCTGTTAAACGTAGTCTTTCATCGATTCCCTCAGTCTGGCGCGGGCGCGGTTTACGAGGGTTTTCACTGAGGCGACGCTCTCGCCCATAATGTCGGCAATTTCCGCGTAGGAAAGCTCGTTTTTGACAAGCAGGGTGATTGCCTCGCGCTGTTTCGGCGGAATTTTATCGACGGCGGCGGCGAACGCATCCTCGATGTCGCGCAACTTTGCTCCGCTGTCGGAGGGCGCGGGAAGGTCTACATCGGCGATGTCGTCGGTGGCGGCGGGGCGCGCCTGACGCTTGCGGTATTCGGTTATGATTTCGTTGTAGGCTATGCGGAAGAGGAAGGTGGAAAACTTCGCCTCTGCGCGGTATGATTTGCGCGCGTTGTAGAGTTTTCGGAAGACAGTAATGGCGATGTCCTCGGCAAGCTGAAAGTCGCGCGTGGAGGCGTAGACGAACGAAACAAGCGGATTCTTCCACTTGTCGATGAGGGTGCGCAGCGCGCTTTCGGAATCATCGCGCGCAATCTGCAACATCAGCAGGGAGTCGGCATCTGTCGGCGGCTCGGCGCGCGTCCGAACGCCCGACGCCGATTGCCGCGCGGGTATCGCCTCTGGAAAACCCAAATTAGTCTCCGAAGTTGTAGTCATCTTCTGCATGTTGTAGAACGGTTTTTTCGGTAAAAAAGTTTCCGATTTGAAAAAAAATAAAAAAAAAGCTGGAAAGCCAACAAAAAACTGCTACTTTGACGAATTTAACTTTTATAAATTTTAGAAATTAACGAAAAAACAAGAACTGAACAGAAAGAAATAATATGAGCGGACTCGTACAATGGTCTTCGTGCGCAAAACGTAAACCCGGCAAGAAAGCCGCGGGCAAAAAACCCAATCCACAAAGACAGAGACTTTTGGCTTCGCGTAAACGCAAGGCGCGCTTGAGCGCATACAAGGCTTCCAGAAAACTGGTTGCCCTTGGCGTTTCAGCGTAGTTCGGCGGGCGAATCGGGGCGTTGGGCGTCGGTTTGCGCGGTAGAAAAATAAAACTTGAAAAATTCGTTCGGATTCGTAGAGTATCACCCTTTAATTTTTACATGCAGGAAATAATTTTATGGCAAGAGTATGTTCAGTAACTGGTAAGCGCCCCGTAAGTGGTCGCAAGATTATCCACAAAGGTCAGAGCAAGAAAAGCGGCGGTATCGGTTTGCAGCTCGTCAAACAGACAAAGCGCACTTTCAAGCCGAATGTCCAGCGCATCAAGGTTCGCACGGAAACCGGCGCGGTAAAGCGCGCTTGGGTGAGCGTAAAGGCTATCAAGGCTGGCTTGGTCGAAAAGGCGTAAGCTTCGGACTCTTTGATTTTGCCGCGAAAGCGGTTTTTTGAGCGGGATTTTGTCCCGCTTTTTTGTTTTTGTATTATATTTTCGCGGCGTTAGACGCGTTGGACGGCATGAAAGTTGTAAAAAATAATTTTCTTTGACGCTTGTTTCTCAAAAAGCATACCGACAAAACCGAAGATTGTAGGAGAACTATTTTCTTTTTAACGACAATCAAAAACGCACCGAACAAAATTCAGCCGCCGCTTGCACCCTCCCTCTTTAATCGATAACCAAAGGCTCACTGAATAGAGTTCAGCAGTAGCCGCTTCGGGACACACAAAACTTTAATTTGAGACAAAGGCATATCGGCTGTGCCGATTGCCGCCGCTTTAGAACATATAAAATACTTGCAAATTCAAATAAAATTTGCTCTAATGCGGATATATTTGAAGCATTGTAATTTCCATGAAGAAGAGTTATTTAAGAAGCCTGTTCTCGCTTAGAACGTTGGCGATTTTCCTGATTTACTTCGGTATTTTGCTGATAGCCGCCCATATTTCGGTTATGCTGAGGTTCGACTTTAACTTTAAAGATATCTATAAAAACGAATGGTTGAAGTCGGTGTATTTTGTGCTAATTCCCATTCAGTTGGTGTCGCTTGTCGTGTTTGGGAGACTCAGAGAGTTGCTGGCGTTTTTCCATATGCCCGATTTGCTGCGTGTGTTTTGGTCGATGACGGTAGCGTCGGTGTTGTTTTTGTGCCTGTCGTTTTCGGGAATGGTTATATCGCGCGGCGTGGTGGTTATGGACTACATCTGCGCAATAGTGATGATTTGCGGATTCAGACTTTCCCTGCGCGTGTGGCGCGAACGCCTTATGCGCGATTCCGTCCATGCGTTCAAACAAAAGCGCGTTGCAATAATAGGCGCGGGCAACCTCGGGTTCTCGCTCGCCTCCGACATGCTTTCCAAGCCGAATATGGGGCTTAAGCCCGTCGCGTTTTTGGACGAATCTCCAGAGAAAATCGGCAGACAAATATTGGGACTTAACATATTCGACCTGAATACCGATTTCCGCGCGTTCGTAATGAATATGAAAATCGACAGGGCCGTTATAGCGATATCGAACCTGCCTAACAAACATATTTCCGACATTACCTCGAAATTCTCCAAACTCGGCATAGAAGTGAGTATTGTGCCGTCCTACTACGAACTCGCGGCGGGCATCTCGAAGGTTTCGAATATCCACGAAGTGAGTATCGAAGACGTTCTCAACAGGCCCCAAATTGCGCTTAATTCTGAGGAGGTTGACAATATGATTAAGGGGAAAATCATAATGGTTACGGGCGCGGGCGGAAGCATAGGCAGCGAACTTTGCATGCAGATTGCGGCGAAATCGCCGTCGTTGCTGCTGCTGCTCGACCACTGCGAAGTCCAGCTGTTCAAGATAGAGCAGAAAGTGCTCAACGCGGGCTACGGCGTATCGATAAAATCGCTCGTCGGGAGCGTCGCCGACGAACACAGAATGGAACACATAATTTCGATGTATAAGCCGCAGATCATCTTCCACGCGGCCGCACACAAACATGTCCCGATGATGGAAGCCCAGCCGGGAGAGGCGCTCAAAAACAACACGCTCGGCACTTGGCGCGTGGCGCAACTTGCAAGCAAATACGGCGCGGAAAAATTCCTGCTGATTTCTACAGACAAGGCAATCAATCCCACAAACGTCATGGGGGCAACGAAACGACTCGCCGAAAAGGTTGTGCAGTCAATGCAAAACAAGCCCGACAACAAAACGCAGTTTGTGGCGGTGCGCTTCGGGAACGTGCTCGGCTCTTCGGGCAGCGTGATTTTGACGTTCAAAAGACAGATTGAAGAAGGCGGCCCCGTAACCGTAACCCACCCAGAAGTCACGCGCTACTTCATGACAATCCCCGAGGCGGTCGGGCTTGTGCTGCAATGCGGCGCGCAGGCAACAGGCGGGGAAATTTTCGTGCTCGACATGGGCGAACCCGTCAAAATAGTGGACTTGGCGCGGCATATGATACGCCTGAGCGGCTTCGAACCCGACGTGGACATAAAAATAAAATTCATCGGTTTGCGTCCCGGCGAAAAACTTTACGAGGAGCTCCAGCACAAAAACGAATCGCTCGTAAAAACCCCGCACGAACGCATATTCGGCTTCGTATCCGAACCGCCGTCGTTCGACGAAATGCGGGACTTCGTTTCGAAAATCGAGACAATCGCCGATACATCTTCGAACAACGACTTGAAAAAATACATTCTTTCGAATGTCAAAGAATACAACGTCCAGTTCTACGACTAATCCCCGTTCGACACCTCCCCGACGCGGCGGAGGCGGATGCATTCCAAAAAAGCCCCTTGCGGGGCTTTTTTTGCGCCCGCGTTTTTGCGCCGTTTGCCGTTCGGCAACAAAAACGGAGGCTGAAAATAAAGGATTGAAAACGCGTGGAATCGGTCAGATATTCGGGTTATGAAAAAAGAAAACAGGGGAACTCTCTACGGAATACTGTTTGCGCTGAGTCTGGCGCACTGCCTCAACGACACAATGCAGTCGCTGATTTCGGCGATTTATCCGCTGTTGAAAACAAACCTTGCGCTGAACTTTGCGCAGATAGGGGCGGTAACGCTCACATACCAAATTTCCGCCTCCATTTTCCAGCCCGTGTGCGGGTATGTTTTCGACAGGAAACCGAATCCGTGGGTTCTGCCGATTGGCATGACCTTCACAATGCTCGGGCTGTTGTTGATTTCCGTTTCGACATCACCCGAAATGCTGTTTGTGGCGGTCGTATTCTCGGGAGTGGGTTCGTCGGTTCTGCACCCCGAGGCGGCAAAACTCACGTCGATGGCGTCGGGAGGGCGGCGCGGACTTGCGCAGTCGATATTCCAAGTGGGCGGGTCGTTAGGATACGCAATGGGGCCGCTGCTTGCGGCGTTGTTTGTTTCGCCCTACGGGCAGCAAAACGTGGCGTTTTTCTCGGTCTGCGCGTTCGTCGCAATAGTGGGGCTTATTCCCGTATGCAAGTGGTATGGGCAAAAAATCTGCGAGCGCAGAAGAAACGAGACCGCCGCAAAACGCGCGCCCGACGGCGGTTCCGCGCCGCTGCCCCGAAGGACGGTTCTGTTTATTTTGGCGATTTTGGTGTTTTTAGTGTTCACTAAAAACGGATATACAATAAGTATATCGAACTATTATACATTTTATTTAATGCACAAATTCGGGACATCGGTGGAAACGGCGCAGTGCCTGCTTACGCTTTTTTTGTTTGCGGCGGCAATGGGAACGCTAGTGGGCGGCCCCGTGGGCGACAGAATAGGGAGGCGTCTCGTCATCTGGGGCTCGATAGTAGGCGCCGCGCCTTTCGCGCTTGCGATGCCCTACGCGAACCTCGCTTGGACTGCGGTTTTGAGCGTGGTTATAGGCTTCATAATTTCGTCGGCGTTTTCCGCCATACTCATTTATGCGCAGGAACTTTTCCCGACCCGAGTGGGAATGGTATCGGGGCTGATGTTCGGGCTGGCATTCGGCGCGGCGGGCGTGATGTCGGCATTGTTGGGAAATATGGCGGACATATTCGGCATAGAGACTGTGTATAAAATAGTGGCGTTCCTGCCGCTACTGGGCTTTGTGGCGTATTTTCTGCCGCGCGTGCGGACACTGCAGGCTATGAAACAAAGCGGAAAAAACGCGCAACAGTAAAAAAAATCGAAAAAAAGCTTGAGTCCGAGAAGGAAATCCACAACATAGCCCGACAATTATTCACGCGAGGGCGATTAACTCAGTTGGTTAGAGTGTCTGTCTTACACACAGGATGTCGCAGGTTCGAGTCCTGCATCGCCCATTGCGGGAAAGGAAAATCCTCCGAATTCGCCAAGAGCGGGTCGGGGGATTTTTTTGCGTTTTTTGCGCAGAGCTGATTTGTTTTCGGGCGAAAATGCTTTTCTCGGCGTTTCGAAGCGATACAGAAACAACGCGCGCAATGCGCAAAACCGAACCCGAACGACAGCAATATCAATGAATGGCGGGAACAACCGCGCGCCGCACCAGCAAGCAGAACGTAATGCTACAACCCGAGCTTTTCAATCAGCGATGCCGCCTTTTTTTCAATAGCCTCGCGAGCTTTCAAAATTTCGCCCTTGCGCAAATTCATATTTGCAGCGGCAATTTCGGAAAGGTCGTTCATATCGTATAAAAATACGTCGTCCAAATCGGCGCAATTTTCGTCCACGTTTTTGGGGACGGAGAGATCGATTACAAACATCGGGCTTTGCCGCTTTTCAAGCGCGGCGCGGAGCATATCGGCGTTGATGATTTTTCCCGCGGAACTTGCGCACACAACAATGTCGAACTCGCTCAAACGCGCGAACGCCGCGGAGGCGTCGTCGCTTTGAACGCCTATTTGGGCGGCGAGCAGGTCGGCGTTTGCGCGGCGGGCAGAAACAATGGTGGTATTTTTCGCCCCCCGCACAAACAGCGCGGCGGCAATCAGCCTTCCCGCCTCGCCCGAGCCTACAAGCAGGATTTTGGCGCGCTGTATACCGTCGAAAATCTGCGCGGCAAGCTCCGCGCTAACGCTGCCTATGCTGATTTTCCCGTGCCCTATATCCGTATTTGTGCGGACCCATTTGCCTACCTGCGCCGCCTTTTGGAATAGCGCATTGAGCACCGCGGCGCAATGCCCGCTTTCGAACGCGCGCGCGTAGGCATCTTTAACCTGCCCGAAAATCTCGGTTTCGCCCGTCATCTGCGAGCGCAACCCCGACGCCACTTCGAACAAATGCGCCGCCGCCGCCCCGTTTTTTTTGACATAGCAAAACCGCTGCTGCCCACAAAAAAATTCGTTTTTGAGCGAATCGAAATCGACGGAATCGGCGGTAAAATAATACTCAACCCTGTTGCAAGTTGAAAGCAGCACCGCCTCCGACGCGCCGAAACGGCGCATAAGCCGCTCCTCCGACCCCGCCCTTTCGCCCTTCGCAACGGAACAACAGCCCACCGCCGAAGCGTCCGCCGTTTCGTGCGAAATTCCGCAAAGATACAGGTTTTGGGGCATACTACTTTACGAAATCCATTTCCCTGAGGGCGGCGCAACACTCGAGCAATTTTGCATTGAACTGCGGAAAGCCGGCAAGCGCGTTTTCCGCCGCCGAAATCCTGCTCAAAAATTCCTTTTCCGAAGTTTCAAGCGCGCCGCATTCCGTCATTTTTGCGCGTATTGTTGCGAAATCCGAATTCGGCAACGAGCGGAGAAAATCGGAGGCGCGTTCCTTCGGGAACGTGCGCATAAGCGCAATCAGCGGGAAAGTCTGCTTGCCCGAAACCAAATCGGTCCCGAGAGTTTTACCCGCGTCGGTTTCGCTCATAAACCAGTCGCAGACGTCGTCGTAAATCTGATAGGCAATACCGAGCTGCCTGCCAGCCTCCAACGCCGCCTCGATCCACGCCTGCGGCGCGTTCGGCGACATCGCGCCCAGCCTGCATGAAAGCTCGAACAACGCCGCCGTTTTTCCGTAGACAATCTCGAAATACCTTTCGGGAGAGACAATCTCGTTTTTGTCGGAGAGCGTCTGCCTTATTTCACCATCGCAAATAATGCGGATATAGCGCGAGGTAAGCTCGGCAACGCTGCGGTCGGCGTCGGCAAAAGCAAGCGACATCATGTGCGAGAAAATCACGTCGCCGAGCAGAATGGCTGTGCGCACACCGTATTTGGCGTTTGTTGTGGCGCAATTTCTGCGGAGGGTTGCGTTATCGATAACGTCGTCGTGAACGAGAGTGGAAATGTGCGTGAGCTCTACAATCGCCGCCCTGCGCACGGCCGCATCTTCGTCGGCGTCGGCAAGCATCGAAGAAAAAACGAGCGTGGGACGAATCAGCTTGCCGTTGGGTCTTATAACCGCCTTTGCGGCTTCGCGTATTTCGGGAACGAAACCGACCGCCTGCTCGGCGAGAAAGCGTCCAAATAAGTCGAACAACGACTTCATCGAACTCTTAACGGAATCGAACGGGCAACTGGATTTGTATAGTTTATTCAAGACGGTTTTAATTGTCCACGTTAACGCCCTCAGGGCAATCAAAAAACGCATTCGGGCGAAAAAAAACGGAATCCGCCGTGCGAAATCCGTTTTTTACATAAACACGCGCAAAACAAACCGACCTATTCGGCGGGCTTTGTCTTGGGAAGACCCGTTACGCGGGTAACCGTTTTCAACGCGCCGCGTTTACGCAACAAGTCGATACGTTCAAAACGCTTAAGAACGCTGCGTTTTTTAGAAGTCGATGAACCGCCGCTTTTAAAACTGTTGTGCTGTGACATAAAATTTCTCCTTTTTGAAAATCAATAAAGCGGGTATTACACGCCAACACGCCGCATTTTGCAACACTTTTTTTCACTTTTTTTCTCGGCATTTGCGCGCGGCGCGCAAAACATCAGTAGCCCAAATCCTCCGATATTATCACGATGTGCGTCTCGGCGGAAGTGGGGTTTGAAAGCACTGTGAGGACTCGGCAGATTTTCTGCGGACTATTGCAGTTGTAGCACTTGTCGGCCTTTATTGCGCACGGGGTTTTCAGATTGAGCCTGCGCGCGTTCTGCGGAGCGGCGATGTTGCGAGCCCTGAAAATCGCGCTCGGCAGGTCTTCGGTAATCTTGTTTTCGCCGAAAACTATGTATACGCGCTTGCGGTTCGCACCCCAAATGCACCCCGAAACCCTGTTGCCCCGACCGTCGATGTTTACTATTTCTCCCGTCTGCGAAACTGCGTTCGCCCCCAAAATGTAGACTTCCGCAGCCGCCGCATTCGCGAGAACGTCGGGCGACTTGTCAACCGAGTGGAAGAACACCCTGTTGCGCTCTTTGAGCATATCGTATAAGCCAAGTTGCGAAATAGTTACGGAGCCGCCGAACCCAACGCTTGTGCCGAATATTTCGTTTTGGAAAAACACCTTCGCTTCCTGCGCGGTATTGAAACAGTGAACCTTGAATCCCCTCGCGGAGAGATTGTCTACCAAACTTTTCATTTTGAACATAAAGAGGATAAAACAACGTCCCGCAAATATGTCGAGACTTTCTTAAAAAAAATATTGTCATAATGTTCAAAATGTGTTGTGATTGGAAACTTATTGATTTGTCCGAAAAATCGTATTTAGGCTCTTGTTTGCAAGACGGTATGGATTGTTCTTTACAATATTAAGGCGCGGACGCGGAACACAACCAAAACGGGACAATCCTTTTCAGGGGCAAATCGCCCGTCCGCAATAACATAAAAACATACAATCATGGAAGAAAACAATCAAAACGACTCCGAACAACAGGTCGCGGCGGTTGAACAGCCCGTTCAAACCGCAGTAGAATCTTCCGCCTCGGAGAAGCCGAAATGCACGCGCCGTAGAAACGGCAGAAACGGCAGAGCGGCTGCGGCACAATCGAAAAAATCGGGCGAATTGGCGTGCGGCGAAATTGCCGACATCTCCAAAGAAGCCGAAAGACTAAGCGGTTCCAACATCAACGGATACCAGAGCAAAAAGAACAGACGTTTCGAAAAAACCGACCCCGAAAACGCTGAAATGCCCTCGGAAGGCTGCGAAAAAGCCGAATGTGAACGCGCCGGCGAACCCGCCGAAAAGCATGAAGGACCGTCGTTCGAAAAGAGGGAGTTTACGCCCAGAACAATCGAAGTCCGCCTTGACGACAAACGTCCGCGCCGCTTCGACGAAAGCAAGAAATTCGACGGCGTTGTCTCCTACAGTTCGGCGGACGAAGCCAAGTGCAAACCCTCCATTTTCGAGAGAATCAAGGCGGCCTTGAAGTCGATTTTCGGAGGCAAAAAGGAAAAGAAATTCGGTCGCAACAGAAAGTTCGACAAGAACTTCAAGAAGGATTTCAGGGGCAAAAGAAAGTTCAACAACCAAAAGAGCTTCAACAAAAACGGCGGCAACTTCAGACGCCACCAAAACAGGGGCGGCAAAAGACACGCAGCTCCCCAGCAGTAGTCCGAATCAAAATTTGGCAAAACAAGACGCGTTCCGAACACGCGTCTTTTTTTTGTTCCCACGGCAGACGCAAAACTAAAATTGGTGGATTACTCCAACGGGCGGGCGCGACGCCGCGCCCCCGAGCGGGGAACTACCGCAACACAATGCCGCCGTTAAAAAGCATGTAATCGCGCGGGGGGATTTTTTTACCGCGGTATTCGAACGGCGCACGCGAATAGTTTGTAAGAACCTCGCTGCCGTCGGCGTAGACAGTCAGATAAACGTCTTCGGCAAGCTTGCGGTGGTCGTCCATAAATTCCATTTGCAGGCGAGCCATGGGCTGGTATTCGGCGTAGTAGCTTGCTATCGACGGAACGTGTTTGAGCTTCAACCCCAAATAATACACGGGTCTGCCGCCGAACTCGGCGTGGTGGAGCCTGATTTCCTCCCAGTTGCCGTTGAGGTTGTTGTTGACGTCGGTGTGGAACGCCGAAGACGGCACAATGCCGTGGTAGACAAGCTGCCAGATGGGAACAATGCGGTCGAACAAATCGGGGAAGCTGTTTTTGAAATTGATGTAAAAGCCCCAGTCGAGATACTTTATGACGTGGTCGTAGCCCGCCTCCGAAGTGAAACCGCCCGTGATTTCGTGCGCGTATTCCATTATTTTCAGATACGCCGCCGCCCACTGCTTGCGGTTTAGCGGGTGGTTTTTATCGTGGCAGACGCGCGGGGCGATTGCCGAAATTACATCGACGTGGTGTAGCCCGTTGAAGCCGAGCCTGTCGCGCAGCATAACGTAGTCGGACTTCACGAACCTGTCGAAAATCGCTTGGGGACACGGCGTATACGCCTTGCCGCCCGCCCAGCAACCCACATACATAAGCGAGCCGTCGGCGCGCTTTGCAATGTAGTCTTCGCTCCAGCAGTCGGCTATTCGGTAGGCGTCGGTGTGGTTGACGTGGGGCGAAATGTAGTAGCCCAAACTTTTTGCGGTTTCTATTGTCCGCTTGAGAGCCTCCTCGCCGCCGAACTTCGGCTCTACGGGAAGCAGCTGCGGATAGCGGCCGTCGTGCCCGCTTTTGTTCCAGCCGACTTCGTGGAAAACGATGTTGTCGCAGCCCGACTCCTTCAACGCCCTGATGACCTCCGCAACTTCGTCGAACGTGCAGCCAACGCCGATGGGAAGCTCGGTTTCGGGCGTGTAGTCTTTGATTATCCGCCTGCCGTTTTTGTCCTTCGGTATCCCCTTGCCGCCGTGCTGCGCGCGCACAAGAATTGACTTCGCCATCGCCTCCAGCTTGGGGTTGTCCTTCACGCGCTCCTTAAGAGGCCTGACCTCGCCGCGCTTTAGCTGATAGGCGCGGTATTTTTTCGCCATGCCCGCATATGATGCGTCTTTGCCGCGCAATTCGTAAAAATCGACGACGATATCCTCGTAGGGCTCGCCCTCAATGCGTTTTATTTCGAAGCGCGGGAACACGCAATATTCGCCGTTTTCGACAGTCGCAACCATTGAAAATTCGAGCTTCGATTTCTTGACGATTGCCACCCACGCGCACCGCGGATTTTTCATTCCGAAAAACGCGTAGAAATTATGCCCGTTCGACGAATAGTTACCCTCGTCCTTTTTGAACGCGCCGATTGCGTTTTGCGTGTTGATGAAAAAGCCCTCCTCGCCCTTCTTTGCGTAGCAGGCGGGAATTTTTACGTCGATGAAATCTACCGCCGATTTTGCAAAATCCCCCTTCGGAATGCGCACGCGCCATGCGCCGTCCTTGCGGCGTTTGACTTGATACGGCATATCGACTTTCCCTCCGCCCGCCGAATACTCCACTTTCACGTTGCCGAAATACTTCTCCGTCGACGGGCCTCCGTCCGCCTGCTCCTGCGCGCAGACCGACGACGACGCAAAAGCAACCGCCGCGCACAAAACGACGAAGATTTTTTCGAGTATAAAACATCTTTTCATATCAATTAAAATTAAAATTTCAGAAACGCCGCGCCCGCGCTACTCGGACTCAAGCTCGCGCACAAATTCGGCTATTTTCCCGCCGAGAGTGTTCCAGCAGCTGTGCCCGCCGCGCGCGAACCGCTCCAGACGGCAGGGAGAAAGAATGGCGGCGGTTTCGTCGGGGTTTAGAAGTTCGTCGTCGTCGGCAAGAACCACAATTTTTTTCACGCCCGCGTTGCGAGAAATTTCAATTCCCCTGTATGAATCCACAAGCTCCTTCGGATAGCCCAGCCCCAAAGCGGTTTTAAACGGCGTTGCCGCTGGATTTACCAAAAGCAGGCGCAGGCGCGGCAGTTCGTGTTCGGCGCACAGGTCGGCGAGCTTTGTGGCGAAAAATCCGCCGAGCGAAGTGCCCACAACAACCACGTTTTCCGAAAACTTTGCGCGGTAGAAAAACTTTTCCGATATCACGCGCAGGCTCTCGGTAAACTCCGCGCTCTCCGAAGGATACGCAAGCAGAACTACGTCGCCGAAATATTTTTTCAAGCCTTGGTATGTTGCAGATTTTTCGCCGCCGCCGAGTCCGTGAATGTAGAAAATCATCAGTATAATTTTTGGGTGAACATCATGTAGAAAGCCAAAGCCCAGTCTTGGTCGTTGGCGAACGGGTCGTAGACTTTGCGCGGGTGTCCGTCAACCTTGTCGGGGAACACATACGCGCACGACGCCCTGCCGTCGGCAAAGAACAGACAGAAGTTTGCGCGCAGATTGTTCACGGCCTTTGCGCGTAATTCGTCCGAACCTGTAGCGTCGGCGAACATCGCATACGACATTCCCGAGAGCGCGCTCCAGTAGTGGGGAAAAGTATCGCCCCACATTCTGTTTTTGCCGAACCAGAAGCCGTCCCAGTGGCGGATTGCCACGCTGTTTAGGCGGTAGTGCGGCTGGCGGCCGTCGAACGCCTCCAAGCGGCGGAGCTGGTCGCGCGCGCCGTCGAGCCACTTTTTGTCGCCGCTGAGCAAATACAACTCGAGCAGATGGGACGCCGCGGGGGCTACAATGCTCTGCTCGTAATCGACCTCCTGAATCGGGTAGTTCTCGCCGCGCGCAATGAACAATTCGCCCGATTTCACATAGTCGGCCAAGAGCGACTGCGCCTGCTGCTGCATGCCCGCCTCGCGCAGGCAGTCTATGGAAATTTTCACGGGGGTGTCGAGCGTGTAGCGTTCGTGCCCGAACTGCTTGTAGAACGATTTCATCGTTCCGAACGCGCGTTCCAGCCACTTTTTGTCTTTCGTAAATTTGTATGTTTCGCAGTAAAGACGCGCCACCCACGGATAGTTGAAGAAGCGGTTGCGCGTTGTCTGCGACACGCTCGAATACGTCACGAAGTCGGGCGTCTGTAGCTTCCCCGAGACAAATTCGGCGTAGCGCAGCGCGGCGGACGCGTAGGCGGCGTCGGTCTGCGCCAAGCGCGCCAGCAGAATGCCCATTCCGTTGCGTTCCGCGCCCTCGTCTGTATCGTTCGACTTGCGCGCCCCAGTGTTTTTGTAGATTTTGTTTTCCGCGTTGTCGAAGACCATAAACGCGCCGTTGCGGGCGTCGGAGGCGTCGTTTAGCTGCTGGCGCGCCGCGATGAAGTCGGCTCTGCGCTTTATGATTTTCTGCGGCGGTTCAATAACATTCGCCACCGCGCGCGTGGATTTCCCGCCGTCCCTGAGTTCGAACACAACCTCTCCAAGCTCGGCGGCGTCGAGTTTTACTGAAATTTCGTCGGAGAAAAACGGCTTGGAAAATTCTACCGCATTGCCGTGGACAAGCACCTCGGGATTGCGCGTCTTGCCCTTGAAGACAACCTCGATTTTCTCGCCCAAAACCGCCGTCGTGGGCGTTTTAAAGTGCGCCGTTATTGCGCCGCGCGAGCGCGCCTTTTCGAAAAAGTCGTCCCACCCCGCGTGCGAGAAAAGCGTCCATTTGAACGATTTCGTCCGCCCCGCCCCAAGCTCGAACGGCTTCAGGCGCATTGCAATCACGCCCCTGAAATTCGACATTCCCGTTTTCTTCGACCGCTTCGAAATTTCGTAACCGTCCATCGCCCCCGAAACCATAACAAGCCCCAAGTGCGGCGCGCGCGCGCCCATATTTATTGCGCAGACGTAGGAGCTGTCGCCGCCGTCCGCCCAAATGTGCGCGTGGCAACGCCCGTTCAGGCAGATGTCCGACTTGTCGTAGTTGTCGTTAAACGGCGTATTTACCGCTATGTCTGAAATTTTCAGCGCGTTTGCCGACTTGTTTTTGAACGAATACGTCTCGAGCAAATCGCCGTTTTTTTGCTCGCGCGCAACCGTTATTTCCACGTCGCCGCAATCGTATACCGACTTTGCCGCGCCGCCCGAATTTTCTACTTTCACGGGGGCACTCCACGCGCGCTGCGTCTGCGTTCCGTAGGCGTCGGTTTGGACGAACCGCCCCAAGCCCCACTGGTCGGCGGCTTTGATATAGCGTTTCTGCCCCGCCTTGAGCGTCCAATTCATATCGCGCGAATCGCCCGAGATGCGGATTGAATCAAGCGCGCCCGTTTTACTGTCAACGCCGAATTCGACGCTTTGGGCAACCGCCTGCGCCGCAAAAAGAATCGGCAAGAATACATAGGTAAATACTTTCATGATAAGTTTCTCCACCGCACACGCGGCAACGAAAAACAGTCTCCACAAAGGCGGTTTACTTGTCAAACGTTTTTATATTTTTTATAATTCCTGAAGCGGCGCGGATTGAACCTTGTTCAATGCCGCTTTACTCAAAATTAAAGTTGCGACTTTAATCAATAATCAAAGGCGAATTGCCTATGGCAACCGCCGCCACTTTCGGAGTTATAAAAAACGCCGCTTTAGGAAATATAAAAGACATAAAAAAAGCCTTTCGGAATCCCGAAAGGCTTGCGCTAAAAACAATTTTTTAAGTTTACTTGCTAAAATATTCGATTAGCGACGGCGGCGAATCAACGCGAAAGCTATTGCCAAACCGCCGAGGATTGCCGCGCATGTGGCAGGCTCGGGGACGTTGCTTACAACGTTTACGAAATACGAACCGTCGGCCTGTTTAACGGCTTCGATAATCAAGTCGGAGCTGTCGGTCGTGAAGTATTTGTTGATTTCCTCTTCGGTCAAGTCGTAGACTCTGAGTTTGTTTGTAAGTTCCGAAGAGAGAACGATTGAGGCCGAATCAAGAGCCGAACCGCTCAACGACTGCACGCTTTCGCTTTCGCCGAGAACGAGGCTGCCGTCCGCGCCGAAATGGAGCTTAAGTCTGCTGTCGGCCACATCAAAGAGGAATCCGCCGATGTTGTTTGCGGCATTGATTTCGAGAATAGCGAGCGTCGAGGCTGTTTCGTCATAGTGGTTAACAATCGCGAAGACCGAAGTTGCCTGCGATGTCGCTCCGCACGCTTCCGAGGCATAGCCCGAAATCCACGCGTCGGTCGTGTTCAGAACCAATCTCGCAGAATCGCCGATTTTGAGAATGTTGGCAAGTTTCAACGCACCCTTTGCGGAATTCGAAACAACCCTTGCGCCCCTTGCCAAGTATGAATCCATTGTGGCACTGTAGGTTTGCTGGTCCAAGGTGGCGTTTGCGCCGAACGTCGTGGTGTTGCCCTGAATTGCGAAGGCATACTGGTCGGCCGGCGAAGTCGGGTGCGTTCTGCCGCCTACAATAAGGATTGAACCGTCAATATCGGAGTTGCCGCGCAGAGCCATACCGCCCATGCTGCGCTGAGCCAAAACCGAGAACGAACCGCCCGCTTCGACAACCAGCGAGTCCACGTTGTTCGAACCGTTGCCCGAAGTAATAGAACCCGTGCTTGTGATGTAGAGTTTGCAAGACGTAGTTCTCGTATTCGTGGTGAGGTCGCCCGTAACTTTGAGGAGATTGCTTTTCGTGTTGATGTCGCCCGCGACTGTGCCCGAGCCGACAGTAACCGTAACGCCCTGTCCTTTTACGAAATCTTTAAGGTTGATAGTAGCGCCGCCGACTTTTTCGAAGGAAACGTCTTTGTTAAACGCTACCTCCGTTATGTAATTCGTGCCCGTAAACGAAGTGTTGTCGCCGAGTGTAACCGCAACGCCGTTGAACGTCATATTGTTCAAGAGCGCGTTTTCGCCGAAAACAACCTTGCCCGTTTTGTCGGAGGAAATGAACGACATACCGAGGTCGTTGTTTACGTCCGTCAACGCCGTGCTGTTAAGATCCATGCTGTAAAGCGCGCCGATATTGTAGTTGATTGTAGCCCCCCCCGTGAGGTTGATTCTGCCTGTGGTGGTGTTCGGCAGACCTGTGTTTTTGTTGCTTTCGAAGCCGATTTGCAGGTCGGTGAGCGTTACGTTTGCCTTATCGACAGAGAAAAGCGCTCCGCCGCCCGTTACTCGGACGTGTCCCGCCTTGTAAGAACCGCCCGTATATTCCGAGATGGTAAGCGAAGAGGTAGTATCGCCGCCGACAATCTTGAAGCCCGAAAAACCGAACTGATTGGGGTTGTTAGAACCGACATACAGGAAGTTGTCGGTCGCCCCCGCGGCGAGGTTGATTGTTCCGAAAAAGTCGCGAATGCCGCGGTTTGCGATGATTGCAAGGCCACCCTCGTTGAAGTTGATTGTGCCGCTTGACGCAACTGCGTAGGTGTTGTCAGACCACTTGTAGAAAGTGGACGGATCCTTGTTCGACGCATTCGAGCTGTCGAGGTCAACGGACGCCAATTCTTCCGCCGACAACACACCCGCGAAGGCTGCAACACACAATGTTATCAGTGTTTTTTTCATAGTTTTTGTATCCTTATTATGCGTAATAATAGAATGATTTAGAAAGAAGTCCTACCCAACCTTTGAATAAGACGTTGCGTAAATTACCCCCCCCCAGAAATTTGCAAGAAAAAAATTGCGAGGGCGACTCCTCCGTTGTAAGTTTGTTATTTATTATACAATAAAGCTTCGCTTTTTAGAATACAACGGAGGCGTCTCGCGGCTAAAAATCGGTTTAGCTGCGGCTCACATACCTAAGTATGCTTCGCCTTGCAAAACGCGATTTTGTAGCACACGCCTCGCATTTTTTTTGAAAAACTGTGAGGACGACGACTCTGTTGCGTTTTTATTATTAAATACTGTGATTTAGCTTCGCGTTTTAGTTCGCAACAGAGGCGTCTCGCGGCTTATGGAGAGTTTGTTCGGGCGGAATAACCTCAAGGTTAATTCCGCCAACTCACAAACATCTCCCTAAGCTCACGCCTCACAAGTTTTTTCTGCGGAGCACAGAGCTGGTTCAAACTTGTTTATACCCGCGTTGCGCCCTCACAAGTTTTTTGAAAAACTATGAGGACGTTTTTTACGTTTCCTAAAGTGGCGGCGATTGGCAAAGCCAATACGCCTTTACTCTTTGATTAAAGTTTTAAAACTCAATACGACTTCGCGTTTTTAGAGACAACGGAGGCGTCGCCCTCACAAGTTTTTTTACGGAACACAATGTTGATTCGAACTTACAAATAGTGAAAAAGAGAGTTGAAATACCGTTTTTTTTAGATGCCCGCGTTGCTTTTGTCGAAAAGTTGACTCGCGTTTGCTACGCAAACCGTCTCGCCCCTTCGGGGTCGTTGCTAACGCAACGCTCAAACGCGCTTCGCTTGTTTTCCAGTGCGAACCTCGCGAATTTGTCCTGTTTGCACAACGCGTATTCGAACTCACAATGAACTTTTTTAAGCCGCCCGCTTTAAGTTGAATCAGCTTTGTATCTCGAAAAACGCTATCCCGTTCAGCACTGAAATTTTCCGACCAACTCTGTGTCCCGCGGAAAAACTTGCGAGGCGTGAGCTTAGGGAGATGTTTGTGAGTTGGCGGAATTAACCTTGAGGTTATTCCGCCCGAACAAACTCTCCATAAGCCGCGAGACGCCTCCGTTGCGTTTTTAAACGCGAAGCCCTTTCTGTATTATAATAAAAATCACGCAACGGAGGCGTCGCCCTCGCATGTTTTTTTATAGACGGTGATGAAGGAGGGAGTAATTACCTCGGGAGTGGCGGCAACCATCTGCTCGAATTCGGGAATCGCGACCCACTCCAGCGCGGCAACCTCGTCGGGAGGGAAGTCGAACTTCTGCGTCGGGGGCACGAACATCATATAGACGGCGGTGAACTCCCAGCCCGTTTCGGGGCACGGCGGGATTTTGAAAAGATACTTCAGCGCGTCAATGGAAACGTGCAAGCCGGTTTCCTCGGAAAGTTCGCGGACGGCGGCAATGTCGTATGTTTCTCCGCTATCGACGTGTCCCGAACAGGAGGTCGTGTAGCGGTTCGGATACAAGTCCTTGGAGGCGGAGCGTTTTTGGAGCAGGATTTTGCGCCCGTCGGGGAAATCGGAAAAAATGAGCACATGCGACGCCCTGTGCATCAGCCCGCGTGCGTGCACTTCGGAGCGCGGCAGGCTTGCAACAACGTTGTCGTTGGCGTCAACTACATCGAAAATGTCTTCCATCTGAAAATCCCGATTGACTATCGTTTTACCGAGTATGGAACTGTGATTTTTCTGATTTTGCGCAGGTCGTAATCGCCGACGCCGAGCTGTTTGCAGTAGTTGAGAACGGGCGGCTCTGTGTCGATGGGCGCGAACCTGTTTGCGCGGCGGTATTTGTTGATTGTCTGCCACGCTATGTAGTCCAAAACTACGGGATTTGCGCTCAGCAACATCACGTTTTCCGAGAACGAAAAGCGGGCGTTGAACACCGCGCCGCCGACGAACTGCCCGATTTCGAAAGACAAAATCGTGAACGCATTTGACTCGCGCAATTCGGGAATGGCGGAAACCTCCGCCGCCGCCATCGACGCGTTTGCGGGCTCTTTGAGGAAACGCTCGTTGTTCGACATGTTCCAGAGGCTCATATTTCCGATTGCCGCGCACACGCCCAAGCCCTCCATATCGGTTATGACGGGCAGGTTTATCCAGTAATCGACAGTCAAAAACAGCGGAATGGGCAGATAGCTCTTGCGGGCTTCGGGGTCGTAGATTTCCCTGTATGAGCGGGAGGCGCGAACGTTTTTGGGCGTCAGCGGGTTGTCGTAATACCAGCGTTTGTCGAAGAACCGCCCGCTTTCCACGTCGGCTACGTTGACATCGCCGTAGGCGTTTTTAACGCCTTTTTGAACCTCGGAAAGCTTCGGTAACAGCCCGCACGCGCGCATTTTACGCGCCGACATATCGACTATCGTGATGTCCTCCGCCGCATAGCCGCGCCGCTGCAACTGGCGCAGAACGGCGTCGATTAGGTTTTTGGGCGTGGCAAGCCCCGCGCCAGAGTTCGTGTAAATCTTCAGCCCTACGCGCCCTTTCTTGCCGCGTTTGAGGCTTTTGCCCGAGTTTTTCTCGAACGCCGAAAACATTGCCGAAACCGCCGCGTTGTAGTTTTTTGCGTCGAACGATTTCAGGCGCGTCTGCAAAACGAAGTCGGCTGCCAAAGAGTTTTCGCCCGAAGCCTGCGCAACGACGCCGTCGGAAGATGCGGGCAGGGCTTCGTCCGCGCCGAAACACGCCGCCGCCGCGCACAGCGCGATAAAAACAAGTGTTTTTCCAAAAAAATCTTTCATAAATGATATTGATATTGACGAAAAATTTGTAATCATTGTCAAAGGTATAAGTTAAGACTTTTTCGATTCATTATGCAAGCAATCAAGTTGTTTAAAACAATATTTTCGGCGGCGGCAGTGGGCATTGCCGTTGCTTTGTGCGCCTGCGGGGAAAAATCGCCAGAAGAGGTCGCGCAGACAAACAAGCGCAAGGCGGAGCTTGCCGTGCGCAGGGCGCAGGTTATGTCGGCGGAAAACAAAAACGCGCAGGCGGTCGAAATGCTGGAAACGGCATACCGCGAGCTCGGCGCGCTGCCGAACATTTGCGAGGCGTTGGGCAACGCCCTTGCCCAAGAGGGGAAAACCGACTCCGCGGGAGTGTTCTACGAACAAGCGTTCGACGGCGACAATTCGCGCCTTGACCTGCTTGTGTTCGCCGCCAACGCCTACGAACAAACGTCGAATTGGGAAGCCGCCGAACAGGCGTATCTGAAATACCTCACCAAGAAAAACGACGACCCCTCCGCGCATAAGCATCTGGCAAAAATCTACCAAAAACAGGGGAATTTCGAGAAATCGCTCAACGAATATATGGCCATGCTCAAGACAGCCAAACGCAATCCCGACACCGCGGAAGCAGCAGTCATAGGCGGGCTTTTCTTCAAAATCGGCAACACGGCGCAGGCTAAGCTGTGGCTCGAGAGTGCGCTCAAAGTCACCCTGCCCGAAAACGCCGCAACACGCAGGGAAATCTACACGAATTTAATAGGCGTCTACCTGCAAAAAAAGGATATGGCGGGCTTGGAAAACGCAATAAAGGGGCTTGACGCAATCGACCCCGAAATAGTCAACGAAAAATTCCCGACGCTCAAAGCCCAGCTTGCCGAATTCAAACACCGCCTCGCAGAGGCCGAAGCGGCGATGAACAAAGACAGGCGCATAGCCGAAACAGAGCGGGCAAGCCAAGCGGAGGAAAAGCAGAAAGACCAAGAGCGCGAAGCGCTCGCCCGCGCCGAAAAGGAGGCGGAACAAAAGCCGACTTCACAAACAAACGGAATCGACGCGGCGGTTGCGGAAAAGCCGCCGGAACCCGCCCAACAGCCCGAAGCAAAACGGACGCCCGCAGAGTCGGAACCCGCGCAAACGCCCGCAAACGACAAGCCCGAAAATCCTTCTCCCGAAAAATCGGAGACTGCAGCCTTGAACGAAATCGCGCCCGAAAACGGCGCAACCGACGGGAAACTGGCAGACGCCCAGCCCGCGGAAACGGCGGTTGAACCCGCAACCGACAGCTCCCCCGCGCCCGCCGAAGAAACGGACTTTGCGCGCGATATCCGCCTTTCGCTTGAAGCACTCGCAAAAGGCGACAAACAAAACGCCCTGCTCCACGCCGAAAAGGCCGTTGCAGACAATCCGCAAAATTCGACCTCGTGGGCGGTCGCCGCCCGCGCCTACGAAATCAACGGCCGCCGCAACGACGCCTATCTGGCTGCAAAGGAGGCGTTCCTCTGCAGCGGTTCCGACGAAGAAGCCGCGCGCGCATTTCTGCGCCTTTCGCAAATCGACCAGCCAAAGGAGAACTTTTTGAAGGATTCGCTGTCGGTATACGCCAGACATTCCGACGCGCCCGAAGTGGTATACTACCTCGCGAACGCATATCTTAAAAACGCCGACGCCGAGCGCGCCGCAAAGTTTTTCAAAAAATACGCGGAGCTCGGCGGCGAACAGGGCAAACTGCCCGAAAAATCGCCCGAAAACAAGCAATGCCCAGAATAAAACAGTCGAGTATCGAAACGGTCAGAGCGCGCGTTCCCATAGAGCAGGTCGTGGGCGAATACGTCGCGCTCAAGCGCAGCGGCTCGATACTTAAGGGATTAAGCCCGTTCTCGCAGGAGAAGACGCCGTCGTTTACGGTTTCGCCCGACAAAGGGCTTTTTTACTGTTTCAGCACGTCGCAGGGCGGCGACATGTTCGACTTCGTGATGAAGCTGGAAAATCTCAATTTTGCGGAGGCTGTGGAGTTTGTGGCCAAAAAGTTCGGAATCGAGCTTGAATACGACTACTCGGGCGCGGAGGTCAACAATGCAAGCCTGCACAAACAGCTTTTCGAAATGCACGAAGACGCCGCCACGTGGTTTGCCGACCAATTTTTCGCCGACAACGAACAGGCGGAGGCAATCAGAAAATACTGGGTTGAAGAGCGCAAAATGTCGCTCGACGATGCCAAGCGTCTGCGCATAGGCTACGCGCCCGCCAACTCCGCGGAGCTTAAGCGGCTTTTCGCGAAAAAACGCTACACTCCCGAAGCCGTGTCCAAATCGAGCATATTTTCGGCGCGCGAAGGCGAGCGCAATTTCGCTAACTTCTACCCAAAGTTCAGGGGGCGTTTGATGATTCCCATCTGCGACATTCAGGGGCGCGTAATAGCATTTACGGGCAGGAAAACGCAATTCACCCCCGACAACCCCTCCGAAAGCGGCAAGTATGTAAACTCGCACGAAACGGAAATTTTCAAGAAGGGAAACGTCGTCTTCAACATACATCAGGCGAAGAATTTCATAAAGCAGAAAGACTACTGCGTTCTGGTGGAGGGACAGCTCGACGCCCTTCGAATGTTCACCGCGGGAATCCCCAATACGGTCGCAACTCAGGGAACGGCGTTGACCGACAACCACCTTTCGCAGATAAAACGCTTCTGCAACAGGGTCGTTCTGCTCTACGACGGCGACGCCGCGGGCGTCCGCGCAAACCTTAAGGCAATCTCCATGTGCCTCAAACACGAGCTTGAGCCGTTTGTTGTGCCGCTGCCCGAAGGGGAAGACCCCGACTCTTTCATAGGCAAGTTCGGCGCGGAGAAAATGCGCGAGCTTGTGGAAAACAAAAAAATGGGCGCGATAACGTTTGCGGCAAAAACGCTCACAGCGGCGGCGGAAGAAATCACGGCGCAAAAAAAGGGCGAAATAGTATCGGACATTTTCGCCATGATTTTCAACTGCAAGTCCTCGATTGTTGCGAACGAATATCTGCGCGAAACCGCCGCAACCCTCGGCGTAAGCTATGTGTCGCTGGCCGACGACTACGACAAATTCGCAAAACAGGCTCTCAAAGCGGCGCAAAAGCAGCCCGTCGCCACCGCCGACGGCAACGTTACCCCTCCCAAAGCCGAATATAAAATCTCGACAGCCCCAGCCGACGCGCTGATTCTGGCGCTGTTGCGCCCCGAAATAGGCGCGGCAATGGCGCAGGTTGTCCAGCCCGAGTGGCTCGACCAAAATAAACTCTCGGGGCGCATACTTATGCGCCTGCTTGCGATGTATCGGGAGGGAATAGAATTCGAACCAGCAAAAATCGAAGAATTTTTCGAAACATCCGCGGAAAAAAACGCCATATATAAAATATTGGCAAACCCGAAAATTTTAATTGAAAATCCCGTAAAATCTGCGAATGATTGCATCAAGAGAATTTATAAAAATTACATATCCGTCGAGCTGGGGAAAGTTAACGCTAAAATAACCGACCCGGCAATCGACGAACCTTCCAAACTTCAACTTCTGAAAACAGTCGCGGAATTGACGAAAAAATCCCGACTGTTTCCCGATTTGATAGAGGAAATTTAAGCAAGTATGGCACAATCGAAAACTACAACAAAAAAATCGCCGGTTAAAAGCGCGGCGGCAAAGCCCAAAAAGGCGGTTTCCGCGTCTGTAAAAACTGCGGCTAAAAAAGCCGAACAAAAGAAAGACCCCGCAAAAGCAAAAGCGGCACAGGCAAAACCCAAATCCCCCAAAACGGCAATCGCGCAGACAAAAACCTCGCCGAAAGCGGCAAAAGCCCAAGCCGAGCCCAAACAAAAGGCGGTAAAAACGGCAAAGCCACAAGTCCGACCCCAAACGGTTGCAAAGACAAAAACCTCGCCGAAGGACGCAGCCCCGGCCCCGAAGACTGTTCCCGTAAAAAAGGCGGAGCCCAAACCCTCCCAGAAAAAAGCGGCGGCGAAAACGGATTTGTCGTCGAAGAGCATAGATATCAAAATCCGCCAGCTGCGCACGCTCGCAGGCGAAAAGGGGTATCTGACAACGCATGACATCAACAAATACCTGCTTGAAACGCTCAAAGACCCCAAGATTTTCGACAACGTCATAAAAATTCTCGAAGACCTCAACATCGAAATTTTCGACAACGAAGAGGAGATAGAAAACTTCAAACGCCGCAAAGAGGAGTCAGACGAAAGGCAGTCGAAGGCGTTGCAGACCGACACGCTCGACGACCCCGTCAGAATGTATCTGAAACAGATGGGGCAAGTGCCGTTGCTCTCGCGCGATCAGGAGGTTGCAATTTCCAAGCGCATCGAAACGGCGGAAGCCGAAGCCGTAAAAGAGCTGTTTTCGGTGTCGCTTACAAACAAGTTCCAGATTGACTTGGCAAAAAAGCTTCTTGCGCGCGACGAGCGTTTCGACAAAATCGTGCTCGACAAGAAAATTCAGGACGGGCGTGAAAAGTATTTCGAAGACCTGCCCAAATACATAGAACTGGCCGAAAAGGCGGAGGAGACGCTGGAGAAGAACTGGGAGTCGGCGCGCGAAACGGCCGACCCGAGCCAGAAAAAACGCCGCCTTACGATGTTCAAAACGCAGGAATCCAAGCTGCGCGAAATCTACGAAAAAGGCTTCAAATTCAAGCTCAAAGTTTTCGAGGAATTTCTCGATTCGCTCAACCCGGTTTTGCGCGAAATAGACGACATTTTCTACCGTCTCAAGGCAATCCAGCGCGTCGGGCCGAAAGTAAAACTCGGCAACGCCGACGATTTGCGCGCGCGTCTGGAGGAAATCCACAACGTCTACCGTCTCGAGCCCGAAAGGCTCGTGGAGCTTGTCAAGTCAGTTAGAACTTCCATGCAGGAGGCGCACAGGGCAAAAACCGAAATGGTGCGCGCCAACCTGCGCCTTGTTATTTCAATCGCGAAAAAATATACGAACAGGGGGCTGAACTTCCTAGACCTAATTCAGGAGGGCAATATGGGTCTGATGAAGGCGGTGGAGAAGTTCGAATACATCAGGGGCTACAAGTTCTCGACCTACGCGACTTGGTGGATAAGGCAGGCAATCACGCGCTCCATTGCCGATCAGGCAAGAACCATCAGAATTCCCGTCCATATGATTGAGACGCTCAACAAGGTCATGCAGGTTCAAAAACAGCTCATTCAGGAGCTCGGGCACGAACCTACGCCCGAAGAGGTCGCCTCGGCAATGGATTTGCCCGTGGAAAAAGTGCAGTCCATAATGAAAATGGCGCAACAGCCCATTTCGCTGCAAAGCCCCGTGGGAGATTCCGACGACACCAACTTCGGCGATTTCATCGAAGACAAGGGAGCGGAAAATCCCTACGATATGACAAGCTATTCGCTGCTGCGCGAAAAGCTCGTAGACGTTCTTTCGTCGCTGACTCCGCGCGAGCGCAAAGTGCTTACGTTGCGCTTCGGGCTGCAGGACGGCTACTCGAGAACGCTGGAGGAAGTGGGCAAACAGTTCAACGTAACGCGCGAAAGAATCAGGCAGATTGAGGCGAAGGCGTTGAGAAAAATGCGCCACCCCACGCGCCTGCGCCAGTTGCACGGCTTCTTTGAAAGCGAAAACAACAACGCGGGGCCGGGCTTCGACCAGTTTAAAAAATCTAAGGGCGAAGAATAGCCTTTTTTGTTAATTGAAATGGGAAAGCCGAAACTATATGCGTTTTTAGCTGTTGTTTCGGCTTTTTTTGCGCTTGCGGCGGCGGGCGCACAACGGGAGCTCCACCCGCAATCGGCGGAAACTGCTGCGCAAACGCAAACGCCCCCCGAGGACTCCGCCGCGCCCGAATACGAAATAAAAATAGACTACGAAATGACGTTCGGGCGGATTGTGCGCGTGGAAAACGGCGCGGCAATAGTAAACATTGTCTCGAAAATCGCGCCCGCCGAAATTCCGCCGGCGTTTTTTGCGTGCGATGTAAAATCGAACCCCGTGGCGGAATTGGAGTCGATGTCTCAGGGGTATAAAAACTGCTTCCTGTTCAAAGTAGTCCGCGGAGAGGCGCGGAGGGGCGACACCGTTGTCGTGCGCTACTACAAAAGGGTATATCCGCCCGCAAAAGAAGGGCGCGGATTCTGGCGGCGTTGTTTAGATTTCTTTATTTTTTGAATCCAAAATTATCGTTACGGGGCCGTCGTTTACAAGCGATACGTTCATCATGGCCCCGAACTCCCCCATGGGAACGTCCGCGCCCAAAACGGCCGACATTTTATCCGCAAACATCTCGTAAAGCGGAATTGCAGCCGCGGGCGGCGCGGCACGGTTAAACGAAGGCCGGCTTCCCTTGCGGACGTTTCCGAAAAGCGTGAACTGGCTCACAACCAAAACGCCCCCGCGCACGTCGAGAACAGACAGATTCATTTTTCCGTCGCCATCTTCGAAAACCCGCAACGCCGAAATCTTGCCCGCAAGCCAGTCGGCATCGGCGGGAGTATCGCCGTTTTCGACGCCCAAAAGCACGAGCAACCCCGCGCCTATTTCGCCCCGGCGCACAAACGAACCGCCGCCGGTGCGCACGTCAACCGACGCGCCGCGGACGCGTTGGACAACCGCGCGCATTAGATTTTCACCTCTATTTTGAACGAACCCGTTTCGCCGCCGCGGACGAAATGCGAGGGTTTCGACGCGCTGTTGGGAGGGGCCATCCACGGCTCGATTGCGAAAATATTCGGGTCGCCCTCCTTGGGGAATCCGAAGAAAACAATGGCGAAGCTGGGGTCGGGCTTGCGGTTGTCGTTTATGATTATTTCTATCGCCTCGCCCGTTTTTTTGCGAACCGCCTTGACGACGCCCGTCTGGAGGTCGCAAAGAATGCGCCCCTTAAGCTCGGGGTCGGCAAAGGAGTTTTTGTCGAGATTGTCGATCGTCTGGCGCGTGCCGTCGCCGACGTTGTATGTAGATTTGCGCCCGTCCGACTGCACAAAATAGTCGCGTTTTTTTTCGCCATTTACCCAAGGAATCGTAAAATACGGGTGCGTGCCGCCCTCCCACGGCATCGGCAGGTATCCCTTGTTTTCCAAGAGCAGCTCGAGCGTGAAAGAGCGTTCGAAGAAGCGGTAGCGGACATAGAAATTGTAGTCGTATGGATACGCCTCTTTGCAGTCGGCGCAGGGAAGGAATTTCAGCTTTATTTCGTTGTCCGAAGAATACGCCACTTCGAACTTGCCTCCCCACGCGTAGCCGAAACGAGCCATCGGACGCACATCGCCGCGCGGAGTGCGCCAAATGTGCGGCGTGCGCCCCACAAACGACGTGCTCGGGAAGGGGAAAATAATGGGAATACCGCCGTGGACGGTCGGGAAGTCCTTGCCCGTCACGATTTCGGGCTTCTGCCACGGAATCACGCTGCGCGAAGTTCCGTCGGCGTTTTTGATGTCCCACGTCATCAGGCGCGCGCCCTCGAACGGATTCATTATAAAGGTGGAGCCGCCCACGTCGAAGCGGTAAAGCGAAGTGTTGCCTCTTCTTTCGATTTTCATAACGGTAAATATCCTATATCTGGCACGACGATTACACGCGGCTGCGCGCTTGGCAATATTTTTCTATTTTTTTTTGAATCCGCAAACAAAGGCCTTGCCAAGTTTTGCGCGCATGAAAAAATGGGGGAATGAATTTGTTTGAATTGGTTTCGGTAGCGTTCGCGCTTTCAATTGACTCGTTTGCGGTGTCGGCGGCGGGCGGGTGCACGCGCTCGAAAATCCCCGCGGCAAACAAGCTGGCGGCGGCGGCGACATTCGCGGTTATTCAGGCGGTTATGGCTTTCATAGGTTGGTTTGCGGGCGAACACGCACTTTCGCTTTTCGAAAACGTAATGCGCTACGCGGCGGCGGCAGTCCTGTTTGTTGTGGGTTTGAAAATGCTGCGCGACGCCTTCAAAAATGACGACGGCAACACGCAGAATTTCCTCCTCCCGCTGAGAATCAAAATACTGCTGCTGCTGGGAGTGGCCACCAGTCTGGACGCGCTCGCGGCGGGGGTGTCGTTCGCGTTCATGAATGTGGATATGGCGCGCGCGGCGGCGGTTATTTCCGCCACAACAGCGGCTATGTGCCTTTCGGGAATAGAGCTTGGCAAGTCGGCGGCAAGGCTTTCCAAGCATTTGCCGATTTTGGGCGGCGTTATTTTGATTGCCGTTTCAGTTCTCGGATTTTTCAACATCGACTGACAAAAACCGATACCAAGCGGCATCGCAAAAATATTTCGGACGCGACTGCAATCTTCCCCGCCAAATACAAACGCCCGCGGCGGAAGTTCCGTTGTTCCGCGCAAGCCCGACCGAAGAGGGGCGCGCAACGCGGCGTCAGTCGGTTTCGACGTCCATTTTGGAGCGCGGGTGCTTGGCGGCGTATTCCGAAACGATGTCGTCGCGGACAAGCTGCGTGTAAATCTGCGTTGTGGAAAGGTCGCCGTGTCCGAGCATTTCCTTTATGGAAAACAAATTCGCGCCGTTGCGCAACAGGTGCGTTGCGAACGAGTGGCGCAGCTCGTGCGGCTTTACGTTCGCGGAAATTCCCGCCGCAACCGCGTATTTTTTGAGGTTGAACCAGAACGCCTTGCGGGAGATTTTTTTCCCGCGCCGCGTAACGAAAAGTTCGGCGCAAACGGCGTCTTTCAGCAGCTCGGGACGGCGTTTTTTGTATGCGGCAATCGCCTCGAGCGCGATGTCGCCTACGGGAACGAGCCGCGTTTTGTTGCCTTTGCCCGTTATCCTGATTATGCGTTCGTGCGCGTCGATGTCGCTTTCGCGCAGGCCGCAAAGTTCCGAAACGCGGAGTCCGCTTGAATAGACAAGCTCCATCATTGCGCGGTCGCGCACGGCCTCGGCGGAGGCGTCGGAAGCGGCGGCGGAAATGATGTCGTCAATCTGCGACGCCTCCAAAACCTCTGGGACGGGGCGCGAAACTTTGGGGCGCGCAATGCGCTCGGCGTAGTTTTTCGTCCATACGCCCCCGTCCACGAGAAAGTCGGCAAGGGTGCGCAGCGCACTGATTTTGCGCGACTGCGTTGTAGGCTTCGAGTATTTCGAAACGTCGGAAATCCAGTTCGAGAGCGCGTCGGAGTCGATTTCGTCGAAGCCGCGCGCGCCCTCCTCCGCGGCGGATTCGCAAAACTGGAGAATGTCGGAGGCGTATGAAGCCACGGTGTTTGCGCCCCTGCCCAGCTCCATTTTCAGATACGCGCAAAAATCTTCGAGCGTCTCGGCAAGGCGCGGCGGAAGCGACTTTATGCGTTCGGCGCGCGCGGAGGTCATTTCAGATACGCCCCCAGAATGTCGCTGACCGCCTTTGCGGGCGAAATGGATTCGGCCTCCACAAGCTTCATGTAATGCGCCACGGCGTTTTCTACCCCCTCAGTCGCGAAAAACCTGCGCACAACCTCGCGCTCGATAAGCGACTTGAACCACTCCACATTCTGCTGCGCCCTACGCTTGTGCCAGTATCCGTTGGCGGTGAGCGTTTGCCTGTATTGCTCAAGCAGATTCCAGGCCTCCTCAACGCCGTCGCCCGTGAGAGCCGAACACGTCCTGCAAAACGGCTTCCAATCGGGCGTTACCGACGAAAGAAAGTGCAGCACACCCTCGAGTTCCGCGCGCTTGAGGTTCGATTTTTCGACCAAATTGCCGTCGCATTTATTGACCAAAATTCCGTCGGCAAGCTCTATGACGCCCTTCTTTATCCCCTGCAAATCGTCGCCCTGAACGGCGAGCTGCAAAAGCAGGAAGAAGTCCGACATTGAGCGCACGGCAACCTCGCTCTGCCCCACGCCCACCGTTTCTATGAGGATTACGTCAAAACCCGCGGCCTCGCAAAGAAGCATTGTCTCGCGCGTTTTGCGCGCCACTCCGCCGAGAACGCAGCCCGACGGCGAGGGCCGGATAAACGCGTTCGCGCGGCGCGAAAGATTCTCCATTCTCGTCTTGTCGCCCAAGACGCTGCCGCCCGTGCGGGAACTTGAGGGGTCCACGGCGAGGACTGCAACGCGCTTGTTTTTTTTGTCGCAAAGCATAGTCCCGAAGGTTTCTATAAAAGACGACTTCCCCGCGCCGGGGACGCCCGTAATGCCTATGCGGAACGAATTGCCCGTCGCGGGCAAAACGGAGGTAAGCAGCTTTTGCGCGCGTTCGAAATGCTCGGGGTTGTTGCTTTCAACAAGCGTTATCGCCTGCGCGAGAACCGTTCTGTCGCCGGCGAGAACGCCCGCGCGAAGCTCGGCGTCGGAGAGTGCGCGGCGTTTGGGGCGCGGACGCGTCGATACGGTTTCGTCGGCTGCGGCGTCTTTGCGCAGGCTCACGCCCGACATCACGCTTGTGGTGAAAACGCTTCTGTCGGCGTTTTCGGGAATCCATTCGGGAATTCTTCGTTCACTGTCCATCTGGTGTGTCCTCCTGTATTGATTTCGGACGGCTTTCAAGCGACTTAACCGAAAGTTCGTGGAAGCGGCGCGCCGTGCTTGCAACGCTCTGCGTGCCGTCGGAAAGAGATGTTTTGGTTTCGTCGTATTCCTTTTGAAGGGCTTCTATGCGCGTTTGGATTGCGGCGAAACGCTTTGAAAAACGCTCTATGCGCTCGCACAAAAGACGCCCCTGCTTGGAGAGTTCGCCCATATTTTTGGCGAACGCCTCGCTGCGGTAGGCAATCTGTGCGTATTTTAAAATCGCCATAACCGACACGGGCGAAACTATCAGAACGTTGTCTTTGTAGGCGTCGGAAAGCAGAGTTTTGTCGGCTTCCACAGCCAGATTGTAGGCGGGCTCTACGGGCATAAACATGAGCTTGAAGCCCGCCACGGGGAGCGTATCGTATTTCTTGGCAAACTCGTTCAGGTGCGCGCGAACCGACTTTTTGAATTTCTCCAGACACTTGCGCTTTGCGTCGGCGTCTGAAGCCGCGCAGTATTCGACATAATCGACAAGCGACAGCTTGGAATCCACAATAATGGAGCGGTTGTCTGGCAAGTCCACAACGAAGTCGGGCATAAGGCGCGTCTGCTGCGCAGTGGAGTCGGCAAAGTTTACCTGCGCCCTGTAGTGCACGCCCTTGACGAATCCGCACGACTCGAAAATGCGCTCCAGCACCGTCTCGCCCCAGTTGCCCGCAACCTTGTTGTTTGCGCGCAGCGCAGTGGAGAGCTTGTCGGCCTCCTCCGAAAGACGCGCGTTCATTTTAAGCAGGTTGTCTATTTGGGCGGAAACACCCGCCGAAGAGCGCAAGTGTGCTTCGTGGATTGTCTCCACGCGTTTTTTGAAGTCGAGAATGCTCTGCGAAAGCGGCTCTACAACCGCCGACATTTTCTCCGCGCCGACTGCCGCGAATTTTTCGCGCGCGGAATCGAAAATCCTGGAGGCGAGAACCTGAAAGTCGTCGTCGAGACGCTTTCTAAGCTCCCCGTAGCGTTTCTCCGTCTGCGCAAGCGAATCCCTCATAAGCTCAGTTTCGCGCTTTTGCGCCGAAAACAGCCTGTCGGTCTCCTCCTTTCGGGCGGAAAGCGCGTCGAGCTTTTCGGCAAGCTCGTCGGCTCGCGCCTGCGCCGCGCGCATTTGCGTCTGCGCCACCGCCGCCTCCACCGACTTCTGCGAAAGCGACTGTTGCGCGGCGTCCAACCCGCTTTGCGCCGCCGCCCTTTCGGACTCCGCCGCCGCAAGTTTTTCGGCGAATCCGCGTTTTGCCTGCGCATACGCACGCACAGTCAGCGCGTAAAGCGCAAACCCCGCACCCGCCAAAACCGCGCCCGCGAGCGTTGCAATTTCAAAAAAACCGAAAGCCATATCTCAACTGTTCTCCTCCTGCTCGGCAAGCTCCTCCATGTCCTCGTCAAGCCGTTCGTTTTCTACGGAAACGTCCGCCGCCGCCGCCGCCGCCGTCTCCAGCCCCGTCTGCGCAAGCTGCACATAGCGTTCGGGACGGATTTTCAACTGCGAATAAATCAAATCCACCAAAGAATCGGGCAATTCCGACAACGCCTTTTTGAACTCGGGCGAATCCGCGCGGAAAACCGTTCTGTCGGAATCCTCCGCCGAGGCCGCCAGAACGCTGGGGCGGCGTTTTTTCTCGGGAACGGCGGCGGCGTAAGCCCTCCGAAAAGCCTCGCTTTCCTCCAGAACTTTTCTAAGAAGCAGGGCTATTTTTTTTTTGCGTTTCGGCGTCCGCCGCCGAAAGCTTGTCGAGTTCCTTTATGAGCGTGTTTATCGCCCGCGCGCGGCTTTGTTCCACAGCCTTGAGCAGGGCGACCTCGAAGTTCGCCTTTTCGGAAAGCCCCGATTTCAAATTCTTCTCCGCACCCTGAAGGACGTCGAGCATGCGCATAATCTGTTCGCTCGACATCGTTTTTTCTCCGAAAGCGTATTCGCCCGTTTTGAACGACTCAATCATCGCGTTTCTGAGCGAAGTCTGCATATCGCAAAGCGCGCGATACAAATCGCAACCGCGGTCAACCAAATCGCCCACACCCGCGACTATCGCGGAATAGTCTCCGCGCGCCATATTTTCGAGCATTTTGGCTATTTCCGCCTCGCCCGCCAAGCCGTAGACGCCAACGACGTCGGAAATGTCGAGTTTTTTGCCGCAGAAGGAAATCATCTGGTCGAGAATGCTCTGGGCGTCGCGCATGCCGCCGTTGGCAAGGCGGGCGATGGCGCGTATGGCCTCGTCGGAGGCCTCTATATGCTCGCGCTCCGCTATGTATTTGAGGTGTTTTGCAACAAGCTCCTCGGGAATGGGGCGGAACTCGAAACGCTGGCAGCGCGAAGTTATCGTGCCCAAAACTTTGTGGGCTTCGGTCGTGGCAAAGATGAATTTGACGTGCGCGGGCGGCTCTTCGAGCGTTTTCAAAAGCGCGTTGAAGGCGTCGGCGGTGAGCGAGTGGACTTCGTCGATGATGTAGATTTTGAAAGAGCACTGCGCGGGCGCGTATTGGCAGTCTTCGCGCAGTTTTCTGATTTCGTCAATCGAGCGGTTCGACGCCCCGTCGATTTCTACCACGTCCATACAAGAGCCGTTCATTATAGCCTGCGAAATCTCGTCGTCGTCGGGGTGGACATTCGGACCGCCCTTGGCGTTGAGAGCCTTTGCAAACAGGCGCGCCACGGTTGTCTTGCCCGTTCCGCGCGGCCCCACGAACAAATACGCGTGCCCTATGCGCCCCGAAGTTATGGCGTTTGTAAGCGTTTTTACAATATGTTCCTGCCCAACCAATTCCGAAAACTGCTTGGGGCGGTATCTGCGCGCTATAACTTGGTATGAACTCATTTTCTTTTCCACAATATGCAACCGAACTGTGCGTTAGACAAGTTTTTTTTATTCCCGCCCGAAAATTATTGAAACCCGCGCGGAAATATCCGAAACTTGCGAAAATGAGGAAAATCAGGCAGGCGGAAGAAATCGACAACGGATACCCCGACGAGGAATCCGAAATAGGCGTTCTTGAAAAAATCAGCATGATGGCGGTGCGCCGCGAAAAGGTCTCGGAAATAATTTCGGCCACGCTGGCGCAACTGTCGGAAAAAATGGGTTTTCTGCGCGCCACAATCACCCTGCGCAACGGCGACTACCTCTTTATAGAGGACGCCTGTGGACTCGACCGCGAAAGCATCAAACGCGGCGTCTACAAAATAGGCGAAGGCATTACGGGCAAATCGGCGGCGGATTGCAAACCGACAATCGTGCCCGACATCTCCAAGTGCAAAGACTTCCTCAACAGGACGAAATCTCACACGCGCACTATGATGGACAACACGTCGTTTCTGTGCGTGCCCATCGTCTATATGGAACAGGTCATAGGCACAATCAGCGCGGAAAGGCGGTTCGCGAAAAAGAAAAGGCTCTCCGCCGACCTCGAGCTGCTCGAGACAATCTCCAACATAATCGCCGACTCCGTCGCCCTCATTTACATGCGCAAGGAGGAGTGCAACAAAATAATGGCGCAAACCCGACGCTCCGACGCCGTGGAAACAAACCGCCCCTCCTGCATGATAGGCAACTGCGGCGCAATGCAGAACGTATACGACTTCATCGCAAAGCACGCCAAAGGCAGGGAATGCCTTTTCTTCAGGGGCAAGTCGGGAACGGGGAAGGAGCTTGCAGCCCGCGCCGTCTGCGAGAAATCGGACTACGGCAGCTTTACGGTGGCAAACTGCGCCGCCCTGCCCGTCTCCAAGATAGCCATATCGCAGCTGGGGCTCGACAAAAGGCAGACTATTTTCTTCGACGAAATCGCCGCCCTATCGCCCCTTGCGCAAAACGCGCTCGCACAGGCGTTGACGACGGAATCGTTCGTAAAACTCGGCGAAAACAAGCAGACGAAGCTCAAAGCGCGCATAATCTGCGCCAGCTGCGAGAACGTCGAAAAGCTCGTGGAATCCGGAGAGTTCGACGCGTCGCTATACGCGGCTGTCTCGAAAAATTCAATCCACATTCCGTCGCTTAAAGACCGCAAAAGCGACATCGTTTTGCTTGCCGAGCATTTCCTCGAAAAATTCAACGCCGTCCATGCAAAAAACATAAAGCGCATTTCCACTCCCGCAATCAACATGATGAGCATCTACTCCTGGCCGGGGAACGTGCGCGAGCTTGAAAACTGCATGGAGCGCGCAGTGATGTCGTCGAACGATTCCGCCATTTCGGGCTACAATCTGCCTCCCGCCGTGCGCGCGTCGTTCTCGGACAGGACGCTCCCATACGGCGAGGACATAGACTTCAACTCAATGGTGGAGTCGTTCGAACGCGAGCTAATCACGGAGGCGTTGAAGATATCGAAGGGCAAGGCGGCTGTGGCGGCGCGGCGTCTGGGGATTACGCAGCGCATAATAAACTACAAAATAAAACACTACGGCATTTCGCCCGCGTGGTTCAAAAACACCAAATAGTATGGACGCAAAAATCTTGACTGCGCTCTCGGGCGGCGTGGACAGCTCGGTGGCTTTGGCACTCCTCAAGCAGGAGGGGTGCAACGTGAGCGCGGCGTATATGAAAACGTGGGTCAACGAGGAGGGTATAGACGTTCTCGGCGACTGTCCGTGGCATCAGGACATTCTGGACTGCGAAAACGTCTGCAAAACCCTCGGCGTCAAATTCGACGTGGTAGACTTCATCAAAGAATACCGCGAGCAGATTGTGGAATATCTCATCGAGGGCTATCGGCTCGGCAGAACGCCCAATCCCGACGTGCTGTGCAACAGGCGCATGAAGTTCGGGAAATTTCTAGAATACGCGCAAAAAAACGGCTTCGACACCGTCGCCACGGGACATTACTGTTCACTGCGCGAAAATCCCGACGGCTCGCGCGATCTCCAAATGGGCGCCGACCCCGCCAAGGACCAATCATACTTCCTCTGCATGATTACGCAGAACCAACTAATGCACGCCGCATTCCCGATAGGCTCTCTGCTGAAAAGCCAAGTGCGCGATATAGCCCGAATGGAAGGCCTGCCGAATTCCGAAAAAAAGGACAGTCAGGGAATATGCTTTCTCGGCAAAATCAGGATTCAGGACTTTCTAAGGCACTACATTCCCGAATCGGAGGGCGACATCGTAAACAAAAGCGGAAAAGTCCTCGGCCGCCACAAGGGGCTTTTCAACTACACGCTCGGGCAGCGCAAGGGCATAGGCGTGCCCTCGAACGCTGACAACAAACGGTATGTCGTAATTGCAAAGGACTTTTCCACGAACAGACTTGTAATCGACTTTGATTCGCCCGACTCTCCCGATCTCTACAAATCGCACACGAAAATAACGGAGATAAACTGGATAAACAAGCCCGTCACCGAAAAATGCGAACTCTTCGCGCGCGTCCGCTACCGCGACGACCTCGTGAAAATCCTCCTGACGCCGACCGATTCGGGCGCGGACATTGAATTCGAAACGCCGCAACGCGCAATCAACGCGGGTCAGGTTATGGCAATCCACGACCAAGACCCGACGACCATTCTCGGCGGCGCATTCTACTCTCTTTAAAAACCGTGAGGGCGCGTTTGCTTATGAAAATGAAAATTTTTTATTAAGTGAAAAAGGAAATAAAAAAATTTTCATAAGCAAACGCTCTCGGGCACTTTTTACGTTTCCGAAAGCGGCGGCAATCGGCTTTGCCGATATGCCTTTACTCTCTAATTAAAGTTTCAAAATACAAATTGACGCGTGGGCTACGCCCCATCTCGCCCCTGCGGGGTCTTTTTTGCTACGCAAAAAATCTCAAACGCGCTTCGCTTGTTTTCTGCCTTTTTTATATTTCCTAAAGTGGCGCGGATTGAATTTCATTCAATTCCGCTTTGATTATTCATTAAAGCCTGTGTCATTCAAATAGCGCGTCAAATTGAGCTTCAGGCGAGGATTCAAAAAAAATTCGCGGTGGCGGCTGTAGTAAACCTACTGCCCCACTGCAAATTCTTTTTTGAAACGTAGCATCAAGCCAATTTGAACTCACTCGCTTGGTTTTGCTTACGCAAAACCCGCGCCAGTCTCGCCCTTCGGGTAAAACACTCCGTGTTTTATTCTCCCCAAAAGCTTGCCTTCGGCAACTTTTGTGGTCACGCGTCATCATTATTTCAAATAGCGCGTCAAATTGAGCTTCAGGCGAGGCTTCAAAAAGAATTTGCGGTGGCGGCTGTAGTAAACCTACTGCCCCACTGCAAATTCTTTTTGAAACGTAGCATCAAGCCAATTTCACGCGCTATTTACATGTAGAGTCCGCCATTGACTCCTACAACCTGCCCTGTTATGTAGCCTGCCTGATCCGACGCCAAAAACATCGCCGTTGCCGCAATATCGCCCACCGACCCGAATTTTTTCGCGGGAATCAGCGGCATAACCGCCTTCACTACACTCTCCGGCAAAACGGAAGTCATATCGGTTTCTATAAAACCGGGGGCAATAGCGTTTACTGTTATGTTCCGCGACGCCACCTCTTTGGCAACCGACTTCGTAAAGCCAATCATGCCCGCCTTCGCCGCAGAGTAGTTGACCTGCCCCATATTCCCCATCTGCCCCGAAAGCGAGGAAATGTTGATTATGCGCCCCCAACGTTTGCCCATCATGGGGCGGATTAGGTTGCGCGTAAGATAGAACGCCGACGACAAATTCGTGGCTATTACCGCCTCCCATTCGTCGTCCGACATGCGCATAAGGAGATTGTCTCTGGTGATTCCCGCATTGTTTACGAGAATGTCAACGCTGTCGTATTTTTTGAGGATTTCAACGCACGCCTGCTTGATTTCAGCGGGTTTGGAAACGTCGAATGGGACGGCTATTGCCTTGCCGCCGGCGGCGACGATTTCCTCGGCTGTCTTTCCGCACGACGCCGGATTTTTGCTTGAGCAGATTACCTCGCAACCCGCCGCAGCCAACGACATTGCAATTTCGCGACCTATTCCCCTGCCCGCTCCGCTTATGAGCGCGACTTTGTTTGTGTATGTAAGTTCCATAACACGGAAAATGCCACACAACCCGAAAGAATAAAAGCATTTTTTTGCGGCGCGGCAAAAAAAGATTGAAAAAGATGGCCGCTTCTGTATCGAATTAGACTTCATTTTTTGTAAACATAACTGGAACAAAAATCATGGGTAATATAAAAAATTCGATACTATCGTCGCTGATTAAAAAGTTTGTAATGGCGATTACGGGCTTTGTGTTGGCGTCGTTCTTGTTGGTGCATATGCTCGGCAACCTGCAGATGCTTGAATGCGGGCCCCACGCGATTAACGCCTACGCTAACTTCCTGCAAACGCTTCCTTGGGAAATTCTCTGGGGCTTCAGACTGGGCTTGGCGGCGTGCTTTGTGCTGCATTTGGCTACGGCGTATTTGCTGGTTGTAGAAAACGCAAAGGCGCGCCCGCAGTCATACGCGGTAAAGAAGTCGCAGGCGTGCACGCTGGCGGCGCGCACTATGATATACACGGGGACGCTCGTGATTTTGTTCGCAGTTTTACACATTTTGCACTACACGGTTCTGTGCCTTAACCCAGAATTTAAACAGCTCGACTGGGTTGCCACTTCGGGAATGTATGAGGGCAAAACAATCCACGACGTCTACGCAATGCTGATTCTGGGCTTCTCGAACCCGTGGGTTTCGCTCGGCTATATCGCGGCGATGCTGGCGATAGCCTTCCACCTCTCGCACGGCGTCTCCAGTATGTTCCAGAGCGTCGGTTTCAGAAACGAAACGTGGAGATACCGCCTCAATAAAATCGCGGTTGTATACTGCTTCGTAATCGCGCTCGGTTTCTGCATAAACCCCGCGGCGATTTTGGTTTCGAAGTATACCGACTGCCAGATTGTTCCGGTAAAGCAGGTCTTGAAGCAGTTTGACTCCCTCAGGAAATCGAACGCCGACAAGCCGATTTTCATAGACTACAAGGCCATAGAAAACGCCTGCCAGAAAAAGGTCGCGTGCGTAAAATAACAGAACGGAAGGTTGAAAATGAATTTAGACTCCAAAATACCAGAAGGTCCGATTTCCGAAAAGTGGTCGAACTTTAAATTCCACGCAAAACTCGTAAACCCGTCGAACCGCCGCAAATTCAAGGTTATAGTTGTCGGTAGCGGTCTGGCGGGCGCAAGCGCGGCGGCATCGCTGGCGGAACAGGGCTACAACGTCCTCTGTTTCTGCTATCAGGACAGCCCGCGCCGCGCGCACTCGATAGCGGCTCAGGGCGGCATCAACGCCGCAAAGAACTACCAGAACGACGGCGACAGCATCTACCGCCTCTTCTACGACACCGTAAAAGGCGGAGACTTCCGCTCGCGCGAAGCCAACGTCTACCGTCTGGCGGAAGTCAGTGTAAACATCATCGACCAGTGCGTCGCGCAGGGCGTTCCGTTCGCCCGCGAATACGGCGGCATGCTGGCAAACCGCTCCTTCGGCGGCGCGCAGGTCAGCCGCACGTTCTACGCCAGAGGCCAAACGGGTCAGCAGCTGCTTTTGGGCGCGTATTCGGCTTTGGAAAGACAAATCGCCCTCGGTAAAGTCAAGATGTTCACGCGCCGCGAAATGCTCGACTTGGTGAAAATCAAGGACGAAAAATCGGGCGAAGAGCACGCAAAGGGCATTATCTGCCGCAACCTCGTAGACGGAAAAATCGAACGCTACGCCGCCGACGCCGTGTTGCTTTGCACGGGCGGCTACGGCAACGTGTTCTATCTTTCGACAAACGCGCAGGGCTGCAACGTTACGGCGGCCTACCGCTGCTACAAGCGCGGCGCGGGCTTTGCGAACCCCTGCTTCACGCAGATACACCCCACCTGCATTCCGCAGCACGGCGACCAGCAGAGCAAGCTCACTCTCATGAGCGAATCGCTGCGAAACGACGGCCGCGTATGGGTTCCCAAGAACAGGGCCGATTGCGCGAAAAACCCCAATGATATTCCCGAAGCCGACAGAGACTATTATCTGGAGAGAAAATATCCCAGCTTCGGCAACCTCGCGCCCCGCGACATTTCCTCGCGCGCGGCCAAGGAAGCCTGCGACGACGGCCGCGGAGTGGGCCCCGCAGTCAACGGCGAACGCCGCGGCGTATACCTCGACTTCGCCGACGCAATCAAGCGCGACGGTCTGAACGTGGTCAAGGAAAAATACGGCAACCTCTTCGATATGTATGAGCGCATCACGGGCGAAAACGCCTATAAAACACCCATGCGCATATATCCGGCATCGCACTATACGATGGGCGGGCTTTGGGTTGACTACAACCTCCAGAGCACAATCCCCGGATTGTTCGTCCTCGGCGAAGCAAACTTCTCCGACCACGGCGCAAACCGCCTCGGCGCGTCGGCGTTGATGCAGGGCTTGGCGGACGGCTACTTCGTAATCCCCTACACGCTCCCCGACTATTTGGCGAGAGTGGGCGCGAAGAACGTCTCTACGGAAGCCCCCGAATTCTCGGAAGTCGAAAGCCAAGTAAAAGACAGAATCGCCAAGCTTATGGCGGTCAAAGGCACGAAAAGCCCGCGCTACTTCCACCTCAAACTCGGCAAGGTAATGTGGGAATACTGCGGCATGGCGCGCAGCAGGGAAAGCCTCACGAAGGCTCTGGAATTGATTCCGCAAATCCGCGAAGAATTCTGGAAGGACGTAAAGGTTGTAGGCGACGAAGACACAATCAATACGGAGCTTGAAAGAGCGGGCAGAGTCGCCGACTTCCTCGAGTTCGCCGAAATCATGGTTCGCGACGCCCTCAACCGCGAGGAAAGCTGCGGCGCGCACTTCAGAGTGGAATACCAGACCGAAGACGGCGAAGCCAAGCGCAACGACGCCGACTATTCCTACGCGGCAGTCTGGGAATACAAGGGCGACGGCAACGCTCCGGAACTTCACAAAGAACCCATAACCCACGACGAAGTAAAACCGGTAGTCCGCTCATACAAATAAAACTCAACAGGCATCGAAATGAAAATTCATCTTAAAGTTTGGAGACAAAAAGACGCAAACGACAAAGGGCACTTTGAAAAGTATACCGTCGATAACGTAAGCGAAGACAGCTCGTTCCTCGAAATGTTCGACATTCTCAACGAACAGCTCGTGGCGCAAGACAAAGAGCCCATCGTTTTCGACCACGACTGCCGCGAAGGTATCTGCGGGATGTGTTCCATGACAATCAACGGTATTCCGCACGGCCCCGAAAAGGAAACGACCGTATGCCAGTTGCATATGCGCAAGTTCAAGGACGGCGACACAATCGTGGTCGAGCCTTGGAGAGCCGGTCCGTTCCCCGTCAAGAAAGACTTGATTGTCTCGCGCGACGCATTCGAACTAATCCAGCAGGCGGGCGGCTACATCACCGCGCGCACGGGTTCGCCGCGCGACGCCAACGAAATCCTCATTCCCAAAAAGATAGCAGACAAGGCCATGGACGCCGCCCAGTGCATAGGCTGCGGCGCGTGCGTTGCCGCGTGCCCGAACGCGTCGGCAATGCTGTTTACTTCGGCAAAAGTCTGCCACCTCAACTACCTGCCGCAGGGCGCGCCCGAAAAGGACAAGCGCACAATAGCAATGGTTGAAAAAATGCAGGAATTGGGCTTCGGCAACTGCTCGAACTACGGCGAATGTCAAGCTGTTTGCCCGAAGGGAATCACGCTTGACTTCATCGCCAAGATGAACCGCGACTACGCGATTGCCAAAGCCAAACAGCTCGCCGAAGGCAAATAACCCCCTTTGCGAACGGACAAAAAGACCGCCCCTCGGCGGTCTTTTTTTGTGGCGTAAACGGCGCATTCGGCATGTAATTCCCCGCAAAAAACCGCGACGAAAAAACGGGGGAATAAGGGCGGGTAAAAATTAAAAAAAAACTTGCAATCGGGGGCTAAAAATAGAGGATATTCAACAAGGTCGGGTCCTATGCAATTTGCGAAAGCGCGAACCCCGCCAGATTCGGAAGAAAGCAACGGTAGTGATTTTCCAAATGTGCCGTAGGCAACCTGACCCCATCTTTTTTTTTATGACCTCCCCCTCGCAATCCTCAGTTCCCCGACACATCGCAATCATTATGGACGGCAACGGTCGTTGGGCGAAACAGCGCGGCAAAACAAGAATTCAGGGGCACAAGCAGGGCGCGGAACAAATCCGTAAGGTTCTCGCCGCCGCACGCGAATTGGGCGTGAAATATTTGACGCTATACGCGTTCTCCTCCGAAAACTGGAATAGACCAAAAACGGAAGTCTCGGCGTTGATGCGCCTGTTGGAGGCGTCGCTTAAATCGGGCGAAAGGGACTTCGTGGAAAACAAAATCCGATTCGAGACAATCGGCGACATTTCCGCCCTGCCCGACTACTGCCGCAAGGCAATCGAAAAAGTCAAAAACAGCACGAAGGATTTTTCCGAACAAACGCTGGTGCTCGCCCTAAACTACGGCTCGCGCGACGAAATTTCGCGCGCGGTAAAATCGCTTGCCCGCGACGCCGCCGACGGCAAAATTTCGCCCGAGGAAGTTTCATGGAGGGAGATTGAAAAAAGGCTCGATACCGCGAAAGGGTCAATTCCGGACCCCGACTTGATTATACGCACGTCGGGCGAACAGCGGCTGAGCAACTACCTCATGCTTCAGGGGGCATATGCGGAACTGTATTTTACGGACGTCAACTGGCCCGACTTCGGCGGGGAGGAACTTTGCAAGGCAGTTGCCGAATACGCAAAGCGGGAACGCCGCTACGGGCTGACATCGGAACAAATTTCAAAATAATGGCAAAAAGAATTTTCAGCACAATCGCCCTCTGGGCAATGGCAACGCTTGCAATAGTCTACGGCGGAAGCTACGGCTTTGCCGCGCTTATCTGCGCGCTGGCGTTGGGAACAAACTACGAAGTCTGCGCGCTCCTGCGCACGTCGGCATTGACGCCCAGCCTCAAATACGTGCAGTTTGCAACGGTCGTAATATTCGTCCTTTCAACGCGCGCGTGCATGGGTGCGGAGTGCATTGTAAGCGATATCGCGGCGGTTCTGCTTATGCTCGCGCCGCTCTGGACGATAGTCAAAGACCCGTTCGGCAGCCGTTTTTCAAAAACCGTCCTCCCCACCGTGGCGGTGATTTTCATAGTGCCGTTTATGCTCAAGTGGTTCGCGGTAACGGCGAATTGGGGAACGGGCGGAGGCTACGAAAACATTATGCTTGCCGTCTGGATTATCGCAGCGGCGAAGTTTTCGGACGTAGGCGCATATGTGGTGGGCTGCGCGTTCGGACGCCACAAAATGGCTCCCGCAATAAGTCCGAACAAAACTTGGGAGGGCGCGCTCGGCGGCGTGCTTTCCTCGGCGGCGGTGGGTGCGGTGATAGCGTGGATAGGCGCGGAATGCGGCATTTTCTGGAGCTACATAACTCCGCTTAAGGCCGCGGCGATTTCAATGCCCATAGGCGCGGTGGCGATAATGTCCGACCTGCTCGAATCTGTTTTCAAACGCAGGACGAACGTGAAAGACTCGGGCGCGATTATTCCGGGGATAGGCGGAATGTTGGACTTGGCAGACTCGCTGATTCTCTGCGCGCCGCTGTCGTTTGTGGTGCTGCTGTTTTTTGCACTCACGCACATGTAATTTGAACGGAAAAACAAAATGGACGTAAGAAAACTTTCAATCCTCGGCGCAACGGGCTCGATAGGCGACAACACGCTTGCCGTGGTGCGCGCCAACCCCGACAGGCTCAAAGTTGTGGGCATTGCGGGTAAAAAGAACTTCGAAAAGCTCGCGAAAATAGCGAAGGAATTCGGGGCGAAATTCGTGGCAATCTACGACGCCGACGCATACGCAAAAGCGAAAGAATCGGGACTGTTCGCGCCCGACGTTAAAATTTTCAGCGGCGAAGAGGGCTTGACTGCGGTTGCCACGCTCCCCGAAATCGACACCGTCGTTGCGGCGGTGGTGGGCACTACGGCTCTGCGTCCCACGCTTGCGGCAATAGAGGCGGGCAAAGACATAGCCCTTGCAAACAAGGAGCTTTTGGTTATGGCGGGCAAGTTCGTAATGGGGGCTGCGCAGCGCAAAAGAGTGGCAATGCTGCCGCTCGACAGCGAGCACAACGCAATCTTCCAGTGCCTTGTGGGCGAACGCAAAGACGACATCGCAAAACTGCTGATTACCGCCTCGGGCGGAATGTTCCGCGACTACACGCATGAGCAAATGCTTTCAATCAAACCCGAACAGGCGTTGAAACACCCCAACTGGAGCATGGGCCCGAAAGTCACGATAGACTCCTCGACGCTCGCAAACAAAGGCTTGGAGGTGATAGAGGCAAAGTGGCTTTTCGGCGTCAAGCCCGAGCAAATCCAAGTGGTGGTTCAAAAGCAGAGCATAGTCCACTCAATGGTGCAGTTTACCGACGGCTCAATCAAGGCGCATTTCTCGCCGCCTTCAATGACGTTCGCAATAGCGCACAGCCTGCTCTACGGCAAACGCGGGCTGCCGTCGGTGGAGACAATCGACTTCACGAAACCGCTTTTCATAGACTTCGCCCCGCCCGACACCGAGCGTTTCCCCTGCCTCAAACACGCCTACAACGCGCTTAAAACGGGCGGGACGGCAACAACATGCTTCAACGCGGCGAACGAAGTTGCCGTTGCAAGCTTCATAAAGGGGGGGCTGCCGTGGATAAAAATAGCCGATGTAGTCGGCAAAACACTTGAACGGACGGAGCATATCGACCCCGCGACGCTCGACGACGTTCTCGCCGCCGATGCCCTTGCGCGGCGCAATGCCGAAGCGGCCGTCCGCGAACTCGGCTACTAAAACGGAATGGACACGGGTTTTTCAGGTTGGGGTTATGTTTTAATCGTGCTGCTGTTCGGCGGCTCGATATTTGTCCACGAGCTCGGGCACTTCTTGGCGGCAAAGGCGTTCGGGCTGAAGGTCCTGCGCTTCTCTATTGGGTTCGGGCCCCAAATAGCGCAGTGGACGGGTAAAGACGGCTGTAAATACGCAATTTCGCTGCTGCCGTTGGGCGGATATGTCGCCATTCCGCAGCTGGCGGATATGGGAAGGCTTGAGGGTGCGGAATCGGAAGATGCCGAAAAATCGGAAAACCTGCCAAAGGCTGGGTGCTTTGCAAAAATCTGCGTTAGTCTTGCGGGGGCGGCGTTCAACGTGCTGTTGGCGTTCGTGCTTGCGCTCGTAGTAAGTTTTGTGGGCGTTCCCGAAAACGAAATACTGCATACGTCTCAGATAGGCGCGCTTGAAAACGCGGTGTCGGCGGACGGCGAAACGTTCGAATCGCCCGCAAAAAAGGCGGGGCTGAGAGAGGGCGACGTAATTCTTTCGATTGACGGGCAGCGGGTAGGCGGCTTCGAAGACGTCGCCGAACTTGTGGCGATGGGCTCGGGGCGCGATGCGCAGGGCAATCCGCTCGTAAAAATCGAAGCCGAACGCGGCGGCAAAAAACTTTCGTTCGACGTCCGCGCAGTCCTCGTGAAAACAAACCTTTCAACGGGCGACGAAATCAGAATGATTGGCGTGCAGCCCGCAGTAAAAATGGTTGTTGGCGCGCTGATGAAAAATTCACCCGCAGCAAAAGCGGGAATTCAAAAAGGCGACGAAATTTTGTCGGTAAACGGCGAGCGCATTTACTCGCCCGCACATATGTCGAAATTCCTCGAAACGCTGGCGGACAAAAGCGTGCGCGTAGGCCTGAAAAGGGACGGACGCGAAATTTCCGCAAACGCCGTGCCCAAGCGCGTAGTGCTTTCAAAACCGCTGTTTGAGGTGTCGGGGCGCGAAGGCAAACTGAGACTGCTCGAAACGGAATCGGGAGCGGGAAAGATGCTCAAAGTTTTTTCGGCATCGCCCGAGCTGGGGCTTTCGCCCGCGGACGCGCTCTATAAAGCGGGCGGCAGCCCCATCCATTCGACCGAAGACGCCCGCGCCGCACTGGCGCAAAAAACAACCGCTGTCCTCCATTTTGCGGGCGCGGATTTCGAGCTTAAAGATGTCCGGCTCGACTCCGTTTCCGTGCGCGACATTCCCGCAAAAACGCGCGTGATGCTGGGTTATTCGCTCGCGGAAAGCTCCCACAGGGAATACCCTACGGTTGCGGAACAGTTTTCGAAGTCGCTTCAAAAAGTCTTCGACGCGCTTTCGAGCCTTCTGAATCCGCACAGCGATGTCGGCATAAGCTCGCTTGCGGGGCCCGTGGATATAGGGCGCATAATCTACAGACTTACCGATACGTCGATTATGCTGGTGGTGTCGTTTACGGTGCTGCTGAACATAAATCTGGCCGTGCTTAATCTGCTGCCGATTCCCGTTCTCGACGGCGGACACATAATGTTCGCGCTGCTTGAAAAAGCGCGCGGCAAGCCCGTGCCAATGTCGGTTTTTGCGGCGTTGCAGACGGTGTTTGCGGTGCTGTTTCTGGCGTTGATGGGCTACGTTGTGTATCTGGGAATCATGCGCTGGAACGGCGACAACCGCCTTGAAAAACAGAACGAAATCTACACACAATACAAAACGGAAATCAAATTTTAACTATGGAAAGCTACTGTAAATCGAGAGTAAATTGCGTGCCGACAACCAACCGCCAAGTGGACGTGGGCGGAGTGAAAATCGGCGGCGGCGCGCCCGTCGTGGTGCAGTCGATGACTAACACAAAAACGGCCGACGTGGACGCGTCGGTCAAGCAGTGCATTCAGCTGGCGGAGGCGGGCTGCCGGATAATCCGCCTGACCGCGCAAAACCTCGAAGCAGCGCGCGCCCTCAAAGACATTTCAAAAAAATTCAGGGCGGCGGGATTTTCCAACCCGCTCGTGGCCGACATACACTTCCTGCCGCAGACGGCGATGGAGGCTGTCGAGCACGTCGAGAAAATCCGCGTCAACCCGGGAAACTTCACCGACAAACGCCTCGACGGAAAAGCCGAATATACCGACGCCGAATACGAGGCGGAGCTCGAAAAAGTCCGCGAAAAATTCGTGCCGCTTGTGCGCCGCTGCAAGGAGCTTGGAAGGGCAATCCGCATAGGCACAAACCACGGCTCGCTCTCAGACAGAATCGTGCGCCGCTACGGCGACACTTCCTACGGAATGGTTGAGGCCGCTTTCGAATTTGCCCGAATTTGCCGCGATGAGGATTTCCACAATTTCCTCTTCTCGTTCAAATCAAGCAACACGCGCGTTATGACGCAAACATACCGCCTTGCCGCCAAGCGAATGGCGGAGGAGGGGTTCAGCTATCCCCTGCACCTCGGCGTCACGGAGGCGGGCTTCGGGATTGACGCGCGCGTAAAAAGCGCAATGGGCATAGGCGGCCTCCTCTTCGACGGCATCGGCGACACCATCAGGGTTTCGCTCACCGAAGACCCCGTAGAGGAAGTCCCCGTGGCGAAAAACATAGCGGCGCTCGTCGATAAAATAAGGTCTCAAAAACAGCTTGCGCAGCCCGAAGAGGGAATAGATTTCTACTCCTACAACCGCCGCGAATCGGTCTCGATTGACTGCGGCAAATTCAAAATAGGCGCAAACGCAGTGCCAGCGGCAGCGGCGTTCGGCAAAGCCGCAAATGCCGACTTGAACGTGGAAAACGGCTCGGCGCAACTCGGCGGCAAGACGCTTAAATTCGGAAAATACGAATGCCCCTGCAAGCTTGAAGACGACCTCAAAAACGGCGTCGTGGCGGCGGAAATCTCCACTGAAATGCTGCCCAAATGCAAACACCTTTTGGAGGACGAAAACCTCGTGTTTGTAGCCCCCGCTCCCGTGGGCGGGAAACACGCAGTCGGCGAGGCGCGCGCGTTTGCGGCGGAGCTTAAAAAGCTCGGCGGCAAAAACCCCATTTGGCTTAAATTCGACGACTCCAAGCTTGTAGACAAAAACGTTTCGGAGCTTGAAAAACTCAACGAAGCGGCAATCTACATAGGCTCGATGATTGTCGATGGAATAGGCGACATCGTTTCGGCGGAAATTTCGGGCGACGCCGCAAAAGACACCGCCTACGTTCTCGCAATTTTGCAGGCTGCGCGCGCGCGGCGTTCCAAAGCCGAATACATCGCCTGCCCGAGCTGCGGCAGAACCCTCTACAACATTCAGGAGGCGGTAGCCAAAATTGAGGCTGCTACGTCGCACCTAAAGGACATTACAATCGGCGTTATGGGCTGCATTGTAAACGGCCCCGGCGAAATGGCAGACGCCGACTTCGGTTATGTGGGCGGCGCGCCGAACAAAATCAACCTATACAAAAACAAGAAATGCGTAGCCGTAAATATTCCGCAGGAACAGGCGATAGAACGCCTCGTGGAGCTGATTAAAGCCGAGGGCAAGTGGCGCGACAAACAATAGACGCGCCGCGGTTTTATTGTTTTCAAAGCCGGCGTTCCGCCTTCGGGCAGTTCGCCGTTTTTTTGCGCCGAAAACCCTTGACCCGCGCTCGGGACAATGCCAGAATACGGAGATATGGAGTGGATTTTTAGATTTTTTATTTTCCCGTTCGCAGTTTTCGCCCTGTGCGCCGGATGCGGAATTAAAGCAGAAACAGAAGGCGGAAAACTCCCGCTTAGAGTTGCAAGCTACAACATGGCGTTTTGCCGCAATTCAAACGACCTCAAAATTTGGGACGCCCGCAAAGACTACATTATGCAAGTTTTGCGCGACGAAAAAATCGACATCTGCGCCGCGCAGGAACCCTACGCGTTCCAGATGAAATACCTCGCCGCGCGCGCCCCCGAATATGCGTTCGCCGAAACGCCCACGGGCGATGAGACTCCCGAAAAATTCGCCGCGCGCACACCCAATTTCCAAGACCGCAACCTGATTCTGCCGAATATGAACAACCCCGTGTGGTATAGGCGCGACAAGTTTGAACTTCTGAACCTCGGCAGGTTCTATTTCTCGCCCACGCCCGAAAAAATGTCGGGCTGCTGGCTCTCCGACCGTTGGGATAAAATCCGCCACTGCACTTGGGCGGAATTTTCCGACAAAAAAACGTCAAAAAGGTTTTTCGTATTCAACGTCCACTTTGTGGTAAGCCAAAACGATGCCGACAAGGAAGCGTTGTTTTCGGCGCGCCTGTTGCTTGAAAAAATCGGCAAAATAGCGGGGGAAACGCCGTTTTTCGTAATGGGAGACTTCAACGCAACCGAAGCGGCTGACTGCATAAAGCTGCTGCTTGCCTCGCCCGAAATGAAGTCGGCGCGGCGGGCGGCGGGAAAAATCCCCGCAATGCAGAAGACGTCGTTCATCGGCTTCGACCCCGCCAAAAAAAGCGCATACAAAGAAATCATTGACCACATTTTCGTTTCAAATTCAGTCCGCGTAAAAACGTTTTCCATTCTGCGCCCGCAATACAAAAACGCGGCGGGCGAAGTTATCGACCCCTCCGACCACCTGCCGCTTGTAATCGACGCCGAGCTGTAGGCGTTTGCCCCGCCCGCGGAACAACCTCCCAGCGCAGAGTTTGCGCGCCCGAAGCCCGACCCGCTTCGCCGCAGGTTTTCGGCGTCTGAAAGCGCGTTTCTTGTCAATAAAAACCGGCTTAAAACGCGGAGAAAAATCGGCGTTTTTCCGAATAAAAGTGTTGCATAAAACCGCGCCTAAAATAAGCTGTAGACAAGCGTCGGGCAAAAATGGGTAATTGGCTTTTCCGAAAAGTCGCCGCGTCCTTTTGAAAGCTTTCCGCCGCCGCGCGGAAGACGCAAAAACATTTACAAAAATATAAAATACAAAATAACGTAAAATGGCAGACGAAATCAAAAACAACGACAAATACGACGCCTCCAAAATCCAAAAACTGGAGGGCTTGGAGGGTGTCAGAAAGCGTCCCGATATGTATATCGGCGACACCAACGAAAGGGGCCTGCACCACTGCGTGTTCGAAATTGTCGACAACTCAATCGACGAAGCCCTCGCAGGCTACTGCACGCAAATAAAAGTAACCGTCCACACAAACGGCGCGTGCTCGATAGAAGACAACGGCCGCGGTATCCCCGTCGATATCCACCCCAAATACAAAATCCCCGCGCTCGAGCTTGTAATGACAAACCTCCACGCGGGCGGCAAATTCGGCAAGGGCGCGTATCAGGTTTCGGGCGGCTTGCACGGCGTCGGCGCAAAGTGCGTCAACGCGGTTTCGGAATTTTTCGAAGTGGAAGTGCGCAAAGACGGAAAAATCTACAAGATGGAGTTTTCGCGCGGCAAAACCACAATGCCGATGACGGTTGTCGGCAACACAAAGGGCACGGGCACGAAAATCACCTTCATTCCCGACCCCGAAATATTCCTCGCCACAAGGGAATTCAAATTCGAGATACTCTCAAAACGCCTGCGCGAGCTTGCGTTCCTCAACCCAGGAATCAACATTCTGCTCACCGACGAACGCACAAACCACGCGGAGGAATACCACTTCAAAAACGGCATTTCCGAATACGTCCAGTTCCTCAACCGCAACAAGGTTACGGTAACGCCCAAGGTTATTTCGTTCTCGGGTGAAGCACCCGCGGCGGAGGGTTCGGACTCCAAAATAATGGTCGACATTGCCCTGCAATACAACGACTCCTACACCGAACAGGTTTACGCATACGCAAACTCCATTTTCAACGTCGAGGGCGGAACGCACTTAAGCGGCTTCAGAACGGCTCTTACGCGCGTAATAAATACCTACGCAAAGGCGAACAACCTGCTTAAGGACAAAGATCCCGCAATCTCGGGCGACGACTGCCGCGAAGGTCTGACGGCGGTAATATCGGTAAAAGTTCCCGAACCGCGTTTCGAAGGGCAGACAAAAACAAAGCTTTCCAACGGCGAAGTTGACGGCATTGTCCAGAAAATCGTGGGCGAAAAGCTCAAATACGCGTTTGAATCAGACCCCGCTACCGCAAAGAAAATAATAGACAAAAGCGTGATGGCAGCGCGCGCGCGCGACGCCGCAAGAAAGGCGCGAGAAACAGTCCGCAAAACGGCACTGTCCACGGGAGGACTTCCGGGGAAACTCGCCGACTGCTCCGAAAAAGACCCCGCCCTGTGCGAACTCTACATCGTCGAGGGCGACTCCGCGGGCGGTTCGGCAAAGATGGGAAGAGACAGAAAATATCAGGCAATCCTGCCGCTTCGCGGAAAAATCATCAATTCCGAAAAGGCGCGTCTGGACAAGGTGCTCAGCAGTCAGGAAATCCGCAATATCATAACCGCCTGCGGCACGGGCATCGGCGATTCTGGCGAAGGCGCGTTCGACGTCGCAAAGGCGAAATACCACAAGATCGTGATTATGACCGACGCCGATGTTGACGGCTCGCACATTCGCACGCTGCTGCTTACGTTCTTCTTCCGCCAAATGCGCGGGCTTATAGAAAACGGCTATGTCTACATAGCCCAGCCGCCGCTCTACAAAATCAAGAGAAAAAAGCGCGAACAATACGTTATGAACGACGCCGAACTGAACAAAATACTGCTCAACCTCGGCTCGGAAGACGTGACGCTCAGGCGCGTTTCCGACAATCTGGAATTTCCGCCGGCAAAGGTTGACAGGCTCGTGGAAATGTTCTCGCGAGTGGAAACGCTCGGACGCGGCGTAACGCGCCACGGCTGCGACCTTACAACATACCTCGACACCGTCCGCGACGGCAAACTGCCCAAATACATAGCCCGCATCAGAACGGGCAACAAAGAGGAGTTCAAATACCTCTTCAACGACGAAGAACGCTCTTGCTTCTACATTCAATACGGCAATTCGGAGGATATTTTCGAGGGCAACACAGTCCGCGAGGTAATCGACGAACTCGGCAACAAAGTGCAGCAGAGAATCAACGTGCACGAAATCTACGAGGCCGTGGCTCTTGAAAAAATGCTTCAGGAGATAGCCAAAACGGGAATCGACGTTACGGAGTTCAAGCCCACCAAAGAACCGTCCTACATTCTCACGGAGAAAACCTCCGACGCGAAAATCAAGACCTTCAACGTGTTCTCGATGCTCGAGCTTGTCGGAAAAATCCGCGAGCTGGGCAGGACGGGGTTGTCAATCCAGCGATACAAAGGCTTGGGCGAAATGAACGCAAAACAGCTCTACGAAACGACCATGGATCCCAACAAGCGTTCGTTCCTCAAAGTCACAATCGAAGACGCCGCGGCCGCCGACGCAACGTTCTCAATGCTCATGGGAGAGGACGTTCCGATACGCCGCGCGTTCATCGAAGACAACGCCCTGAACGCGTCGTATCTTGACATCTAACAGAACGGAATTTTTGCAATGTATACCGAAAACGAAAAAATCATAGAATCGAGCATAACGCAGATTATGCAAAGCGCCTACATCGACTACTCGATGTCGGTTATCATTTCCAGAGCCCTGCCCGACGCGCGCGACGGCCTAAAGCCCGTGCAACGCCGCGTGCTCTACGCGATGTTCCGCGAGGGCCTTCTGCACAACCGCGCCTTCGACAAGTGCGCGGGTGTCGTGGGCGAAGTGCTCAAAAATTACCACCCCCACGGCGACAGTTCCGTATACGACACCCTTGCGCGCCTCGCGCAGGACTGGGTTATGCGCTATCCGCTCGTGATGCCGCAGGGCAACTTCGGTTCAATCGAAGGCGATCCGCCCGCCGCCTACCGTTATACCGAATGTAAACTGGCGGAAATTTCCGAAGACCTCCTTTCGGACATCGACTGCGACACCGTCGATTTTATGCCCAACTACAAGGAGACAATCTCCGAGCCGACCGTCCTTCCCGCTGCAGTGCCGTCGCTTCTGATGAACGGCTCTACGGGCATAGCAGTCGGTATGACAACAAACATTCCCCCGCACAACCTCACGGAGCTTATCGACGGAACGTGCATGCTTATCGACAACCCGTCCCTGCCGATTTCGGAGCTGATGAACGTAATCAAGGGGCCCGACTTCCCCACGGGCGGCGTGATTGTGGGCAAAGCGGGCATTGAAAACTATATGAAAACGGGGCGCGGCATTGTGAAAGTGCGCGGTGTTGCTACGGTAGAAGAGCTTAAAAACGGCAAGGAGCAAATCGTCATCACGGAAATTCCCTACAACGTAAACCGCAACGCGCTGGTCGAAAACATCGCCCACTTGGTCAACGACAAAATCCTCACCGAAGTAAGCGATATCCGCAACGAATCCGACGAAAACACGCGCCTTGTAATAGAGCTCAAGCGCGGAGAAGCCCCCAGAGTTGTGCTTAACAAGCTGTTCAAACACACGCAGCTGGAGTCGTCGTTCGGCGTGATAATGCTGGCGTTGGACAAGCGCAAGCCCAAGCAGATGAACATAAAGGAAATGCTTGAGTGCTACATAGAACACCGCCGCGAAGTAGTATACCGCAGAACGAAATTCCTGCTCAGGAAGGCGGAAGACCGCGCACACATCTTGGAGGGCTACAAAATCGCGCTCAACAACCTCGACGACTTCATCAAAATAATACGCGCCTCCAAGGACCGCGACACCGCGCGCTCGGCGTTGATGGACAAATATCCCCTCACTGAACGTCAGGCGAACGCAATCTTGGACTTGCGCCTGCACCAGTTGACGGGTATGGAACGCGAGAAAATAGAGCAGGAGTATATGGAATTGATGAGAACGATAGAGGAATACCGCTCAATTCTCGCCAACGAAAAGAAACTGCTGAGCGTCATCAAAAAGGAGCTTGTCGTCATGCGCGACAAATACCATTCCGAACGCCGCACGCAGCTTATCGCCGCGGAGGGAGAGTTCAAAATGGAGGACGTTATCGCGAACGAAGGCTGCATAATCAGCGTCTCGCACAACGGATTTATCAAGCGCACAAGCATAAGCTCATACCGCTCGCAAAAGCGCGGCGGCAAGGGAGTAATCGGCAGCGGGCAATACGACGAAGACTTTATCGAGCACATCTTCACCGCCTCCACGCACGACTACATCATGTTCTTTATGAACAACGGCCGCGTGTATGTTGAAAAAGTCTACGAAATCCCCGAGGGAAGCCGCGTGTCGAAGGGGCGTTCCATAAAGAACGTTCTCGACCTCAAAGCCGACGAGAAAATAGCCGCAATGATTTGCACCAAAAACCTCGACGACGAAAAGCACGCGCTTGTTATGGCAACCAAAAACGGCGTGGTCAAAAAGACAATGCTTTCCGAATACAAGAATTGCCGAAAGGGCGGCATAAAGGGCATAGCCCTCGACGAAGGCGACGACCTCATCGGCGTCGTGATGGTAGAGCCCGAAGCCCACATAATACTTGTAACCCACGAGGGCATGTCAATACGCTTCAACGAGGCCGATCTGCGCGCACTCAGCCGCGACACGCGCGGCGTCCGCGGCGTAACGCTTAAAAAGGACAACGACTGCGTAAAAGCGATTGTTGTCGTGGACGAAAATTCCACCCTGCTCATAGCGGGCGAAAACGGTCAGGGCAAGCGTTCCGCCTACGACGAATACCGCATTCAAAACCGCGGTGGTTCGGGCGTAATTGCAATGAAAACAAACGGCGTTGCGGGCGCGCTCTCGGTTCGCGAAGACGACGAAATTATGATGTTCACGCTGCACGGACAGGCGGTTCGCTCGCCGGTAAAGGACGTGAGAGTAATAGGCAGAACAACGCAGGGCGTGCGCCTGATAAACCTCGCCGACGGCGACAGCCTCATCGGTATCTGCCGGATAATCGACATTCGCGACTCCGACACTGTTGCGGATTCGGCATCTCCCGATGCGGAATCGCCCACAGACGCACCCGCCGACGGCGAATAGTTCGAATAAAAATTGAAAAGCAAAAGGACGCTCCTGCGGGGCGTCCTTTTTTTGCGCAAACTGCGCCCGCCGCCGATAGACAACCGTGTAGTTCTCAATTTCCGAACGCAAAAAAGCCCGAAAAATCGGGCTTTCCGCGCCGCCTAAACAGGGCGGCAAACTCTTTTACAAATCGAGCCGAACCTACGCGTTGGCAAGCTCGACTGGCGAAGCCGAATCGGGCTTGTTCTTCGCGCCGTCTGCCGAACGTTCCGCCTTTTCCGCTTCGGCTTTGCGTTCCCGCAGCGCGTCTTCCTCGCGCCGTTTTTTGTCGAGCCACTCCTGCGGATTGGTCGGGACAAATTCTCCGCGGACAATGGCGTATACGTCGTCGCCGTCGATTGTTTCGCGCAAAAGCAGCTCGGAGGCAATCAAGTCCAGATTGGCCCGGCGCTCGGCGAGTATTGCGACGGCGCGCTTGAGTTGGTCGTCGATTATTCCCGAAACTTCGGCGTCAACGCTTTCGGCGGTTTTTTCGCTGATGGGCTTAGCGAAAACGTAGTCGTCGGTGTTGTCGTCAGAGAGCGAAACCGCTCCCAAGCGGCTCATACCCCAGTCGCACACCATTTGGCGGGCCGTCTTTGTAGCCTGCTTGATGTCGCACGCCGCGCCGTTTGTGATGTCGCCGAAAACGACCTCCTCGGCTGCGCGTCCGCCCAGACACATACAAATGTAGTTTTGCAGCGAATTCCTCGACGACGTGTATTCGTCCTTGACGGGGAAGAACATTGTAGAGCCAAGGCTCTGCCCGCGCGGAATTATCGTGACTTTGTGGATTTTGTCTTTGCCGTCGGCGATGACCGCCTGAACGAGGGCGTGCCCCGCCTCGTGGTAGGCGGTGAGCCGCTTTTGGTCGTCGTCCATAATTTTCCTGCGCTCCTTGCCGAAGAAAACTTTGTCGCGCGCTTCGTCGATATCTTCGTTTGTGACGAGTTTTTCCCGACGGCGCGCCGCCAAAATAGCCGCCTCGTTAATGAGATTTTCCAAATCCGCACCGGAGCTTCCGGGGGTTAACTTTGCCACGCGCGCCAAATCGACGCCGTCTGCAAGCTTCACTTTCTTTGCGTGGATTTTCAGAATCTCCTCCCTGCCCTTTACGTCCGGCAAGTCTACTACAACCTGCCTGTCGAAACGGCCGGGACGCAGCAAAGCCCTGTCCAAAACATCGGGGCGGTTGGTCGCGGCTATGACTATTATTCCGCTGTGGACATCGAAGCCGTCCATCTCGACCAGCAGCGAATTGAGCGTCTGCTCGCGCTCGTCGTTGCCGCTTCCGTTGCCTACGCCGCGCTTGCGGCCTACGGCGTCGATTTCGTCGATGAAAACAAGGCACGGGGCGTTTTTCTTGGCTTGGTCGAACATATCGCGCACGCGCGCGGCGCCCACACCAACGAACATTTCCACAAAATCCGAGCCGCTGATTGAAAAGAACGGCACGTCGGCCTCGCCCGCGACTGCCCGCGCAAGCAGTGTTTTACCCGTTCCGGGGGGGCCCACCATAAGCACGCCCTTGGGAATCTTCGCGCCGATTTCGTTGAAACGCTTTGGGTTTTTCAAAAATTCGACAACCTCGGCAACCTCCTCTTTCGATTCGTCGCAACCGGCAACGTCGGCGAAAGTCGTGTTGTTTTCGTCGGGCGAAATCAGGCGCGCGCGGCTTTTGCCGAAATCCAATGCCCCCCTTGTGCCGCCGCGAATCTGCCGCGCAAAGAAGAAATACAGCACACCCATTACGAGAAGAACCGGCAAAACGCTGATTAGCATATTGCCCCAAAACGTGCTTGCCGGCTCTTCCTTTATCTCCCACGGCGCGGAAGGGTCGGATATTTTTTTGTAAAGTTCGTCGGTGATTCTGCCTTCGAATCTGAACGGGAGCGTGCGCGGAACGTTCTTGGCCGCGCTGTCCATTCCGTAAATGGGATTTTTTATCTTGCCCGAAACGGCATACCAGTCCTTTCCCGCATTGGGGTCGGCACGCACGACAAGCTCCACGACCGAATCGTTTTTGACGGCCTCGGCGAGTTTTTTGATGTCGAAGTTTGCGACTTTCGCGCCCGCGTTGTCGGGCAGCCACACCAAGGCCGCAACGATGGCGGCAATGCACAGCCACACAAAGTAGGGCTTTGCAACAAAAATTTTGTCCTCTTTTTTGTTCATTCGCTCAGATTTAAAAACTATTGTTAAAGCAAGGTCAATTCTAATGCAACCGACGAATTCGTCAGTCTGTATTTGTCGGCACAGGCGGCTGGGGGGGCCCACAGAATTTCGCCCTTTTTATTACAGACAACAAATACGGAACTTCGTTTCGAAATCGGAACTTTTTTTGCGTTCAAAAGCTCCCCGATTTTCTTCGGGGTCTTTCTGCCGATTGGCGCGTAGGCGTCGCCGGCACGGCGCGAGCGAATCGTGAGCGCGTCCTTTTTGAGGTCGCCTAAACAGGAAATGTCAAGATAAGCGCGAACCGAGTCGTCGTTTTGCCCCGCCAAAATAGCGGCGCGTTTTTCCGAACCGAGCGTAATCTTTTTTATGGAAAGCGTCCGTCCGTCGGGCAAAGCCACCCTGCCCAGCCCCGATTCCGCGCAAAATTCGCCCATGCCCGCGCTTCGATACACGCGCAAAAGCCCGTCGGCGGCGGTAAACTCAAGCATCATTTCGCCCGCCGAAGTTTTGGCGCATCGGTCTTTGGACACCGCCGCGGCGGAAATGTCTTCCAAAAAAGCGTCCACCGCCGATGCCCTTATTTTTTCCGAAAGTCCGTGAGCCGACAAAACCGCCAGCACGGCGCGCCGCAAAAAAGCGCGCGTTTCAAGCAGGGGCGGAGAAAGCGGAATTTCGGGAGAGGAGGCGGAAGATTGGTCGAACAATTCGGCAAAAAGCCCGTCGAGGGCGGCGGCGTCCTCGCGCAAAAGGCGTTGGGAACGGGCCACTCCCCGATAGAAATTAGGCAGACTCTCAAGCAGGGGCAAAACGCCGTTGCGGATTTTGTTGCGCAGGTGCACGTTTTGGGCGTTCGTTTCGTCTTCGCACCAACCGACGCCCGCGGCGGAGAGCACCGACTTTATTTCCGCCTTTGTAATCAGCAAAAGCGGCCTTGCAAAAACAATTCCCCCGAGCCGCGAAACGGGCGCGGGCGCGGACAGTCCCGCCGTTCCCGCCCCCCTGCAAAGGCGCATTACTACAGTCTCCGCGGCGTCGCCCAAGTGGTGTCCCTGAACGAGCACGGCGATGTTTTCGTCCGCGCAGGCGGACTTGAAAAAATCAAGACGCATTGCGCGGAACTCCGCCTCGGTGCGCGTGCGGCAAAACGCCTTCGCAGACGCCGAAACGAACTTTACGCCGAGACGTTCGCACAAATTCCGCACAAAACGCTCGTCGCGCTCCGACGTTTCGCGGGCTTTATGGTTGAAGTGAAGCGCCGCAAAAGAACCGCCTGCCCCGCCGAAAACGTCGAGCATTGCAAGCAGGGCGAAAACCGAATCGGCCCCTCCCGAGCACGCGACGCCCACGCGCGCACCGCCGCGCAACGCCGAAGCAATTTCGTCCATCGCCGATTTTTCGAAGTCGGCGCAAAATTTTTTGTTGTTTATGCAAAAATCCATATCATAACCATTACAGCCAAAACGATTGCGGGAACTACGCAAAAGCGCAACCAAATATTCAGTTTTGCGCACGCCGCAAACCCGGCGAAAACAAGGCACACAAAGAACGTGCACAAAACGCCGCTATTGATTTTCGCATCAATCATGAACGCGAAATTATCGGCAAAAACCCCCGCGGAATAGTCGGTAAGGAAGGCGAAAAACGACGCCGCGCACGCTAAAAATCCTCCCGCAACAGACGGCAGCAAAACCCCCAAAACCGCGAGGGAAACCGCTGCCGTTGCAAGCGACACAAACAACGGCGAAAGCAGCACGCCCGAAAGCGAAAACGTCCCGAACCAATACGCGGAAATCGGCATTGCAACGCACGCCGAGCCCATCGCCATACAAAGCCCGCCCACAACGATTGAAAAAATTCCCCTCCGCAAACCGAAAAATTTTCCGCCCGCAATCGACGCCGAAAAACGGTTTTCGAACTCCGAAAAGACGGGGAACGAATACAAAAACAACGCCGCCACCACAGAATACGACAACTGAAACCCCGCCGAAAAAAGCGAAGTCGGCGACACAAGCAGCGAAACGACCGCCGACCACATCAGCGAATTTGCCCCGCCCGAGCCGCGCGAAAACGTGGCTGCAATCCAGAATGCCGCCACCATAATGAACGCGCGCACCGCCGACGGCGGAAACTGGCACGCGGCCACATACAAAAACAGAACGGGCAGCGCAACCGCCGCGCGCCACTTAAACGGAATGCACAGCACGGTGCAAATTCCGTAGAGAGCAAGTGCCACAATAGACATATGCAGACCGCTCACGGCGAAGATGTGCATTGTGCCCGTCTTTTTGAAATTCTCCTTCTGGACGTTTGTCAGGCTCGATTTGTCGCCCAAAAACATCGACTCCAGCGTGTCCGCCGCGGAATACGTGACCGAGATATTTGCACCCAACGCTACTTTTATGTGCTCGGCAAGTAAATCTCCCAAACGTTTTTCGCGCGAAAATTCAACCACTCGGACGTTCTCAGGGAATGCGAACGCCTTGAAATAAACGAACCGCCCCGCAAGGTATTTGTTGAAGGAATTGTCCGCGCCCAGCCTGCCCGACCACGCGCTGGGCTCGTTTTCCGCCACCGATTTCACCGACCCGCGCGCCCGCACGACATCGCCGCGTTTAAGGCGCGGCATTTCTGTCTTTTCTCCGCGTTTGGGATTGGCAAACATAAACCAGCTTTGCGCGCCCTCAAGAAAATCGAGCCCGCATTTTTCGACAGTCAAAACCCCGTAAAGATTGCCCCTTGCGCTCTCCGATACCTCGCGTATGCGCCCAGTGAACGCCACCTCTGTCGGCGGAAAATCGGAGCGGGGATTGGGCGGAACGCGCCAGTAAAAATACGCCACGCCCCCGCAGAATACGCACGCGGCAAGCAGCGCGCGCCTAAGCCTGCGCGCCCGAACTGCGCCCAATCCGAAAAACGAAAGCGACGCCGCAAAAACCTCCGCCGCGGCAAAGAAAACGGCGGACAAAACAAACCCGCCCGAAAACGCGCGCAAATCGGCAACGCCCGCAACGGCAATCGCCAAAACAAGCGCGGCGAAAAGGGGGAATACGGGATATTTCCAAAAGCGCGGCATTGCGTCAGCGTAGAATCAGCTTTGCGGAACAGTCGGCGGACGAATCGAAATACAGCGTTCCCAAAACGCCGTCGTATCGGCGCGACTTGAAAAACGCGCGCATTTTAGACGCGTCGAAATCCGCCGCCGCAAGCGCGGAGGCGAGCAGCCGCGCGCTCTCGAATCCCCATGCGGCGAAAACGCTCGGGGCGCGCCCGTATTTTTTTTCGAAAGCCGCCGCGAATTTTTCCGCCTCCCGATTCGGGGAGACTTCGAATTCGGAAAACGCGCAAAGCGTGCGGGGGTCGCCGCTTCGGTCGTGGGAAAGCCGTTTTATCCCGCGCATTTCGAAGAGCATTCCGGCGTATCCGGCCGCGCGGAGACTGTCGCGCAGGAACGGAAATTCCGCGCCCGAACCCGCGTAGAAAATGGCGTCGGGCTTTTGCAGAACAATGCCGCGCGCGTAGATGTCGAACTTGGTTTCGCCCGCCGAATAGAAGTCGCGGAAAATCTTGCGCGTTTGGGTTGAGACGCAGAAGTTGAGGTAGTCGCCCAAAGACTTGCCGATGTCGGAATCCTCCGAGACAATCGCCGCCGTTTTCGCGCGGGGCATTGAGTCGAACTTCGCCGAAAACATATCGCCCAGTTGCGCGCCGTTGAAGAATATGCGCGTGGAGTTTTCGCCCGAAAGCGTTGCGGGAGGGTATTCGGCGAGAAAGTTGAAAAACGCGCCGCCCATTGCGGAATAAATCTTGTGGAACGCCAGAATTTCGGCGTCGAAGCCTACGCAAAAAACACGCACGCCCTCGGAGCTGAGTCTGCCGACCGTCCGCAAAGCGTCGGAAGCCGACTTCGGCGCGGGCTCGGCGAGTATCAAAAACCCGCGGCATTCGGGGAGCGATTCCGCCGCCAACCGCATTCCGTCGAGCGCGTCGCGTCCCGCTTCGTTTTCGGGAAGCATTGCGCCTATGGCCGCGGCGGCGCGCGCGCAGTCGTTGTCGGAGCCGCCCGCACAGCCTAAAATCAGCGCGCAAAAGCACACTATCAGACTTTGAAAAATTTTCATAGCCCGAGTTTATACACAAAAGATGTCCGATAAAACATTTTTTTGCGAAAAATCGTTGCTTAAACGCGGCATAAAAAATATAGAGTGCGGCAATACAATATCACATATGGTAACGAGCGTATTTCTCCCTCCCAAAAAAACAGTGCCCGATACGGTCGCGGAATGGATTTCAAACAACCTCTCGGAAAATGCCGAAAAAACGTTTTTCGGTTCAACGCTCGTGCTTGTGCCCACAAAGTCGGCGGCTAAAACGCTCGCGGCAAAGCTCGCGCAACGAACGGGTGAAGCGGCGGCAATCGGCGGAATGGAAATCTCCACTTTCGAAGTCTTTGCCGCGCAAATTACCCAATCGCTGCCAGTGGCTACCGCCGCCGACACGCTCGGCGCGTGGCTCGACGCCATAGCGCACACCTCCTGCCCCGACGTTTTCAGAAACGGCGCGCCGGCGCGCGAAAACGCAATGGACGCCGCCGACGAATTCATAAAATTGCAAAATACGCTCTCCGAAAACGGAATGTCGTTTGCCGACGTGCTCGGAGTTGTCGAAAATTCCGGCGCGCCCAATCAATTCGAAATATCTCTCTGGAGGGACTTGGCAAACCTCGAAGCCGCCTTCCTGCAAAGCCTGCGCGCCTCGGGCAAAATGACGATGCGCGAAGCTCTCGAGACTGCCGCGCCCGCGCGACGCTTTAAAAAGCTGGTGTTTGCGGCGAACCCCGACATTCCGCAGATTGCGCTTGAGCTTGCAAAAAAATCGGCCGAGGAAATTTTCGTCGTCGTTCCCACAAACGCCGACAACGCGTTCTTCGACGAGCTCGGCAGACCGCTCGCCGAAAAATACGCCGCAGTTTCCACCGACGTTTCCGAAAGCAACACATACATTTTCGCGTCGGTAGAAGACGAAGCGCGCGCGGCGGCGAACGCCGTTGCAAAATACCCCTCTCCATGCGACTATGCCGCGGTTTCGTGCGAACAGACCGTAAACGCAAAAATCTTCGCCCGCGAACTCGCCTCCTGCGGGATAAAATCCGCCCCGCGCGACAGCTCAATCCCCGCCGATTCCTCTCTGCTTAAACTGCTTAAATGCGCCGCCGAATACGGGCGCAATCCCGATTTCGAAAACTTCTCCGCCGCTGTGGGGAACCCGCTTTTGCTTGGCGCGGCGGCGCGGAAATTTTCAGCGACGCAAACGTCGGTTGCCGAAATGTTCGACACCCTGCGCGAAGAACACATTCCGGTATCGGCAGACGACGCGCTTAAATTCGCCGACGAAACGCAGGGCGAAATTCTGCGTTTTGCAAAGCGGACGCTCGATGCGTTGTTTTGCGGCGACGCGGAAAAGACTGCCGCGGCAGTCGCTGAACTGCTTTCGGCAAACGCCCTAGCGGCCGGCGGAAACGCCGCGCACCAAGAGGGAATGCAGGCTCTGGAAGCGGCGGCGGGCGAATTGTCGGACGCGTCGCAAAAAACCAGTTTTCTGCCGCGCGAAGTGTGCGAATTCCTCATACGGGCGGTTGAACGCAAAACAAAGCCGCCCGAATTGGACGCCCAGACGCTTGTTCTGGAAAACTGGCTGGAAATTTTCTGGAGCGACAAACCGCTTCTAATGCTTTGCGACATAAACGACGGAACAGTTCCGATGCCCGAGCCCGAAAGCCAGTTTTTGACCGATTCGCTGCGCGCAAAACTCGGGTTGCGCAACCCCGACCGCCGCGCCGCGCGCGACGCGTATATGCTGCAGACGCTGCTGGAAACGCGCGGAGACGCCGCACAAATACTGTTTTCGCGCAAAGACGCCGACGACGCCCCTCTGACGCCATCGCGCATTTTGCTGAAAGCGCGCAACCTGCCCGAGCGCGTGAAATTCCTCTTCGCCGAACCGAAGTCCGACAATATCGAGCCCTCAGCCCCCACGCCCGTCCCGCTTTCGACAGACGCGCGCAACTCCGACTTCACAATGTCGGCGTCGAAATTCAGGGCGTATCTGGCGTCGCCGTTTTCATACTACGTCCAATACGTTCTCGGCGCGCGCGAAACAACGCCCGCGAAATCGGAGCTTGACGAGCTTCAATACGGTTCGCTGCTGCACTGGGTCATGGAGCGTTTCGGAAAATCGGAGCGTCGCGACAGCGAAAATCCCGACGAAATCCACGCCTACTTGAACGCCGCTCTCGACGCGTATGTCCGGAAAAATTTCGGCGAAGTCTCCGCCCAGATACGCATTCAGATTCTCTCTATGCGGCAGAAATTCCGCGCCCTTGCGGAAGTTCAGGCGCGGCACGCCGCGGAGGGCTGGCGGTTTTTCGAAACGCCCGAACGGTTTTTCGAAATGCAAATAAACGGCGCGCGCACGACCGGTTCGATAGACAGAATAGACTTCAACGAAAACACGGGAGAATTTCTGGTTGTAGACTACAAAACATACAAGAAATTCGAGCCGTTAACGGCGCGCAAAAGCCACTACGAAAAATGCGACGAAAACGGCAACCCCGTCTGGAAAGACCTGCAAATGCCGCTTTACTGCGCGGCGGCAAAAAACGCCGTAGGCCAAAACTGCAAATGCGCGCTGCTTGTGCTGCCGCTTGAAACATCGGCGACGGATTTCGACGTCTGGGACATAACTGCCGACGAAACCGCGTCGGCGCTCGCCAAGGCCGAAGAGATTGTGGAGAAAATAAGGCGCGGCGAATTCCAAGCAGACCCGCCCCCGCAGTATCCGCCGTGCAAAAACACTTTCCGTCTCTCTAAAACGGCAATCGCCAACATGGTTCAAAAACGATGAACGAAAAATATTTTTCAAACGAAAAGGTATCTGCGTCGGCGGGTTCGGGCAAAACGTTTTCGCTTACAACGCGCTTTATCGCGCTTGCGTGCGCGGGCGGAGATGGCGGCAACCCAGACCCGTTTTCGATTATCGCGCTGACCTTTACGAAAAAGGCGGCGGGCGAATTTTTGTCGAAAATACTCACGCGGCTTGCCGACGCAGCAGAATCCGACGAGGGGGCGGAATCGCTCGCGCGCGAAATAGCCGGAATTTCGCCCGACGGCGCAAAGCCCGACAGGGAGAAATTCGCCCGAACGCTCGCGCTGTGCGCCGCGCAAATAAACAGGCTCAAACTCGGAACGATAGACTCGTTCTTCTCCTCGATAATCAGGCAAAATGCGGGCGCGCTCAAAATTTTCGCCCCCGTGGAGGTTATGGGAGGCGACGGCTTCGAAGCCCGCAAGCTCAGGGCGGAGGCAATTTCACGCGTTATGGCGCACAATGCGGTCGGCGAACGGGACGCTAAAAATTTTGCCGAGCTCATCAAAAAAGCGTCGTTCGGGCACGACGAAAAACGCGTCCGACCGATTATAGAAAAAGCCGTTGACGCCGCCCACACGGCCTACCTCAGGCACCGCAACCTCGACTGCTGGGGCAACGGCGCGCTGGCGGGGGTGAAGCTGCCGAACGTCCGTTGGGACGACGCCGCATACGCGCGCGGACTCGACATTCTCAGGGCCGACATGGGCAGCAGCAAGGAGCTTGCAAAACTACTCGAGTTCTTCGAAAAGTCGGGCTACGCGGGGTTGGGGAGCATTGCAAACGCAACCTGCGAAGCGGTTTTCGAAGCCAAGCGCGGCGGTGTCCTGCGCGGAATTACGTCGCTGCCATACAAAGGCAAGCCGGTGGCGATAACCTGCGCGGCGACAATGGACGAAATGCTTGACATGCTCTTTGCGGAGCATTGCGGGCGTCTGTTCGAAGCCACTGCGGCAATGGGGAAAATAGCCGCTCTTTTCGAGCGCGAATACGATGCCGCCGTGCGCTCGCGCGGGAAAATCACGTTTTCCGACATGCCGCTTATCCTTGCCGACGAAAACAGGAAAACCGAAAAGGAAATAATAGAATACCGCCTCGACGCCAAATTCAGGCACTGGCTTTTCGACGAATTTCAGGACACCTCGCGCATTCAGTGGGAAGTTCTTCGCAACCTCGTGGAGGAGGCGATTGTCTCGCCCGAGAAAAGCTTCTACTACGTAGGCGACGTCAAACAGTCAATCTACACTTGGCGCGACGCCGACCCGCGCCTTTTCAACGGCATTTTCGCCTACTACAACGCAAATTCCCAGCTGATACGCCCCGCAAAGCCGCTTACGGTCTCGTGGAGGTCGGGCAGGTATGTAATCGACGCCGTAAACGCAATATTCGGCAACCAGCATAACCTCGCGCGGGCGTTCCAAAAAGACGCCGCCGATATCTTCTCCGCCGACTTCAACACGCACAAATCGGCGGAGGAGGACCCTTCGTTGTCCAAAAAGCCGCAGGCGTCGTTCGCCCAGCTGCGCCTCTACGACTCCGCCAGAGACACTGTCTCCGACTCCGCCGCCGTCTGCGCCGAAGTGCTCGACATTCTCCGCACGACAAACCCCGTCGGACGCGGAATAACATGTGCCGTGCTTGTTTCGAAAAACGTTCAAGCCAACATCATAGTCGATTTCCTCAAACAAAACGGCTACAACGCAGCGGGCGAAATGTCGATAAACATAGCCGATGACCGACCGGTTGTATCGATTTTCGCGGCAATTTTGCGCTGGCTCGCCCACCCGAAAAACACGGCGAGCGTTGCATACTGCAAAATGGCCGGCTTCGAAGAATTCGCCGAAAATTTCTCGGAAGATTTTGCCGACAAAGCGCGCGCAAAAGTTTTCGGCGAAGGGTTCGAAAGCTTCGCGCTCGACTACGCCGAATTCGTCCGCAAAAAACTGGGGAAGTCGCCGATTGAGCTGAAATGGCTTATCGACGCGTGCGCAAAACTCGACGCCGCGCAAACGCCGACAATCGACGAAGCCGTGGAGGCGATTTCCGACACCGAGCTGAACACCTCCGCGCGCAGCGACGTAATTCAGGTGATGACCGTCCACAAATCGAAGGGACTTGCCTTCGGAATGGTTATTATGCCCGTAAAGCCGGAAGTCCGCACGCGTAGTTCGCTTGTTGAGATGGGCGGCGCTGTTATGATTTCGCCGTCCGGCACTCTCGCGGAAATGGACAAAACCCTATACGCTAAAGCACGCGACGCCAAAACAACGGAATACTTTGAGACAATCTGCAAGCTCTACGTTGCGGCTACGCGCCCCGAACGCGCCCTCTACATAATATCGCCGAAAATTTCGGAGGGGTCGCTGAAGGCCGACAAATCGGCAGGCATACATTTCACGCAAAACCTGCTTGAGGCGTTCGAGCCGCGCTTCGGCTGCTGCACCTCCGCCAAACAGATGAAAGAACTCTACGCCGAAGTGCTGTCAACAGGCGAACTTTCCATGGGCGACCCGCGCTGGTTCGAAAAAATCGCGCCCGAAACGGACTCGTCCGCAGCGGCAGAGCCGAAGTTCATTCCCAATCTCAGACCCGTCCGCGCGTTGCAAACACTTGCGCCCTCGCGCGGGAACGCGCCCGCGGGCGCGCCGGACGAACAGCCGCCCGCGCCTTCAGCAGCGGCGCAAAGCGGGATACAGGTGCACAAACTTCTCGAAAAAATGCACTCGCCCGAAGATTTCGATTTTGCAAAAGTGGAAAATCCCGACATTCGCGCGGGGCTTGAAAAGCTTTTTGCAAACCCGAAATTCCGCCGCAACTTCGACGCGCATAGCACTTTTGCCGCAAGCGAATTCTGGTTCGAATACGTTGCGGACGGCCATGCGGAAGTTGGCAGCATTGACAGAATCGCGGTTTTCGCGGACGGCGCAAACCGATACGCATCGGCGGAAATTCTCGACTACAAGCCCTTCGCCTCCAATCCCGAAAAATACGCGCAGCAAATGCAAATATACAAGACGGCCGCGGCGAAAATTTTCGGCATTGCGCCCGAAAAAATCGTCTGCCGCATTGCGGGATACATCGACGGCAAAGTCGCGGAAATCTAACCCGCGCCGTTTCGCGCGCGCGGCATAATTTACTTGACTTGTCTGTCGAGTTTTTTACGAATTGGTATTCATTGGTTTGGTATCGGCGCGTATGCGTGGTGTGCGCATGTGCCCGACATTTCATTACATGTTAACTATAAGGGAGAGAATTGTATGAAAATACGGAATATGTTTGCCGCCGCGCTTGCGCTTGCGGCGTTATCGGCATCGGCCACAGTAGACAGCGTCAAAATGGTGATGACGCGCCTCGACGGCTCGCGCTACACCGAAACGCTGAAGACCGAAAAAATCGACGCTAACACCGCGCGCGTAAAAGTTTCTTTCGGCAAATTTCCGCGCTGGGGCGTAAACGCCTTCAGCAAAATCGACTACGTAGACTTCTTCTGCGACGCCGCAACCGCAGCCAAAGGCGAAGACGGCTACTGGGTTTTCCCCCGCGGAGAATTCGGCACGTTCAAAGCAGACAACGGCCACTACAGGGGCGCGCCCGTTATGCCGCTTTTTGGGCTTAAAAAAGGCGACGAGGCCGTCGCCATAATCGTCAAGGGACTGCGCGACGAATTCATTCCAGTAGTCAACGTGGAGAACGGCGTCTACACGGTTTCGCCGCGCTTCTATATTTCGGGAATTGGTATGCCGCCCTACGAGGACATAATAATAGACTTCGTATCTTTCAAAGGCAAAAAGGCGAACTACTCTTCCATGGCGAAGGCATACCGCAAATACCAGCTCGACCGCGGCGAGGTTGTTCCGCTGAAAGAACGCATAAAGGGCAACCCCAAGCTAAAATACACAACCGAATCAATCTTCCTGAAATTCCACATGGCTACTTTTATGCGCCAGATGGAGACAAAACTCAACCGCGGATACCACTGGAAAGACGTTGACGCGCCCAACATTCAAGTTGTCAGAACCTACGACAACATGATGCAAACTCTCAAAAAGCTCAAGGAGCTTGGCATAGAAAAAGCCGACGTTATTTTGACGAACTGGAACTGGCGCTCCAACGGACGTTCGCCTATTTACGGCGTAGCCGAACCGGAACTGGGCGGCAACGCCAAGTGCCGCCAGCTCACGGCTCTCGGCAAGAAATTGGGCTTCCAGATTTCGGCGCACATTCTCCACACAGAAAACTACACCGTCTCGCCCGCGTTCAACAAAGACGACTTGGCGTTGCAGCTCAACGGCGACTACATTCACTACGACGGTATGGGCGGCGAGGCATACCGCCCGTGTTTCAAACAGGTCTACTACAAGCAGGTGCTTGAAAACTACACAAACATGCAGCAGCTCGGCTTCTTCGGCCCGCTGCACATCGACGTAACAACGGCAATACGCCCATATCCCTGTTTCAATCTCAACCACCCCTGCACCAAAAAGGACTGCGCGTTTTACATGAACCAAATCGGCAAGCTCTCGCACGGCTTCTTCGGCGGCTTCACGTCGGAATCATGCTACGACCAAACCGCCAACACGCTCGACTTCGCCTTCTACGTCTGGATGCCGCCCTTCGACAAGGTGATTGCACGCAGCCCGCTCATAGACAGAATCGTGCCGATGTTCCCGCTTGTCTACAACGGGATAATTATGAGCAACGCGGGCTTCAGAAACTCGCTTGGATTCAACATCCGCGGCAACCCCGACGACAGGCTTCAATTCTACGAATGGGGCAGCCGCCTCTGCTACTACGGCGAGCTTGGCAACGACAAAAACCTGCCGAAGGTAAAGGAAGCATACGACGAATACCAAAAAGTAAAGCACCTACAGCTCGAATTTATGGACCTGCACAAGGAGCTTGCCCCGAACGTATTTCTAACGAAGTATGCCGACGGCACAAGGGTAGTAACAAACTACTCGGACAAGGACTTCCAATACAAAAAACTCGGCGTTGTTAAGGCAAAGGATGTAGCCCTCTTCAAGTAGGTAAAACGCGCAAAAATGGGTTTATACTGCGTTTTGTAAAATTTTTTGTTTGGTCACGTAGGCTAACTACGCTCCCTGCACAAAAAATTTTCAAAGCCTTGTCTAATTCCCATTTTTGCGCGTTTTACAAGGGGCGCAAGGGGCGAAGCCCCTTGACCTGAGCGTTCTACGAACGCTCATTGTGTAATACGGCGCGGTTGAACACCGCGCCTTTTCTGTTTACTTTCGCATTGAACTTTGTTCAATGGCTTGTTTACACTAACACTTTAACAAATAAGTAAAGGCACATCGGCTTTGCCGATTGCCGCCTCTTTCGAATATATAAAAAACCCATTTTTGCGCGTTTTACAAGGGGCGCAAGGGGCGAAGCCCCTTGACCTCCGCCGCCTTGCGGCGGTCTGTATTATTCGGCGTAGCTAACCGCTACGCCTTTTCTGTGAACATTCGCATTGGCTTCGCCAATCGCTTATTAATTCTAAACACTAACACTTTAACAAATAAGTAAAGGCATATCAGCTTTGCCGATTGCCGCCTCTTTCGAACATATAAAAAAACCATTTTTGCGCGTTTTACAAGGGGCGAAGCCCCTTGACCTGAGCGTTCTACGAACGCTCATTGTGTAATTCGGCGCGGTTGAACACCGCGCCTTTTCTGTTTCCTTCCGCATTGAACTTCGTTCAATAGCTTGATGATTAACATACCCTTTTTAGCATGTCAAAACGGGGTTCAGGCAAGGCTTCGCGTTTTAATTGTGCAGGGAGCGTAGTTAACCTACGTGACCGAGCCATTAAAACAAGCGAAACGTTTTTTATATTTCCGAAAGCGGCGCGGTTTGAATTTCATTCAACACCGCTTTGGTCATTTATTTAAGCTTATAGATACGCAAAAACGCATAAAATTGAGCTTCAGACAAGGCTTTGGAAAATTTTTGCGCAGGGAGCATAGTAGACCTATGTGACCAAGCAAAAATTTTCCAAAACGCAGTATCAAGCCAATTTTATGCGTTTTTCACATGCTAAAAACCGGAGACGCTCTCCTCCGCGTCCATAGCCCTCTTCGCGGATTGGCGGCGGAACAGCGTCTCCATATACTCGCGCAACGCCGAGTCAAACTTTGCGTCAACAAACAAAATCGCGTCCCTGTATAGCGTCGCCCTCACTGCCTTGTCCGCCGTCTGGTAGTTGTAGCCGAAAGCCGTGTCGGAGCGCAGCGGAATTGTTATTGTCGTCTGAATCGACTTGTCGTAGGAGGGCGGCACGCGCGAACCGAACTGAAAAAACGGCACGTTGTATTCGAAAATCGACAACACGTTATCTTTCGGATTGAATACCGTCTGCGTCATATGACCGATTCCCTGCAGATCCCAAACGTTGATTTTTGCGGGCGCGTTTTTGCGGACGTTTTTGTTTTTTGCCGTTTTGGCGGCCTTTTGCGAAACCTGTTTGCTAACGTAGTTGCGGTAGCGCGTGTTTGCCTCGCGTCGGGCTATATTGAGCATGTCGGCAACGAGTGAAGTTTTGAACGCGCCGTCGTTTTGGACTTTTTCGGGTATCTCGACATAAATAAAACGCGCGGACGAAACGGGTAGAATATCCCTGAGCGATTTCCCGCCGAGCCTTGAAAGGTCTTTTACTTCGCCGTTTGAAAAGTCGAAACGCCACTTGCGCACAGGAGGGAGCTCGGGGACGTATTGCCATTTGTCGCCGGATTTTTTTATGGCTATTTGCATGAGCTGCTCGAGTTCCTCGACAGTCATGGGGTCGCCGTGGCGGCGGTAGAATTCAAGAACCGATTTGCCGTTGTGGCAGACAATGTGGATTTCCCAGCCGTAGAGTTCGTGCTGCTGGGTTGTATCGCCCTGCGCCGACTGTTTTGACGAGGCATTTTTGTAGAGGAAGATGTGTTCGACCTCGTCCGGAAAAAGGAAGAGTTTGTTTTTATACGGCAATTCCAGCGCCTCGCGGAGTCTGTCCTCCTTTGCGCTGTAGACGTAGGCGCGCTGAACCTTGTCGAAAAGGCGGTTTGCCAATGCCGACTTCGTTTCGCCGATACGCGCGGTGGCCGAAAGCGCGCAACACAACATCAAAACCAATACGATTACTTTCATAGTCTTTATGATAGAACACGCGCCGCCCACTTCAACAAAAAAAAAATGGAATCGACTCCGATTCCATTTTGAAAATTGTCCGAGCTTTTCCGCGGCAAATCAACCGCCCGTGAGCTTTTGAATGATTTGGATAATCGGCAGGAACAGCGCGATAACGATTGTGCCCACTACCACAGCCAAGAAGACAATCATAATAGGCTCGATAACCGAAGTGATTGCGCCGACGGAGTTATCGACTTCTTCGTCGTAGTTGTCGGCAATACGCGTGAGCATCTCGGAAAGTTGACCGGTTTCCTCGCCGACCTCCACCATACTCGTAACCATTGTCGGGAAAATTTTCTGCTGGTCGAGCGGCGCGGCGAGCGGTTCGCCGTCGCGGACGCGGTCGTGCACGCGTGTGAGCGCGTCAACGATGAGCGAATTTTTCAGCGTTCCCTTTGTGATATTCAACGCCTCCAAAATCGGCACTCCCGAGGCGAGCAGCGTTCCGAACGTTCTCGTGAAGCGGGCAACTGTGGATTTCATCACCATATCGCCGATTTTCGGGGCGCGCAAAGCCATTGTATCCCAGACGCGCGTGCCGAATTTCGTCTTGAAAAAGAGCTTCAAGCCCACAACAACGCCGACAACAATCCCTATTGTCGCAATATAGTTTACGCGCATGAAGTCGGAGATATTGATAATCATCTGGGTGAGGGCGGGCATGGGCGCGCCGTTGAGCATATCGGCGAAAATCTGCTGGAACTGCGGAATGACGAAAATCATCAAAATCGCGACAATCGCAACTGCGACGGTCATAATCACCAACGGATAAACCATTGCGCTTTTGACCTTGTTGGTGGTCTTCAACGCCTTTTCCTGAAAGGTCGAAAGACGGTCGAGCACCACGTCGAGAACGCCGCCCGCTTCGCCCGCGCGCGCCATATTGATATAGAGCTTGTCGAAAACCTTGGGCGACTGCGCCAGACCGTCGGAAAATTTATTACCCGTGCGGACGTTGTCGCAAATGTCCTCTATTATTCCCTTGAAGAAGGGGTTTTTCTCCTGACGCGCTATGACCTCGAGCGAGCGCAGCAGCGGAAGCCCCGCCTTGAGCAGCGTCGAAAGCTGGCGCGAGAAAATCGTTACGTTTTCGTTACTGACGCCCGTGCCGAAAAGCGGCTTAGGGCGTTTTTTGGAGGCCGCCGACGCCTTGCGTTCGGTTACGACCATTTCCGAGAGTCTTTCAACCGACAATCCCTGTTCGGCAAGCTGCTTTCTGGCGCGGCTTTCGCTGATTGCGTCGATTGCTCCTTCAAGAGTGTGCCCGTCTTTGTCGGACGCTGTATATTTGAATTTTGGCATAATGATAGATGAGGTTTAACAAATAAGGTTAGGTGTATTTCAAAACTTCGTCAACTGTTGTTGCTCCGTCGAAAATTGCGCGCAGACCGTCGTCGCGGAGGGTGCGCATACCCAACTCTATGGCCTTTTGTTTAAGAACCATTGTGGGCGCGCGCTGCGTGATGAGGTCGCGGAGGGTGTCGTTGACAAGCAGAAGCTCGAAAAGCCCCTGTCTGCCGCGGTAGCCCGAGCCGCCGCAATCGGAACACCCCTTGCCGAAATAGAATTTCTTGTCGGCAATTTCGATGGGGTCAACGCCGAGTTTGTCGATTGTATCCTGATCGGGTTCGAACGCCGTGCGGCAGGTCGGGCAGATTTTGCGGACAAGACGCTGCCCCAAAACGCCCTCGAGCGATGCGGCAATCAAATACGGCTCAAGCCCCATATCCATCAAACGCGTAACCGCGCCGGGGGAGTCGTTAGTGTGGAGCGTTGCAAGCACGACGTGCCCCGTGAGCGACGCCTGCACGGCAATCTGCGCGGTTTCCAAGTCGCGGATTTCGCCGACCATTATTTTATCGGGGTCTTGACGCAGGAATGCGCGCAGGCATCGGGCGAAGTCCAAGCCCACTTGGTGGTTTATCTGCACCTGCATGATTCCGTCGATTTCGTATTCGACGGGGTCTTCCGATGTGAGGATTTTCACGTCTACCGTATTGACTTCGCGCAGGGCTGAATAAAGCGTTGTCGTCTTGCCCGAACCCGTCGGGCCCGTCACGATGAATATCCCGTTGGGCATTCTTACCAATCGGCGGATATTCTGCATGATTTCGTCCGACATCGACAGTTTTTCGAGGTCGAGGTTTACAACGCCCTTGTCCAGAACGCGCAACACGACGCTCTCCCCGAACTGCGTGGGCAGCGTGGAAACACGCAAGTCTACGGGTCTGCCCGAAATGGTAATCTTGATTCTGCCGTCCTGCGGAATGCGCGTTTCGGCAATGTTGAGGTTCGCCAAAACCTTGATGCGCGAAATTACGGGCAGCGCAAGGCTCTTGGGCGGAGGCGTCATTTCGTAAAGCGCGCCGTCTATGCGGTAGCGGATTCTGAACTGGTCTTCGAACGGCTCGAAGTGGATATCGCTTGCCTTGTCCTTAATCGCCTGCTGGAGAATTAGGTTCACAAAGCGGATAATGGGCGTTTCGTTTGCCTGCGCCGAGGCGTCGCCCGAAGCGAAGTCGTCGTCCTTGATTTCCGAAAGAACGTCGTCAATGCTGAGGTTGTCTTCGCCGTAGGACTGCACGATGAGCGCATCGACCTTCTCGGGGTCCATAACAACAAGCTTCACGTCTTTGTTGAGCGTAAACGTGATGTCGTCTATGATGGCGTTATTGAAGGGGTCTTTGGCCACGAGCGTTATGCTGGTGTCGTCGTATTTAATCGGGACTACGCCGTAGGTGCGCGCCGTATTGGGGCGCAGCTGTTTGATTGCGTCTTCGGGAATGTCGGCGGGGGGAAAGGGCATATACTCATACTGGAGGTCTTTTGCAACCGCCTTGAGCATCGTTTCCTTGTCGACCAAACCCGAGTCCAAAATAACATCGGCGAGGGGCTTGCCCGTATTGATATGCGTTTCGTCGAACTCGTCGAGCTGGGCTTTCGTGAGCAGACCGCTCGAAAGCATTATATCGAAAATCGCGTTGTTGTGGTCTTCAAACATACAGATCCTTTACGCTTCGTCCATTGTAACTTTCAACACTTCGTCGGCGGTGGTAAGGCCCGACGAAACTTTGCGAATGCCGTCTTCGCGCATTACTCTCATTCCCAGCTCGCGCGCCTTTGCGCGCAATTCCACAAGGGTTCTTCCTTCGTAAATCATCTGCTGGATTTCTTCGTTTACAATGAAGATTTCGAAAATGCCCATTCTGCCCTTGTAGCCTATGCCGTTGCACTTGGGGCAACCCACGCCGTGCATGAAGTTCATGCCCTTTGCCTCGATTTCATTTATGCCGATTGCCTGCAAAACTTTGTGGTCGGGCTCATACGCCTCTTTGCACGCCGCGCAGTTTTTGCGGACGAGTCGCTGGGCGAGTGCCGCGCGCAGCGAAGCCGAAACAAGGAACGGTTTTACGCCGATATCCACGAGACGCGTTACCGCGCTTGGGGCGTCGTTGGTGTGCAGCGTTGAGAAGACCATATGCCCAGTAAGCGACGCGTTGATTGCAATTTCCGCCGTTTCGAGGTCTCGAATTTCGCCTATCATTATGATGTTCGGCGCCTGACGCAACATTGAACGCAACGCCGCCGCGAACGTCATTCCCACTTCCCTTCTGACTTGAACCTGATTGATGCCCGTCATCTGGTATTCTACGGGGTCTTCAACCGTTATGATTTTTCTGTCAGGGTGGTTGAGGTAGTTGAGTGCCGAATAAAGCGTTGTCGATTTACCCGAGCCCGTGGGGCCCGTTACGAGGAAAATACCGTCCGCCATACCGACGATTCTTTCGAACGTCGATTGGTCGTCGGAGAAGAAGCCGAGTTCGGGCAGGCCCAAGCGCAACCCCTCCTTGTCGAGAATACGCATTACGATACTTTCGCCGTAGACTGTGGGCAGGCTCGAAACACGCAAGTCGATGTCCTTGTTTTCGTATGAAATCTGGATTCTGCCGTCGAGCGGAACGCGCTTTTCGGCAATCGACATATCCGCCATAAGTTTGAGGCGCGAGATAATGGAGGGCTGCAAACGCTTCGGCGGATTCTCCACTTCCACGAGCACGCCGTCTATGCGGTAGCGCACGCGGAAACGCTTTTCGAGCGGCTCAAGATGGATATCGCTGGCGCGCCTTTTGACGGCTTCCGTAATGAGCGACTGCACATACTTGATAATCGGCGCGTCCTCTTCGGTGGCTTTGCCCGCGTCCATTTTTACGCCCGCGCCAGCGGCGTCTTCACCGAAGATTGAGTCGAACTCACCCTTAAGCCCGTATTGGGATTCGATGGCGTCCTTGATTGTATGCGGGGGGGCGAGGCGCAGGTCGAGCGGCATACCCACAAGGCGGCTTACGTTATCGACGGTGTCCATATCCATGGGGTCGGATATGACCGTCTCAAGCTGTCCGTTCGAGACGTCGAGCGGAAGGATATTGTGTTCGCGCACAATCTTGTCGCTTACAAGAGCCTTTACCTCGTCGGTTATATTGATGTCGTCGAGCGAAACGAGCGGTATACTGAACTCTTCCGAAAGGACTTTATAGATGTCCTCGTATGAGCAGTAGTGCTTTTCCAAAAGCAAATCAATGGTTTTGCCGTCCAGTTCCGAATTTTGGACTCCCTCTTCGCGCAACTGCTGTTTGGCGGTGTTTATAACGTCTTCGGCCACCAATCCGCGCTCGTGCATTAACTGCAACACAAAATCGTCTGCTGATGTCATTTAGTTGTAGAATTTATCTGTTGTCAAGGTAGTGTTTAAAGTAGAATGAATACTTATCTATTCAATCCCAGCAAAAATTCAACATTTGTTTTCGTCTTTTTTAATCTTTGCACGAGCATATCCATAGACTCCACTATCGGCACGCCGTTCATTGCGCGGCGAAGCATGTAGATTTTTTCGAGTTCGTCGGGGTGATAGAGCAGCTCCTCCTTGCGCGTACCGGTCTTTTCCATATTGATTGCCGGAAAGATGCGTTTTTCCGACAACGCCCGATCCAAATGCAATTCCAGATTGCCCGTGCCCTTGAATTCCTCGAAGATAACCTCGTCCATCTTGCTGCCTGTCTCGACGAGAGCCGTTGCTACTATCGTGAGCGACCCTCCGCCCTCGATATTGCGCGCCGAACCGAAAAATTTTTTTGGCTTTTGAAGCGCGTTCGCCTCCACGCCGCCCGACATCGTCCTACCGCCGTTGGGCATAAGCGCGTTGTAGGCGCGGGCGAGCCGAGTGATGGAGTCGAGCAAAATTACGACGTTTTCGCCCGTTTCCACAAGGCGGCGCGCCTTGCTGATTACCATTTCGGCGGCGTGGACGTGGCTTGCGGCGTCTTCGTCGAAGGTGGAGGCAACAACTTCGGCGTCCACGCTGCGCTTGAAGTCGGTGACTTCCTCGGGGCGTTCGTCAACCAAAAGCACAATCAGACGCGCTTCGGGCTTGTTGTAGCGTATCGATTTCGCCATTGACTGCATCAAGACCGTTTTGCCCGTGCGCGGCGGGGCGACAATCAACGCCCTCTGTCCGAAACCTATGGGCGAGAGCAAATCGACGGCGCGCATTGAAACATTCGCCTTTGCCGCGTGGACGTCGGACTCCAAAATTATGCGCTCGGTGGGGTAATACGGGATTAGGTCGTTGAACGCCTCGATATCCTTTATCGAAGCGGGATTCCTGCCCATAACCGAACAGATTTTAACCGCAAACGGGCTGCCTGCGGCGTCTTTGGGCGACGCCGCTAGCACGCGCAGGAAATGACCGCGCGCAAGCGAGTATTTTTCGATGAAAAACTTGGGGACGAACACCGAGTATTTCTTCAGACGGTAGTCGTCGGAGGAGAACGTCAACGCGCCGCCGAAGCCGTCTTCGAAAATGTCGAGCACGCCCGAAACAAGCGTGAGCCTCTTCTGGGAATCGGCGTATTTAAAATAGTCGGCAAGGAAGGAATTTTTGTTCATTCCTCCGCTGTGGGGAATGTTGTTTTGCTCGAAATATTCCCTGATTTCCGGAAGCGTCTTCGGGTAGAATTCGTCGAAGACGCCAAGCGACTGCACGCTCGCGCCGCCTACTTCGAATTCAGTGGATTCAACAAACGGCACGGTGTCGGGTTTGCTTTCCGCCTGACCGGCGGCGTCCGCGTTTTCCGCACGTTCTGCTTGCGGCTGTTGTTCGGACGAAGATTCGTCCAAAAGCGCGGCGTTTGTTTTTTCAAGCATTTCCCAATACGGCAGCGGCGCGTTTGTTTCTTCCGGCTGCGCCGCGGGTTGTTCCGGCGCGGACTGCGCCGCCGATTCCCCCGAAGTCTGTTGCGGCTCGTTCTGCGATTGCGCAAAGTTTTCCTCCGCGTGAAGCTCAACCGATTTTTCGGGGACGCCTTCATGAGGTTGCGCCGAATCGGGAGCGGGTTGCAAAAGGCGGGATTGGTCGGGCTGCGCCGCCTGTGCAATCTGCGCGGAAGGCGCGATACCCAGATATTTTTCCGCCACATACGCGCCGATTGACGCGTCTGAATCAAGCGCGCTCCAGTTGAACAATTCCGACGGATTTATGAAATCGGAGTCCGCCGACTGCTGGAGCCACTTTGGCCTGTTCTGCCGCTGCTGGTTGCGGTTGGCATTCTGCGTCTGCTGGTTTTGCTGGCGGTTCTGGGCATTGCGCTGGTTGGGATTGCGGTTTTGGTTTTGCTGGTTCTGCCGATTGCCGTTCTGGTTGCGGTTGAATCTATTGTTTTGCCCCGCCTGCTGCTGATTTTGCCGCTGGTTGCGGTTCTGGTTTCTATTGAACCCGCCGTTTTGCCGCTGTTGCCATTTGTTGCTGGAATTGCGGCTTTGGCTGCCGTGAAAATCGTCGCGGCGTTGGAAACGGTCTTCGGAATCGCCGCGCCGAACGCGTTCGGGAAAGTCTTCCCCGGAAGATTCCGCTTCAAAATCCGACTTGGCGGGCTGGTCGCCGCATTCGTCGTCATAGTTCCAAGAGTTTTTGTAGTTGTCCTGAACGAGGTCTTCGTCGGTGGTTGAATACGAAGCGGGAATGTCGTCGTCGGACTGGAATTCGCCATCGTAGCGCGTCTCGGAGGGACGGTCGTCAGCGGGCGAAGCGTAGGCGAAATCGTCGGCGGCGGGGACGAAAAGGCTTTCGTCGCGCGTCTGAGCCGATTCGGGTTCTGCTGCGGGTTCGGGGGCATCGCGCCACTGGGGGCCCGTGGCGGCAGCTGCGGGTGTTTCAGACGTTTGTTCCGGCGGTGTGGGAATCTGTTCCGCCTGCTTTGCCTTCGGCGGTCGGCCGCGTCTTTTGGGCTGCTTTACTACCGATTCTTCGGGTGTTGCCGCGGCTGCGGTCTTGGGTTTTCTGCCGCGTTTTTTGGGCTGTTTTTCGGGAGTTGTTTCTTCCATTTTCCTATTGTTTTAAACGTGATACCACCCTTCCGACCTGCATTTTAAGAAAATCGATAGACGTTTCGTTAAACAAAACAACGTCCGCCAAAATTGCCTTGCGCATCGGGGGGATTTGGAAGGCGTCTCGGGCGGCTATCTGTTCCGCATTCATACCTCTTTGTTCGAGACGCCGGCGACGCAAACGTTCGCTACACAGAACACTAACGCACAAATCGAACCCGCTTTCAAGCTTTTTTTCGAAAAGCAGCGGCACTTCCACAACCAGAATGTCCTCTTTTTGCGCCAATTCGCGCCACATTTTTTCTACCTGCGGGTGTATTATCTGCTCGAACTTTCCGAGCAACGCCGAATCGGCAAACACTTTTTTTGCGATAATATCGCGGCGGGGAATGCCGTCTTCGTAGACTTCATTCCCCAACAAAGCCGAAATCGGGGCGCGGACGCCGTCGGAAAACAGAGCCGCATGCGCGAGTTTGTCGGCGTCGGCGGTGCGTATCCCGAAACTTTCAAACGCGGCGGCGGCCGCGCTTTTGCCGCAACCCATTCCCCCCGTCAAAGCTACACACAGCGGACGTTTCATTACTCTACGCGTCGGGCTTGTCGGTCTTCTTCTGCTCTTTCAGGAAATCGCGCGTTTGGCGGCGCAGTTTCTTGAGCTTTTTGTCGATTTTAAAAAGTTCTTTGTTGTCGAGACGGTTTACAAAACACACGCCCTGAAGGTGGTCGAACTCGTGCTGGACACAGCGCGCGAAAAGATCGTTGCAGACAAGCTCGTGGCGGACACCGTCGGTATCGGAATACTCAAGCCTCACGGCATCGACGCGCTCGACTTCGGCGTAGATTCCGGGGAACGAAAGGCAACCCTCCTCGCATGTTTCGAGATATTCGCCTATCAAATCGAGCTTCGGGTTTATCGCAACAAACGGCATTGCAATGTCCATGGGCAGCGTTTTACCGTCTATGGTAAACTCGCACGGGGCGTCGGTATTCATTCTCCTGCGCATATCTATCACGAACATCGACTTCCCCACGCCCACCTGCGGCGCGGCAAGCCCCAGCCCGTTTGCCTCGAACATTGCCTCAAGCATGTCTTTTGCAAGCCGTTTTACGGAGTCGTCGAAAACCTCGACGGGAGCCGTCTTTTGTTTGAGGATTTCCTCGCCGTATTTTGTTATGCGCAACGCCATATTTCTATTCCTCTTCGGGCTCCTTTTCGGCTTTGGGAAGTTTTCCGTTTGTTGTCATAATCAAAACGGGCTCTTTATTTTTCAGCCAAATTTGATGTTCTTTATAGATTTTCGCCGAGCCGAAGCGGACGGCCTCGTCAATCGTCTTTATGGGCATTTTTCTGCCCTTGGGCGTAATATTGAAGTCATACGCGCCGAAGTGGAGTTTTTGAAGCGCGCTCTGGGGGGCGTCGTCCTCGGGAATTTGGACGACCCAACCGGCGTATTCGAACCCCGTCTCGGCGATTTTCCCGTATGGGTCGTTGACGATTACCACAAACTGCTTCTTCACGGGGGGCTCTTTCTCTCCCACCTCTTTGGCGGCCTCGGACTGGAATTTTATGTCCTCTATTATCCGCGCGATTTGCGTAGACTCGACTTTGGCGCGCTTAAGCACCATTTCGACCAACTCTATATCGACTTTTGCCATGATTTTTTCCTAAATTCTCCAAATATTGTTTTTGACATCATTAAAACCCCCCTTCCCTCCCTTGTCAAGGAGCGAATGACCCTTGACCTCCGCCGCCTTTGCGGCGGTCTGTGTTATTCGACAGTGTTAATCACACTGCCTTTTCTGTTAACATTCGCATTGAACAAGGTTCAATGGCTTGATTATCCTAAGCTGAAAAAATTTTTCTTGCGAATGCCCCACTACATTATTCGGCAAAATTCTTAAATGTTTGCCAAAGGCGAATTACCTTTGGCAATCGCCGCCGCTTTCGAACATATAAAAAACGCCTCTTTCGGGATTATAAAAAATAAAAAAAAGCTTGATGAAAGGGCGGGAATTTTTAGACTTTCTGCTTTCTATATAAACGATAACAACAGGAAGGGAAGATTGGTTCTTATGAAGAAGATTTTTGTTGCCGCGGCGGTCGCGCTTGCAGCTTCGGTAGTGTCGGCTATCGACTTTGCAAACGTCGTTACCACATTTAACGACAAGTCGGTAAAAAAACAAAAAGTCGAGCTGAAGCAAGTCGCAAAAGACGTGTTCAGGCTGCAAATCCCGATTAGGGAAATCCCGCTCAACGCAGATTTCATCGACATCAAATTGCCTCAGGCCACGGCAAAGAAGGGCGAAGTCGGCTACTGGGTGCTGGGCGACGGCCGCATGGGCACGTTCAAGGCAGACAACGGGCTTGTTAACGAACGCCGCAATCCGCTTCCGCTTTACGGAGTCAAGAAGGGCAACTCGGCGTTTGTGGGAATCGTCAAGGGGCTTAAATACGAGTTTTCGGCAAGAGTCGAAGTCAAAAACGGCGCATACGAAATCTACCCGCGCTTCCTCATCAAAGATATGTTCTTTTCGCCCTACGAAGACCTTATAATCGACTTCTACACGTTCAAGGGCGACGCGGCGAACTATTCCTCAATGGGCAAAGCCTACCGCGACTACCAGCTTGCGCGCGGCGAAGTCCTCCCCCTGCGCGAGCGCGTCAAGGGCAACCCGCAGTTGGCGTATACCGCCGACACGATGTTCGTCCGCTTTAGCCACGGCATAAAAAACAACTCGGCTAAAATAATCGACCAAACCCCGCAGAACGAACCGAAAGTCAAAGCCCACAGGACGTTTGAGCAAACCAAGAAAAACATTTTAAAGCTCAAGGAAATGGGAATTGAAAAGGCGGAAATCTGCCTTGTAGGCTGGAACAGCGGCGGCTTCGACGGGCGTTTCCCCACGCTCTTCCCCGCCGATCCCGCGTTCGGCGGCGAGGAAAAGATGAAGGAGGTTGTGGACACCGCGCACAATATCGGCTACCAGATTGTCGTGCACGTCTGCAATACCGACTTCTACTCGATTTCCGACAGGTTCGACAAAAAAGACATCGCCAAACGCCCAGACGGCTCGCTGCACCACCACAGTATCTTGGCGGGCGGGCGCGCCTACTTCCCGTGCTTCCAGCAGGTCTACAACAACTACATCTTCGACGATTTCGAAGGGCTGAAGGCGCGCGGCTTCAAGGGCACGCACCACATCGACGTCACCTCCTGTATCACCCCCTACCCCTGCTACGATCCCAAGCACCCCTGCAACCGACAGCAGACCGCCGACTACATGAACAAAATCGGCGCGCTTGCCGACAAATATTTCGGCGGCTGGGGCAGCGAAGGCCCGTGCGACCACGTCGCCAACACGCTCGACTACGTTCTGTATGTCTGGGCATACCCGAGCTGGGTAGGCAGAGAAACGCCGCTTATGGACAGACTCGTTCCCATTTGGCAGATTGCCTACCACGGAATTATCATCAGCAATCCCTACTACGCAACAATCGACTACACCTACGAAAAGGAAACGGTTGAATCAATCGAAAAGCGCAGTCTCAAGCGCAAGAAAAAAATTCACTACGTCAAACCCTACCACATTATCGGCTCAAAACAGCTGCGTAAGATGAAGGTTGCCGAATTCGGCGGACGCCCAACGTTCTACGGCGGCATACGCGACAACAACCTCGCCCCCCTAAAGGAAGCCTACGACGAATACCAGCCGATGAAATACCTGCAATACGAGTTTATGGACTTCCACGGAGAGCTCGCCAAAGACGTTTTCATAACGCGCTATTCCGACGGCAGCGAAGTTGTAACGAACTATTCCGACAAGCCTTTCGAATACAAGAAACAGACAATAGCCCCCATGGACTACCGCCTGTTCAAGCTTTCGCCCGAAGAGGCGAAGAAGCGTTCGGAAGCCGCCCAAAAAGCGGCGGCAAAGCTCGCGGAAAAACCGGTTGCCGATTCTTCCGACAGTGCAAAACCGAAAGCCGCAAAACCAGCCGCGACGCAAGCCAAAGCGGCAGCACCCGCAGCGAAAGCCGAAACGGGCTTCAAGGCAAAAATAAAAGCGTGGTTTGAAGCGGCGAAAAACTATTTCAAAAAATAGGAGAATATGAAAAAAACACTACTATCACTAATCCCGATATTCGCGTTGTGCGCGGCGGCGGTCGCCGCCGATTCCGTCAAGGCGGTATTCGTTAAAAACGACAAGTCAACGCAATCGTTCGACATCAAGCTGCAGGCAATGCCCGACGGCGCAAAACGTCTGCTTATCCCCATTCGCAACCTGTGCAACAACGTCGATTACATAGACATTCTCTCCGACGACTTCACCGCAAAAGTGGGCGACGCGGGCTATTGGGTCATGGGCGACGGCCGCATGGGCACGTTCCGCTTAGACGACGGCGCAATAGGCGAACGCCGCAACCCCATTCCCGTGTTCGGCTTCAAAAAGGGCGACAAAGCCGCAATGGGCATAGTCAAGGGGCTCACCTACGAATTTGCAACGCACGTCCAAGCCAAAAACGGCGTCTACAAAATGTTCCCGCGCTTTCTGATTGAGGGAATCGGCTTCGCCCCCTATCAGGATTTGATTGTCGATTTCTACGAGTTCGACGGCAAAGACGCGAACTACTCGGCTATGGGCAGGACATACCGCAAATACCAGCTTGACCGCGGCGAAGTAAAGCCCCTGCGCGAGCGCGCGAAGGAGTATCCCACGCTTGCGTATTCGGCGGAATCAATGTTCTTCCGCGTAAAGCACGGCATAAAAAGCCCCAGCAAAATAGAGCACCAGACGCCCGAAAACGAACCCCCAATCAACGTCCACTACTCTTTCGACGACTTCATGAAAATCACGAAGGAGCTGAAGTCTCTGGGCGTAGACAAGCTCGAAATGTGCTTTGTAGGCTGGAACAGCGGCGGTTTCGACGGACGCTTCCCCGACCTGTTCCCCGTAGAACCCAAGTTCGGCGGCGAGGCGAAAATGCGCGAGGCAATCAAGCTGGGGCAATCGTTCGGCTACCAGATGGTCTGCCACGTCTGCAACACAGACTTCTACAGAATCGCAAAACGCTTCGACGAAAACTCTGTCGCGAAACTCCCCGACGGCTCTCTGCGCCCATACGCGCACATGTCGGGCGGACGCGCCTACAACCCCTGTTTCCAGTGCGTCAACGACAGATACATTGACGACGACTACAAAGGCATGGCAGGCTTGGGGCTCAAAGGCACGCACCACATCGACGTAACCTCCTGCATTGTCCCCTACCCCTGCTTCGACAAACGCCACCCCTGCAACCGGCAGCAGACCGCCGACTACATGAACAAAATCGGCGAAAAATGCAAAAAATACTTCGGCGGCTTCGGCAGCGAAGGCCCGTGCGACCACGTCGCCAAAACGCTCGACTACGCCCTCTACGTCTGGGCATACCCGCACTGGGTTCCAGCCGACAACCCGCTTGTCGATAGGCTTGTTCCCATTTGGCAGATTGCCTACCACGGAATTATCCTCAGCAACCCCTACTACACTACCATAGACTACACCTACGACAACCCGCAGGACAGGACTTGGTTGCCCTACGGACTGATACAGGACAAAACAACACGACGCCTTAAAATGGCGGAATTCAACGGACGCCCCACGTTCTATTTCGCGAACTACCACAAGCTGGGTCTTAAGCCCGTAAAGGAAGCCTACGACGAATACCAGCCGATGAAGCACCTGCAATACGAGTTTATGGACTTCCACGACGAAATAGCCCCGTTGGTCTACATAACGAAATTCTCGAACGGACAGGAGATTATCACAAACTACTCCGACAAGGATTTCTCCCACCGCGGCGAAATCGTCAAGGCTAAGGACTACAAACTTTTTTAAAAGCGCGAGGGCGCGTTTCTTTCGGCGGCGGCATTTTTATACATTAAACACCGATGGCGGTAGGTAAAACCTACCGCCATTGTTCTTTTTAAAGCCGCCGCAAGAAACGCTCTCGGGCATCACTTGGTTTTGGCTTCGACTCACGGGCTTCAGCCCGCTTACGCTCGCCAAAACGCAAGTTGACTCGCGGTTGCATTCGCAACCCGTCTCGCCCCTTCGGGGTCTTTTTTGCTACGCAAAAAATCTCAAACGCGCTTCGCTTGTTTTCTGCCTCGAGCCTCGCGCTTTTAAATTTAAAGTGGCGCGGATTGAATTTTATTCAATCCGCTCTGCTTTCTGGTTAAAGTTTTTTACGTTTCCTAAAGTGGCGGCGATTGGCTTTCGCCAATCTGCCTTTGTTTGGAAATTAAAGTTTTTGTTTTATAACTAAAGCGGAACAAACGTTCCGCTTTTTGATTAAAAAAAACGAATTGACGCGTAGGCTACGCACATCGCAACTTTATTTTTTGGTTAAAGTTTTTCAGTTTTGGGTTTTCGGTTGACATGCGGCGTTTTGTATTCAAAACTCCAACTGTTATGAGAAAAACTATTTTATCTTTGGTAGCGTTCGCCTCCATTTTGTGCGCAGGCACAAATGCGTCCGCCATTGCCGATTCGGTAACGGTGGTTTTAAACTTGGAGGGAGGCAAAACAACTTCTTACGAAGCAAAGCTTCAGAAGACGGGCGAAGACACGCGCAGGCTTGTCATTCCGTTCAATAAATTGGGCGCGCGCTGGTCGGCTATAAAGCGTCTTGATGTTATAAATCCAGATTCCGTCGCGGCGAAAGGCGACGACGGCTACTGGATTACCTCCGACGGCGCGTTGGGCACGTTTCGCGCCGACAACGCCCAATTCATTCTGCGCAAAAACAGAATGCCTCTTTACGGATTAAAAAAGGGCGACGAGGCGTTTGTTGCTATTATGAAAACGCTTCAGTATGAATTTTCAACAATCATAGACGTAAAAAACGGCGTTTACACAGTCTTTCCCGCGTTCCATATCAATGAAATAGGTATGCCCCCATACGAAGATATCGTGATTGACTACACCTATTTCAAGGGCAAAAAGGCGAACTATTCTTCAATGGGCAAAGCCTACCGCAAGTATCAGCTCGAGCGCGGCGAGGTCGTTCCCCTGCGCGAAAGGGCGAAGGGAAACCCAAAATTGCAATACACGGTAGAATCGCCGTTTTTCAAAGTCAGAATGGCGTCTTTTATGCGCCGCAGCGAAACAAAGCTCAACCGCGGTTACCACTGGAAAGACGTAGACGCGCCCAATATCCAAAAATACCACTCTTTCGACGAGATGAAAGTCCTTCTCAAAAAACTGAAGGACATCGGCATTGAAAAAGCCGACATCATTTTGACGAACTGGAACTGGCGTTCCAACGGACGCTGCCCGATTTACGGTATTGCCGAACCAGAACTCGGCGGGAATGCCAAATGCCGCGAGCTTACAAAATTCGGAAAGGATTTGGGATACCAAATCGGCGCACATATTCTGCACACCGAAAACTACACGGTTTCGCCCGCGTTCAACAAGGAGGACT
>JAEXGH010000027.1 GCA_023450935.1 Verrucomicrobiota bacterium | reverse complement strand
GAGCCGCACCCGACGTTTCGCAAAAATCAGAACAACTTCCCGCCTACTTTACCGAGGGAAAACAGTTGGTTTCAATGTGCTTGCCCGCAACGTTATTCTTTATAAAATCCATCTTCTGCGTCGGCTCAAACGACGTGTTGAAAATATTGAGAACCGTGGGCGAAGAGTTGTCAATATCCTTGTGGTTCAAGAATATTATGTTGTTGTTTTTCAAGAAAGAGTTGGAAATGTTGACTCTGTTTACGGGAACTTTAACAAGCAAAAACGGCTTGGGCTTGTCGTGCAAAACGCGGATATTGTCGAAGACAAGATTTTCCTGCATTGTGAACTTTCCGTCTGGGTAGAACGACCTGCTCCATACGTCCATATCGGCGTGGATTGAAAACGACGCCGTTCTTGCTTTCTGCAAAAATATGTTTCTGAATACAACATTGCGCACGCCCGCATTGAACTCTACGTCGGTCTGCGTCATGCGCCATTTTATGCCGTCCAAAACTTTCGCCCCGTCGGAATGTGTGGGCTGCGTTTGCGAGACGAACACTTTGCCGTCGGGCTTCATCTGAGCCCTATACATTCTCCCGTCCGAAACAACTGTGTCCGATTTCTGAATCTGCATTCCGCGTTTCCATTCCGTCCAAGTGCCCGAAATTATGCGGCAGAAATATCCGTAGATGGGCTTGCCGTTGAACCCGATGAGCAGCTCCGACGGCTCCAAGTCAAAGATGTTTTCTATTATGCCGTTTTCAATCCAGCCCATTTCGGGGTTGGAGATGTCGTAGTCGTGAGCGTTGAGGGCAATGGCGTCGTCGCCCGTGGCGAAAGTGCAGTCGGAAATTCTGAAGCGCGTTCCGCGCCCGAGGTGGATTCCGTCCTTGTGCCCCCTTATTTCCGCACCCGAAATGTCGATATCTTCAAAGGTGCAAACCTGTATACAAAACTGGTTCGCGCGCAGGTCGGTGCAGCGTAGGTCGCGGATTTTGAGATTTTTAACGTAGAAAAAGGAAACCTGCCCCACAAGTCCCAAAATGTCGGAAGTGTCTATGTGGTCAACGTTGTTTACGCTCAGATTAAGACCTACAAGCGAAATGTTTTTGTTGTATTGGCGTTGGCGAGCCCCCTTGTTCAAGAAGACGTAGTTGAACACTCCGTGTTTTGCGTTTTTGCGAATGACCACCCCCTCGGCGAAGACGAGCGAAGTGTTGTCGCCGATAAGCACGGTTGCGCCCACATCGTAGACGCCCGCCTTCGAGACGCGGATTTCGCCGCCGCAGTCTACCGCCTTTTGCAACGCGCGCGCGTTTTCGAGCGGATCGCCGCCCGCGCTGAAGCCGAAGCTTTCCGCGTCGATTGCCGCCGCGCGCAACGCGGTAAGGCAGAACAAAACAACTACCAACATTCTGTTTCTCATGATATTTTTCTCCTTTTTTTTGAATTCTACGCGTAGGCTCTGACCTCGAAAATAGATGCCTTTTCGTCGCCGTTCGTGGCAAGGCATTTTACCGAAACCGACTTCACCGCGACTTTGCCGAAATCGACGCGCACCATTTTTTGGCAGTTGCCGCGCACGCGCGCAAGCGTGCGTTTTTTGCCGTCGGCAAGCACGGCGGTTATGTCGAAATCGCGCAGCGTTTCGGGCTGTGGGGCAAGTATCATTCGGTTGCGAATGTTGACCTCGCACGACTGCGTAAGCTGTCGGCAGCCCGTATCCAGATTCAGCCGCACCTGCGAAATTTCAACGGGTTTTTCCCATGTAAACGCAAGCGTGGGAGATTTGGCTATAGCCGCCTGCCAGCGGTTTTTGTTCTCGCCCGCGAAGTCGAAATTCACGCCGTTTTTGGCGTTGTCGGGCGACGTTCCGAAATCGGACTCGGTGGCGGAAGCTGCGGCTTGCAAAATCAGGTCGGCGGCGTCCTCGTTTTTAAAGCCCACAATTATGTTGCCGTCTTTTATGAGTTTTTGCCGAAGCTCCGAGAGAGTCTTTTCCGACAGCCCCGCTTCGCGCGGATTCATTCCACGAGCCGCGCACAACGCTGCAACATTGCCCGCGACTTCGCCCGCAAGCGCGCCCGTGTTCATAATGCGCGTGGAAGTGAAGGCTATGTGGGAAGTGTTCATATTGCGCCCCGCCATCATCAGGTTTTTTACGTCCTTTGAATACATCGCCGTAAGCGGCAGATTGTAGTAGGGCGTTTTTCCGCCGTAGATTGCCGGCTTACCCTTGAAGTCGAACCCGTCGGAGGGCTGGTCTTCCATCGGCCAGCCTACGGTTATGATTTGGTCGGGGCGGTTGCGCCAGCCGCCCTCTATGTCGTGCTGAGTGAAAATGTCGTAGCCGGCTATTCTGTAGGTGTCGCGGCGGGCGGGCAGCATTCCGATAAAATCCAAGTCGAGATTTTTCGCCTCGGGATATTTGCCGCAATTTTTTATGTAGCCCCACACGCCCAGCAAAATTGCCAGCAACTCGCGGCGGATTACCTCCATGTCGCGGACGGTATCGAGTTTTCCGCCGAACGAGATGAACCAGTAGCCGTAGTTGAGCCCGCCGCCCGACTTGGGGTTGCGGAACTTCATATTCTCCGCCGTGACCTTGCGCGCCCATGTGGGCGGCGTAAACTTGACCTCCCTGCCGGCATCGCGCGAGGTGAAAAGAATCGAGCAGCACAGGCGGTCGCCTTTAGTGAAAAAGTCCGCCAGAGTTTCGCCGTATTTTTCCTTTCCGTCGCGCCCCGCCATCACCTCCGCGCCCGCCTCGAGCGCAAGGCGGCAGTCGCCCGTGCAGTCGATGAACTGTTTCGCCGAAATAACGTAGTTTGTAAGCGACAAATCGCAGCGGGCGAACGCGCGCACAATCAGCCCGTTTTTTACCTCCGCGCCGAAGAGCGTGGTGTCGAGCAAAAGCGTGATGTTTTTTTCGCTCCGAACCTTGTCGTAAAGCACCATTTCCCAAACCCCCCAACTCATTTCGGGGTTTTCCGCCGCGTTTTTAAGCTTCAACTCCTCGAGTATTCCACCCTCCCTGAAGCCCACTTCCCAGCTGCTTATGCCGAGCGGGTGCATGCGCACTTCGGAGCTTGAATTGCCGCCCAAGTTGGAGCGGTTCTGCACGAGAACCACTTTCGCACCGCTTCGCGCCGCCGCCAAAGCCGCGCAGATTCCCGAAAGCCCGCCGCCGGCAACAAGCACGTCGCAGGAGAGGGGAACGTCGTCCATAGTGGGCTGTCCGAACGGATTTGCCGACGCCTCCGCCTTTCCCGCGCCGCGTTTGTCCGCCTTTGCAAAGGCGTTTTTTGCGCGCGAGCCAACCGGCGCCGCATCGGCGTCAACGTCAACCATCAGCGAGTAGCCCAACATACCCATTGCCGCGGAGCTTAAAAAGCGGCGGCGCGATACGCGTTTTTTTTCGGGAAGGTTTTTTTCCATAACTTTTGCTTTTGTTTAAATTGTCGTTCGAAAGCCAGCGCGCGGCGAGCGGCTACAGCGCGCCCGCAATGAAGCTCGGCAGGCTCACGGGCTTGTCGAGCAGGTAGTTTTCGGCGAGTTTTTTAAGCCACGGCCTGTTGCACGATATTTCGCGAACTACAAGGTTTTTGTCTTTGCCGTTTTCGAGCGTCTGAAGCTCGAATTTTTCTATGTTAAAAATCGTGCGCGACTCTTCGCCCGCAAGCGTTGCGGCGATTTTCAAAAAGCACTCCGAAGTGTTCAGCTCTGCCGAAAAATCGCCCCCCTGAAGATATTCGCCGAATTTGTTTTTCACGTAGCCCTCGAGAGCCGCCGATCTGATTTTGTCCAACATAAACGCCCTTTATTTTTTGTATTTTTTGATTGTTTCATACGCGTCGTTGACGCGCGAAAGCTCCCTTTCGAGAGCCTTTAAAGCCACTTCGCCAAGCCCCTTGCTCCGCAGAATGTCGGGGTGCAGCTCCTTGCACTTGCGCCTATACGCGCGCTTGATTTCGTCGGCGGACGCGTCGGGCGAAACACCCAAAAGAGCGAACGCCTCCGAAAGCGAGCCCCCGCGCGATGCGCCGCTTCCGCCGCCGAAATTTCCTCCGCCCGAACCGCCCTCAGCCTGCCTAACAACAAAATCCGAAAGCCGCAACCCCAGCAGGCGCGCAACGCCTTCGAGCATTGCCGTCTCCTCCGCGCCGAGCGTTCCGTCGGCGAGGGCAACCCTGCACAAAATTATCATATACGCCCTGCGCGCCGTATCCGACGGGAATTCGCGCGCGAACTCCGCCGCCGTTTCGGATAGCAAAATCGGGCTGTTTCTCCCCCGGTGATACGCCTTTATTGCCGCGGCGCGTTCGTCTCCGTCAAGCCCCAACTCCGCAAAAATCCGCTCGACCTCGTCTATTTCCGACTGCGCAACGCGCCCGTCGGCCTTCACGAGCTTGGCTATCGCAATACAGACAAGCGCGTTGAAACGCGCCCTGCCCTCCGCCGCCTTTGCGGGCATATCCAAAAAAACGTGCCCAAGAGCCGCCCCTACGAGCAACCCAATCGGCCCGCCCATAAAAAAGCCCAACAAACTGCCAAGTATTTTACCTTTCATTCGATTCGACAAACGAAACAAAATTGCGCCGCCCGCGCAACACTTTTTTGGAAACATTAAAAAAAGGCGGCGCAGCACAACGCCGCGCCGCCGCAAAAATTCCGAACCGCCCCCTACGGGGTGTAGCGGCGTTTTATGATTTTCTCGAGACGGACGAACTGGTAGTCGGAAAGTCTGCCGATTATCTCCGACAACGCCGAGATAAGCTCATCCGACGAATAGTTTGCCGACTGCGCCAAATAAAGCGCGACGGCGTCGCGGTGCACGCGCAGATACGATTTCTTCTCCTTGCCCTTTTTGGCGAGTCCGTTGGAAAGATGTCCCAAAATTTTGCCGCTGTAGAACGTGTCCCTTACGTATTGGTCGCTTCTGCCGATGATTGCGCCTATCTCTTTCGGGCTGAACCAATCCTGCCCCTTCGGTAAAAGTCCCGAAAAATATCCGGTATCGACCCGTTCGCCGTCGATATATTTATGCTTCTTCATTTCTTATTTAAATTTAATTATTATATTATTGTTTTTCCTTACGATTTGATGTTTATTTTAATAATAAACATTTAAGCTATAAAATATCATTAAATTTAAATTGTCAATATAAAATGTAGAATAATTCTACCTCACAACCAGATGGCAAACAAAACAAAGACATACGGCAACCGCATTTTCGCCCGAAATTTCAGGCTTTTAATGTTCGAAAAAAAACTCACTCTGCGCGAAATTTCGGAACGCACAAACTACCCGCTTAGCACGGTAAGCACTTGGAAGCGCGGGCGCGTCCCCCGCGGGGAACGGACACTGGAAAGGTTGGCCGAATTCTTCGGCGTTCGGGCGGAGCAACTGCTCTCCGAGGAGCTCGGCAAGCCGCGCGTTTTTTCGAACGAAACGCCGCCCAAGCAAAGCCCAAGCCGCGCGGAGATTTCGGAATGCGTGGAAACAATACTCGCCCGCTGTCGGACAAAAAGGCAACTTGAGCGCGTCATAGAAAGGCTGCGTTCGGCGTTCGCCTGCGGCGTCAAAAAAAAGGTTGCCAAGCGCGCCAAAAGGACTTGACTTGCCCGTATGGAAAAAACTTGCAGGGTATACACGCCGGAGGAGGAAATCTTCAACACCGCAACGCACGTCGCGGGAATGCTCTTCAGCGTGTGCGCAATCAGCGTGCTTGTGACGCTTTCGTGCTTCTACGCCGACTGCTGGGCGATTGTCTCCTGCGCAATCTTCGGCGGGGCGATGTTGTGCACATACACGGCGTCGTCAATCTACCATGCCGTTCCAGTCTCAAAAGCGAAAGCTGTTCTAAAGAAGTTCGACCATATTTCCATATACTTTCTAATAGCGGGCAGCTACACGCCATTTCTGCTTGTGCCAATGCGCTCTCCGACGGCGTGGTGGATGTTCGGAATAATCTGGTTCTTGGCACTTCTGGGAACGTTTCTAAAGCTCTTCACAAATCCGTCCGGAACGAAAATCTGGTCTATCGGGCTGTATTTGGCTATGGGCTGGCTGATTGTGTTCGTCTCGGGAAAGCTGTTCGCGGCAATCTCGACAACCTCGATTGTGTTTTTGATTCTCGGCGGCGTCTTCTACTCGGCGGGAATAGTTTTTTACGTCAAAAAGAACTGGAAATATTCGCACGGAATCTGGCACTTGTTCGTCCTGCTGGGAACTGTCATGCACTTCTTCGCGGTGCTGTTTTCGTGTGTGGTTAGGATTTAATTTAAAATGGACATAGTTGAAAGCATCGACACCACCGTTGCGGCATGGCACGGAACGCGCCCAAGCTGGGACGAATACTTCATCTCTACGGCAATTCTGATTGCGTCGCGCTCCACATGCTCGCGCCTGAACGTTGGCTGCATAGTAGTGAGCGGCGGAGAGCACAAAAACAGGATAATTGCCGCGGGATACAACGGCTTTCTGCCAAGCGCGCCGCACAAATCGTGCATTCGCGAGGGGCACGAAATAGCGACTGTCCACGCGGAGCAAAACGCAATTTCCGACGCCGCCCGCCGCGGAGTTTCGCTCAACGGCTGCACCGCATACATCACGCATTTCCCCTGCATAAACTGCGCAAAACTGCTGATTTCGTCGGGGATACGCACGATAAAATACCTGCACGACTACCACAACGACGAACTTGTCTTCGAACTCGCCAAGCAGGCAAACGTCAACATCGAACAACTCCGCAAATGAGGACTTTCGAAAGCGACCTGTCTTGGCTATTCCTCGCCGCCTCGCCCACTTCCAACAACGGCGAATTCAACAACAGCGTAGTCTTCCTGATTGAGGACTCCCCCGACGGCTCGGTCGGCGTAATCATCAACCGCCCCCTCGACAAAGACATCGCAGAAATCCCCGAATTTTCCGACGACCCCCGCCTAAACAATATCGAAATCTACGCGGGCGGACCAGTCGCCATGAACGAACTAAAACTCGGCGCGTTCATTCTAAACGATACCTCCGTAGGCTCCTTCCACTATGGGATATCTCCACAGAAGCTGATTTCAATCATCGACGGCCCATATGAAACAAAACCCATGGCGTTTCTCGGTTGCGTCTGTTGGGACTACAAACAGTTGCGCGACGAAATCGACGCCGGACTTTGGTTCACCTCGAATGTCGATATGGAAACGATTTTCGACGTTCCTCCCGAAGACCTCTGGCGCGAGCTTCTCGTCCGCGAGTATCCGTCGCTCTCCAATTTACCGTCGCCTGAGGGCAACGTAAAATCCAACTAAAAAAACTGTGAAAAAACTGCGAGGGCGACGCCTCTATTTCGAATATTTTATAAATTAAAAAGTAAGGGCGGTTGCTTGCGGCAACCGCCTTTGCTTTTAGATTCGAAATAGAGGCGTCTCGCGGCTAAAAATCGGTTTTATTTCGGACTCACGGGCGTTAAGCCCGCTTCGCCTCATAAAACGCGATTTTGTAGCACACGCCTCGCAGTTTTTTGTGCGAGACACAATGTTAGTTCGAACTTAACAAGTTAAAAAAGATTACACAATGAACGTTCGTCGAACGCTCAAGTCAAAGGGTTTTGCCACTTGCGCGTTCTCATTATTCTTTAATAGCGCGTCAAACGTGGTTTTAGACAAGGCTTCACGTTTTTGTTGCGCTGGTTTTTTAGCTTTCCTAAAGCGGCGCGGATTGGCGTAGCCAATTCCGCTTTATTTACGAATTAAAGTCTGCACCTATTAAGAACGCGTCATCACAAAAGTTGCCGAAGGCAAACTTTTGGGAAGTATAATTGCGTAGCAATTACCCCGCAGGGGTGAGCCGAGCACCGCCGTGCGAGCGAATACAAATTGCGTTTTAGACAAGGCTTTGCGAAATTGAGGCGGTGGAGGCTGTAGTAAATCTACTGCCCCACTGCCGATTGTTTCGCGAAATTTTTTACATTTCCTAAAGCGGCGCGGATTGAATTTCATTCAATTCCGCTTTGATTACGAATTGAAGTGTGTCCTTTAATAGCGCGTCAAACGTGGTTTTAGGCAAGGCTTCACGTTTTTGTTGCGATGGGAGCGTAGTAAACCTACGTGACCAAGCAACAATAAACAGTGAAACGCAGCATAAAGCTACGTTTCACGCGTTATTAAGCAGGTGTCGCCCAACATCGAACGTATACACCCAACCAAGGCGTCAACGTCTTTCTCCTCCAAATCGTTCACAATCGCAAAGCACGCGCTCCCCGACCCACTCATCATACACGGCACTCCGAACTTCTCCCTCACCGACTCCACCGCAACCTCCAGCGCGGGATATTTCTTGAACGCCTCAATCTGCATGTTGTTAATCAGCGGCAGCGACGTTATGTTCGGGTTTTCGAGCCAAGTTGAGAGCACGCCTTCCGCCTCGTCGGCGTCGATGTAGTCTTCGGGATTCGCGCGCATTTGCGAATACGCCCACCCCGTGTTTATCGAAAAATCGGGCTTGAAAATTACGAATTTGAGCATGCCGATGTAGTCGCGCGCCTCGCCCGTGAGCGGGAAAACCTTTTCGCCCCTGCCGCGCATAACCACGGGATTTCCCGAAAGGAACAGCGGACAATCCGACCCCATTTCGGCGGCAATCTTCTCGAGCCTGCGCGCGGAAAGCGGCTTGCCGCAGATTTCGTTTACCGCAGCCAGAGCCGACGCGCCGTTTGAGCTGCCCCCGCCAAGCCCCGCGCCCGCAGGCACGCGCTTTTCGAGCCGTATTTTGAAATACTTGCAAAATCCCGTTTCGCGGCGGAAAAGGACGGCGGCTTTCACCGCCAAGTTCGATTCGTCGCACGGAATGCCCTCCACATTACACTCCAAAACGTCGGCTGTTGCGCCGTCCGGGAGCTCATCGACTATGACGTCGTCGCCGAAACGCGTGGGGGCCACAAGACTTACGAGGTTGTGGAAACCGTCGTCGCGGACGCCCGTTATCGCCAACATCAGGTTCACTTTGCACGGGGAAAATTTTTTGATGCGCATAGAAAATATTTGAAAAATCTTTCCGCTTATGGCACAAAATAAACAATATGTCAAAACACGATTGCAAATTAATGCTTGCGCTCGACCTCCCCGACAGAGACTCCGCGCTTGCGATGCTTGAAAAATTGCGCGGAAGCCTCGAATGGGTGAAAATCGGGCTTCAAATGTATCTTAAATACGGCTCCGATTTCGTCCGCGAGGTGGGCGGCATGGGCTTCAAAATTTTCCTCGACCTCAAGCTGCACGACATTCCCAACACTGTGGCGTCGGCGGTCGAAAGCCTGCAGGGGCTTCCGATTTCAATGCTTACAATCCACACTTGCGGCGGACGCGAAATGATATCCCGCGCGCTCGAAGCCGCGGCGAGGACAAACCCGAACCTGCGCCTTTTGGGCGTTACGGTGCTGACTTCGTTCGACGCCGCCGGACTTGCCGAAACGGGCGTTGAAAGAGAGCCAGCCGGACAGGTGAAGCTTCTTGCCAAGCTCGCTTCGGATTGCGGAATGAAGGGGCTTGTTTGTTCGCCTTTGGAAATCGAACAGCTCAGGAAAATAGTCCCCGCCGACGTCGTTTTGGTAACACCCGGGATTCGCCCGCGCGGAAGCAGCACCGACGAGCAGAAGCGCGTAATGACGCCCTCCGACGCCGCAAGAGCGGGCTCAAACTTCATCGTCGTAGGCCGTCCGATTCTCAAAGCCGCCGACCCCGCCCAAGCAGCGCGTCAAATAATGGAAGAGCTTGAAAATGCCTAATTGCGCAATACTTTTGGCGGGCGGAAGCGGAAGGCGCATGCGCGGTGCGGTCAAAGACAAAGTGCTTGAGCCGCTTTCGGGAATGCCCGTAATTTTGCACAGCTTCAAGGCGTTCGCCGACAGCGGAAAAATCGGCGAGGTCGTCTTCGTCTGCCGCGACGAGCTTCAGCAGCGGAAAATTTCGGCGGCTCTCAAAAAATTCTTCCCCAAGTGTCGGCTTTCGGTGAAGTTTACAAACGGCGGAGCGGAAAGGCAGGACAGCGTTCTCAACGGCCTTGAAGCCGCCTCCGACAAGTCGGCATTGGCGTTCATACACGACGGCGCGCGCCCGCTAATAACGCCGCAAAACGTCAGCGACCTCGCCGAAACGGCTGAAAAAGACGGCGCAGCGGTTCTCGCCAGACGCGTCAGCGACACAATCAAAAGAATCCCAAAAGGTAAAAAGACACTCTCCAGATGCAGGCTTGACGATCTCGACAGGAAACGTCTTTGGGCGATGGAAACCCCGCAGGTTTTCGTATGCTCGGAAATACGAAACGCGTATAAATTCGTCGGGAAAAACAAGCTTGCCGTGACCGACGACGTCGCCGCGGCAACCGCCTTCGGCATTCGCGTTTCAATAACCGAAAACCTTTCGCCCAACGTAAAAATCACAGTCCCCGAAGACATCGCATTCATAGAATTTTTAAAGACAAGGCAACCCAAATGAGCGGAAAATTCAGAATAGGATACGGCTACGACGTCCACCAATTAGTGGAAAACCGCAAGTGCATAATAGGCGGTGTTGAAATAGAAAGCAAACTTGGGCTGTTGGGACACTCCGACGCCGACGTTTTAAGCCATGCAATCGCCGACGCCGTTTTGGGGGCGGGCGCGCTCCCCGACATAGGGTTTTTCTTTCCCCCCTCCGACGACTCCTGTAGGGGCATTGACTCGCAGAAGATTATCCAACGCGCTGTCGCCGAAGTTGCAAAGCTCGGCTACAAAGTCTCCAACGTGGACTGCACGATAATTGCCGAAGCCCCGAAAATGCTTCCGCACATTCCCAAAATGAAGGAGATTCTTGCGGAATCGCTGGGCGTCTCACCGGCAGACGTCGGCATAAAGGCTACCACCAACGAAAAGATGGGCTGGGAAGGCCGCAAGGAAGGCATCGGCGCGCATGCCGTATGCCTACTCGAAAAAGCGTGAGGACGCGTTTCTTTCGGCGGCAGTTTTTATTAAAAACAAGTAAAGGAGATTGAACGCTGTTCAATCTCCTTTGATTATAAAAAACTGCCGAAAGAAACGCTCTCGGGCATCATTCGATTTTATTTCGGACTTACGGGCGTTAAGCCCGCTACGCCTCATAAAATACGAAATTGACTCGCGTTTGCATTCGCAAACCGTTTGACACGCCGCTGCGTGCCCTTCGGGTGCGTTTTTCAAACGCATCTATACGCGCCTTCGGCTTGTA
>JAEXGH010000002.1 GCA_023450935.1 Verrucomicrobiota bacterium | reverse complement strand
AAATCGGCGCAATCTACGGTGGCTTGAACGGAGTCCACAATGGGGCGACAACTATCGTAGTTAACGGTGGCAAAGTCGGCAACATTTACGGCGCGGACGGCGTTGGCGGTACGGTCAACGGCAATACGACGATTAGTGTAAAAGACGCCACTGTAAATAAAATCTTCGGTTCCAACTATGCCTACAATAATGCGGACGAAACAAAATTCGGCGGCATCAACGGCAACATTGATATCACCGTTGACGGCAACTCGAAAGTCGGGCAAATTCGCGGCGGAATCAACACAGAAAGGCAGGAAAGCGAAGAAATCGCCAAGGAAAAAATGGTTCTTGGCGGCAATGTCAACGTCAACGTAAAGGGCAATGCGGTCGTTGGCGACGGAAGTGTTGCAATTATCGGCGGCGGCGGTTCTTACGGCTCTGTGAAAGAACATGTAAGTATCAAAATTTCCGAGAATGCAACGGTCAACGGCGACGTTTTTGCTGGCGCAAACAGTGTAGACAACGACACGCGCGGCAACTTGCCCTATGTCGGTACGGATACTTGGCTTTCGGTCAACGACAACGCCACAGTTAAAGGCAATCTCTTTGGCGGGAGCCGCAGGTTCGGCGTTGTTAAGAACAACGCCTACACAAATATCAACGGCGGCACAGTCAACGGCAACGTTTACGGCGGCGGACAGCAGGGTAGCACGGTCGAGGGTATGACCGCAGTGCGCGCCAACGGAGGCGTAATCAATGGTGACATTTACGGCGGTGGCAGAAACGGTGGGGTTGTAAACAAGCAGACCTACATTCAAACTTACGAAGGAGCGACTGTTGCAGGCAACGTCTACGGCGGTGGCGAAAACGGCACGGTCAAAGGCAACACGCAGATTGAAATCTACGGAAATTCGGACATCAAGGGCGATATTTACGGCGGCGGCAAGGGCGCGGATTCAAAAGTGCTCGGTGGCTCGTCGATTCGCTTTGTATCGAACAGCAACTTCACGGGCACTGTCGACGGCGCGGGTCAGGACGGCGGCACGGTCGCGGGATCGCGCAACCTCACCTTTGGCGGCTGGAGCAACGGCGACAAGTGGGACGGCGACTTCAATGGGACAATCAAAAACATCAACTCCGTAGTTCTTACGAACGGTTCAAACGTTTCCAACCTCAGATTCGACATGACCGAACCCATGAGCTTCGGCGGCTTGGGAACGCTTGAAGTCATCACGAACCTTGCCGGCAAGAATATCGATTCAGAGCGTCTTGTGGAGATTAACGGTAGTTCGCCGCTTGACATCACGTTCAGGGGGTCGACGTTCTCGGGCAACACAATCAACAACAATTTCTACGGTGTGTTCACCCATTGGGGTGCGGGCAAGATGGCTTTCGACGGCACGACAATCGAAAACAACACGATAACCCGCAACGACGGTAAAAAGCTTCAAGGCATGCTCTATTACAACGGTTCGGGTAGCGGAGAAGTCTTGAACACGGTGCTGAAAAACAACACTGTTTCGGCGACGCAGGTTCAGTCGTCAGGCGTGTTCATCTACCAGCAGGATTTGGACATCAGCGGCTCTCAGTTCATCGGCAACAAGTCGATTGGCTCGAACGCTGTGGGAGATTTGAAAGATTCCGACGGGAAAGTCATCGGACAGTCCGACCTTTTGACAAGCGGCGCGGTTTATGTCGAAAACCAAAGCGATGTCGCCAAGACCGTAAACATTTCCGATACGCTCTTCGACGGCAATTCAGCCGAAAATACTGCCGATGTCTCCATGGGCAGGGGCGGTGCGCTTGCGGTTGTAAAACGTGCAAAATTCGCGACGAAAGAAATTGTTGATGCCGATGGCAAGAAAAAAAAGATTCCCGTTTACGACGACAACGGCAACCTTGTGTTTGAAACAAAGGGCGCGGGCGTAAATGTTGTTCTCAACGATGCAACGTTTACGAACAACTCGGCGGGCATGGGCGGCGCAATTTACGTCGGCGGCGAAACGCTCACGCTCAACGCCACAAAGTCGGCTACATTCTCGGGCAACACCGCAAGTAAAGGCGGTTTCCTCTACATGGACAACGGCGAAAAATACAGCACGGCTTCGGCGAGAGCTTCGCTCAACGTTGCGGACGGAGCAATTCTCACGATCGGTACGGCGGGCGGTGCAAGCGACTCAATCGCGGGCGTAGAATCGGCTACGCTTTCGAAGCTCGGCGCGGGGTCGCTCAATGTCAACGGTTCGATGGCGGACTTCAAAGGCTCGCTCATAGTCTCCGCCGGCGCAATGAACGCCAACAACGGACTTGGTGCGCGTTCTGTGAGCATTTCGGCAGGGGCAACCCTCGGCGTTGTCCTCGGCAACGGTGCGTTGGAAAGTTCGACAATTTCCAACGACGGCGTGCTCACTCTCGAGCGCGGCGAATTGGCTGATTCGACTGAAGTTACGGTTGCCGGCTACACGGGCAGTGGCGTTGTTAACGCGTTCGGCGGCGTATTTGCAAACGGCACGTTCACGGCGGGTAAAACGCAGGTGTTCGGCGGTTCGGCGAAAATCGGCAGCGACCTTCAAAACGACATTCAGTCGGTCTCGTTCGCCGACGGCGACAAGAAGCTCAATCTCGACTTCGACGTTTCCAAGATGGGCGACAAGAAGCTTGAAATCACTTCAATCGCGGCTGTTTCAGACAAGGGCAACATCGAAGGCGACTTCCTCGGCGGCTTTGCGGTTTCTGTTGACAATTCGGCTTCGGCGGAATTCGGCGTGGTGTTCAGCGCGTATATCGGCTTGGTCGAAGACTTGGAAAAACTCGTTGCATGGCACAAGAGCTCGGGCAACAACGTCTGGGAAAAACTCGAGACCGAAATTACTTATGACAGCGGCTACGCAAGTATCATAGTTGACGGTTTCAGCTCCTACGCGTTCTCGACAATCCCCGAGCCTGCCACGATGGCTGTAATTTTTGGAATCTTTGCGTTGGGCTTAGCTGCCTATCGCAAACGCAGTAAATAGTAATATATTCATAGTTCGCGTTAATAAAACCCTATCGGGTCTCGGGCAGGGAGATAAGGGTTCGGGCGACGGCGGAGTTTTTATGCTTCCTCTGCGGTGGTTCGAATCCAAAAGGAAAAGCCAAAAAAACTCCCGCGCCCGAGTTCCGAAGGGTCCAAATTTTCCCATGAAGAACTTGAAGTGTTCAGAACTCGGCGAATGGGCTGCTGTGCAGGATATCGGCATAGTCGCGCCCATTTTTGCTGTTTTGTTCATAGTAGTGCTCGGGTGTATGTTCTGCAAAATAAACTACTCAGAAGACTACGAAAATATGGACAAATTCCTCGCTACAGGCGGCGACAAGACAAACGCCGAAGCATACTCTAAATATATCGAATCAAGAAAAAGAAAATTCAACGCAATGATTGTCGCGGCTCTGACAGTCGTAATAACAGCATACATTGCGTTCATCGTATCTCTTGCCTAAGCGCGTTTTAAAGCGATCAAAAAGGAAAATATACATTACATCAATGGTGTTGCTGGCTATATCGATTTCGTTCGGCTGGGAGCGCGTAAACACAAGCACCATCTATTTTATAGACGACAGCACAATCATAACCGAAAACTTGGAGCCCGCAAAGAAAATCAGCAACGGGCAACAAAATTTTGCAGCTGGCCAAGAGGCTAAAGCGGCGGCGGCGGGCAAAGCCCGTTCGCCTTTATTGTCTATTAAAGTGAAAACAATCTTACTTTAACAAAAGAGCAAAGGCATATCGGCTTTTCCGATTGCCGCCAATTACCAATATATAAAAAACTTTAACCAATGCGCAAAGGCACATCGGCTTTGTCGGTTGCCGCCACTTTCGGAAATATAAAAACCGCCGCTTGCCAACATATAAAAAAGTGAAAAAAGGATTGAGCGGGAGTGGGAAAAGGTGTTGAATGGGAAAAATATTTTTTCGAAAAATGAGTAAAGTAAGAGTTAGATTTGCACCAAGCCCCACGGGGTTTTTCCATATCGGCAGCGCGCGCACGGCGTTGTTTAATTGGCTTTACGCCAAGCACACGGGCGGCACGTTTATCCTCAGAATTGAGGATACCGACGAAGAGCGCAACAGGGAGGAATATCTGAATATTCTCAAAGACGGAATGCGCTGGCTCGGGCTCGATTGGGACGAAGGTCCCGATGTTGGCGGCAATTACGGCCCGTATTTCCAGAGCCAGAGGGCGGACATCTACAAAAAGTTCTTGGAAATCCTCCGCCAAAAGGGGCGCGCGTATGACAAAGACGGCGCGGTTTTCTTCAAGGTTTCGGGCGAAAAACAGGTGCTGCACGACGCCGTTTACGGCGATGTGGAGCGTCTGGAGGAAAAGGATTTTCCGATTTTCCGCTCCAACGGCACGCCCGTTTTCCACTTTGTAAACGTTGTGGACGACATTTGCATGGAGGTCACAAACGTAATCCGCGGGCAGGATCACCTTACAAACACGAACAAGCATATCGAGTTGTTCAAGGCGTTCGAAGCCCCGCTTCCGCAGTTCGCGCACATTCCGCTCATCTTGAAGAGCGAGGGGCAGGGCAAAATGAGCAAGCGCGACCGCGGCGCGCTAATAGAGGAATACCAGCAGAAAAACTTCCTGCCCGAGGCAGTTCGCAACTACCTGTGTTTGCTGGGCTGGAATCCGAAAAACGACAGGGAGGTAATGCCGATTGAGGAGATAATTTCGCTGTTCGACTTCCACGGAATAGTCAAGAGCAATGCGCGTTTCGACGAGCGCAAGATGGCGCACTTCAACACTGAGCATATCCGCGCCCTGCCGAGCGAAAAGTTCGACGCGCTCGCCGCAAGGTGCGCGAAACAAGCGGGAATAAACCTGCCCTCGGACGCCGCGTATGTCGATAAAGTTTTCGCGCTGTGCCACCCGAAGGTCTCAAACATGGAGTCGTTCCATTCGCTCGTGAACTACTTCTTCGACGACAACTACGTTTTTGACGAAACCGCCAAGGAAAAGGTTTTCAAGAAAGGCGACCCAATCGAACGCCTGAAGCTTGCGGAGGAAGTCCTCAAAACGGCTCCGTTCGAGCACGATGCGCTGTATGCGGCTATGTCGGCTCTCGCGCAAAATCAGGGCGCGAAGCTTACCGACTTCTTCCCGATTGTCCGCTTCGCGGTGTCGGGGCAGTCGGGCGGCGCGGACTTGTTCCCGATGCTCGAGCTTCTCGGGCGCGACCGAGTGTTGGCGCGCATAAAACGCGCTTTGGACACGTTCGGCGCGTAGGGTTCGGACGGCTACAGACAAAAGTCATTTGGAAAACGGCGCGTTTGGTGCGCCGTTTTTTTTTGCCGACGCGCCAAAGGCGGGGTGGGGTTTTTGATGTCGTCGTGGCAGGCGGGCGGGGCTTGTTCTCGGAAAAATAAAGGTTGCGGGCTCGCGGGCGGGCCGCATGAAGCTTTTCTTGGCGGGTGGGCGGTTCCCGAAGACGGCTCGCGGGCGGTTCAGCGTCCCTGCCCTTTCGGAAAAATTTTCGCCAGCGCAAAAAAGATTTAAAAAGTGGTTGACAAGACGGGAACGAAGTCATCTAATAGGCATATCATCAGATGATATGATAATTATCTTTTAAAAACACAATGCTGTCGGACCAGCCAGTCAAAAAAAAATCCCTCGCCGAGGAAGTAGCCGCGCGCCTGCAGGGGCGCATTGTTTCGGGAGAGTTCGCCGTCGGGCAGAAGCTTCCCACGGAACCGCAGCTTATGCGCGCATACGGCGTGGGAAGGTCGTCGGTGCGCGAGGCAATCCGCGTGCTTTCGAATGCGGGAATGCTGCGCGTGCAGCAGGGGCTGGGAACTTTCGTCGAGTCGAAAGTGGCGACAAACGAGCCGATGTCGCGCCGTTTGGGCAGGGCGTCGGCCTCCGACCTCGACGATATCCGCCAAATTCTGGAGATGAAGATAGCCGAAAAGGCGGCGCTCAAGCGCACCCGCGCCGACTTGAAAAACATAAAAAGACGTCTCGACGAAATAGAAAAGGCCGATAACGGCGGCGTTCTGGAGGAGTGTATCGACGCCGACATAGCATTTCATGCGGCGTTGGCGGAGGCTTCGCACAACGAGATTCTGCGCGAATTCTATGAAATGGCCTCGGAGCGTCTGCGCGAGTGGTATAGAACAATCTACACTTCCGCCGACATTTTCGTTTCCGCTTTCGAATTGCACAAACTCCTTTTCAAGCACATTTCCGACAGGCGTCCGCAGGACGCTTGGGACGTTGCCGAAGAAATAATAAAACACGGTCGCGTTTAATTTTTTAAAACCAATAACAATCAAAATAGAAGGAAAATAATATGAACTACTTCAATACTCTCCCGCTCAGGGAAAAGCTCCGCCAGCTTCATATGGCCGACCTCATGGACCGCTCGGAATTCGCCGACGGCGTGGAGGCTCTCAAGGGCAAGAAAATCGTAATTATCGGCTGCGGCGCGCAGGGTCTGAATCAGGGCTTGAACCTCAGAGACAGCGGTTTGGACGTTTCCTACGCTTTGCGCCAGTCGGCAATCGACGAAAAGCGCGATTCCTGGAAAAACGCCACAAACAATAATTTCAAAGTGGGCACATACGAGCAACTCATTCCCTCAGCCGACTTGGTAATCAACCTCACTCCCGACAAACAGCACTCCAAAGTAATATCGGCGGCAATGCCGTTGATGAAACAGGGCGCGGCGTTGTCGTATTCGCACGGGTTCAATATCGTCGAAGAGGGAATGCAAATCCGCAAGGATATCACGGTTATCATGGTTGCTCCCAAGTGCCCCGGAACGGAAGTCCGCGCCGAGTATCTGCGCGGGTTCGGCGTTCCGTCGTTGGCGGCAGTCCATCCGGAGAACGACCCCGAAGGTAAGGGCTGGGCCTATGCGAAGGCATATTGCGTGGCTTTGGGCTCGCACAAGGCGGGCGTGTTGAAGTCGTCGTTTGTGGCGGAAGTAAAGTCGGACTTGATGGGCGAACAGACAATTCTTTGCGGTTTGCTCCAGACGGCCTCGCTGCTTTGCTTCGACAAAATGGTCGAAAACGGCATCGAATCCTCATACGCCTCCAAGCTTGTCCAATACGGCGTGGAAGTCATCTCCGAAGCGCTCAAGCACGGCGGCGTAAGCGGAATGATGGACCGCCTTTCCAACCCCGCAAAAATCAAGGCGTTCGAACTTTCCGAAGAGCTCAAGCAGATTATGCGCCCGCTCTTCCGCAAGCATCAGGACGATATCATGTCGGGAGAATTCAGCCGCGTGATGATGGAAGACTGGAAGGACGGCGACAAGAAACTGCTTACTTGGAGAGCCGAAACGGGAAAAACTCCGTTCGAAAACACTCCCGCAGGCGACATGAAAATCGGCGAGCAGGAATACTTCGACAACTACCTGCTGCTGTCTTCGTTCATCTGTGCGGGCGTCGAATTGGCGTTCGAAACAATGTGCGAAGCGGGAATACAGCCCGCGTCCGCCTACTATGAATCGCTGCACGAAGTTCCGCTTATTGCAAACACGATTGCAAGAAGAAAGCTCTACGAAATGAACCGCGTTATCTCCGATACCGCCGAATACGGGAACTACCTCTTCTACAACGCCTGCAAACCGCTTTTGGCAGACTTCATGAAGAAAATTACCCCCGACTTGGCGGGCAAAAACTTCAACGAAGGCAAAGACGGCTCGGTTGACAACTCGCTGCTTGTGCGCGTCAACGAGGCGTTGCGCAACCACCCCGTGGAAATCATCGGCGTCAAACTCCGCAAGTATATGACGGCAATGCGCCCGATTAAGACCGCGTAGTTTGTTTTGTTTTGCGCCTCCGTCCGCCAGCGCGGCGGTCGGGGGCGGGTTTCTTTTTTTGGCGGTCGGTCGGGTGTTGTTGTGCGTTTTGCGCAGCCGCGCGGTGCGGCGCGCCCAGCCCGTCCGTTTTTTTGCGCTTGGAGGTTTTATGAAAGACGATATGCCCGACGCGTTGTCGGTTTCTAATTTGTGCGTGCGCTACGGTGCGGACGCAGTGCTTGACGGTCTTCGGTGGAGCTCGTCGCGCGCGTGCGGCTGGCGGATTACGGGCGAAAGCGGCTCGGGGAAGTCGTCGTTTTTGAAGGCGTTGGCGGGCTTGGTAGAGCACTCGGGCGAGGTGGACGTTTCGTTCGATTCCCGCAGCAGCGCGCCGCGCGCAGTCCGCTACGTAGACAACTGGTATAAGTTTTCAAACCTCGACGGCGATAGGAATTTCTACTACCAGCAACGCTACAACAAACAGGAGGAAAACGAAACGCTCACCGTTTTCGCCGAGCTTGAAAAATTCGGCAGGGAGGAAAATCTCGACTTCAAAAACGTAGAGCCGATACTCGAAAAATTCGGTTTTTCCGACTGCCGCCATACGCAGCTTATCGAGCTTTCGAGCGGCGAGCACAAAAAATTGCAGCTTGTCTGCGCGCTTTGGCTCAACCCGCAGGTGCTGCTTTTGGACGAGCCGTATGTGGGCTTGGACGCCGTCTCCCGCGCGAATTTGAACGATTTGCTCGATTCCGCCATGGCATCGGGCACAACACTTGTAATTGTCGCCAACGACGACGAACTTCCCTCAAAGCTTTCGCGTTTTGCGCGCCTTGAAAACGGCAGACTCATTATAACGGAGCGTGTTCCCGCGCAGGTAAAAACCTTCGAAACACACATTCCGCCGGTTCCGTTTTTTCTCCAAAAACACCCGAAAATCGACAGCCAAAATATGCTCGAACTCAACGGGGTGTCTGTTCGCTACGGAGAAAAAACAGTGTTGAACGACATCACTTGGCGCGTTAACGCCGGCGAAAAATGGCTTCTGCAGGGGCGCAACGGTTCGGGGAAATCGACGCTCTTAAGCCTGCTCGACGGCGACCACCCGCAGGCGTATTCAAGCGACATCAAGCTCTTCGGGCGGCCGCGCGGCTCGGGCGAAAGCATTTGGGACATCAAGGAGAAAATCGGCATAATTTCGCCCGAAATGCACTGGTATTTCGACCGCAACTCGACCGTCTACAACTGCGTTGCCTCGGGCTTGAAAGACACAATCGGCTGGTTCTTGGACGTTTCGTTCGCGGAGCAAAAACAGATTGAGTGCGTGCTGAAATTCTTCGGCCTTTGGGACGAGCGCGCCAAACTTCTCGACATTCTCCCTCTCGGCAAACAGCGGCTTGCAATGCTGGCGCGAACAGTCGTGAAAAATCCGCAGCTGTTGATTTTGGACGAACCATGCCAGGGGTTGGACGTGCTCCAAACGCGCTTTTTCAACGGTATTCTCGACGCGCTCAGCGTCTACGGCAAAACTATAATCTATGTGGGGCACTACGAAACCCAGTTGCCGAAATGCCTCGACCACAAGCTGGAGCTCGACAAGGGGCGCGTCGTCTACAACGGAGCCTACTCGCCGTCAAGCTCGGAAATGTAGTTGCGCGGCGACATTCCGTAGAACGCCTTGAACGAATTCGAGAACGCGTATGCGTTTGAAAATCCCGCCGCCCGCGCCGTTTCGGCAACCGTTTTGCCTGCGCGCAACATTTTGAGCGCGTTCGCCATTCGCAGCTCGAGCAGGAACTTTGCGAAAGTCTTGCCGTGGCGCGCCGAAAACGCCCCGTCCAATTCGCGGACAGTGCAGTTCAGGCATGCGGCGGCGCGTTTTTGCGTCCATTTTTCGGAGATTTTCAAGGACAATTCGCCGCAGAATTTTTCGAGTTTTTGCGACAGCTTTTCGGGCGTTTTGCGCAGGGATTCCCCCGAAAATTCGCGCTCGACAGTCGCCATCATCAGAGCGAAAGCGTGTTGCAGGTAGTCGAGCCGCGGTTTTCCGGAAAACAGTTCTTTTCTATACAAATCGAAAAGAAAAACAAATTGGTCTAAATGCTCCAGTTTGCGGCACAGCGGTCTTTGTCCGAGAACGTTCACCCAGCGCGGAGTGGGTTTGATGTGGAACCAGATTAGCTCGAATTTCGAGTTGCGCGTGAAATAGTCGCACGGAACTTTTGCGGGGAGCAGGAAGCCCATTTTTGCGCAGATGTCGTATTTTTTGTTTTCCGTCTTTGCGCAGTATTTGCCCTTGAGCATTACGATGTAGGTAAAAAACGGTTCGCCGCTGTGCGACACGAAATACTCGCTGTTGTGCCTCGAAAATCCCGCCGCAAGCACGCCGCCGTTTAGCGTTATGTTTACGGGAAGCGCGGGCGGACATACTATGTTTTTCCATTTTAAATGCTGCTTGGGGAAAATCGCGCTGGGAGGAGTGATGTATTGCTGGAAGTCGTCCTTTGGCCAGACCTGAATTTTGTTTTCGTTTTTAAACTGCCACAGAATTTCCTCACCGCTCGCGTTTTTATCCGAATCCGTTTTTCTTTTCATGCGCCGAAATTGCGGATTTTGCGCGCGAAAGTCAAGATATTAAAAAATACGGAAGATATTTGTTTATTTTTAGTGAGCTCCGAATGCTTTTGTGTTATATTTTTCGAAAGTTGCGTGGAAATGCGAAACACTTTCCGCCCCGCAGGGGACGGAGTGTGGGACGGTTTTAACGCGGATAACTTCCTTTACGCATAGATTGGTAATTAGTGTTGTAATATCGGCGGGTTTCGTTCGCGAAGCCCGCCTTCTTTTTCGGCTGCGGGCGGGTGCGGACGACAAAGTGTCGGGCTTGCGTGGGAGAATGTAGAAAGAAGTCGTTTTCAAACTGGAACGCTGATTTGCCGCGCTTGAGCCGCCGCGTGAGCGGGGCGGGAGTTTATCTCTACGGCGGGGCGATAACCTCATTCGGCGCGTTGGTTGTTTGGGCACGTCGCGCATGCGGCGCGTAGGGCGTGTTGTGCAAACAGTGCGCTACTTCTTTTGGCGTCTGTTTTGGGCGGGGAAATTTTGCCGCATGATTTTCAGAAAATTTTCGAGCTGTTTTGACACCGTGTTCCAAATGCCGACGTATTTTATGTCCACTTTCAAATCCTCGACCTCACGCAGAAGCACGCCGTAGGTATTCTGTTCGCGCAGGAGTTCGGGGACAAGGGCAACGCAGTCGCTGTCGGAAAGTATTTTCAAAACGGCGTCGAAGTTGTAGATTTCCTGCGATATTTTCGGCGTAAAATTCCCGCGCCGCTGGAGAATCGACGTTACGGTGTTGTTGAAAAACGGCGATTCTTCGTGGGGAATCATTATGAATTTTTCGTCGCGCAAATCCGAGACGAATATGCGTTTTTTCTTAGCCAACGCATGTTTTGCGGGCATCGCCAAAATAACCTTTTCGCGCCCCAGTTCCGCGAAGTTTTGGCGCAGTTGCGAAGTGTCGGCCACGCGTATTATGCCGAAGTCGATTTTTCCGGACGTCAGCTCTTCGAATATCGTAGCCGACGAATGTTTGCTGAGCCTGAAAAACACGTCGGGGTATTTTTTCTGCATTGTCCGCAACGCACCGAAAAACTGGTTCGAGCTGAAAAACGACGGAATAGCCGAAATGGAAAGCCCGCCTATTTCGCCCTTTGACGCCCTGTATGTTCTGAGCTTTGCGTATTGGAGCTTTTGCATTATCTCCTCGGCCTCCGCGCGCAGCGTCTGCCCCGCGCTTGTAAGCGACACCTTCCATTTGTTGCTGCGGTCGAAAAGCCTGCAGCCGAGTTCACTTTCCAGCCGCGCAATCTGCTGGCTCAGTGCCGACTGCGCAACGCCCACGTTGTCGGCTGCCTTCGAGAAATGCAGGCAGCGCGCCGCCTCGAGAAAATATGCAAGCTGTTTTATTTCCATAAAAATTCAATCTGTTTTTCTTATTAAATTCATTGTTTTAGTATATTGAAAAAATCACAGAGTCGAGTAAAATTTTCGGATTGCAGGATTACATTTTATGGATTGGCTGAATAGTCTCGTATTTCAAAGCTCCGCCGCCAACAGCATTTTGGTGCTGGCGTTTGTCATATGCGCGGGGCTTGTTCTCGGAAAAATAAAGGTTGCGGGCGTCGGAATCGGCGTTGCCTGGATACTCTTTGCCGGTATAATAATAGGGCACTTCGGTCTGCAGATTCCCGCGAACGTGCTGGCGTTTGTGAAGGATTTCGGACTGATTTTATTTGTGTGTTCAATCGGTTTGCAGGTAGGCCCCAGTTTCTTTTCGCTGTTCAGGGCGTCGGGTGTGAAGCTCAATCTGCTTGCGGCGGTAATAGTGTTTTCGGGTGTGGCGGTTACGGTTGTTTTCATTTTCTGCTGTTCGGTCCCGAGCGAGGTTTTGGTCGGGATAATGTCGGGCGCGGTAACGAACACGCCCGCTTTGGGAGCGGCTTCGCAGACGTTCGCCGACACCGTGGGCAGGGAAAACCCCAATATTGCGCTCGGTTATGCGGCGGCATATCCGATGGGCGTTTTGGGTGTGATAGGTTCGATGATGTTGTTCGGCGTTTTGTTCAGAAAATTCATCGGCAATGCGGCGTTCGAGGGCGAGGCCCGCAAGGCGATAGGCAGCGAGCCCGCCCGCGTTTCCGTCGAGGTTGCAAACCCCGGAATTTTCGGGAAGACAATCGGGCAGATTTTCGCCAACAGCAATAGGCATTTCGTGATTTCGCGCATTTGTCAGGGCTCCAAAATTTCGCCCGCCAACAAGGACATGGTTCTAAGCGGCGGCGACAAAGTTCTGATTATAACCGACGCGAAAGACATAGACTATTTCGTGTCGTATTTCGGCAAGAAAATAGACTTCCAGTGGCGCAAAATCGACACCCAGATTATGGACGCCAAATTCGTTGTAAGCTCCCCGAAGCTCGAGGGCAAAACGCTGCTTAGCCTCGGGTTGTTCGGCGCGGCGGCGTTCAACGTTACGCGCATCAACAGAGCGGGAACGGACATCACTGCGCACGCCGACTTCAAGCTGCACCTCGGCGACAGGCTCACTGTGGTAGGCTCAAAGGAGGCTATAGGACGCGTGGAGAAAATCGTGGGAAATTCCGTCAAGAAGCTCGACGCCCCGAACCTTGCGCCGATGTTTGCGGCTATAGTTTTGGGCGTGGTTTTGGGCAGTATTCCCGTTTGGTTCCCCGCAGTTCCGCAGCCCATAAAACTCGGTTTGGCGGGCGGGCCACTTGTGGCGGCAATCTTGGTGGGATACTACGCGCCGCGCTTTAAAATTGCCACGTATATTTCAAACAGCGCAAGCCTTATGGCGCGTGAAATAGGTATTTCGCTGTTTTTGTGCGCAGTGGGCATAGGCGCGGGCGGAAACTTCTTCGGCACGATTTTTTCGGCGAATGGCGGAAAGTGGTTTTTGATAGGTTCGGCAATAACGCTCGTGCCGATGTTCATAGCGTTCATTGCGGGGCGTTTCCTGTTGAAGCTCGACTATTATTCGATAATCGGCGTGATTTCGGGCGCGACAACAAACCCGCCCGCGTTGGCGTATGCAAATTCGAGCACTACAGACTCCGTCGTTGCGGAATCATACGCTACGGTGTATCCGCTTTCAATGTTCCTGCGCGTGCTTACGGCGCAGTTGCTTATTTTGCTTTTCCTGTAGTCGAGCGGCCGCGGGTATGGCGCGTTCGAATGTTCGGGCGCGTCTTTTTTTTGCGGGCGTAAGATATCTTCGCCGCGCGCATGCCAAAAAAAACTTGAACACGCCGCGCGCTTTTGCGAGTATTTGCGCATGGGAAAGTTTAGGTTGCAGGTCTGGTTTGAGGGGCGCGTTCAGGGCGTCGGATTCCGTTTCAAGACAACCCGCGTAGCGTCGGGGTTCGACATTACGGGGTTTGTGGAAAATCTCGACGACGGCCGCGTGCATCTGGTGGCGGTCGGCGATGAGCCCGAAGTCCGCGCGTTCGCCGCCGAAATCCGCAACGTGATGGACTGCTTCATTAAAAACTACGAGGAAAAAGCCGACACCTCCGACCACTCATACAAGGGCTTCTACATCAAATTATGAGCGTTCCCGCAGTAGAGATAAAACACCTTTCCAAGTATTACCGCTACGGCGTGCGCGGCGTGCTTGTGCGCGCCTTGGACGACGTTTCGTTTTCCGTCGCCGACAACGAAATTCTCGGGCTTGTGGGCGCGAACGGGGCCGGTAAAAGCACGACGATAAAAACGATAATAGGCGCGGTCAAACCGAGTTCGGGCGAGTGTCTTGTTTTCGGCAAACCCGTCTCGAAAATGGCCAAGCGCGATATGGGATATCTGCCCGAATCTCCCTATTTTTACAAGTTTTTGACGGGGTTCGAGCTTGTGGCCTTCTACGCGCGGCTTTCAGGCATGGGGCGCGCCGAGTCGAAAACTGCGGCAATGAAAGCCCTAAATTTGGTGGGGCTTGACGACGCCGCCGACAGGGCTGTGGGGCTTTATTCCAAGGGAATGGTCCAGCGCGCGGGACTGGCTCAGGCGATAGTCCACAATCCCAAGCTCGTGATTTTGGACGAACCCGCTTCGGGGCTTGACCCCGTTGGCGCGGCGGACATGGCGGAAATAGTGCGGCGTTTGAAGGCGGAGGGAAAATCGGTTCTGCTGTGTTCGCACATAATGAGCGAGGTTGAGTCGTTGTGCGACAGGGTCGTGTTCCTTTCAAAGGGGCGCGTTGCCGCATGCGGCACGCTCGACGAACTGCTTTCCAAGCCCGATTCCACGCGGGTTGTTTTCGGCACGTCGGACGGCGCGAAGCTCGACGCAATTTGCGCCGCCGCCGCCGCGGAGGGGGTGGAGGTCTGCCGCCGCAGCCCCGAGCGCATTTCGCTTGCAGAATTTTTCAAATCAAAAACGCGATGATTGCGACTATTGCATACAATACTTTCAGGGAGACCGTCCGCCAGAAGCTTGTTCTGCTTGCCGCGGTTTGCGCGGTCGCGCTTGCGGCGGTTTCGAAATTTTTTCTCAGGCTCGACTTGGGGCACGAACAGCTCAGGTTCATTTTCGATTTCTGCTCGGGTGCGCTTAATTTCTTCGGCGCAATAATAGCCGTATCGGCGACGTGCCATCTGTTCTCGGCGGAAATCGAAAACAAGACGGTCATAACGCTGCTTTCGAAGTCGGTAAACATGTTCGACTTCGTTTTCGGAAAACTTGCGGGCGTGTGCATGGCTACCGCCGTTTTCTGCGCGGCGGTTTTCTGCGCGGCGGCGGTTTCGCTTTTGGCGGCGCAAATTGCGTCGGGCGTAGAACCCGCCGACGGGGCGAATTTTGCGGGGCTTGCGGTTTACTGCGGCGTGCAGTGGCTGAAACTTTGCATGTGTGCGGCGGTTGCGGCGGCGGTTTGCGGGGTGTCGGGCTCGTTTTTGTTCTCGCTTGCGGTTTCGTTTATGTGCGTGCTTGTGTCGGTTATGGGCAACTCGCTCGCGGGGCTTGGCGGGAATGCGAGCGCGTTTGCGGAATGTGCGTCGTATCTGTTTCCCGACTTCCGCCTGCTCGACACGGCGGAGGCGTTCGCCTTCGGGGCGGTGGATTTCGGGCTTTCGGCGTTCTTATGCGCGTATGCGTCGGTCTATATTTGCGCGGCGGCGGCTCTGGCTGCGTTTCTTTTTTCGAGGCGCGATTTCTGAGTATGCCGGCGTTTAGGACAATTCTTGCCC
>JAEXGH010000029.1 GCA_023450935.1 Verrucomicrobiota bacterium | reverse complement strand
TCTCGGGGTTTTTCAACCCCATCAGAGCGACTTTTCTAAACAGCCCCCTCCTTAATTGGAAAAGACCACCCATAGTGCCCATATCCACTCCTAAGTCAAGCTCTTTTTTTGAAAAATTTTCATACCTCCCCTAAATCCCCCTATTCCACTGCCTTTGCAAGCCATATTTTTTTTAGAAAAATTTTCTCACACACATAAAATCCACCGCAAAAAATGACAAAACTTAAAAAAAATACGCCGCAAAACGGGAAATTTTTGCGGCGCATTTTGAAAAAATTGCGAAAAATACTTCGAAAAATATCTATTTTATCGATTTTTCGCTTTCATTTTTAGAGTTATTTCCGCTGAAAACCTCGGCACAGGCATTCAAATAGCCGTATCCGAACTCTTCGTCGGGCATAAGATAGCTGCCTTCCGTCCACTCATTCCACGAATTTATGGTAATGAGCCTGTTTTTACAGTTCTTCACAGTCCACTCTTTGGCGGCAATCAACGCCTTCTTGAACGATGCGGGATTTGAACCGTATATCACGGGCGTAAAAACGTCTTTCGGGAAGCGCGAATTGGTGTCCCAGCCCACTGTTACGTTGGGATAGAAGTTGCCGCCTGTCTCATCGCGCACGTCGTTCCAAATTTTTTGCGCCATATCGAACCACTGTTCGTAAGTGAGTTTGTTTTTCTGCATAGTTTTCCACGTCCTGAAATTCCAGTTATAGGCGGTAATCGAGGTTATTCCGAAATATTCCATAGCCGCCTTTTCGCCCGAAATTCCCGCCGACTTCACTTCCGCGGGGACGTAGTTGAAAAGCATCAAATGCACGCCCGCGAACCCCGCGTCTTTGCAGGCTTTGTCGAGTTTTGCAATGCAGCGTTTTGCGGCTTCCTCGCCACCGACTCCGTCCACGAACGTTTTGAATTCGTAGACGGCGAACACCGGTTTGCCGTCTATCAAATAATGATTTGGCTGCTTAAAATACGATACAAAACGGGGAATCAAAACATCGCAGAATTCGCCCTCCGAAACGTCGGCGCGCCAGATTATTTTGTTCTTTTCCGACAGCGGCATTTTGTTGTTCCAAAGTCCCTTGACGTGGTGGTTTGCCCACATCAGGAAAAACTTCATTCTTTGCGAATTGGGCGCTTTCAGAAAGCCTTTGTTTAGGGCGTCTTCAAGGAACGGACGCCCGCCATACCAATACCAATCGTAGATAAAAACGTTGACGCCCGCAGCGAGCGCGGCGTCGATTTGGCGCGCCACCTCCGCGGAGTCGTCGTCGCGGACATAGCCCCAGAGCGGCTTGCGCGGCTCGTTGTGCCCGTCGAATTTCGGAGCGGCCTCGTAGACGTTCTGCCATTCGCCGTTGCCGTGGTCGAAAATTCCCAGCTCCTTCCAGCGCGGGTCGTTCTGATACGCGGGCCAGATTATCGCCGCAACATCTACCTCCGCCCCGGTGTTTGAGTGCCATTTCGGCGTCTGCGCCGCCGCGTTAGCCGCCGCGGCAACCCCCGAGAGCATTACAATAAACGAAAATATTTTGCGCATATTTTTGTCTTTATTTGATATTTTTTATTTTTCAGAATCCGCGCTCTCTGCGGCTTCCTTCAACACCTTTGCGGTTTCGTTCAGATACCCGTAGCCGAATTTTTTGTCGGGCATTAAATACCCGCCCTCTGTCCATTCGTTCCAAGCGTTGATGAGCACGAAGCGCGGGAAGTCCGGATTGTTTTTCGCCGTCCAATCGAGAGCCTCGCGCAAAAACTTTCCGTAAAGTTCGGGCGACTTTCCCGTTGTGATTTTGGTTGTTTTCGAAAGCGGATAGCGCGCGTTGTTGTCCCAGCCGATTGTTACGTTTGCAAGCAGCGGCACGCCTATTTTTGATGCGGTTTCGTCGAAGTTTGCAAGGGCCTCCGCGCCGTATTTTTCGTATTCTATATTGTCTTTCGAACGGTATGTGTTGAATGTTTCCACAACAGCCTCCCAGTTGTAGCACGTTGCCGAATCGACGCCCAGATACTTGTGGAACGACGCCCACGAGGGCTTTCCGCCGTCGCCTTCAACCGCAAAAGGTTTCTGCCACGGGTAGAACGCAATCTGCAAATGCACGCCCGCAAAACCCGCCTTTTTGGTCTCCGCGCGGAAATACTCGAGCGCCTTTTTCGCGTTTTCGACTCCGCCGATGCCCTTTACAAACCCGTTTACAAGATAAATCATAAACACGGGCTTGCCGTCTATCTTGTAGTAGTTGGGTTTTTTAAAATATTCAATCCAGCGGGGAACTAAAACTTTTGTGAATTCGTTGTAATCTACGTCCGCCTTCCAAATGGGATGCGACCAATCGTCTTTGGCGATTTTGTTGTTCCAAAGATTCGTAACGCCGTGGTTTGCCCACATCAGATAAAAATGCATGCGCGCGTTGTTGGGGGCCTTCAGAAAGCCGTTGTTGAGGGCGTTTTCAAGGAACGGACGCCCGCAATACCAATACCAGTCATACATAAACACGTTTATGCCCGCGGCCAAAGCGGCGTCAATCTGGCGGGCAACCTCCACGGAGTCGTCGTCCCTCCCGTAGCCCCAGTATGGGACCATAGGCTGGTAATGACCCTCGAAGCGCGGTTTGCCCTCGTAGACGTTTTGCCATTCGCCGCAGCCGTGGTCGAAAATTCCCAGCTCCTTCCAGCGCGGTTCGTTTTGATACGCAGGCCAAATTACAGCCGCGGCGTCGATTTTCGCGCCCGTGTTCGAAACCATTTTACGCGAATCGGCGACCCCGCCCGCTCCCGCGCTTCCCGATGAAGCGCAGCCCGCCAAGAACGCGGCGACCGCCGCAAATAGTAGTATTTTTTTCATTCTGTCCTTCCTTTTTATTTTATTTCGAAATTCTGTTTGCCCGAAACGAGCCTGCGCGTTTGACCGCGCCAGACAAATTCGCCCGAAACGCCCTTCGGCAAATCTATTTCAGCCGAAAGCCCGCCGGTTGCAACACGCCTGAAATGAACCCTTATAAGATTTCCGCCACTGCCTACGGGAACGGCTGCGCGCACGAACTCAAGCCCGCCCAAATGCGGGGCAATACGCACCGTTTTGAACCCTGCCGATGTCGGCTTTACGCCCGCAACCAAAGACAGAAATTCGTAAATCGGGCTTGCGCTCCATGCGTGGCAGTCGCTGCGCGACGGCTCTGGAGACTCGGCAAAAGTGGTCAACCCGAGCTTGAGCATATCCCGCCACGGTTTGAGCATATTCAGGAAATCTCCGCCGCGTCCGACCTTTTCGGCGGCGGCGAACAGGTAGAATTTGTAGTAGAACGTTGCCTCAAGCATATCGTCGGGCGAGTGCGCCGAATACGAATCCCTCGCTTCCGACAAAATTTTTTCGAACACCCGCGCCTGTTTTTCGGCGGGAATTGCGTCGGTCAAAATCCCCATTATGTTTGCGTGCTGGCTGAATTTTTCAAGCCCCGCGGCGTCCGTAAGCAGCCCGCGCGACGCGTTCCAACAGTGCTTGTAGACGGCCTCCTTGACCGACTTCGAAAGGGCTTCGTAGCGCGGCGCGTTGTATTCGCGTCCGTGGGCGCGCATGAGTTTTGCGGCGTCGTCAAGAGCATTTGCAAAATGGAGCGAAACCGCCGCCGAACCCGACTTTTCGCTCTCGGGCGGCACGCCCAAAGGCCAGTCTTTTACCCAGTCGAGAAAATACCAATACGGCTGATTAGACTTGAGCATTCCCGTGCGCGAATCGACCCTGCCCGCGAAATAATTGACCACGCCCTCTATGGCGTCGAGGTTTTCGCGCACAAATGCGGCGTCGGCGCAGTGCAGGTCGTAATCTGCCACCATATTAACCCAGAAGAGGCTAAACGGCGGAATGAACTGCGTGAAAGTCGAGGGATAGCGCGACTGCGTTATGCCCTCGTCTTGGCGCGAATATCTGAACATTTTTATAGCCTTTTTCATCAGCCGCGAATCGCCCGAAACGTAGAGCGAAACCAACGCCTGAATGCGGGTATCGCCAACATACTGCAGGCGTTCGTAGAACGGACAGTCGAAATAGGAGTCAACCGCGCACAGGCGCGCCGTGCGCCAAGCCGTCCTCCAAATCTCTGCGTGCGACTTGTCGGACGATTCGAATTCCGCCGCTTCGAAAAACGGATACCCCGTTGACATTCCGCGGAAATCCTCCAAAACAAGCGGCTCCGACGACGTTTTTATGTCGAACTGCACATACCTGAAACTGCGGAAATTGTTTGACCTGAAAACGAATTCCCCACCGTCGGGATAATACCTGTCAACAATCGGCGTAAACGGAACTTTTCCGTCAATCTCGTTTCTGTTCCCCTTTGTTTTCCCGTCGGACTCCCCGAAGCTTTCGCAGTATGAAAGCGCGATTTCCGCGCCCTTTCCCCCGCGCGTTGCAAGCGACATATACGCGTTCGTCAAAACGCCCGCATCTACAACAATTCTACACTCGGTATTTGCGGGAATTTGCAGGGCTTTGCCCTTGATGAATTCGGCAGACTCAATTTTTCCGCCGCGCAATACTTCCATTTTTCTGATACACTGTGCCCTGAACGGCGTTTCTGCGGCGGACGGAATTTCGCGCGGGGCAAGCAGCAGTTTTACCTGCCCGTAAATGCGGCTGTCCTTCGGGCGGAAAACGTCTACCGCCTTCCCCCACGAAGAATCGTCGTAGTCGGCTTTGGCGAAGTTTTTCGGGGCTTTGTCGGCATGGACAATTTCCGCGCCGCCGCCGTAAAACACGCCCTTTGCAAAAACGGTTGATTTGTCTTTCGCGGCTTTCCACTGCCCGTTTACAGTGTCCAAAAACGCGTATTCGGGATTGTCCGCCTGAACCCAAAGCGAAACTTTTTGCGACGTAAACGCGACGGGCTTGAATTCGCCCATGCTCCACGCCGCGACTGCTATGATATTTTCTCCTTTTTTTAAATACGGAGCAATATTTATCGTGTCAAAATAATACCTCTTAAAATCCCCCGTATCCGACCCGCGCCCTACGAACCTTCCGTTTACATACAGCCTGTATTTACAGTCGGCGGTTATGTTGATTCGCAGTTTTTCGGGAACTGAATCAAGCGCGAATTTTTTCCTGAAACACACAACCGCATTTTGCAAATCGGTATCATTTGCAGAAACGAAAGCCGCGCGGTAAAAACCGTTTTTGTCCAACGCAAATTCGGGTTTTAGAAGCTCCTTGTTTGCGTTCGCCGACAGGCAGGCAACAAACAAAGAAAATCCCCAGCATAACAACTTTTTCATACAAAAAGCAGTATGTCCACCGAGCCCACACAACGTCAAGACTTTTCGGCGCAAAACTCTATTTTAAATGCAAAATGCACGTGTTGCCGGTTTTTCACACAACCCGCATAAAAAAAGCGCGAACCGACACCGCCGATTCGCGCCGCAAATACGAAATTTATTAGAACAGGCCGAAAAACCAACCCGATTTCTTTGCGATAAACTCGTATGCCATCGGGCGAACCGTTTTTCCGCGGTAGGAGAAGTCCTTGTCGGAATAGTTGCTGACAATTTCGTCGCCGTTTGAATAGCGGGTTACGAAAACGTCTTTTGCAATTTCGTTGTGCGAGTCCATAAATTCAAGCTGCAGGTGTTTGAGCTTTGAAAATTCGTCCCACGATTTTTTGATAGCCTCGCCGCTCTGCTCGAACTCCTCCTGAGTCTGGCAGCGCAAATCGATATCTCCCATCCAATTTGAGCCCTTTCTGAACGCCGAGTGGTAGTAGAACATCGGACGCCCGCCGAACTCCACAAGCTTCAAACGCGTTTTGGCGTCCTTAATAATGTAGTTTGTGGTTTCCGCGGAGGGGTTGCTGAGAATTATGCCGTTGTAGACAATCTGCCAAAGCGGAGTAATTCTGTCTACCGCCTTGGGGTGCTTTTTCATCAGATTGAACGAAACATACAGTGCGTAGTCGAGATTTCCCGCGATGTAGTCGAACCCGCCTTCCGAAGCCGCGCCGCCGAATTTTTCGCCCGCGAACTTCATTATGTTGTTCATATACTCGGCAAACTGCCTGCGGTTTGTGGGGTGCTTTTGGTCGAAACAGTTGCGCGGGGGAACGCAGGAGATAACGTCGATGTAGTGCAAACCCTCAAAGCCCAACTCGCGCACGCGCGTCAAATCGGGTTGCGCATAAATATCCCAAGAAACCTGCGCGCACATGTCATACATTCTTCCGCCGCCCCAGCTTGCGTTTTTCCGGCGCGAACCGTCGAAGTTCTTCGCCACAATATTTTCCGAAAACGTGTCGGCAATGTTGTAGCAGTCGGTGCTGTTTGTGTGGCAGACAATCTGATAGCCCATATCCTGCGCCTTTTTGATGAGTGCGCGCAACTTCGCCTCGCCGCCGAGCGTAGGCTCTACGGGGAATATCTGCGGATAGCGTCCGTCGTGCCCGCCAACGTTCCAGCCGACCAAACAAAATTCCGCCTTTTCAACGCCCTTTGCCTTGAGCATATCCATAATTTCGCCCACTCTGTCGAAAGTAACGTAGGGAGTGACCTTCGGCTCGTTTGCAAGCGTCTGCTCCTCTACAGGCGACGGCACGGGCTTCCAAGCCTGACGCACGCGGATTTCGGGCGCGGCGGCGGCGTATTCCAAATAGGGGTTTGTCTTCATTCTCTCCCTAATCGGGCGGACAGTTCCCGATTCCAGCTGGAACTGCCTGTATTTGCGCGCCATTCCCGAGTAGTCGGCGTCTTCGCCCGTGAGAGTGTAGAAGTCTACAATAATATCCTCATAGGGGGTGTATCCCATTTTTTCGATTTCGTAACGCTGGTAGATTTCGTAATTGCCCTTCTTTGCCTCCACGATAGTGGAATACTCATACTTCAAGCCCTTTGCGATTGCCGCAACTGTTTTTTTGTCGGTCTTGAAGCCGAAAAGCGGCATAACCTGATTGCGCTGAACCATTCTGTCGTCGTCCAAGCGGAAAGTGCCCATCGCGCCCGTGGAGAATACCCAGTAGCCCGCATCGCCCTTTTTGGCTTTGGCGAATTCGTGGACAACATCGATATACTTGCAGTCGAACGGAATGTCGCGCATGGGAATTTCCAGACGCTCCGCGCCGTCGGCGGTTTTCCGCAGCGCGACAGTCTTGACAGTCTTCGCCCCGCCTTTGGAGACAAACCGCAGCTCCGCGTTGTCGGCAAAAACCGACACCGCAAACGCGGCCAGTATTGCAATAAGTGTCTTTTTCATAAAATTTCTTCCTTCCATAAAGTTGAACGATTATAAAAAAGGCGCGGACTGTCCAGCAAAAAAGCCGCCGCAAAACGAAAAAGCTTGAACACTCGCCGGCGTCCGTTAAATTTCCGTAAATATAATTTGCGCGCGTTGCTTGCGCGGAAATTGAATACATTCGGGGAACTTTTGCGCGGCGATTTCGCGCACGAGCTTGGAATTTTTGACATTTACATTCAATAAAAATCGGGAAACAACATATGACACTAAAAAAACTACCGCAACTACTTGTAGCCCTCGCGGCATCGTCCGCGGCTTTTGCCGACGCGAAAATCGACGACTGGCAGAACGAAAACGTCTTTGCCGTCAACAAGCTGCCCGCCGCTGCCACAATAAAATTGCACGCTTCCGAAGCCGACGCGCTCGCGCAGGCGGAATCGACGGCGTTCGAACTCCCGCTCGACGGCGACTGGAAGTTCAAGTTTGCGGGCACGCCCTCGGCTCTTCCCGAAAAATTCCACTCCCCCACGTTTAACACCTCCGATTGGGACACAATCAAAGTGCCCTCAAACTGGGAGCTTTCGGGCTACGGCACGGCGCTTTACACAAATATGCGCTATCCGTTCCAGTGGAACAATTTTCCGCGCGTTATGGACACCCCGTCCGACCCGCGCTTTACAAACTACCCCGAACAGCAGCGCAATCCTTCGGGCGCGTATGTGCGCCGTTTCCGCCTACCGTCTTCGTGGGAAAACTCGCGCGTGGTTCTGCATTTCGACGGCGTTGCAAGCGCGTTCTATGTTTGGATAAACGGGAGGGAAGCGGGCTATTCGGAAGACAGCCGCCTGCCGTCGGAATTCGACATCACGCAGTTTCTCAAAAGCGGCACAAACACAATCGCCGTAAAAGTGCTTAAATACAGCGACGGTTCTTTCTTCGAAGATCAGGACTTCTGGAGACTTTCGGGAATATTCCGCCCCGTGTTTCTTAAGAAAATGCCGAATGTCGCGCTTGTTGACATCTTCAACAAAACCCCGCTTTCCGACAACTATACTTCGGCGCAGCTGCTGACTTCGCTCGACTTGGCGAACACCTCAAAAACGGAACAAACCGCAACGGTTATCGGCAAACTCATCACGCCCGACGGCAACATAGCCGCAGTTGCAAAATCGGAGTTAAAGCTCCAGCAGGGGCAGGCGGCTAAGTGCCAATGGAAGTTCCCCAAAATCGAAAAAGCCAGACTTTGGAGCGCGGAAGACCCGCAACTTTACAAACTGCTTGTTGAAGTAAAACAGCCCGCCGCCGAAACGTCATACGCGTGCTTTAACGTAGGCTTCAGAAGCGTGGAACGCCGCGACGGCAAAATACTGGTCAACGGCAAGCCGGTTCTGTTCAAGGGCGTCAATCGCCACGAGCACGACCCGCTCCTCGGGCAGGCTCTAACAAAAGAAATCACCCTGCGCGATTTGACCGAGATGAAAAAATACAACATCAACGCCGTCCGCACCTCGCACTATCCCGCCGCGCCGCACTTCTACGACCTCTGCGACAAACTCGGCTTCTACGTTATGGACGAAGCCAACATAGAAGCACACGAACTCGACAAACTCAACGCGCAAAACCACCCCTCCAATTTGAAGTCGTGGCAGCCTGCAATAGTTTCGCGCATAATGAATATGGTGCGCCGCGACAAGAACCACCCGTGCATCGTGTTCTGGTCGCTAGGCAACGAGACAAAAGACGGCGAGGCATTCGCCTACGCCGCCGACAAAATCCGCGAATACGACCCCGCGCGCCCGATTCATTTCGACAGAAACTACGCCCAAACCTACATCGACGTGTTCTCGCAAATGTATGCAACGCCCGAACGCATACTCAACCAGCTTGCCCGCAACGACAAGAAAATACCCGAGCTCCAAATACCCGTAATCATTTGCGAATACGCACACGCCATGGGCAACAGCGGCGGCGCATTAAAACGCTACTGGGACTTGGTAAAAGCCCACCCCCGCTTTCAGGGGGGCTTTGTGTGGGACTGGAAAGATCAGGGCATTTCCGCGCCGCGCGAACCCAAAATCCTCCTCAAAGACACGGCAAATCCGCGCCGCGACATTGCCGTGTTCCCCGACGTTTCGCGTTCGAAGGCGTTGGAATGCGCGTCGATTGTCGCGACTCCATCAGTGTTCGAACGCCCGAGCGACTCTTTTACAATCGTAGTAAAAACCGCGCGCGAAGGCTTCAAAAACAAGACTCGACAAAAAATCTCCGCCTGCCCGCGCAAAAAAGAGCCCGTCATCTACCGCGTTCGCGACACGGAAGTGATAGCGGAAACGGCTGGCGTATTCTCGCTCAAATTCCTCGACAACAAAAAGCGCGTCTCGTTCTCGGTATGGAACGGTTTTGCGTGGGAACACATCGAAGCCGCCGTCAAAAATCCCTACTCGATAGCCGCGGCGGCGGGCAACGGCGGGCTGAAACTGTTCGTCAACGGGCACCTTGTCGCGGAGGGGCAGTCGGCGGCGGGTTCGTTCCGTTCCGAAGCCCCGCTCGTGCTAGCGTCGAAATACCGCCAAAACAACAATTTCATAACGCTTTTCGACGGCGCGCTTGAAAGCGTGGAAGTCTACGACAAATACATAGTCAACGAACCGTTTATTGTGCCGTCAAAAATCAGGCCCGTGTGCGCAATAAACTGCGCAGCGTTCGAACAGGAGAAGCCGCGCGGAGATTTCTTCGCATACGGCGGCGACTTCGGCGACTACCCGAACGATCGCGCCTTCTGCATAAACGGCATTGTCCAACCCGACTGGACGCCCTCTCCGCAAACGGCGGAGCTCGCCAAGCTGCACCAGAATATATCCACTAAACTCGTCTCGCACACAAACAACATAGCGTTGCTTGAAGTGGCGTCGGAAAACTTCTTCGCGCCGTTTAAAAACGTTAAAATGCGCTGGAATCTGGAGGCAGACGGCGCAGTGTTCAAGTCGGACGAAACGCTCATCGACGTTCTCAACCCGCGGGAAAAATCGAATTTCATCGTGGAAACATCGCCGAAAAATTCCGTCTCGGGCGAAGTGTTCCTGAACGTGGAATACGCCCTCACGCAGGACGCCTCCAACGGCTACAAAGCGGGCGACGTTATCGCTTGGGAACAGATAAAAATCTCGGGCGAATACGCCCCGAAACAAGTCGCCGCCAAGCCCGAAAAGCTCACGCGGGAGATATCGGCGGGCTCAATCTCCGTCTACAACGAAAATTTCAGAGCCGACTTCGACAAACAAACGGGGCTTCTGCGTGGCTACAGCTTCGACGGCAAACGCCTGATTGTCTCGCCCATGCGCCTAAATTTCTGGCGTCCGCTGACGAACAACGATATGGGACACCGCAAGGCAACGCCCAAATCGGACGCCGAGCGCGAGGTGCTTGCCGGCTGGATTGACGCGGGCGCGCGCACAATCCTCAAGAAAATCAAGTCGGAAGTAGTGGGCGGAAGCGTCGTTGTAAAAACGAGCCTGCTCATTCCCGCGAAAGACTCGAAAGCCGACATCACCTACACTGTCCGCCCGACGGGCGCGGTGGAAGTGGACGCCCAAATTTCAATCGCCGAAGGAACGCAAAATCCGCCTAGGGTTGGAATGCAGTTCTATATTCCCGCAAAAATGTCGCAGCGCGAATGGTTCGGGTTCGGCCCTGTGGAAAACTACCTCGACCGCCGCGCGGGCGCGAGAATAGGGCTTTTCAGAACATCGATTGACAAAATGTTCTTCCGCTACATCGACCCGCAGGAAGCGGGCAACACAACGGGTGTCCGCAGGGCGTCGTTTGCAGGTGGCGGGGCTAAACTGAACATCGACGCGCTCTCGAAAGACTCGCTCTTTGAACTTTCAGCCTATCCGTGCCTGCCCGAAGACATCGAACAGGCGGTTCACTCTCACCAGTTGCCCAAGCGCGACATAAGCGTTGTCAACGTTGCCGCAAAGAACAAGGGCGTTGGAGGAATAGACTCGTGGGGCAGCGACCCCGAAGAGAGCGTGCTTGTAAAAAGCGGAAAAACATACAGCCTCCGCTTCAGAATAAGCGGAGAATAGCGGACGGCCATGACGAAAGCACGGAAAGCGGAAATTGTTATGGAAGAGCTTAACAGGCTCTATCCGTGCCCGCAAATTCCGCTCAAACACAAAGACCCGTTCACGTTCCTCGTGGCGGTAATGCTGTCGGCGCAGTGCACCGACAGGCGCGTGAACGAAGTTTCACCGCGCCTTTTCGCCGTCGCCGACACGCCCGAAAAAATGGCGGAGTGCCCGCGCGAAAAAATAGAGGAAATCATACGTCCGTGCGGACTCGCGCCGTCGAAATCCGCAAACATAAAAAAAATGTCGGAGACGCTCGTCGAAAAGTTCGGCGGACGCGTTCCGCAAACGTTCGCCGAACTTGAATCGCTCGCGGGAGTGGGGCACAAAACGGCTTCTGTGCTGATGTCGCAAGCTTTCGGGCAGCCCGCGTTCCCCGTCGATACGCATATCCACAGGCTGGCGAAACGCTGGGGATTGTCGTCGGGCAAAAGCGTCGAACAAACCGAAGCCGACCTGAAAAAAATATTTCCGCAAGACGCATGGCACAATCTGCACTTGCAGTTCATCTACTATGGGCGCGAATACTGCAAAGCCCACACCTGCAAAACGCCGCAAACGCGCTGCCCGATGTGCAAAACGCTCACAAAATGAACGCCCCCGTAATCATAATCAGCGGGCCTACGTGTTCGGGGAAAACCGCGCTTGCAATAAAGACCGCGCTTGAAACCGACGCCGAAATAATCTCGTGCGACAGTGTCCAATTATACCGCGGAATGGACATAGGTTCGGCTAAGCCCGACGCCGCCGAACTTGCGGCAGTCCGCCACCACCTCATAGACGTTGCCGACGTCCGCGAAAGATTCGACATAGCCCGCTATGTGGAGCTAGCGAAAGCCGCTCTTGCCGATATTGTAGCGCGGGGTAAAAACGTAGTTGTAGTGGGGGGAAGCGGCTTCTACCTGAAGTCGTGGTTTTGCGCGGTTTCCGACGAAATGGACATTCCGCCCGACGTAGCCGAATTTGCCTCTCAAACCGAACGCCTCGGCGCGCAGGCACTGGCGCGCGAACTTTTGAAAGTCTCGCCCGACGCCGAAAACCTCGTCGATTTGAACAATCCGCGCCGCACGAAAAACGCGCTTGAACGCTGCATTGCCGCGCGCAAAACCGTGGGCGAGCTCCTCGAAGATTTCGCAAAACTTCCCTGCCCCTACGGAGAATTCGAAAAAAAACTGCTTCTAATAGACCGCCCCGACGCCGAAATGCTTGGGCGCATTGCCGCCCGCACAAAAAAAATGCTCGCCGACGGGCTCGTGGAGGAAACCCGCCGCCTGCTTGCGCTCGGCTTGGGCGAAAACCCCTCCGCACGCAACTCTACGGGATACAAACAGGCGGTAGAATTCATAGAAAGCGGTTCGACCGACACCGGCAAACTCGCCGAAAAAATCTGCGTTCAAACAATGTCGCTTGTGCGCAAACAGCGTAAATATTTCAGGACTCAGAAAATTTTCAAACCCTTTCTCGGATTGCAATAAGCCCGCCGCGGAGCGCACCTCGGCAACGCTTAGCGCAAAAACTACGAAATGAGCTTGAGCACGTTCTCGGGAACAAAGTCGCGGACGCGTTCGGGCGAATACGCGCTAACCTGCTTGATGATTGTGGAGCTTGTGTAGAAATACTTGTGCGAAGGCATCAGGAAAATAGTCTCTATTCCGCAGTCCAAAAACCTGTTCATCTGGGCCATCTGGAACTCGAATTCGAAGTCGGAAACGGCGCGGAGTCCGCGTATTATGGCAACCGCCCCGAGCTCGCGGGCGAAGTCAACCGTAAGCCCGTCGAAAGAACAAACGCGCGCGTTGGAAATCGACGCCGCATTTTCGGCAAAAAGCCGTTCGCGCACGGCAACGTCGAACATCGGATTCTTCCCCGCGTTTTTGGCAACCGCCACGACAACTTCGTCGAAAAGCTCGCAGGCGCGTCGCAGAACGTCGAGATGTCCGTTCGTTACGGGGTCGAAAGTGCCGGGATAGATTGCTGTTTTGCTTTTCATTTGCTTTTAAGTCTTGTAAAAATCGAAAATACCGCAAGACTTTTCGACAATGAATTTGCCTAATTTCCTAACATTGTTGCGCGTGCTTCTTACGTTTTCCGTCGCCGCGCTGTTGTTTGTAGACGTGCAGGGTTTTGCGACGTCGGCGTTTGTAATCTACGTTTTCGCGGGTGCGACCGACTGGTTCGACGGCTACATTGCAAGAAAATACAACATCGTCACTACGTTCGGGAAATTTATGGACGCGCTTTCCGACAAAATTATGGTGGTTGCAATGTTTATGACGCTTTTTGCAATCAATCTGTTCGACAGCTGGACGGCATTCGCCCTCGTCTGTGCAATTATTTCGATGGCGCGCGAATTCTACATAAGCGGCGTGAGAATGATTGCGTCGAAAAAGGGCGTTGTGATTGCGGCGGAAACGGCGGGCAAATACAAGGCGGCAGCGCAAATGGTTTCGCTCGGGGCCATAATCTGCGCGTTCGCCCTCCGTAACGATTTCGGACAGATACAAACCCCGCTCTACAATTTCGCCTTCTACCTTGGAATAGTTCTGCTGGGCGTTTCCACACTGCTTTCGATTTACTCGGCGGTGTCGTATTCGGTAAAATATTCAAACCTTCTGAAGGAATAACCATGTCTGTTCGCGATAAATTCTACCCTTGGGCCAACAGCCTTCCACAACGCCCCGCCGTCGCGCTGGCAACCCTTTTCGGATTGGGAAAACTTGCAGCCCCCGGCACTTGGGGTTCGGCGGCCGGAATACTGCTTTATACGTTCCTGTTCAAAGACCTGCCCGCGGGCGTATATCTGACAGCGGCGGCGGTGCTCGTCTACGTTGCAGTCGGTGTATGCGACAGCGCGGAACGCCACCTGAATATGAAAGACCCCGGAATGATAAACCTCGACGAATTTGTGGCAATGCCGTTTTGTTTCTTCACAACGCTCGGCGTGTATAATTTGTGGGGACTTATGCTCGGCTTTGCGCTTTTCAGGCTCTTCGATGTCGGCAAGCCGCTTTTTGTCAACCGCCTGCAATCGCTCGAGGGCGGATTGGGATGCGTTGCCGACGACATCGCCGCGGGAGTGCTTGCCGCAATCTGCCTAAACGCAATAGCTTGGTGCTTCCCGAACATATTAATGTAAAAAAATGAAAAAAAAGCTTGCATCTGGGCGGGTGTATAACAATATGTAAGGCTTAATTTAGTCAAGTCGGGCCGGTAGCTCAACGGTAGAGCAGTTGCCTTTTAAGCAATTGGTTCGGGGTTCAAATCCCCGCCGGCCTACTTCTAAATTGTTTAACCTCCGCAAGGAGGTTTTTTTTTGCGCCCGCAACACTCTCCTTCTTCGCTTGGCGGGCTGGGGAGGGCGCATTCGTTGCCGCATTGCCGCCCCTTTTTGAAAGCGTAAAAAACGTTGCCCGACGCGCGAAAAATCAGCGGGGAGAGATATTCCTGAGCTTTATTTTTATGGCGTCGTCGGTCGCGGCAATCAGGGAGATTTTTGTTTTGAGCACAGTTGTGGCCGTCCTGCTTTCGTTCGATTTTTCGGACAACTTCGCCAATATCTCCTCCATTGCCGAAATATTATCGGCGTGGGCTGCAATGCCCTTTAACAGGTCGTCGAACTTCGGGGAAAGCTCCACCGCCGTATTTTGCGCCGCGACAATGGTTTCGCGCACGTTTTTTATCGACTCCTTGCTTGCCGACATAATCGCCGAAAAATTCCGCATCTCGTCCACGCCCGCCTTTACCGACCCGCACATTGCCGCCGCCATTTCCGAAATGCGCATTGCCGAAACCGCGGTTGAATCCGACAACTTGTTGATTTCCGCCGCAACCGTCTTGAATCCGCCCGAAGTTTCGGCCGCGCGCTCCGCCTCAACCGAGGCGTTTACCGAAAGCATGTTGATGCGCTCTCCCACCATTTTTATCACATCTACAACGGCGGCTATTTTGTCGGACTTGTCCTTTATGTCCGAAAGCTGCAGGGCTATGTTTTGCGAGTCCGAAACGAGGTTTTTCGCGCTCTCGCCGAGAGCCGAAAGCAACGCCGCACCGTCCTTCATTTCCGAAATTGCGCCCGCCACGCCGCCCGCTATTTCCGCCGAAGTTTCTCCGAGCATCGTCGCCGCCACGCCCGCCGACGTGAGCGCGCCTTGAACCTGTGCAAGCTTTGCCGACTTCCGGACGGCGTATTTTTCGAGCGCGCCAACGCGCTCCGAAACAGTCTCCACTTCGGCCGAAAGCGACCGCGCGCAGCGTCCGATTTCGTCGCCGCACCGCGCCATTTTTTCGGAAAACGCAACCACGCATTCGCCCATGCGCTCGATGTCGGAAATTCGCAAAATCCCGCGCGGCTGCCCGAGAATCCTGCCCGCCGCGCTTCTGTCCGACAGCGAAACGCGCAACGCGCGTTCGACAGTCGTAATGCGGTTTCTCAGCATGTTTGCAAGCGATGATGCCGCAACCGCCGCCAGCCCGAAAACCGCCGCCGCCACAAAAACAAGCGCGACCGTCCAGCGGTCTATTTCGCCTGATATTTTTTCGCAGCCCGCGTCGAAATTGTCCTTGTGCAGAGTCGCGCCAACTATCATATTCCACGGCTTGAAGTAGGAGTATGCAACAACGACGTCCTCGTGCACGGGCGTTGAGATTGAGTCGAACGTCTTTATGGAAACCCTGCCCTCGCCCGACGATACCGCGGCGTCCACGACATCGTCCACATCGGAGGCTACTTCTTTCAAATTCCTTATGTCCGAATCGGGGAGCGGATTGTCTTTCGAAGCCCTTAGAAACTTGAGTGTCGCCCCGTCGTTTTCGTCGAATTGGAAACCCCACAAATAGCCCTCTTCGCCTATGCGGATACCCTCGAAGTTGTCGAAGACGTATTCGAAGTCGTCGAAATTTTCAAGATACTCCACCGCGCCCACCACGTCGCCGTATTGGTCGAGAATCGGCTCATACACCGCCAAATACGCCGTCGCTGCTATTTTGGAAACGCCGCTGTATTGGCGGCGCGCAAGCAGCGTGCGCGATATTTCGCCCGACGCCGAAGATTCGCCCAATACCGAACCGAGCATAGTTGAGCCCGCCGAATTTTCGAGCGTTGTTGCAAGGCGTGCAAACCTGCCGGTCTCGTCTATCTTTACAAGTATTGAAACGTCGATGGAGGAGTCGTTTTTTATAAATCCGAACGTTTTTGCGATTTCCAAATTGTTGCGCAGCCACTTCCCGTCGGCGGAGGACGCGGGCGTCAGAACGGTTTCTCCGACGACAAGCGACGGAATCTCCGCCTGCCAAACCGCCGAGATGTCGTCCTGCGGATACAGCAAAGCCGTTATGTATTGGTCGGTTGTCTGCGCCGAGCCGAGCGACTGCAGCTTTTCCTTTACCAGCGCACCCGCCGCCTCGAACTTCGCCGAATTTATTCTCTGCGCCATTTGGCAAACGTGGATGGTATCCTCCACATACGTGCGCGCGACGCGCAACATCGTCTTTTCGAACTCTCCGCGGACTGCGTTTTTTGCCACGTTTGCGCCCGAAATCGCGCCCCAAATCACATACGCCGACGGAACAAAAACCGCCACTGCGGCGAGCAGCAAAAACAGACGCTTTACCGAATAACCGTTCATCTTGCACCCCTCCCCGAATCCACGTCGCCAACTGCGGCGGCTATGGCGCGCACGCCCTCCTTTATGGAGGCATTGGCGTCTGCAAGGCCCGAAAGGGTTTTGTTTATCTCCTCCGAACCGCACGAAAGCGAGTTTACCAAGTCCGCCATATTCGACGCCGTTTCCGTCAATTCCGAAATTCGCGCCAAGGCGTTGTCGAACTTCGGACCAATCCCCTCCATATTCGATATTGTGGACGAAAGCTTGTCGGCGGTCTCCACGGTCGTAAGCGAATTTGCGCGAATGTTTGCGCCGAACCTGTCCATCTCCATTACAATCGTGTTCACCGAGCTTTGCATTTGCCCGACAATCTCCTCCATGTCTTTCGACGCCTTCGACGTTTTGTCGGCAAGCCTGCGTATTTGGCGCGACACCACCGCAAACCCGAGTCCGCTCTCGCCGACTTTCTCCGCCTCTATGGAGGCGTTTAGCGAAAGCATATTCGTTTTCAGACTCACGTCGGAAATGGTCGTAATAAGCGCGGAAATTTTTTCGGCGTTCTCGTTTATTTCGGAAAGCTTGCGCGTCACGTTTCCAGCCGCAAGCGAGCGCGTATTGTATTTGCGCATAAGCGAGGCAATCGCCGTTTCGCTGTCGCGGTTCAAATCGAGCGATTTCTGGATTTCCGCAGCCGAAATCTCGGCCGCCTTCCCGAGCGTTTTCGCGCTTGCGTGAATGTCGCGTATGCCGCGCGCAATCTCCTTGCTGCGCTGAAACTCCGACTGGTTGGCCTCGGCGAGTTCCGCGCAGCTGCGCGCCGCCTCCGCCGAAGCCTCCGCCGTGTTTGCCGCGTCGTTTTTCAACCCTTCAACCGCCGTTTCCAGACGCGCCGCCACGGGCTTCAACAGTGCGTAAATTCCCGACAATTCCTCCGAAACCTCCGCCGCGCCGCCCGATTTTTTCATTGCGTCAACCGCGCCCGACACATCGCCGGAGGCGAGTTTTTTGAGGATTGTCGCGGCGGCTTTGAAGTTCCCCACAGTTCTGCGCGTGCCGAGCACAAACACTCCCGCCCCGAAAATCGAAAACAGCACGGCGGCAACAAAAACGTCAAGCGAAGAAACCTCCGCCGTTTTGAAAACAGACCCCGACGGGCTGAATTCGTTGAAGTCGGTTATAGAACCTATAACCCAATGCCACGGTCTGAAATGCGCGTATGTAACCACCACTTTTTTCGACGCCGCCCCCAGCACTTCGCAACCGACCTGCCCGTAGCGCAGCGTCCTACTTTTTTCTATAATCTCGTATGCTATGTTTTTGCGGACAGCGGAGATTTCGTCCTTTATGCTGGAGGCGTTCTCCGCGTTCGCGCCCGAGATTTTCACAACGGGGTTGTCTGGTTTGGAGATGTCGAGAACCCACGAATAGCCCGATTTGTCCGACAGCGCGGAAACGTATTTGCCCACGTCCCGCTGCCCCGTCTTCTCCGTTCCGAAAAACGCAATGCCCACGATCTCGCCCGACGCGTCGCGCAACGGAATGTAGTTTGCCGAAACCGCACCCGACGGGGAATCGACTATGCTCGAATATTCGCCTCCCTCGAGAACCGTCTCAATCATTTTGTCTTTTGCGGCGTCGGCGGATGCGGATTCAATGTATGAACCCGCAATGCTTTCGCCGAAAATGTCGGTGTAGGTACTTGCCAAACGCAGAAACTTGTCGCCGTCGCCGGTCTTTACAAAAATGGTGAAGTCGGCGTGCAGACGCTCCTTCAACTCAGAAAGCAGTTTGTTTACCGGGGCCGAAGGTTCGGTCTGGGCGCAGTCAACAAGCGTGTTGCCGAACTTCAGAAGGGGAATGCGCGCGTTTTTTTTAGTCTGGAAATCGCCGCCTGCGCGTATTTCGCGGGGGTATTCGGGCTTTGTGCGCGAAACCTGCCCGAGCGTTTCAAGCGAGCGCAAAAACGTCTCCTTTACGGTGTTTGCATAAATGCGGTTTGAATATTCGGCAAGCTCGCACATCTGCAAAACCACTCCCGCGGAGCGAACAGCCTTCGCCTTTGCCGACTCTAAAAGCATATTGTCGGCCTCCGAACGCACAAGGGAATTCATCGCGCCGAAAAAAGCGTCTCCGCAGCATACCGCCGCGGCAGACAATACCACGGACAGAAAAACAAGCACTGCTGTAAGAGACACTCTCATACGCCACATTCAACCCCATATTTTTTTATCTTCAAGCTTTTCCGCAAAAAAAACGGCGGCGTCAAAACCCGACACCGCCGCGCAATGCAAAACCGCCGCGCTTTTTACGCCCGCGCGAGCGCGTTGTCGAAGTCGGCAATAATGTCGTCTATGTGCTCGATGCCCGTGGATACCCTTATAAGCTCGGGCAAAATCCCCGTGGCGCGCTGTTCTTCGTCGGAGAGCTGGCGGTGCGTCGTGCTTGCGGGGTGTAGCACGCACGTGCGCGTGTCGGCGACATGCGTTACAATTCTTGCGAGCCTGAGCGAATTCATGAATTTTTCAGCCGCCGCGCGGCCGCCCTTCGGGCCGAACGTCATAACTCCGCTGCAACCCTTGAGGTATTTTTTCGCCAAATCCCTGTCGCGCGAAGTCGGAAGCGACGGATAGTTCACCCACTCCACTTTCGGGTGCGCGCTCAAAAATTCGGCAAGCATGCGCGCGTTTTGGCTGTGGCGTTCCATTCTAAGCCCGAGCGTTTCAAGATTCATATTGGTAAGCCACGCATTCTGCGGCGACATCATCATGCCGAAGTCGCGCATGACGTGCGCGCGCGCCTTTGTAATGAACGCCGCCTTTCCGAAGGCCTTCGTGTAGACAAGCCCGTGATATGACTCGTCGGGCGTGTTGAAATTCGGGAATCTGTCCGACGATGCGAAGTCGAAATCGCCCTTGTCTATTACGACGCCGCCGAGCGCGCATGCGTGTCCGTCGGAATACTTCGACGTGCTGTGGACGATTATATTCGCGCCGAAGTCGAACGGACGGCACAAAAACGGCGTCGGGAACGTGTTGTCTACCACAAACGGGATTCCCGCCCTGCGGGCGACGCGCGCGAACTTTTCGAAGTCCAAAACTCGGACGCTCGGGTTCGAAAGCGATTCCGCAAAAAGCATTTTCGTGTTCGGGCGAACCGCGGCCAAAATTTCGTCCTCCGACGAATAGGAATCTACAAACGTGGTTTCAATGCCGAGTTTTACAAGGCTGTGTCCGAAAAGGTTTGTAGAACCGCCGTAAACCGTGCTTGCGCTTACGATGTGGTCGCCCGCGTTGCAAAGCGTGAGTGCCACCGCGACTGTCGCGCCCATTCCGCTGGAAGTTGCAAGCGCGCCTATGCCGCCTTCGAGTGCCGACATCTTCTTCTCCAACACTTCCACAGTGGGATTGCTCAGGCGCGAATAGAAGTGTCCGGCGACTTTGAGGTCGAAAAGATCGGCCATTGACTGCGCGTTGTCATACGCAAAAGTCGTGCTCTGGGCAATGGGAGCGACGCGCGGCTCGCCGTTTTTGGGAGTATATCCCGCCTGAACGGCGAGCGTTTCCAAGTGTTTGTATTCTTCCATTTTTATATGTATGTTTTTTTCAATGTTTGCAAAAGACCGGAAAAATCCTTCGGCGCGGCGGCCTCCACGTCGATGAATTCGCCCTCCTTAGTGGGGTGCGCAAGCGCGAGTTTGCATGCGTGCAGCATTACGCGCGCGGGCGGCTCAATTTCCTTGAGCTTGTTTTTCTGGAAGGAGTAGGTGTAGTCGCCCAAGATGGGGAACCCCATATCGGATAGGTGAACCCTTATCTGGTGCGTCCTTCCCGTGCGGATTTTGCACTCGACAAGAGCTGCCTTGTTGCCGAATTTTTCGCTCAAATACCACTCCGTGCAGGCGTCGCGGCCGTTGGCGGAATCGCACACGCACATTTTGGTTCTGAAGAAGGGGTGGCGGCCAATCGCCTTGCGGATTACCCCGCTGCGGACTGCGGGCACGCCACAGACTATCGCCAAATACCGCTTGTCAAGCTCGCGCTCCGAAAACATTTCAACAAGCCTGTAATAGGCTGCGTCTGTCTTCGCCATAATCATTGCGCCCGACGTTTCCTTGTCGAGGCGGTGGACAATTCCCGGGCGCATCGCCCCGCCCGCCATGCTCAAACGCCCGCCCGTGTGGTGCATCATCGCGTGGACAAGGGTGTCTTCTCCCGTGCCGCTTCCCGGGTGGACAGTCATTCCCGCGGGCTTATTGACTACAACAACGTCGTCGTCCTCGAACAGGATTTCGACGGGAATGTCAACGGGGGCGACCTCGCTGGGCGGCGGTTCGGGAATTTCTATTTCAACCACATCTCCGCCGAAAAGCTTGCGTTTTTTTACAATGGGTTCCCCGTTGATTTTCACTTTCCCGAGCCTGAAACTCTCCTCCAATCGCGAGCGCGAAACCTCGTCGGCAAGGAACGCCGCAACCAGCTTGTCGGCGCGGTCGGGCTTGGCGTCTTCGGGGTGGACGTATGTGCGAATGAGGTCCGGCATCAGTCTTTGAGGTAGTCGGGGTTCAGACGCTCTATTCCCGCGCCGATAAACTTGCCGTCTTTTCTGACGAGCCTGCCGTCGAAATAGATTTCGCCGCCGCCGTATTCCGGCGTTTGAATGCAAACCAAGTCCCAGTGAATGCGCGAGCGGTTGCCGTTGTCGGCTTCGTCATACGCCTGCCCGGGGGTGAAGTGGAAAGAGCCCGCGATTTTTTCGTCGAATAGGATGTCGCGCATGGGGGTGTTTATATGCGGATTAAATCCCATTGCAAACTCCCCGATGTAGCGCGCGCCCTCGTCGCTGGAGAGTATTTCGCCGAGCTTTTTGCCGTTTGAAGGCGACATTGCCTTGACGATTTTCCCCTTCTCGAACTCCAGCCGAACCGAGTCGAACAAGACGCCGCGGTAGACGGTGGGCGCGTTGTATGTGATGTAGCCCTCTACCGAATCGCGCACGGGGGCGGTGAAGATTTCGCCGTCCGGAATGTTGAACTGCCCGCCGCAGCCTATAGCCGGCATTCCCTTTATCGAGAAGCGCAAGTCGGTGCCCTCGCCCTTGATGTGGACGGAGTCGGTCGATTCCATAAGCTCTTTCATTGCCTGCATGCCCGCCGCCATTTTGGCGTAGTCCATAGTGCAGACGTCGAAGTAGAATTTCTCGAAAGCCTCGGTGCTCATTTGCGCCAACTGCGCCATTGATGGCGTCGGCCAGCGCAGGACGACCCACTTGGTTTTGCGCACGCGCCAGTCGAGCGAGTCCTTCATCGCGGCGGAAAGCACGTCCATTTTTTCGTGCGCAACGTCGGAATTTTCGAAGATGTTTTCCGCGCCGCGAATGGAAATGTAGGCGTTCATTTTTTTCATCTGATACAGCGAACAATCGCCGTCAAGCCCCGCGCCCTCGGGAGTGGCGGACATCGCCATCTTGCGCGAAATACGCGGGTTTGTGATGTTGACGTGCGCGAATGCGCCGCGCGCGGAAACTTCGTCGATAATCGCCTCCACCATAGCCGCGGGAGTTTCCGACACTTCTATTAAAACGTGCTCGCCCGAGGCTATTTTAGTGGAATGCCCGCACAAGGTGCGCGCCAATTTTTGGTATAAATCTTTCATACTTCTTTATTCGGAAATGATTGTATTGATTAAAGCGCGTCCATCAAGGGCAAAGTTGTTTTTCCCGACGACGACGGCGAAAACGTGTCGGCGTCGAGTTCGGCGCGCATTTTGGCCTTCGTGAAACGCAGAATGTCCTTGTCGCCGGTGCGCATATCCTTCACGGAAGCCTCGCGGATTATCCACAACCCGTCCACTTTTTTGACGGAAACAACGTCCGCCAAGCGCGATGCCTCTTCGCCCGAATCCACAATCTCAACGCGAGTGAGCACGTTGAAATCCCTCGTGAGCGCGGCGCGGACTTTTTTGTCGGGAAAATCGGGACTTGAAAGCTCGAAGAAATGCGCGCCTCTGCCGCCCACGCGCCCCGCCCCGACATATTCGGGCGTCCAATACTTAAACGGCATAAGCAGGTCGAACGGCGAATACAGCAGCCCCTCGCAAATGGGCTTTTGCCAGTCGGCGCGCGGCAGCGCAACAAATTTGCCGCCCTCAAACTTCCAAACAGCGGGAGAGGCGGGCGAATTTTTCAGGATAAAATCCGCCTTTCCCGAAGGATTGTCCGCCGACTGCAACGTAAGGCGCGTCCATAAATCAGCCCCTTTGCGCATAACCGACATCGTGCCCGTAAAGACAGTTTCCTCGCCCCTGCGCGGGCGGTGCAATATCCTCAAGCCCATGCAGTGCGAACCGTCAATCGACGACGCCGTAAAGGAACGCCAACGCTCCATTGCCTCGGCGCGCGCCAAGTCGATACCGCTTTCAAAGCGCGGCTTTTTGACAGCCTGCGCAAAAGCTTGCGAAACAAAAATGAGCACAATGAATGTGCTCAAAACAAATTGAATAAACTTGCGCATTTACTATTTTTTGTCGGCGGGCTTTGCGGTGGTTTTTACGGGAACTGCGGGCTTTGGTTCCGCGCCCTTCTTGGCGTCGGTCTGCTTTGAAACCGCCGTCAGAGAGAGGTTCGGCTTCGACGTGTCAACAACACTGCCGCCCGTTGTTGCGATATAGCCGAGATACAGCCCGATTGAAATCACGAAAAACAAAACCGTAAGCTTTACCGTAGCTTTGGTGAGGACATTGCCTGCTTCGCCGCCGAACATACCCTCGGCTGCGCCGCCGCCCAAAGCCGCACCCATGCCCGCATTGGCGTTGGGACGCTGCATGAGAATTACCAGCACCAAAAGGACGCAGACAATTACCAAAACAAAAGTGAAAATTCCTATAAGTATACCGCTCATAACGTTTAATTTCTCAAACTTTCTTATTAAAAACAACAACAATTAGCAATTCGACCGACTTTAGCAACAATTTTTTTAATTTTCTTTCGAAATTCGGACAACCCCGCCGCGTCAAGTTTTCTGCTTTCGAAAGTTGAAATGCGGGGCGGAGTCGGACAACTTACCCAATCTCCGCCCCGACACAAGACCTAAACTTAAACCAAAGCCATAGGCACATTCCTACGGCAATCGCCGTCCCTTTCGGAATCATAAACTTAAATCAATATCAAAGGCACATCGGCTGCGCCGATTGCCGCCTCTTTAGGAATTATAAAAAAGCCCGCCGCCGTCCAACAGAAAACCTAAACTTCAACTGTAGTCAAAGGCTCATCGGCTACGCCGATTGCCGCCCCTTTAGGAATTATAAAAAACGCGGAGCTCGAAAATGCGCGCGTGAGAGTCGCCGTTGGTGGCGAGTGGGCGGACAGTTATAGAACTTGCCGAAACGGGAGAGAAATCCTCGATTACGCGCTTTTGGTAGTTGCCACGGCGATTTATAATCGTCTTTTTAGAACCGTCGGCGAGAGTTGCAATAACGTCGTAGTCCTTTAAAACCTCGGGTTGCGGGGCTTCGAGAACAAGACGGCGGCGCGATGCCTCCTTGGTTATGCAGAGATGCCTGCGCCCCGCGTCGAAGTTGAAAATGATTCTGGAAATCTTCTGCGGCGCGCGCCAAGAAAGAGTAAGCTCGGGCTTTGAAGAGAGGGGGGCAATCCACTTGTTGGCGTCGCTTTTGAGGGCGTCGTAGATTTTCCCGTTGTTGATGGCGGCGGGGTTTGAGTTCGGAATGTTCGACGAAATTTCCGCCTTGCGCGCCAAGTCGGTCGGGTCGAGATTCTGCACGCCCATAATTATCTGCCCGTCGCGTAAGAGCTCCTGCTGAAGCTCGTTGATAAGGGCTTTGTTCTCGGTGAAGTCGGCGAGCTTCGCGCCGCGCTTTGCCGCCAACGCCGCAGCCGTTCCCAACGCCTGCCCCATTACCGAACCCGTGCACATAACGCGCGTGCACGAGAACGCCAAGTGCGAGCAGCTCATGTTGCGCCCCGCCATAGAGAGATTTGAAAAGTCCTTTGAAATCATTACGCGCAGTGGCATATTGTAGGGCGAAGTTTTGCGCGTGCGCAAAACGGGACGGACGTCGGGTTCGAAAATTCCGCCGGAGGGCTGGTCTTCGGGAAGCCAGCCGCAAGTGGCGACTTGGTCGGGATAGTTTTTCCAGCCGCCGTAGATGTCGTGCTGGGTGAAAAGATGAAGCCCGCGTATCCTGTATGATTCGCGGCGGGCGGGAATCATTCCGACGGTGTCGAGAGCGAGATTTTCCGTCTCGGGATACTTGCCACAAGTTTTGATGTATTCCCACAAACCGAGAACCACGGAGAGCAACTCGAAGCGGATAACCTCGGTGTCGCGGATTGTGTCGGAGAGGCCGCCGTGCGAAATGAAGAAATAGCCGAATTGGAAGCCGTTGCGCTTGGGGTCGCGGAAACGGAGGTCGGCAGCGGTGATTTTTTTCGCCCAAGCGGGAGCTTTGTAGGGGACGGGCTTGCCGGTGTCGGTGGTGGTGAAAAGCAGCGAAGAACATAGCGTGCCGTGGGGGTTGCGGTCGTCGGCCAAATCCTCGCCGTATTTGCCCGAACCGTCCCTGCCCCACATCATTTCCGCGCCCGCCTCCATTGCAAGACGCCCGTCGCCGGTGCAGTCGGCGTAGTTTCTCGCCGTGATTTTGTAGATTTTAAGCGACGTGTCCGAGCGCGCGTAGACGCACGAAATTTTGTCGCCCTCAGTTTCGACCGAAAAAACTGCGGTGTCCAAAAGCAGAGTAATGTTCGGCTCGGAAACGACCTTGTCGTAGAGCATTAAATCCCACATTTCCCACGAACGCTGGGTATTCACCGAGATGTCCTCAAGCTTAAGCTCCTCGATTATTCCGCCCTCGCGGAAGCCCGTTCTGAACTCCCAAATACCCAGCGGGTGCATTTTGATTTCGCTGCTTGAATTTCCGCCGAGCCTGCTTCTGTTTTGAACAAGCACAACCTTCGCGCCGTGTCGGGCGGCTGCCAACGCCGCGCTCACGCCCGCCAAACCGCCGCCCGCAACAAGCAGGTCGCAGTCGAGCTTGAACGTGTCCATAAAACGCTCCGATGCGGGCGTATACGCCTGCGGATTTTTGAACAGAATGCGGCTGTCCGCGGGCGTAGCCGCCTCTATGCGCCTGCCGATTTCACTGCGCGCCGCCGACTTGCCTATCGGCTTGGGAAGGTCGTCCCTGCCGCGTGTTGGGCGTTCGGGTTCCGGAATTGCAACGCACGCGGTATAGCCCAAAAGGGACATCGCCGAAGTGCTCAAAAATAAACGCCTGCCGATTTTTTTATATTCCATTTACCTGATGCGTGTTGTGCTCGTGAATACCATGGGGGAGGGAATTATTTTTCCCGCCCGACAACTATTTTCCAGTCGCCTCCGGGGAGCGCGAACGAACGCTTCGCCGCCGACTCGAACTTCGCGGGCGTTTTGAATTTCGCCAAGTCGTCCGAGCCGTTGACGGAAATTACTCCGCACGCAGACTTCGGCAAATACACTACGGCGGTAGCGCCTTCGGGAACGGAAACTTCAAGCTTGAATTCGCCTTCGGAAACAGAGAACGCCGACTTTACCTTGCCCGCCACTGTGGGGACGGTTATGGAAGTAGCTCCCAAGACGGAGGGTTCGGGCGCAACCGCGAATGTTTTCCACGCGGGTTCGAGCGGATAAAGCCCGCAAATGTCGCGCGCAATCACGACAAGCCCGCCGCCACTCCAGCCGTGGTTTGTAGAGCCGCCGCCGAATCCGCCAATCTCCCAGCCCTCCCAAAGCGTAGACGTTTTTTTGCTCACAACCATTGAATAGAAACGCAGCTGGTAGCGCGACAGCGCAATATCGACATACCCCATCTTCACGAGAGCCTCCATCACGTATTTTTCCATATACGGACTTGCGTTGGAGTGCTTCATAAACTGGTCGAAAATCTGCGTATACTTCGATTCGTCCGCCAAGCCGGAAACGACGGCGAGAGCCTGAACGCGGTCGTCGTTTTCGCCCTTGTGGGTCGGGAAGCGGTATGCCTTGCCGTTCCAGTATTTGTTGAAGCCCGTTTTCAGACGCGCGGCCTTCTGGCGGAACTCGGCGGCGTCGGCCGATTTGCCGAGAGCGTCCGCCGCCTTGGCCGCCGACTCAAGCGCGATGTAGTGCCACGCCGCGTAAATCATTCTGATGTCCTTGTTGACGCCCCAGTCGCCCCAAGTCCAAGAGCCGTAGTATTCGTTCGTGAATCCGTCCGAGTCCTGCGTCAGCCGCGCCAGATAGCCTTTCATTGCGGGATACACAAACGCCAGCGTGTCGGCGTCGCCGGTGTTCATGTAGTAGTTCCAGAGCCCGTATTCGCCGATTGCCGCAAGCGACTGCGCGGGCAATTCCTTGAAATACTTGCCGCAGGGCACGGGCGCGTAAAGCACGCCGTCGGGCTTGCGCCACGCGGCGAATTCGCGCAATCCCTTGCGCGCGAGCGCGTGCGACGAAACCGACTGCGTGTAGAAACTTTCCGCCGCAAGGAACGTGAGGTCGCCAATCCACTGGGCGCGCTCGCGGTCGGGGCAGTCGTAGTAAGTGCCGCGCATGTTTACATAGAGGGTGTCGAGAGCCTTTTTCCAGAAGAGGTTGTAATAGTCGCTCTCGCAGGAGAACGAGCCTTCGAATTCGGTGTCGTAGCCCGTCTGCCTGTATTCTAGCGATTTCACAACCACGTCTTTGGGCAGTTGCAGAATTATTTTTTCGCCGTTGAGCCAGCTGAACAGCTCGTATTTTTGCGAACCCTTTTTCGTGATATATTCGCCGCGCAGGTTTATCTGACTTGCCGAGTGGGTGTGGTCGGTGAGAATGTCAACGAGGTTTCCGCCGACGGGGTCGTATACTTCGAAAATTATGTTCACGTGCATGTTGTATGGCAACGCGGCCTCCACGACATCGCGCGCGGCGTCGAGCGGTTTGCGCACGAATTTGGCCTTCTTCACGCCGAAATCCTTCCACATCGGAATATTCCGCTTTTGGTATTCGCCCCACGGCGACCAGCCCATATACGCCGAAGTTATCGCGGGCTTGAATCCGAGCTTTTTAAGCTTTGCCGAATCGGCAGTCTGCCAGCCTTCAATCGTGTTTTTGTTTGCGTCGAAGCGGACGTTGCTTTCTGAAAGCCTATAGTTCGGCGGGGGATTTTCGGCGGAAGAGAACGCGGGGTGGACGGCGGCAAACCACGTTTTCGATGTCATTATTTCGGCGTCGCCGCTTTTGCCCTCAAGGAAGAACCCCATTTTGCCCGAACTTTGGTGCGAAAACCCGTCCTTGCCGAAGAACCAGACAAGAGCCGCTATTTTGTTTTCGCCGCGCTTGAGAAACGGGGCTATTTCGATTTCGTCGTAATATCCGCCGTTCGGGGTCGGGCCGCGCTTGAGGCCGCCGTCGTAAACGGCGAGCTTGCCGTTTATCCAGAGCCAATACTTGCTGTCGGCGGCGACTTTCGCCTTCATCGAAGACGGGACGGAGCCGATTTCCACATCGCCCCTAAACGCGCCCCACGCGCCGCGCGCGTTGGCCGAATTGTCGTCGGGAATAATCCACATTGCGTCTTCGGCAAAACAGTTCACCGAAAAAATTGACAATACAAAAACTAAACCAACTAAAACGTTTCTCATAAAAACTAACATACAGAAGACGTGAACCTGCGCAAGTTTTTTTGAATAAAAAATTGCCGCCTGCCCCGTAACCACGCAAGCGCGGCGTGCACCGTTTACGACAAAAAAGCGGAGCAGTAATTCTGCCCCGCCGAAAAATATGCACAAACTGATTAGCGTTCCAATTTTTTGATGAGCTTTTCTTCCACAAGCTCTATCTTCAGCCCCTTCACTGAATAAACCGAACGGACAAGCCCTTCGTCTATCTCATTGGAATACACTGTTATTTTGCCTTTCTCGGGAACTATCTTCCCCAGCCTGCACCTAATCGGAGTCTCGGAATACTCACCGAACCTTGCCTTTTTGCCATCATACGGCCACCGCTCAAGTTTCCACGTTGATGGATCGTTCGGTTCGCCGAAAATCAAATAGATGTCAAGAAATGTAGCATTCCCCCCGAATTGGTATTCTATGAGCAGCTCGCTTTTGCCATCATTGTTAATGTCCAATATGCTAAATTTCAGTTCACAACCACCGCGTATTGCGTCAAAAACGAAAGGATAACCATTTACATCACTTGCAACCAAATAATGAAACATATATGCCCAGTCGGTTTTTTCTCTATCTATCCAAAAACTCTGCACACCTGTAAGCCACTGTTGGGTTGGATTTACACGCGTAAAGTTTTCGTCATAAATAAAACGTAGACTTTCCGAATACTTAGCATACGTCTCAGGTTTCCCGATTTTTGCCGACCCCATATAGTCGGCAAAAATCGCAACTACACTCAACAGATATATTGCCAATATTTTCTTCATAAAAAAGCCTGTCAGAACCAAACGCCCGTAAATAAAAATAGTCAATATTTTTTCTTGAACATCACAAAAAATGTTATTTTATTCATAAATATGAAAAAGCTTTTTATTGCCTGTTTGCTTGTATTAGGTTGTGTGTTTGCGGAGGGTTATAGCGGCTCTGGAGCCGAGCTAAAGGCGTTAAGAGAAAAAAATATGCCGAAAGAATACTTCGCCGATCCCGTCGGATACCTCGAAAAGCAATGCGCCAAGGGGGAGAAAGGGAGCTGGATGCTCGCCGATGAAGCATTGTCTCTTGCATTATATTATCTCGGGTTCCCAAAAGAAATATTGCTTTCAATCTACAATTATTATGACCGCGAACCCAACATGTGCCCCGCGCCCGAATTTAAGCCGCTTTTAATTCGCGGGAAAATCAGAGATGCTAAAAAGGCAATTTATTGGATGAAAGCCTCAGATTCATTTGCGTGGGGAACAGCAGACGTAATAGAATTCCATTCTTACTTCTTGAAGAAATTTCGTTTTGAAGGATTGGACGGCAAAGAAGAACAGACGAAAAGCTTTGAAAAAATCTTAAAATACGTATATGTGGATAAAGAAACAAAGGCAAAGGATTTCGCCTATTTTAAGCGGAGCGCATCTTTGAATGGGAAAAAAAACCGCTTCTACTGGAGTGGAGAAGGAAATTGCATTTATAGTGGAATTTTAGGGTATATGTTTTATAGGGGGATTGGTGTTGAAAGAGACTTACGGGAAGCAAAACTCTACGCAAGCGTTACATACATTTCTCACTGGAAAAACTTTTATACAGGTTATGCCGCACCTCTTGATCAAGAATACGCGCGCTTTTTACTAAAGGCAATAGATACGGAAGAATCAAAAAAAATCCTCGCCGACATTGAACGCGGTGTTTACGACAAAAAAGCGGAGCAGTAATTCTGCCCCGCCACAATTCACTTTCTATCAACACATTTTATTGACTCCTATTTATAAATATGAAGAAGTTTTTCGCTTTCTGTTTATTTACATTTGCCTGCTTAAATGTTTTTGCGGAAGATTTAAACGTATCTGGCCCCGATCTAAAAGCATCTAATGAAAAAAACATACCGAAAGAGTATTTTGCAGACCAAGTCGGATTTCTCGAAAATCTGTGTGAATCAGCAAGAGGGCTTAGGTATCCGGCAAAAGGCAGATATGCCGACATAGCCATTTCTCTTGCATTATATTATCTCGGGTTTCCAAAAGAAATATTGCTTTCAATCTACAACTATCATGACCGTAAACCCAATATGTGCCCAGCGCCTGAATTTAAGCCACTTTTGGTTCGCGGGAAAATCAGAGACGCTAAAAAAGCAATTTATTGGATGAAGACTTCCGACTATTTTGCATGGGGAGTTCCCGACGTGACTGAGTTTCATTATTATTTCTTAAAAAAATTCCGTTTTGAAGGATTGGACGGCAAAGAAAAACAAGCTGAAGAAATTAAAAACCTCTTAAAATACGCATTCGCGAATAAAGAAGACGACAAGGAAACAATGGAGAAAAGATTCGCCAATTTAAAGCAATACGCGTCCTCTGGGTGGGGTGAAGGCGATGTCCATAACGGGATTATAGGTTATATGTTTTACAGAGGGATTGGCGTTAAAAAAGACATATGGAAAGCAAAACTCCACGCAAGTATTGCATACATCTCTTTCTGGAAAAATTTTTATACAGGCTATGCCGCACCCCTTGACCAAGAATACGCGCGCTTTTTACTAAAGGCAATAGATACGGAAGAATCAAAAAAAATCCTCGCCGACATTGAACGCGGTGTCTACGACAAAAAAGCGGAGCAGTAATTCTGCCCCGCCGAAAAATTTCCGTATGCGAATATAGAAAAAGCATCTATTTCTTCTCCGCAAAGGGTTCTACGCGAACACTCGTTATAGTATTGCCTTTTACAGAATACACACAGACAACTTTCTTTTCCCCGTCTTTTTCCGACGCCCTAACTACGCCGAAATCGACTTCAATTTCCCCGTGGAAATCGCTTGAAACCTGAACATTTTCCCATTTTTTAAACGATTTTGAAGCGGCGTAATTTTCGGAAATCGAATACACGTCCATCATATAACAGTCTCCGCATTGGTAAAAAACAAGCAGTTCCGATTTCCCATCGCCGTTTATGTCAAACGTCTTAAACGATACCCCGCAACCATATTCTATTCTGTCGAAAATAAACGGCTCACCCGTAATAGTAGTGGCTACCAGATAAAACTCGCTCGGCGCAATGCACCCCGTTCCGCAGTCCCTAAAAAACCGAACAGACTGCACTCCCGCGAACCACTTTTGAGTAGCTCTTACGGGAGTGAAGTTTTCCATGCTATAGATACCGAACGGCATTTTCCCCTGATCGTCGTCGGCATTGCCCGCATGGATAAAAATCGTGCATGCAATAACGAAAAGAAAAATTCCTTTCGGGAAAACTGAATTGAGCATTTTTGAAAAGAAAGCAGACATGTTCACCCCAATTTATCTTGGAATTTCGCGCTTTCCAACCTGCAGTATAGATGTTCCCTTTACCGCATACGTATAGATACATTCCGACGGGCCATCTTCGAGAGTTTTCACGACAATCGTTCCCTTTTCCACGTCAATCTTCTTGAAATACTCACTTACCACACTGTCTTTCCACTTGATCAACGACAACTGTTGCGCATCGCGTTCGGAAATGGAATACACCTCCATTCTGTAAAGCGACGACCCGCGCATGTAGAATACAAGCAACTCCGATTTCCCGTCGCCGTTTATGTCGAATACCTTGAACGATACGTTGTTGCCGCCGTCTTCGATTGAGCCGAAAATGAAAGAAAGCCCGCCGTCAGTTGTAGCTACAAGGTAAATACATTCCCCCATAACAACGCGTTCGCCTCTGCGACAAAGACGTATGCTTTGAACCGCGCCAAGCCAACCTTGAGTCGTTTCAACCTCTGTATAGTTCCCCATGTCGGCAACCGAAAGCGGCGGCAGAACAACAAGCCTGTCGTCCGCCTTTGCAATATTCGCAAAAAACACACCCACCCCCGCAATAAATAAAAACAATATTTTCTTCATAATTTTTATTTTTTAGAATTTTTTATGTGTTTTTTTATCTTGTCAATAAAACTTTCAAGCTTTTTTCTTAGATTTTTCTTATTTTTATGATAATGGTAAATCCAATATAATCCCTGAGCGTGAGTATCTCCTACTTTTGGTAATACTTCTTTCTTTTTACTCCCTTTAGGAACAGCTGATTCATAAAAACGTATACGCGTCATTATCGCGGCAAATGTATCGTTTTTTAGTAGAAAATCATGTTCAAATTCTCCGTTTGGAGGATTAAACCATTTCAACAGATTTTCATACAACTCACTAAAACGTTTTTTTAATACACGGTCTCGCATATCGTAAAAAGTAGCTTTTTCCATTTGAAACAATCCAGTTGCATCTCCTTGTTTCCCTGTTTTTTTGTTTTTATCTTGTGGACGAGGAATCAAATCTGTCTCGTTTATTGCTGTCTTAAACAATAAATCTTTAGCTTCTTCGCTATTAAACTTAATTTTCCCATCTGATAAACAATTCAACAAATCAAGTGCATCACCGATAATCTTTTTCGCTTCAGTATCACTTAAAGCCTTACGCTTTTTTGGCTTCTTCTCGTCCTCCTCTTCTTCCTTTGTTTTTTTGGAGTTGGTGGGTTTTTCGTCCTTGTTTTCCTTTTCTTCAAGGGATTCGGTGGAAGCGGAATCTGATTGTTTTTCGGGGGCGTTTGTTGTTTGTGTTTTGTGCGATTGCTGCGAAATCGACGCGCCGCCCGAACTTCCCGCGCCGCCTGCGCCGCCGCCCTCGCTCACCCATTGACCGCCGTTCGACTGCCCTTTGGGCGCGCGCAACTGGTCGGGACGATACGGCATTTCTTCGCCGCCGCGTTCCGATTCATCGCCATTTTCCTGTTCGTCTTCGCCGCGTTCCGATTCTCCGCCGTCCCCATCGGCAACGCCGCTTTCGTCTGCGCCGTCAGCGTCTGAAGAGCCGTCCGCTTCGTCAACGTCAGCTTCGCCCGACTCCCCTTTGCCCAAAAGCTCGTCAATATCCATTTTTCCCGAAACAAGCAGCGCAAAGTTGCGCACGCACTCGGCACTGTCGGGAGAGCCGCTTTCGGCGTCGGATTTCAGCCCGCACAAATGCGCCGCCTCATGCAGAAGCACGCTTGGTCTGTCGTTTTCGGGGTCGGAATCCTCGGCAAAAAACGCGTCGTATAGGCTGATTGTGTTGGCGGAGGCGTCCGCGCTTGCAAGCACTTCGGGCGAACGTCCGTTTTTGTCTACGAACACTTTTTTCAGCAGAAACCCGACGCCCTCGAACACCTCGGGAACGGCGCAAAAAACATCGCGCACACGCCGCTTTGTAACCGCGCCCGACTCCCCGAACACAGCCGCGAACTCCGCGTCAGCGCCGCCGTCGGAGAGCCTTTCGGCACACGACTGCGCAAGCTCCACCGCGCCTTTCACCGCGTTTTCAATGAACACTGCCCTTTCGGCTTTCACCGACGCCGCGTTCAACTTTATTGTATATGTTTTGTTCTTGACTCTTATTTGTCTTTCCATTCCGTCATCATACACAACCTCCGCCGCCCTCGCAAAATAACTTTGGTAATTTTTGAATAAACACGTTGCCGCCGCACGTCCCGACCCTTCACCCCGCCCCCGACAATCCGCCAAAAAGCGCGTGTTCCCCGCTTGGGAAGCGAAAAATTCCCCCGCTTCAACGCCGCGCAGAAACGCCGCACACCCGCACAGTTTTACACCGCACCGCGCCGCACACCCCCCCGCGCTTTTTGTGCAGCGCCGCGCGCCGCAACACCCCGCACAAACCCGCAGCATTGTTATTTGCTTGACTCTCACTTTGCGCGCTTATTTACTCTTCCCCATTAGTTTTGCCGCCTGCGCGCAGCGGTTCGCGCGCAATACAATCGGCATCTATTACATGTGAAATACAAGGAAGAAAGTAGTATGAAAATTCGGAATCTGTTTTGCACCGCGCTCTCGTTCGCGGCACTGTCGGCATCGGCAATGGTAGACAGCGTTCAAATGTTCGTCCAAAAGCTCGACGGCAGCTCCTACACAGAGACGCTCAAGCTCGAGAAAATCGCGCCCGATACCCTCCGCCTCAAGCTCCCCTACACCAAATACGCCCCGTGGCAGTGGAAGAAAATAAACTTCATCGACTTCTACAGCGAAGACGCCACCGCAGCCAAGGGTGAAGACGGCTACTGGGTAAACTCGGGAGGCGCGCTGGGCACTTTCCGCGCCGACAACGGGCTTATCAGCGGCGAAAGCAAGCGCAACCCCATGCAGATGTGGGGCTTCAAAAAGGGCGACGAAGCGTTCGTTGCAATCGTCAAAAGTATGAAATACGAGTTCGGACTGTTTGTGGAGGTCAAAAACGGAATCTACAAAGTGTTCCCGCGCTTCTACATAGCCGACATCGGAATGCCCATTTATCAGGATATTGTAATAGACTTCACCTACTTCAAGGGCAAGAAGGCGAACTACTCGTCAATGGGCAAAGCCTACCGCAAATACCAACTTGAGCGCGGCGAAGTCAAGCCCCTGCGCGAGCGCATCAAAGGCAACCCGCGCCTGAAATATATGTCGGAGTCAATATACATGAAGATGATGATGGCCTCCTTCATGCGTCAGGGCGAAACAAAGCTCAACCGCGGCTACCACTGGAAAGACGTGGATGCCCCCAACATTCAGGTATACCGCAACTTCGACAACATGATGAACGTGCTTAAAAAGCTCAAGGAACTGGGCGTAGAAAAAGCCGACATCGTAGTAACCAACTGGAATTGGCGTTCCAACGGCCGCTGCCCAATCTACGGCGTGGCGGAACCCGAACTCGGCGGCAATGCGAAGTGCCGCGAGCTTACAGCCCTCGCCAAAAAGCTCGGCTATCAAATTTCGCCGCACATTATCCATACCGAAAACTACACGGTCTCTCCCGCGTTTGATAAAAACGACCTCGCCCTCCAGAAAAACGGCGGCTATATCCACTACGACGGCATGGGCGGCGAGGCCTACCGTCCCTGCTGGAAACAGGTCTACTACAAGCAGATTCTGGAGAACTACACAAACATACAGCAGCTCGGCTTCAACGGCGTTCTGCACATCGACGTAACCTCGGCAATCCCGCCCTATCCGTGCTTCGACCTCTCCCACCCCTGCACCAATAACGACACTGCCTACTACATGAATCAAGTAGGTCTCCTCTCCGACACGTTCTTCGGCGGCTGGACGAGCGAATCCTCCTACGACCAAACCGCCAACACGCTCGACTACGTTCTCTATGCCTCCGGCTGGACGAAAGAGCGCGGCAACCCGCTCATCGACAAAATCGTGCCAATCTGGCAGATTGCCTACCACGGAATCATCATGAGCAACCCGTTCGCCTCCACCATAGATTACAACATAGACAACAAATACCGCAACTCCTGGGGACCGTGCCGCTGGGAAGACGCCGCGCGACGCCGCCTGAAGCTTGTCGAATTCGGAGGTCGGCCCTCATACTACTGGGCTTTGAACAGCGACAAAGCCGACTTCGCCAACATCAAGAAAGCGCAGGACGAATACAAACCCATGCAATATTTGCAGTATGAGTTTATCGACCTGCACAAGGAGATAGCCCCCGACGTTTTCCTTACAAAATACTCCGACGGCAGCCGCGTTGTCACAAACTACACCGAAAAGGACTTCGACTACAAAAACTACGGCGTAGTAAAGGCTCTTGACTACAAACTGTTCAAGCCCGCCAAACAATAGCCCGACATATTCGGCAAAAATTCTGCCCGACGGACGGATTTTTTTCCGTCCGTCTTTTTTGCGCCCGCCCGCGCCGTTTTGAAAAAATCGGGAAAAAATTTGTTGCAAAAAAATCCGAACGTGAAATTATGGCGCGCTGATTTTCTGTTGTTATAGAAAATCGTTTAAATCTTATATTCAACTGTTATGAAAAAAAGAGATATCGCAGCGGGCGCTCTGTTTTGCGCTTCGACAATGATATACGGTGCGGGGTTCCAGACTCTGGAACAGGGCGCATCAAACATGGGTTCCGCCTTGGCGGGAGCCACCGTAAACGCGAACGGAGACGCCACTGCGGCGTTCTGGAATCCGTCGGCGGCGTTTAATATAGGTCTCGAAAACGGAGAAACAAAAGTCGATGTGGCGGCGAATATCGTCATCTCCAAATTCGACTTCGAAAAGACGAACGCCCCCATGGGCAACAGCGGCGACGCCGGTTGTGTAAGCGTGGTCCCCAATGTCTACGCGGCGCACAAACTTACCGACGACGTTATCCTCACGCTCTCGATGTCCGCGCCGTTCGCCTTGGAAACGAACTATAACGAGGATTGGGCGGGGCGCGAATGCGCGCTTAAAAGCAACATCACCACGCTCGAAATAGCCCCCGGAATTGCGGCGAAAGTAAACGACTACATTTCGGTGTCGGCGGGTCCGACAATCCAGTGGCTTCACGCCGAACTGACGAATGGGCTGCCCTTTGGCAGGCCGGATATGTCGCTTACGGGCGAAAGCTGGTCGGTGGGCGCGTTCGCGGGCTTCACGGTCAATTACGCGGAAGACGGCAGAATAGGTTTCCAATACCGCAGCGAAACAAGCCACCACATCAAGGGCAACAAACACGTAGGCGGAACGGTTACAAACCCGATTACGTGCGATCTCAAACTTCCGCACACTTTCACGGTCGGCTGGTATCAGCGTCTGCGCGGCGACTGGAAAAAATTCGCCGTCATGGCGGAATACTCCTACACAATGTGGTCGTGCTTCGATGTTCTCGACATTCAGGGTTCCGGCGGCGCGCCGCAGCAGGAACAGTGGCGCGACACTTCGCGCGTTGCCTTCGGCGTGCATTTCTTCCCGCTTGAAGACGACAGCCTCGTTGTCCGTCTCGGTTCGGCTTGGGACCAAACCCCCATCAAGGAGGACAAATACCGCCACGCAAGAATTCCCTGCACCGACAGAATCTGGTTCTCGGGCGGCGTCGGCTACAAATACGGCAACTGGAACTTCGACGTAGCCTACACCTACATCTACTTCTATGAAGACCCGAAGATGTTCGACAACACAATATCGACGGGCCCGATAGAAGGATACTTCGAAGGCCGCGCACACGTTGTGGCGGTGCAGGTCGGCTACAAGTTCTAAGCGTATCTAAGTGATAAAAAATAAAATGCCGTCGCAGAAACGGCATTTTTTTTGTTTATTTGCTTGACGGAGAAAAAAGTTTGAACACTATGCCCATTTTATTCAAAAAAGGAAATCGATGCAAACACAAGAAAAGTCCCGTAAACTTACCGTCCAAAATAAGATGGGGATACATGCCCGTCCCGCGGCTATGATTGTGCGCATTTCGAATAAATATCCCGAAACGAGCGTCTTTGTGGAGAAAGACGGCGAACGCGTAAACGGCAAAAGCATTATGAGCTTGATGATGCTTGCGGCGGGACGCGGCTCCGAAATAAACTTCATCGCCAACGGGGACGACGCCGACGTTATGCTTGACGAACTCACCAAGCTTTTCGACAGAAAGTTCGACGAAGAATAATCACCGCCGAATGCGCTTTCAAAAAGTTTTCAAAGAATCGACTCTCTTTCGGGAAGTCGATTTTTTTGTGTTCGAAGGGGAAAAATTACTCAAATTTGCTTGACTTTGAGCAAAAAATTGAGAAACTTCAAGACAATATAATACGAAAAGTATTGTAGTAATTTCTCATGTGTGTTGCACCGCATAGTCTCGGCTATGCGGTGTCTTTTTTTTATTTTTTTTTAAATTCGGCTTGAATTACGCGGAAAAATTTCGATAAACGAACGAATATGTAATTATGATAAACCTCACCATTGCAATGCTACTTTTCGTGCTTGGCGCGCCGCTTCTGGTAAAAACCGTCAAGCTGTTTACAACCCCGTGGGAAGATATGTATTCGGATTTCAGAAACACGACCGATTACGGGGTAAAAGTATTCAACCGCCGCCTGCGCTGTAAACGCATACTTTGCGTGATACTGTCGGCCGCGTGTCTGGGAGGGGCGTTCTACCTTTCGCTGTAGAGCGCGCATGAATGCCCGAATCAGGCGATGTCCTTCTTGCGTTCGTCTGCTTTGCGTTTCGGGAAACAAATGCGCTCAACGGCGTTTTCGAAGTCCTGAGCGCCGTTTAGAATGTCGATTTCAAGCTTGGTGTAAAAGAATGGCAACGCCGCTTTGTAGGCGGTGTCTATGCGCACGGAATCCTTTTCGGTAGTAACGACAAACTCGGCGCCCGCGCGCTTGGCGGAGGCAAAAACCGAGTCAAGCTCCGATTCGGAAAACTTGTGGTGGTCGAGAAACCGCTTTTTGAAAACGAGTTTTGCGCCCAGCTCGCGCAGGAAACGCTCGAAGCTCTCGGGGGCGGCAATGGCGGAAAAACACGCGACTTTCCGCCCATTTAAAACCGACAGCTCCGACTTCCCTCCGTTTGAAAAATCGACCAAGTAGCGCAGCCTGTGCGAGCACTCGATAATCTCCGCCGTCTTGTTGAACTTGCGGATTGTCTGCTCCAACTCGAAATCCTTTTCGCCGTCGGATTTCGTCAAAAAAATATACGACGCCCTTTTGAGGTGCGAAACGGGCTCGCGCAAAATACCGCGCGGCAGCAGGCGTTTGTTGCCGAACGGATTTGTCTTATCGACAAGCAGCAGTTGAATCTGGCCCTTCAGCGGCAAATACTGGAAACCGTCGTCCAAAACGAGAGTGTCGGCACCGAATTCCGAAACAGCGTAGTGCCCCGCCCTAACCCTGTTTTTGTCCACAATCACGATGACTCCGGGGAGATTGCGCGCAAGCATAAACGGCTCGTCGCCGGCAACAGAGGAGTCGAGCAATACGCGCTTACCGTCGGAAACTACGCGCGGCTTCGGCGACTCCCCGTGCGTGAACCAGCGCAAAATTTTGCGCGGCAGACTGTCCGACTTGCTTTTGTAGCCCCTGCTTAAAATCGCCACCCTGCGCCCCTTGTCGGCGAGCGACCGCGCAATTTTTTCCACAATCGGCGTCTTCCCCGTGCCGCCTACCGTCAAATTACCGACCACCACAACCAGACACCCCAGCTGGGCGTCTCTAAAAATGCGGTTGTCGTAAAGGTAAAAACGCAGCCTTGCTATCGCCTCGAACGCAAAGGAGAAGAGGTATAGCAACCCCCCGTAGACAACCGCGGTGAAACCGTCGGCGCGGTCGTAGATTACGTCGGCGGTAAAATTCGCTATGCGCTGGGCGGTATGCTTTGCCTTCGAGAGAATGTCGTAGAAAAATGCCAAAGCGCGTCCTATAAATCGGTTTTCTTTTTGGCGTGCTGAGTCTTCAACTCCGCCTCATAGTCGGCGCGCATTTGCCCAAGCTTTTCGCCCGTTTTTTTGGACGAACGCGCGGCGTTCTCGGCAAGCTTCAAAACCTTCACCGCCGATTTCGAATCGCCCTTGTCCCAAAAATACTTTGCAAGCGGAATTGCTATGTATTCCGCGAACTGCTCGGGAACTTTTGAGGAGCTGCGCAAAACCGAATTGAAAAGCGAAAATACGCCCGCATTGTTTTTCTGACGCGAAACCATATCCAAAAACACCCCGTCGAACATAATCAGAGCCTCCGCGGGGCGCGTTCTGAAATGTGGCTTTACCGCCGCCATAAACATCGCGTCTGCCTCCTGAGCGCGCCTGCGCGCGACAAGGTTGGCGCGGTAGTAGTTGAGCATTTTTACCGCCTGCAACGGATACTTTTCAAACGCCCGAATACTTTGCATGTAGAGCGCGTCGATTTCGCTTGAAGACGCCCCCGAACGCGCCGAAGCCGAAATCAGAACCGGATAGGCGCGCCAGTTTTCGGGGTCTAAATCTACCGCCTTTTGGGCGAACGCGCGCGCGTTTTTTAAATCGCCCGCCTCCAAAAACGCATTTGCAAGCCTCGCCGAAACAATGCTCTCTGCCGACGTTTTCGAAACCGTTTCGCGTTTCTGAAGCCTGCGCATGTCGAAATCCGAAACGGGCTTCCACGTCTGCGGATTAAGCGGCGCGCCGAAGCCGGACTTCGCCGCCCTGTCCCTGAACACGTCCGTCCTCCAAGTGCCGTCTTCTGCCATATACGCAAGCCAAGTATGCGTTGAGTTTTTCGAATTTTCGTGGAAGAAAAGGCACGGGACACCGTTTGCATTTGCCACCCTCCATGCGTAGTAGACGCGTTCGTGCTGCGTGCCGCCCAACTTTCTCAGATTTTCAAGCGTGAAGGATTTTTCCTCCCACTTTTTTTTGCCGCCGCGCGCATCGAGCCGAACGGCGTTTACCGCGTTCTCGATTTTCGTGGGAGAAAAGTTGTCCTCCGCGACAAATTCAAGCTCCGATACCGGCCCCGCAACCGCCGTCATAAAAACGAGTTCTCCGACCGTCATTTTCGACATATCGAAAGCCAGCTTGCCGCCGCGCATCGTAAAATAAAGGAAGACTTCCTGCGCGTTGGCAATCTGCGCGGGCTCATCGGGAACGTCGCAATTCGGCCAATCCGAAGGCAGCGCGGTATCGTAGACGAGCGACAACGCCATTGCCGCGCGCAAATATTTTTTTGTCTGCGCGGGCTGGTTTGCATAGATTTTCGAAAGAACCGACAACACCTCGCCCACAGAATCCGTTTCGGCAAGAGTCTCGTAAAAATCGAAAAACGCGGGCATATTTTCGAGGAGTATCCTCTTCAATTCCTTCGGCATACCGGCGGCGTTTTTTGCGAACATATCAGCCAGCATACCCGCGTAGAGGTTCCCCGCCGCATCGTCGAATTTATCCGCCTTCGCCTCCCCGAGAGCCTTCTGTTTAAGCGACTGGGCAAGCGTCTGCCAAGTTTCCTCCGAATCCTCCGAAAGAGCCTGTCCTATCTGAATTTTCGTCAAAATCTGTTTTGGGAAGTCGGGCAGTTCGGGCAACGAATTTGCAAAAGCAACGCCACCAAAAAGCACAACTACCACGGCGAAAATAACTCTCATCATAACGCGATTATAGAATCCGATTCGCCCCCATAGTCAAATTTAAAAGCGCGTTTTTTGACTTTCCTAAAGTGGCGGCGATTGAACTTTGTTCAATGCGCCTTTGCTTTGGGGTTAAAGTTTTTATAAAAAAACCGCCGAAAGAAACGCTCTCGGGCATTTTTTTATGTTTCCGAAAGTGGCGGCAATCGGTAAACCGATGTGCCTTTGATTATTGATTAAAGTAAAGCAACATTGGCTTCAGCCCGTCTACCTTGAATTGGCGAAGCTAAGAGCATAGCGACGATAGGAACGCGCTAAAGCCTCAAGTCCTCCCTAGAGCCTCGCGCTTTTTAACTTAAAGTGGCGGCGATTGGCAAAAGCCAATACGCCTTTGTTCGCTGATTAAAATAGCGTAGCTTTAATTCGTATGTAAAGCGTCATTGAACAAAGTTCAATACGCGCCGCTTTAGGAAAGTTAAAAAACGCCGCTTCCCAACATATAAAAAAACTTTAACTTGAGTCAAAGTAGTATTGGCTTCAGCCAATCTACGCCACTTTCGGAATCATAAAATATTTGGGTGAGGCGGTTGTATTTTGCGGTGCGTTCGCCGCGCGAGAGCGAGCCTGTTTTTATCTGCCCCGAGTTTACGGCAACGGCTAAATCGGCAATGAAGTCGTCGTCGGTCTCGCCCGAGCGGTGCGATATCACGCAGGCGTATTTATGCGTTTTGGCGAGCTCTATTGTCTGGAGAGTTTCGGTGATTGTGCCGATTTGGTTGGGTTTTATGAGAATTGAGTTGGCTATGTTTTCGTCGATGCCGCGTTGTAAAATACGGGCGTTTGTAACGAAGAGGTCGTCGCCTACAAGTTGAGTTGTAGAACCGAGCTCCCGCGTGAGTTCGCGCCAGCCTGCCCAATCGTTTTCCGCGCAGCCGTCTTCAATGGAGACTATCGGATACTTCGCCTTTAACCCGCGCAGGTAGGCAACCATCTCCGAAGAAGTCAGCGATTCCCCCGTCGATTTTCTGAAGACATACCGCCGCTTCCGCTCGTCGAAAAATTCGCTTGAAGCAACGTCGAGAGCCATTGCAATGTCTTTGCCGAACTTGTAGCCCGCGTCTTTGCAGGCGGCGGCAATGCTTTCAATCATCTCGGGAGCGGAAGCGAGATTCGGGGCGAAGCCGCCCTCGTCGCCGACCGCGGTTGGCTGCCCCTTGCGGCGCAGAACCGACTTCAGCGAATGGAAAACCTCGCAACCCATTCTCACGGCGTCGGTTATATTTTTTGCGCCGACGGGGACAATCATGAATTCCTGAATGTCAACCGGAGCGTCGCTGTGCGCGCCCGCGTTTATTACGTTCATCATCGGCATCGGGAGCGCGTGGGCATTCGCCCCGCCGATGTATCTGAAAAGCGGAATCCCCAGCGCATGCGCCGCCGCCCTGCAAACCGCCATTGAAACCGACAGTATTGCGTTCGCGCCCAAGCGCGACTTGTCGGGCGTGCCGTCCAAGTCAATCATGGCGCGGTCAATTCCGCGCTGGTCGAAAACGTCGTGCCCCGCGAGCGCGTCAGCAATCGCGCCGTTTACGTTCGAAACCGCCTTGAGAACGCCCTTGCCGCCGAACCTGCGACTGTCGAAACGCTTTGCGCATTTGCCCTTGAGAGAGCCGTCGCGCAGCTCTACTGCCTCGCACTTGCCCGTGGAAGCCCCCGACGGGACGGAGGCCTTCGCGCCGATTCCGCATTCAAGTTCTACGCGCGTTTCGACAGTCGGGTTCCCGCGCGAATCCAAAATTTCGCGCGCAAATATCGATTTGATTTTCGTGTTCATATCGTGAAAAAAGATTTCGTCGGAGTTAATCGCCCGAATCGCGAAAATCTTAACAGCCGCAGATCGAACGACGCGGTTATCCTTCTTTGAATTCGGCAAAGAGCGCGTAAAAATGTGTAAAAAATGGTTGAAAAAAGAGCCGAAACGCGCGACACTGCTTCGGAAAACAAATTCGCTTTCCGAAAAAAGTTCCGCAAAGGGGAGGGTTTTCGGCGGGCAAAAAAATCGAATAATAACTTAATAAAGGAAAACAGAAATGTCTAACAGACCCTTGAACGTAGGTTTAGTAGGCGGCGGTTGCGGCGCGTTTATCGCACAGCCCCACCAGAAAGCAATCCATTCAGACGGCACGCGCAGAGTTGTGGCGGCGGCTCTGCACCCGAATCCCGAAGTGGCGATGAAGGAAGCCGAAAACTGGCCGTATCCCATCAAGGGCTATCCGTCGTATGTGGATATGATTAACGACCAGAAAAACCTGCCCGAAGATCAGCGGCTTGACTATATCCTTATCGTAACCCCCAATTTCGTCCACTTCGACCCCGCCATGAAGGCAATCGAAGCGGGAATCCCCGTAATGTGCGAGAAACCGCTCACAATCAACCTCGAACAGGCCGACCAGCTTGTTGCTGCGGCCACGGCGAAGGGGCTTCCGTTCGCGGTTGCGCACACATACCTCGGGCACTGGACTTCGTGGTTCTCGCGCTTCGTGGTTACGAGCGGACTGCTCGGCGACATTCGCTGGGTTGATTCGTCCTACATTCAGGGCTGGCTTGCAAGCAAGATTGAAAAACAGGGCGGCGACACGGGCGCCGACTGGAGAACCGACCCCAAACGTTCGGGCGGCTCGCTCTGCTTGGGCGATATCGGCACGCACGCTTTGATGCAGTTGCGCTTCGTCACGGGCTTGGACGTCACGCGCGTTTCCGCCCATATGGAAACGTTCGTAAAAAGCCGCCTGCTCGACGATCATGCAACGGTTTATTGCCAGCTCTCCAACGGCGCAAAGGGCATGGTAAGGGCGTCGCAAATCTGCATAGGGCATAAAAACGACATGGCAATCGAGGTTGCTGGCACAAAGGGCACGCTTATGTGGCGTCAGGAAGAGCCCGAAAAGGTCACCATTATGCTTCCCGGACAGCCCGATAGAGTATACTGGCGCGGCGGCGTTGAAGCCAACGACGGTTTCCTCGGAGACGTTCCGGAATACATACTCAAAGAGCCGCGCATTCCCTCCGGACACCCCGAAGGCTTCCACGACGCCTACGCGCGCCTGCACAGAGAGTTCGAAAAAGACATTCGCGCTTGGAAGAGGGGCGAAAAATTCTCGTATGACCACACGCGCTACGCCACAGTTCTGGACGGCAGAATGGGATTGGCGTTCGTCGATGCGTCGCTCAAAAGCAACGCAAAGGAAGGCGCGTGGGAAGACGTCAAGCTTTCGTAATAAAAAACGCAGCTTTTCAAGACGAAGCGCGGTCGGAATTCGGCCGCGCTTTTGCTTTCGGCATGCGCAAAAAAACGGTCTCTCGCGCCCAAAAGCGCGCCGCTTGCCTACGCCCGCGCCGCCAGCAGCCAATGCGTGTTTGGCAAGGCGAAAACGCAAAAAATTCGGCAAAAAAAAATTGCAATTTCAAAATAATGTGAAATGTTTGGAGTAGTTATGGAATTGTCTAATTACATACCCGTGCTGATTCAAATAATAGTCGCGGTGTCGCTGCCGTTGGCGATTATAGCGGCAAGCCACATTTTCGGGCAGAGAGCAAAAACGAACAAACTAAAAGACTCCGCCTACGAATGCGGTATCGCGCCCGAAGGCCGCCCGCATACGCGCTACGGCGCAAAATTCTACCTTGTGGCAATGCTGTTTGTGGTATTCGACATCGAAGTGGTTTTCCTGCTGCCGATTGCAATCAGCTACCCGAAAGTTGCGGCGGCTTCCATGTTGTTGCCCGTGCTGTTCTTCCTCGCGGTTTTATGCGCGGGAATTGTTTACGAAATAAAGAAAGACGCACTGAACTGGAACATACCGAAATCTAACTGAGATGAAATTGACGAGATTTTTGTCGAAGAAGAGAATTGTAGACATCGGAAGCGAATCGCTTGTCGGCGCACTCGAAGAATTGTTGAATACAATACCCGCATCGCTTCTTCCCGAAAATCTCAGAAAGTCGGTTTTGGCAAACATAGTAGACCGCGAACGCAATATGCCCACATACCTCGACAACGGCATTTGCATGCCGCATACGCGCGTGAAGGGTCTGAAACAAAAATACATCTTCGCGGTCGGCCGCTGCCCCAACGGGCTGACTTTCCCCAGTGGAGCAAACGAAACCTACGCGAAAACGCGCACGCTTTTTCTTCTGATTTCCGACGAAAACGTAGACTCCTACCTCAACGTGCTCAATACGCTAAGCAGGGGGCTTTCGGAAAACAAGACGGCTGAAAAGCTCGGGGCGGCGCAGTCGCTGAAGGAGTTTTCCGCGCTGTTGCTGAACGCGCTAAACGCGGGCGGAGCGCAACAGAACGCCGACAAAAAAAGGGCACGTCCGAAGAACGAGGTCAAAGTAAATTCGCTGCTGATGCGCTCGGCGGCGAAAATCGCGAAAGTCGCCGGCTGCAACGCAATACTGCTGCAAGGCGATGTTTTCGACGAAATCCCCAGTATATCGGGATTCTTCGACAAACTCAAAATAGCCGTGATGACGGAACGAGCAGTGCTCCCCATACCCGACTCATGGGACATCGTTAACGTGCGCACGTTCTCCAAAGAACGGTTTTCGCAACTGCGCAGCGCAATAATCATAGGGCTAACCCGCGGTATTTTCAAAACTACCGACCGCGTTTGCTGCATAGGCGGAATGAAAGACTCCAACCTCATAGACTCAATCGTCATGCTGGACATCTCCAAGCATTTCTCCGACATTTTCTCGCAGAAAGACCTCCTGCCGAACAACGTCAAACCAGAAGTGCTTGAACGCATTGTCGATTTGGCCACGGAGCTTTCGGTGGAGGGGCGCGAGGGCAAACCCGTAGGTTGCCTGTTCGTGGTCGGAAACAAAAACGAGCTTGCCCCGCACCTCAAGCAGCTTATCCTCAATCCGTTTAACGGCTACAAGCCCGAAGACAGAAATATCCTCAATCCGTTTATGGACGAAACAGTCAAAGAGTATTCGCTCATAGACGGCGCATTCATTATAGACGAAAACGGCATCATGCTTTCGGCGGGCACGCTAATCCACACGCCCGACTTCAAACTCCAGCTTCCCGGGGGGCTCGGCTCGCGCCACGCGGCGGCGTATTCGATATCGCTGATGACCGACTGCGTCGCTCTGGTAATCTCCTCCAGCACGGGCATAGTTACAATGTTTCGCAAAGGGCAGGCAATCCCGCTCAACGACAAAATACGTTAGCCCCGCAAAAACATTTCAAACCACTCAACGTTCCCCACGACAATATGCTATGCACTATGGCAAAATTTTTCTGGCTTGACGCTATCGTTTTAACTCTGGGCATCTGCCTTGCATTCGCGCGCGGAGAGGTTGTTGCGGGCAAGGGAATGGCCTTCGTGTTTGGGGCGGCAATAATCGCCGCGCTCGAAATCAGCCTGAGCTTCGACAACGCCGTAATAAACGCGTCGAAGCTCAAAAATATGGCGCCCGTCTGGCAGCGGCGTTTTCTGACGTGGGGCGTGCTCATTGCCGTGTTCGGAATGCGGTTCGTGTTCCCGATACTGATTGTGTCGATTTTTTCGGGCGTCTCGTGCGGCGGGGTGCTGGAAATGGCGTTGGCAGACGCCGAGCAATACGAATACTATCTGGCGGAATCGCACATCGGAATTTCGTCGTTTGGCGGCGCGTTCCTGCTGATGTTGTTTTGCGAATTCATGTTCGACAACAACAAAAACCTGCACTGGATTGCCCCCGCCGAAAAGTTTTTGAAAAAAATAGGGCGCGTAAAATTCGCCCCCCTCTTGGTGACCGCCGCGGCTGTCGCGGCAATCCAGATTTTTATCGATACCGACAAACGCGCCGTATCGCTGGCTGCGGGTTTCGCGGGAATAATAATCCACCTGCTCGTGCACGGAATTAGTGAAAAACTCGAAAAAATGGCGCAGCACAAAAACGCATTTGCGCTCAGGCACGCGGGACTTGTCGCGTTTTTGTATCTGGAGATCATCGACGCGTCGTTTTCGCTCGACGGCGTGCTCGGCGCGTTCGCGCTCACGCGCGATGTCATCGTGATTGCGATAGGACTTACAATAGGCGCGTTCTTCGTGAGGTCGATAACGATATTGCTCGTGGAAAAAAAGACGCTCGAAAAGCTCGTATTTCTCACCCACGGCGCATACTGGGCGATAGGCGCGCTCGCTTTCATAATGCTGGCCTCGACTGTCCGCGAAATCCCCGAAACCGTTACGGGAACGCTCGGCGTGCTCCTGATTTTGGCGTCGTTGGTGTCGTCTATCCTCTACAACAACCGCCAAAAAGCGTGAGGACGCGTTTGCTTATGAAAATGAAAATTTTTTATTAAGTGAAAAAGGAAATAAAAAATTTTCATAAGCAAACGCTCTCGGGCATCATTTGGTTTTAACTTCGACTTACGGGCGTTAAGCCCGCTACGCTCGTTAAAACGCAAATCCTGCCTCGAGCCTCACGCTTTTTAACTTAAAGGGGCGCGGATTGGCATAGCCAATCCCGCTTTGTCTACTAATTAAAGTAAGGTAGCATTGGCTTCAATCAATCTACGTCGGTGCACGTCATGTAAAAAACTTTAATTTGAAATTAAAGCTACATTAGCTTAGCCAATTTGCGCCACTTCCCAATACATAAAAAACGCGGATTGGCATAGCCAATGCCGCTTTGCATGGCGGTTGAAGTTTTCTATTATATAAATCAGGCGAAACTTTGTTTCGCCTTTTGTTTCATAAACTCGTCGAAGCAAACGCTCTCGGGCATTTTTTATAATTCCGAAAGTGGCGGCAATCGGCGTAGTCGATTTGCCTTTGCTCTTTGATTGAAGTTTATGTTTAGAATATCCAAGCTATTGTGAAGCAATGCGAATATTCACAGAAAAGGCATAGCGGTTAGCTACGCCGAATAACACAAAGAACGTTCAGGTCAAGGGGCTTCGCCCCTTGCGCGTCATCACAAAAGTTGCCGTAGGCAAACTTTTGGGATGTATAATTGCGCAGCAATTACCCCGCAGGGGTGAGACGTTGAATTGCGCCTTTATTTCATCGGCGCAAGAGAAACACTCTTGTGCGAGCGAATACAAATTGAGCTTCAGGCGAGGCTTCAAAAAAAATTTGCGGTGGCGGCTGTAGTTGACCTACTGCCCCACTGCCGATTGTTTCGCGAAATTTTTTACATTTCCTAAAGCGGCGCGGATTGGCATAGCCAATCCCGCTTGGACTATTCATTAAAGCTTCGCCCCTTGTAAATGCGTCAAACATAGTTTTAGGCAAGGATTCACGTTTTTGTTGCGATGGGAGCGTAGTTAGCCTACATGACCGAGCAACAACAAACGTGAAACGTTTTTTACATTTTTTAAAGTGGCGGCGATTGGCAAAAGCCAATACGCCTTTGACTATTGATTAAAGCCCGTGTCTCTTGTGAACGCGTCAAATTGCGTTTTAGACAAGACGTTGCGAAATTGAGGCGGTGGCGGCTGTAGTTGACCTACTGTCCCACTGCCGATTGTTTCGCGAAATTTTTTACATTTCCTAAAGCGGCGCGGATTGGCATAGCCAATCCCGCTTGGACTATTCGTTAAAGCTTCGCCCCTTGTAAATGCGTCAAACGTAGTTTTAGGCAAGGCTTCACGTTTTTGTTGCGATGGGAGCGTAGTTAGCCTACGTGACCGAGCAACAACAAACGTGAAACGCAGCATAAAGCTGCGTTTCACGCATTTATTTTTTGAAGTATTTCCCCGTCAACTTATCCCTCTCCAAAATGGTAAAGCCCGCCTTCTTTATCCTCCCCGTGTCCGACAGCGATTTCTCCTTCCCCGCCGTATACTCAATGTTTATGTTGAGTCTGTCGTAAACGCGCTTTACGGGCCTTCCGTTTTCGGGGTGAACCTTCAGCGGTTCGGCGGAAATCGACTGTTCGACTTCGAATTCCTCGCCTTCGCTTCCGTCGGGCTCTATTGTCGTGTATCTGTATATGGGCATATTACTTTACGAAAATTCCCGTGAGCAGCTCGGCTATTCTGAAAAAAACCGCGCTGACTAAGTTGAACAAAATCATGATGATTTTCTTTGTGGGCGGAAAAAACACAAGCGCAAAGAAAATGAAAATTCCGTATCGAGCCAACGCCATGTAGGTGGAGTCCGACATTCCCGTGGCGTGCTTGAGCAGCCTCCCGCCGTCGAGCGGCGGCACGGGCAGCATGTTTATGACAAACAGCACCGCGTTAATCATAATGGAAAAACCCGCAACCGTTGCGAAGTCCTCCAGCCCGAACGCGTGAAACAGCGTCAACAACAACGCGGAAATCAGGGCTATTACGAGATTCGCCGACGCCCCGCTGAGCGTAAAAATAACGTCGTCGCGGACGAATGTTTTGGGGTTTGAGAATCCCGCTTCTACGGGCTTGCCCCAACCGAAAATGAGCGGAAAACCCGTGCCCGTGGAAAGAGCAATGCAGGCAATCGGGAAAACGACAGTCCCTATCAAATCCATATGGGCAAGGGGGTTTACCGTCACCCTGCCCTGCATGCGCGGAAGCACGCAACCAAGCTTGTCGGCGGCATAGGCGCGTCCGAATTCGCGCATGGTAATTGCAATGACTAGGAGGACATACAAAATTCCCCCGCTTCTAATCTGTGAAATAATTTCGGGTGTCATAATTATCTTCCATTGCTTTTCGGTTTTTCCCGCGAACCGCCCGCCTGTTTGATTTCGCGCAAAAGCAGTGTTTTGGCGCGGACAAGCGAGGGTGCGTCAACTGTTTGTAAAATTTGTTCCGCTTCGGAGTCGCGCCCAAGCTCTACGAGCACGCGGGCGATATTGGCGCGGGCGGTCTGCCGTTCGAGATTCAGCGAAGCCGACTCCTCCAACTCCCGCCAAATAGACAACGCTTTTTGCCAATCGGGCGCAAACAAATCGTAAAAAGACTGCGCATAGCGCACCTTTGCGGCGCGGTCGTCGGGGTTTTGCTCGGCGATTTTCCGATAGCACGCCGACAAAAGCGCGTCGAACTCGGCGGGCGAAAGGAGTTTCCCCTCTCCGGTGATTTCATTCTTGCCGAGCACCATTATATAGGCGCATTGCAGCAAAAATACCGCGTTGCGGGGTTCGGCGGCAAGCGCGGCGCGGACGTGTCCGAACGCCTTGACGGTCTCGCCCGATTCCGCCTCCAGAGCCGACAACTGCTGGAGAACGACGGGTGTGTCGGGACACAGTTCGTCGGCGCGTTTGAACGTTTCGTAGGCGCGGTCGGGCTGGCCTATGCGCCTCAAAAATTTGCCGTAGAGCACGTGCGCTTCGAAATCGTCGGGATTGTCGAGAAAAAAAGTTTTCCAAAGCGAATTCACGCGCATTGCCTTTGTCAAAAGCTCCGCGTCGGCAAGTTCGTTACTTGCGCCTATATTCGGGTCTGAGAAGAGGTCGTCCTGCGCCTTGAGAATGTCGAGAATCCTGCGCTGGGCGAACGTGTAGGAATTGCAGCCCGCAACCTCCGCCGAGCCGCGGGAAGAGCGCGCCGCCACAACCGAACCTCCGTCGGCGTCGGTATCGCGCGACGGAAGCGTTTTTTGCGAAGCACATGCCCCGCACACCAACGCCGCGACAGCCGAAACGGCAAACTTCGCCGCCCGCGCCGAAACCGCTTCCGCAACGGAACGCGCGCGCACTCCGTCCGTAGAACACCGAACTGTTTTCGTCCTAAACATTAGTGGTTGCAGTGTCCCCCGCAGCAACAGTGCCCGCCGCCCGCACAACAGTGCCCGCCGCCGCATTCGCCCGAGCGGTGTTTCAATTCGCTGCGCGAGCCGCACGACGCGCCCGCGTTGAATGTGGAAAGCAGCTTTTGAAGGCGTTTGCTTTTGCAGCTGGGACATTGAGGTTTTTCGTCGGCGCGCACAAGAAGTTCGAAAACTTCGCCGCATTTTTTGCATCTGTATTCAAAAATAGGCATAATAGTCCACAAAATAATTGAAAAAATTTTACAAAAATATTGTATTGGATAATTGTAAAATTTAGAATTCTGTCAAAAAAAAATGGCCGATACAGACAAAAATACTCCGATGATGGAACAATACTGGCAGGTGCGCAGTTCGCTGCCGCAAGATACCGTGCTTATGTTCAGACTCGGCGATTTTTACGAAATGTTCTACGACGACGCCCTTGAAGGCTCGCGGATACTGGGAATTACGCTCACAAAACGCCAAAACTACCCCATGGCGGGCGTGCCCTACCACAGCGCCGACAGATACATTCAAAAGCTGCTGGAATCGGGCAAGAAAGTCGCCATTTGCGAGCAGGACGAAAACCCCAAACCGGGGAAAATCGTCAAACGTTCGCTCAGCAGAATCCTCACCCCCGGCACTACCATAGACGACAACCACCTGCAGGGAATCCACAGCAACTTCGTGCTTGCCATCGACTTTGACAGGGCGAAAACCCTCTACGCCGCATGGCTCGACCTTAGCACTGCCGACTTTTTCTGCGCCGAATTCGACAAACCCGAAGATTTCCTACCCGTGCTATCCGCATGCAACCCCAAGGAAATTATCCTGCCCGAAACGTTCAAGGAACGCTGTGACGCCGACAAAAAACTCGCCGCGTGGAACGTGCTTTTCAGAAACATCGTTGACCTGCGTCCCATAACGCTGCTTCACGACTACCGTTTTGCGCCCGATTTCGGCACAACGCAACTGCTCGACACTCTAAAAGTTGCAAACCTCGATGGGTTCGGCATTCCGCGCGGGTCGCAACTTGCGGGGCCAGCGGGCGCGTTAGTGTTTTATGCAACCGAGAACCTGCGCGAACGCCCGCAAAACCTGCGCACAATCAGGAGATTTTCGGGTAAAAAGTCGGTGCTCATCGACCCTTCAACCCAGCGCAACCTCGAAATTTTCAAAGCCACAACGGGCGCGCGCGACGGCAGCCTAATTGCCGTGATGGACAGAACCAAAACAAGCGCGGGAGCGCGTCTGCTTGAAAGTTATCTCGCAGCCCCCACAATCGACATCGACGAAATCTGCCGCCGTCAAAACATCGTGGAAGAATTCTGCCAATCGCCCGAAGAATGCGCGCGCCTTGCCGAGCTGCTCTCGCAAATACGCGACATAAAAAGAATTTTAGCGCGTTTCCAGAACCGCCTGCGCCCGCCGCGCGAGCTGCTCGCCATTCTTGCGAGTATTTCGCAATTCTCTCCAATTAAGGAAGTTCTAAGAAGCATAGAAGGAGGGAACTGCCAAGCTTTGGCGGAAAAAATCGACGATTTCGACGACCTACGCGAATTTTTGCAGTCGGCTCTCAACGAAGATATGCCGAATAAAATTCAAGACGGCGATGTTATAAAAACGGGGTTCGACCAAACGCTCGACGAAATCCGCGCACTGTCGGCAAACAACCTCAACTGGCTCGCCGAAATGGAAAAAGCCGAGCAAGAACGAACGGGAATACGCAACCTGCGCATAAAATACAACGGCGCATTCGGGTATTTTATAGAAGTTACAAAGTCGTTTTTGTCGCTCGTGCCCGATAACTACATAAGGCGGCAGACAATGACAAACGCCGAACGTTATACAACCGAAGAGCTTAAAAAACACGAACGCGAAATTCTTACAGCGGCGGAACGAGCGAAGGAGCGGGAATTCGAACTTTTCCAAGACATTGTGGCCAACGTAATTAACTTTGCCGACGAACTCTGCTATGCAGCCGATATTCTCGCGGAAATCGACGTGTATAGGGGCTGGGCGGAACTGGCAACCCAATGGGATTATTGCAAGCCAGACGTAAACTCTACCGATAAAATCGACATTTCGGAAGGACGCCACCCCGTCGTGGAACAAATGTTGCGCTCCAACGGATTGGGGTTTGCAAGAACACAATCGTTCGTTCCCAACGACACATTCATATCGTCTTCGGGCGAGCAAATCGCCCTCATAACAGGGCCGAATATGGCGGGTAAATCTACATATATCCGTCAAATTGCGCTGATTACGCTTATGGCGCAAACGGGGTGCTTCGTGCCGGCAAAACGTTGTTCGATTGGCGTTGTAGATAGAATTTTCAGCCGCGTCGGCGCAAGCGACGAACTTTCGCGCGGAAACTCTACCTTTATGGTTGAGATGAATGAAACAGCAAATATATTGAATAATGCCACCGACAAGTCTCTGATAATTCTCGATGAAATAGGCAGGGGAACAAGCACTTACGATGGTTTAAGTATTGCTTGGGCAGTAGTAGAATTTATACACGGCTCGGGCAAACGCGGCCCCAAAACGCTTTTTGCAACGCATTACCACGAAATAACAAAACTTGAAGACGCCCTTCCCCGCCTTGTAAACTACAGAGTAAACGTCAAGGAGTGGAACGACGAAATAATATTTGCGCGCACAATAGAAAAAGGCGCGGCGGATAAATCATACGGCATACAAGTAGCGCGCCTTGCCGGACTGCCCGAAAAGGTTATCCAGCGCGCAAAAGACGTTTTGCAGGAACTTGAATCGGAAAACGACGAGATTGTGGTAAATCTCGACCAAACACGTAAACATTCAAAATCGAACAAGAACGACGACAGCAACTTCAAACAGTTGTCGTTGTTTTAAAAGTCGATGGATACAAATTCGCTTATAAAGCAAAAACTGCGCGCACTTCCCTCTACAAGCGGCGTCTACATAATGAAAGACGCTCTTGGACAGGTAATATACATCGGCAAAGCGGTCAATCTAAAACGCCGCGTTTCGCACTATTTCCGCAAGGACGCAAAATACAAAGCCTACAACGGGAAAATCGCCTCCCTCTCCGATTGCATTTGCGACTTCGACTATGTAAAGACAAAGACAGAAGCCGAAGCGCTACTCCTTGAAAGCAAACTAATAAAGCAGTGGAAACCGCGCTACAATACCTTGGAGAAAGACAACAAAAACTTCCTGCTTTTGCGCGTAGAGATTTTTGAACCGCTCCCACGCTTTACCTTCGTGCGCAACCGCAAAGACGATAATTCGCTGTATTTCGGGCCATACCTCGGGCCGGCCGCAATAAGAAGCGCGCTCAACGAGCTTAAAAAAAAGTTCGGCATACTCCTTTCGGACGCGCGCCCAAAGAAACTCGACCATAATAGTTGGCTTTTATATGATGACGCCCGCAGCGAAATTTCAAAATTTCCAAATGTCGTAAGCCAAGAAGAATATGCCGAACGCGTAGGCTACGCGCTCGAATACCTGAGGGGGAAAAACAAAAACGCAATAGAGCAGGCTCGCGAAAAAATGGTAGAAGCCTCTAAAAATCTCGAATTTGAAAAGGCCGCAAAATACCGCGATTTAATCGACGCAATAGAGCAGACTATTGAAGCCAACGCGCGCCGCAATTCGAACGTGGATATTTCACGCACGCCTGAATATGTGGCGCAAACGGCTATGAATGCCCTCAAAAACACCCTGAAGCTCAATGAATTGCCGCGTGTAATTGAGTGCTTCGATATCTCGCATATTTCGGGAAGTTTCTGCGTTGCAAGTATGGTCCATTTTGAAGACGGCGAACCGGTAAAACAAAAATACAGACACTTCAAAATAAAAACCTTCATCGGCAACGACGACTTCCGCGCAATGCACGAAGTTGTTTTGCGTCGCTATAAACGTCTGTTCGAAGAACACACCCCGATGCCAGATATCGTTTTAATAGACGGCGGCAAAGGACAGGTTTTTTCGGCAATGAAAGCCTTTGATGAAGCGGGTATACCGCAACCGTTTATCGCGGGGCTTGCAAAAAAAGAAGAGACTATCGTTTTGGAAGACTTTTCCGAAATAAAGTTGCCGCGAACAAACGAAGGTCTAAAACTTCTGCAGAGAGTCCGCGACGAAGCCCACAGATTCGCAAATTCTTTCAACGAACAGTTGCGTTCGAAAAAAATCCGCGAAAGTATCTTGGACGACTTCAAACCACTCGGAGAAAAACGCAAGAACGCCATACTAAAACACTTCGGCTCAATAGCGAAAGTAAAGTCCGCAACTGTCGCCCAACTTCGACAGGTTGAGGGGGTTGGTTTTGAAACGGCCATTGCACTGCGCGACTTTTTGGACGCAAATTTTCCAGACAGCACAAAAAAATACAGGGGACGCATAGCCCCCACTCCGTCTGGCCTGTTGCATATAGGACATGCAAAAACTTTTGAAACTGCCCAAAGACGCGCAAAAGCGCGAAACGGCGACTTGGTTTTACGCATTGAAGACATTGATTCCGAACGTTGTTCCCATGAATTTATCAATGAAACAATCAAAGACTTAGCTACAATAAACATCGTCTGCAACGAAGGCTACAACATCGGCGGCGAATATGCACCCTACCGACAAAGCGAACGGCTTGACTACTATTGGCAAGTTATGGAGGAATTAATTACCAAAAAAGTCGTGTATCCATCAAACGCGTCGCGCAGCGAAATCAAGGCAATCTCGAAATTCCCCGCCCGCATATTCGATTTTTGCGAAACCGAGCGTATTTTTCCTCCGCAACTACGCAATGAACACTTTGATTTTCAACAGATGGAAAACCCGAAACTTGTAAATTGGCGTTTTAAAGTTCCCGATGGAGAAACAATTACGTTTACAGATAACCGTTCGGGCGAACATTCTTTCGTTGCCGGCGAAGATTTTGGCGACTTCCTCGTGTGGAGGAAGTCGGGCGAGCCTTCATACGAACTTGCCGTAGTTGCCGACGACCACGCTATGAAAATCACCGAGGTCGTTCGCGGAGAAGATTTGCTTCTTTCCACGGCGCGGCAAATTTTGGTATACCGCGCAATGGAATGGGAGATTCCGGAATTTTACCACTGCCCACTTTTACGCGACGAAAACGGAGAAAAACTTTCAAAGTCTTCGCTAAAAAAATCAACCAATAAGTGGCTGATTAGAAACAACAAAGATTGAGTTTCTAAAATCGGTTTCTTTGTTTTGCTTGCCTGTCCGACTTCTGTAAAACGACAACAAACACGGCAGCTACAATCAACATCATTCCCGCACAAATTGCAAAATTAAGCTTTTCACCGAAAACGCAAACACCTATCGCCACTGCCGTAAGTGGTTCGAGCGCGCCGACAACCGCAGTCCGCGTAGCCCCCAATAACCTGATTGCAACAGCCGCCAACACGAGCGACGCCACAGTCGGGACAACGGCAAGAAACAACGCCCAAAACAGTGCGTTTGTATTCGGCAATATTTGCAAATGTCCACCGCGCAAGTAGACTTCTGTGGCAATCGTAATTGTAGCCGAAATAAGAACATAAAATGTGAGCTTTAACGCGGAGGCGTTCGGGAAGAATCGGTTTACCGCAACTATATAAACCGCATATAGTAGCGACGAAATAAGCACAAGCCAGACCCCGAAAAAGCTGAAGTTACCGCCGTGCCAATCGCATAGCAGACAAACGCCCGCAAGAGCCGACACCATTGAAACTGCAAGACGCATTGAAAACTTTTCGCCGAAACAAACCGACATTATAATAGCAACAAATACCGGATAGACAAAAAGAATTGTCGATGCAATTCCCGCGTCCATGTAGTTGAAACTCACAAAAAGCGACAGTGAAGAGAACGCAAAAACGCCCCCCAAGCAACAGAATCCCGCGCACTCCTTAAATGTTGCCGCCACCCCGCCGCGAACGGCGAGAAATGCGCCCAAAATGGCGGCGGCGGCAAAATACCTGTAAAACAGAACACTGTCGGGCGAAACTCCTTCTTTATAAAGAAATAGCGCAAAAGGATTCGCCCCATAAAACACTGCGGCAAGCACCGCGCAAACAGTCCCCTTTAAATTGCCCATAAGTTGAAAACATCAAACGTTCAACAAAATCTCGGCGATTTTTTCGGCGTCAAAGCGCGTGTGGCGAAAGTCGAGCGGAATGGTCATCAATCCCGCCGATTCGCTTTTTGCGCGCGCGTCTTTGAGAAATTTTGCACCCCAGTATATTGAAGCAAGCACTCCACGCGCCCCCAAGGCCGCATATGCCCTGTCTCGCGCGCGGACATCGCCGAAAACGAGAGTCGGGCAAAATACGGAAAGCGCGTCGAGCTTTTCAACTCCGCTTTGAATCAAGGCGAAGTTTTTCGCGCCGCAAGCCGCTTCCTCAAACGCGCAGGCAATGTCTTTGCGCGCCCGCCATAGCGCGGGGAACTCAAGCATTTTCAGAATGTTGTGTGTATAAAAACTCATTCTTGAAATTCCGCGTTTGGCGTTCAGGCGCATTTCTGCATTGTAGTAAAAACCCTCCGCCTTTTCATAGTCAACCCCTGCCATAGCCGCGGCAAGCGAGTAAACCGAAGCAAATTCTGCAATTTCGCCGAAGCCCCCGTAAATTTTATTAGGGCCCTGTTCGGGCGAATAGAGAAAACCGCCGTCGGGAACGGGCAAAGTTTTTCTCAACGATGCAAAAACGAAGTCGGCCCCAATCTCCCGCGCCTGCTTTGCAAACGGCGCGTGCGACGCGTCGGCAAAAAGGAGCACATCGGCATGGGCGCGTTTCCATTCCGCCCAACCGTCGAAGCCCGTTCCGAAAAAATCGACCGCCACGACGGCGTCGCCCGACAACGCTCCCGAAAGCGTCTCGAATTCCGCACCCGTTGTCGGATACGCCGCATAGAAACCGACGCGCGCCCCTTCTTTTGCCGCAAACGATTCCGCGGATTTTACAACCCACGGACAAAAATAGCGCGGCAGCCAAAGCGTTTTGTTTTGCAAATTGGAAAGCTTCGCAGCCCGCAAAAGGGCATCGCGCCCTGAGGAAAAAAATTCCGCTCGGGCGAGAAAATCGGCGCAGCCCGCATACCCGCAGCGGGCAAAAGCCGATTCGCCCAAAAAACGCGCATCGGCGAACGGCATAAACGGGGTTATCCGCGCTGAAAATTCCATGCGCGTATATTCGGATTTTGCGAAAATTATTCAATACATTTTTGCCGCAAAAAAACGCGACGCGCGGGACGGAGTTTAACCTTGCAACGCCGTTTCGCCGCGGCGGCGTCTCCCCCGCGGGGAGGCAGCGCGCCGCAATTCGCCCTACAAGAAGAACGCCCGGAACGATGTTTTGCTCAAAATAATCTTGCATAAAAGCCGCGTTGGGAAATGCTCTTTGGCGATAATGAACAACGTTAATTTTTCCGACTTCGGACTTTCCGAAAACCTGCAACGCGCCGTCCACGGGCTCGGCTACGAAACGCCCTCGCCCATTCAGCAAAAGGCAATCCCAGCAATTTTGGCGGGGCGCGATGTTTTCGGCTGCGCACAAACAGGCACGGGGAAAACGGCGGCATTTGCCCTTCCTATTATGCACAAGCTCGATACCGAAGGACACTTCCCCAAGCCCCTCGAATTCCGCGCGCTCATACTTACGCCCACGCGCGAGCTGGCGGAGCAGATAGGCGCAAACATAGCCCAATACGGCAAGTATATGGAATTGTCGCACTGCAAGGCATACGGCGGCGTTTCGCTGAAGCCGCAAATACGCGCGCTGGCGGCGGGCGTGGACATTTTGGTAGCGACCCCGGGGCGGCTACTCGACCTCTTCAACCAGAAGAAACTTTCGTTCGACGGCGTTGAATACCTCGTTCTCGACGAAGCCGACAGAATGCTCGACATGGGTTTCCTGCCCGACATTCGCAGGATATGCTCGCACCTGCCGAACAAGCGGCAGTCGTTGCTGTTTTCGGCGACGCTTTCGCCCGAAATAGAGCACCTTGCGCGCGCCATCGTGAACAATCCGCTCAAAATCACGATTTCGCCCGACAAGCCCACCGTCGAAAAAATCGACCAAAAAGCGGCAATGCTCGAGAGCACCAACAAATACAATTTCCTGCTTGAGCTGCTCAATTCGAAAGCCGGCACGAAAGACTTTCTGGCACTTGTTTTCTGCCGCACCAAACACGGCGCAAGCAAACTTGCAAAACGCCTGAACAAAGACGGCATAAAAGCCGACGCAATCCACGGCGACAAAACCCAGTCGGCGCGCCAAAAGGCTCTCGACAAATTCAAGAAACGCGCCATAACCGCGCTTGTTGCAACCGACATTGCCGCGCGCGGCATCGATGTCAAAAACATGAACTTGGTAGTCAACTACGACCTCCCCGACGAGCCGGAAACATATGTCCACCGCATAGGCCGCACCGCCCGTGCCGAAGCCGACGGCGAGGCTGTTTCAATCTGCACGCGCGACAACGTAAAGGATTTCTGCGCCGTGGAAAAATTCATCAAACAAAACATTCCACTTTACAAGGACACGCAATACCACTCGGAAAGCGTTTTTGAAGACGTCCAAAAAGTGCGCGCACTCCGCGCAAAGGCCGACGCCAAACGCCAACCGCAACCCAAGCGGGTAAAGGACAAAGATTTTTCGGCGGAATCGCTCTACGGCGAACGCCGCCCGACAGTCTTTTTAGAGCGCGAACAGCCCAAGAATTTCGTTCGCGTGCGCGGCGAAAACAAACCGCGCCGCGGCAAACAAACCGATAAGCGCGTCGGCGGAAATTCGGCGCGCCCCGAACGCGGAGGGCGCGCAACGCACGCAAAAAACGGCGCGGCGGCACACCGTCAACAAAAGCCGTTCCGCCCGCAAAAGCAAAAGAGAATCCGCAAGCAGTTTGTGCGCAATTAGGATTTGTTCGGCTTCAGCCAGCAGCAAACCGCCCACGCAGTCGATGCGCGTTTCGGCTTTCTGCACGCGTCGAACCCCGAAAAACAACGCACTTCGCAAAACGCAAAAAAACCGCCCTGCCCACACGGCTTGGCGGTTTTATTTTGGCAAAAGTTCGCCTACTTGCGGCGGCGGCAGAGTGCCGAAACGAGGGCGATTGCCCCGAAAATTGCCGCCCATTCGGCGGGTTCGGGAACGACAACGCCCTCGTGCAGAACGCCGATTCCCTTGAGGTCGAACCCCGGGGCTCCAACATTGCGTTCCACAGCGGGGTCGTAAATGTCGTGTCCCGCGCTGTCTTTGCAGCTGCCGTCGCCGAAGATGTCGATGAGGCGAACATAGCCTATGTTGTCGAAGTCGAGCCACCCGAAGTTTTCAAGTAGCGATTGCGCGTATTCGTCAGAGAAGCACGTTCCGCCTCGGACAAGGTAATCATAGGCGTATTTCAGTTCCTCCAAGTCGAACCCGTGTCCAAGCCCCTCTTGATATTTCGACGCAAGATTGTAAATATCGGACGGATAATTCATTCCTTCTTCTCCTAGCGTCAAATCTTTAACAGGCGTCTCGCCCAAATAGAAATTGGGGAAGCGCACAAAGTGGACGCCGTCGCTAGACACTTCAACATACGCAAGTTCGAGATAGTTTGCCGAAAATCCGTTTTCAAAAATCGCAAAATCGTAGCCCTCTCCGTTGGAAATACCCTGCGAGAACGTCATTGTTATCGAACCGCCGTCTCCTAAACAAACAACACCTTCAGTATGTTCAAGAGACGTTATAGGACCAATCGCATTTTCGGGAGTCTTCCATTCATCACTCCAAGAAGGATTCAACGATGAATAACCGTATTTTAAATCCTTGTAGCCCGTAGCCCAAGATTTAATTCTCGAACTGTCAAATCTCACCGCTGCCTTATTGGTGTCGCCAAACGATATTACTTCGGCTTCGGGGACGTAAACGAGAGCTTCGCCGTTGGGCGCGACAGACGGATTCTTTTCGAAATACGAATAGTCCCACGCGCAAAGGGCGGAGGTGCTCGCCATCAAAAACAGTAATTTTTTAATCATAAGCATTAGAATTTAAGGTTTAGACCCACTTTGAACATTCTCCCCATTGCGGGGTAGAACGAATTTTTCACGGCGACTGTCGCGTAGGTTTCGTCGAGGACGTTTTCAACCGCCGCAAAAACCGACGCATATTTGCAAACGCGCGCGTTTGCGCGGATGTCGAACGTGACGTAGTCGGGCATTTTTCTGAGCGAATTGGTCATGTCCGACGCCTGATACTGCGCGGCGGAGTAGTTCGCCTGAAAAGTGATTGTAAGCAAATCCACGGGGCGCACGAACACGCCCGCAAAGCAGTTAAACCACGGCACAAGCGGAATTTTGTTGCCGTCGAATTCGCCCGCAATAAAACGCGCGTCAACAAGCGACGCGCCCGAATACGCCCCGCCGAAACCTACATCGTATGAGGCGTAAATGTCCGCACCCAGACGCATGGTGTCGGGGAGGTTGTCATTTACGGTATTGCCCGCGGGGGTTGAACGCTGGTAATACATAATTTCATCGTGCATAAACAGGGCGTAGACGCTGGCGTTTATGTTGAGGTTTTCGCCGAAAAATTTGTAGCCAAGCTCGACATTCTGACCCGTTTCGGGCTTGAGGTCTTTGTTGAACTTAATATCGCCCGCAGTGCCCCAGCCCTGATAAAGCGCGATTTCGTCGGTGGCGGGATAGCGGAAAAGCTGGTCGAACTTCAGATACGCGCTGGATAGCTCGTCGAACTTGTAGTTGAGCGAAGCCGTCGCCGCTCCGCCCGTCTGCCAGACCGACTGGTCGTAGGAGTTGGCGTCTACGACATAGATTTCATAATACGGCGGAATAGGAACAACGCGCACGGCGCGCTCGATGTTGTTGACGGAAGTCTGGGCGGCGTCGAAACGCGCGCAAACGTCGGCGGTGAGCCGCTCTGTGATGTCGTGTTCCACTCCCGCGTGGACACCCAAAGAAAGCCTGTCGAGGTCGGTATACTCCTTCATATACTCGGTCGAAATACTGCTTGAAATGTAGCGTGTCGCGCGGAGCTTTCTGTCGATGTTCGAAAACTGCGCTTCAAAGCCCGCGTATGCGCGCCAAGCGGCGGCAACTTCGGTTTCGAACTCCGAAGCGAAAGTAAAAGTGTATTGGTCGTTGAGAACGGGGAAGCCCGTTGCGCCCGAGCTTGAAATTTCCCTGTCGCGCGAATTGAACGAAATGTTCGCAAAGCCTTTTGTGCGCGCGCCGTCGAGGTCGAAATTTCCCGAAATTACGTAGGATTCGCACGAATAAATAGTGCCCGCGCTCGTGGCGAGCTGGGGGTCGCGCATCATATCGTCAAAGGTGAGTGCGTTGGGGTATTCGGTGTAGGTTTTGCTGTAGTTGCCCGTGATTGCGAAAGTGGCGGTGTCGCTTAAAAAGTAGCCGACGCTTCCGCCGAAATTGTCGGCCCAGCTTTCGGAATAGTCGCGGTAGCCGCCCGTGTAGTATCGGCGCACGTTGACTGTTGCAAAGCCGTCGAAGCGCGAAATCGAGCCGAAGGCGTTTGCCGAGTAGGTGTCGTATGATCCGTAGAAGCCGCCGACCGCGAGAGTGTCGTTTTTGGAAATGTCGCGCGTTTTGACGTTTATGACGCCCGCAACAGCGTTGTTGCCGTAGCGCGCGCTGTTTGCCCCGCGCATAACTTCGACCGAAGCGATGTTGTCCATCGGAATCTGAAGCCACGGAATTGAATCCATATCAATGCGGTTGTAGCGCACTCCGTCTACAACCACCGCAATGCGCAACTGTGAATTTTCGCCGAAGCCGCGCATTGCAAGCTGGCCGTCGTCGGGGTTGCCCGTATAGTTTACAAGGCGGATAGTGGTAGTTTTAAGGAGGAGTTCGGGAATGCTTGCAGCACCCACGTCGGAAATGTCTTCGGCGGTAAGGAAAGTTGCGTTTTGCGGGCGCGACAATTCCGCTTCGTCGAATCGGCTGCCCACCGCCTCAACGGGAGCGAGAACTCCGTCGGAGGAATCCGCGGGCTGCTGTTGAGCCGTTTCCGACTGCCCTTGCGGCTGCGTTGCTTCCGCCCGCGCCTGCGCGCCGCCTTCAGCCGTCTGCACCGCCGCATTAGACGCCGAAGTTTCGCCCGCAAAAACGGACGAAACCGACGCCGCAAAGAGCGCGAATATTGTTATACAACGTTTCTTCATAACGCGCATACGCGCGTCGGAGAAAAACTACTACAAACTCCGACGCGCCTAAACCGACTATTTGCGTCTTCTGTAAGCCGCAAACGCCAAGGCGATTGCGCCGAATGCCGCCGCACATGTAGCGGGTTCGGGAATTGTGGAGTATGTGAGGTTGTCTATTGCAACGTATGCGGGCGAAAGCATGCCCCATTTACTGCCGAAAGAAGAAACAAGCTGAAAAAGCAATCCACCAGAGGCTTCAGAACAAATGGAAGAAATGTCTATCGTATTCCATCCTTCATTGACAATAACCGTCCCATCAACATTTTGGGCAAAAATGAATTGTTCATACTTGTCCGTATCCACGACTTCGAAGCTTTCGTCGAGTGCATAAATGCGGCACGCGAAATAGCTTCCTTCCGTGTTTGAGATGGAGCTGTAGATTGGGTTATTGTCTTCGTCAAAACCCGACGTTCCAACATTTGTATCCTCATTCGGATTCATCAGTGCCGTGTATGTATAAGCAGTCATGGAAATATCCACCGACGTAAACTGAACGGGAGAATCGACTATAAAAGATGAATACAAATCATACTCTGTCCCTGCTTGCGTTTTATAACCGTTGGGGAAATATTTGTCGGTTGTATCAAGTGTTCCATAGGCAGAGCCGTAAATTACACCGTAGTTATTACCTGAAGACGCTCCACCTTTTTGCGTATCGGCGTCGCCCAGATAAGTTGTCCCTGTATTTGTCTTCGAATTTGAAATAAACCCGCCGAACCACATTCCCGATGTATTCAAGTGTCCCGTATTTTTTCCGTCTTTGGACGAACTTGAATACACGTCGCCTTCGTAATCTGACCAACCCGCAGCATTGCCCGAAGCGTCGGACACAGGAGCATTTCCCCCCGTGGGAATGGTTTCGAAGTCGAACACGCCCTGCGCGGCCGACAATGTTAACGTTGCAATCGCGGTTAACGCGACCGCGAACATCTTTTTGTTTTTCATAATATCTCCTGTTAGGTTAGTGTTGCGTTCCCCGAACAAAAAAACCGAAACGCCCCAAGGAGACAATCGGGCAAAAACCCAAAATACCCGACCTCACACTTTTTGCGTCCCGAATTTCCTTACGCGGGAATTTCGCGGACATTGCCTTTCGCCACGTCTTCTGGCTTATGCTTTTAGGCAGCGGCAAAAACCGCCGCCCGAGTCCGAACCTTCCCGCCGTTAGGCAGTGGCAAAACCCGAACTTTTCTCAGCAATTACAGAGGCGCGACCGCGTCCGAATAGGAGACTATTCCTCCCCTCACGGATCTTCCGTTTGACGAAAAGCGTCGCATTCTTTCAGCCGAAATTTCGACTGATTTTAAAGAACTGTCCGAAATACTTCCTCCGCCGCAAAATTTGTCAACCAAATTATTTTATGATTCCTAAAACGGCGGCAAGCGGCGCAGCCGATATGCCTTTACCCTTCGGTTAAAGTTTTTATGTGTTGGCAAGCGGCGTCAAGCGGCACCCCTGCCCGCCGGATTTCGAATAAAAAATATCCTCCAAAACCGCAAGAAAAACTTGCGCCTTTGCCTCGGAGGGAATTATGCGACTTGACAATATCGCCGATTGCGGTATCGTGAACCTCGGTTCTTTTAAATAATCCCTTTCGGGATTGACATGTATGCACTAACGGAAGTCCCGTGAAAATCGGGCGCGGTCCCGCCGCTGTAAATTTCTAAAAAGGGCGAAAAAATCACTGACGGAAATCCGTCGGGAAGATTCGCCGAATGTCGGTATTTTTACCGGCTGTGAATGAGCCAGAAGACGAGTGCATGCGTATTGACCTCTTATTCTCGAGCGAAGAATGTTTGGGCTGCGCGTAAAGCCGCGCTTCGGTTTTTATGCGTGTATACTGTGCGATTATTGCGCCAACGGCGCGTTTACATAAACCGTATTCGTATTTGCGGTTCGTGTTTTGCCGCGCGTCTGGGCAGAGCTTTCTTTCTCGGGGATAAATTCCCATAATCTCAAAAGAAAGAAAAATATGAAAAAATTACCAATATCACTCGCCGTCATTTGCTGCGCGGTTTCGGCAGTTTCGGCAAAGGACTGGTTCGGCGCAAACAACACGCGGTTTGTCGAAGTCGGCAACGAGGGCAATTCGGCCTATTCGGAAACGGGTTTCGGCTCCGTCGGCTATAAATACAGCATAGGCAAATACGAAGTAAGCAATGCCCAGTATGCAAAGTTTATGAGTGCCGTCGGAAGCAACACAGTGAACGTAAACGGAACAAACGTCAAGCTCTTCGGCGGATTCGATGCTTCTTCGTCCTATTCAAAATTTTCGCTGATTGAGCAAAATGCGGCGGGCAACGCATTTACAGCCGCTTCGGGGAAGGAAAACTACGCGGCGAATTTCATAAGCGCTTTCGGCGCGGCAATGTATTGTAATTGGCTGACAAACGGCGCTTCAGAAGCGGCGACAATAAACGACCTACTCACGGGCGCTTACGATTTCAACAAATTCGGCGCAAGTATCGATGTTTTCAAGGAGGAAAATATCAACGGCGACGGCACATACAGGCTTCCGACCGCCGACGAATGGTTCAAGGCCGCATACTACAATCCGGAGAACGATTCCTACACGCTCTATGCCGTCGGAGATACCATATCTGCGGATATGGCAAACTACAATAACAGAAACGGCGGAACCGCGAACGTCAAACAGTATGAAATGTATCCGAGCTCCTACGGAACGCTCAACCAAACGGGGAACGTAATAGAATATATCATGCTGGTAAACGAAACAAACGGGAGAATCGGGACTATCGGCGGAGGATTCTATTCCAGCGCATATGCAGTGAAATCGACAGCAAGTGTAGTATACTTGACTCCGGACAACCTCACGGGGAGGGCAAGCGGCTTTAGACTTGCATATTCCGCGCCGTCAATCCCGGAACCGTCTACATACGCAATGATGTTCGGCTTGCTGGCATTGGGATTCGCCGCCTACCGCCGCCGCAAATAATATATTTGCAACGCGAAACAAAATAAAATGGTTTTCCGAAAAACGGGAAACCGTTTTTTATGATTATACGTCCGAATGTTAAATATAACAAATTTCCAAGGTAAAATAGAATTCGCCGCGATGATGATTGAGGGAATTTCTGCCCCCCACAAAAAACTTCCAAGCCAAAGACTTGGAAGTTTTCTAAATGGTGGGAGTAGCAGAACTCGAATCTGCGACCCCTTGCGTGTCATGCAAGTGCTCTAACCAACTGAGCTATACCCCCGTTAATTAAAGCACGCATTTAATCACTTTTATCCCCCGATTTGCAAGCTTTTTTTAAAACTTTTTCTACGCAAAAGTTTTCAACTGTCCGATTTCTTTTTCTTTCGCAAGAAATCAACGTCTCTGGCAGGTCGTTCGGGGCGGCGCAATGGCGGAGGCAACTCATTGGAAATTATTTACTACGCGCTTCAGGCGTTTTTTCAAGCCACTCGGCGGTCGGCTCTTTCGTCCGCGCAAAAAATTCCGATACGGAACAAAAGTTATTTTTCAGGGTCAAGTATAAAATGAGGACATTTTACAGGTGTGCTATTTTTGCGGTTTGCGCCGCATCGGCATTCTACATCTCGGGCTGCGTAAGTATGCCCGAAACTGAGCGCGAACTTGCCGAAGGGCGCGCCGAAGCCGCAAAGCTTGCGGGGCGCGACATTGCCGACATCAAAATGCGCACGCCCGACTTCGTTTCAAAAAGCGACATTTCCGTCGAAAAGCTCTACAAAGAGCTGCAGTTCAATCCCGACGGCGCGAGCCTTTATTCGGTTGCGTTGCGCGACGTTATCGGCGCGCACTACGCCCGCATTTTCAAGGACGAAGCAGTCAAGCGCGTCGCCGAGCTTTTCCCGAACATAGAACCTACCGACAACGAAGCCGACGCCTTTCGGCACGCCTATTTCAGCTTCCGCCTCGCCGACAAAATCGGCGACAAGCGCGCCAAGGCGTTCACCGACGCCTACGAAATATCGAACCTGAACAAGCTGGGCGGCCGCTGTATGGATTTATGGAACAACCGCGAGGGGCGCAAAATGTGTGCGGAAACAAAGGGCGAAAAAGTCTCCGACAGGCGCGCGCTTGCCGAAAAGCTCACTTTGAACGCGATAAAAAGCGGACGGCTTGTTTTAAAACCTTTCAAATTGGAGCTTGAATAATCCGCCGCGCCCGATTCCCTTTCCGAAACAAGGACAACCTCCACCCGCGCATCTACGGAGCACAAAAACAGCGGACGAAAATCTCAGTCCGCTGCGGCAATCTTTTCGGCGATTTCCCTCCCGCCTAGAAGCCGCGCTCTTTCAGGTATCCCGCAAGAAGCTCAAACACTGCGGGGTCCTTGTAGCCGTGCTTGCCCTTGGAAATCATATGCAATTCCGCGGGCACGCCGAATTTTTTAAGCGCGAGATAATAGGCGATAGACGCGTCCACATACGGGTCGAACTGCGACTGCGTGATGAACGCGGGCGGAGTATCCTTGTCTACTACGTTCCAGTCGGCTATTGCATATTTTTCCGAATAGTCTTCCGATTTCGTTTTCTGTCTGCCCATACGCCTGTCTTTTTCGGGTTGCGAACAATACGCAGGATAAATCAGCACCGCGCAATCGGGACGCGCGGAAAGTTTGTCGGTTTCGTCGAGCGGCGCGTATGAGTCGGTTTTAAAATTCGTCGCGGCTCTTGAGGCGAGGCTCGCCCCCGCCGAGAACCCCATAATTGCGACTTTCTCGGGATTGACGTTCCACTTTCGGGCGTTGGCGCGAACCAAACGGATTGCCCGCTGCGCGTCCATAAGCGCTCCGTCGAAATTTTGCGGAACGCGGTATTCAAGCACTGCGGCGGAAATCCCCTTTTCGTTGAAGAACTTAGCAATTTTCGTGCCCTCGCCCCAGACACTCCAAAGGTTGGAATAGCCTCCGCCCGGGCAGACAATCACAAGCCCCCCGTTTTTGGCGTCCTTTGCGGGATAGAACGCGAGCGTCGCGCTTTTTACATTCGTGCGCTCGGGCTTGTGTTTGTTTTTCGAGTAATCCATAGCCTCGGTTGTTCTCCCCGGCATTTTGACTCCGTCCCAGATTTTTACCGTCTGAGCAGACGGATAGAAATTCCCGTTATTTGCCCACGCCAAAGCGGCAACGCAAACCGACACCATTATAGACAACTTTTTTTTCATACACTGCTGCGTATACAACCGCACCGTGTTTCAGTCAAGCCCTTTCGGCTAAAAATATACTTGCAAAGCGTGCAACCGCGCCAAGTATTGGCGGGGTTGGCTATGAAAAATAAGACGTTTTTTCTGACTACCAGATTAAATTCGGGTCGAACGCTCGCGCAAAAAATTGACGGCGTTTATCTACCGCCCGAAAAATCCGATAACACACGCTGCGCGCGCGGCGTAATGCACACGCTATCTTACTATGAAAAACTGGCTTGGCGGACACATTGACGAACGGTTTTTGTTGGGAATCGACAAAGACTTTGCGGTGGTTGTCCTTCTGATAATTGTCTCGCTTTTGGCGGCATTTTTCGCCACAAAGGTCGCACATGCGTTTTTCAAGTTGATGTCCAGGCGGATTGCCTCCGAAACGTATTCCAGATACGCCGAAATTTTCGGCGAACACAGGGTGCTGGAGCGCGCGTCTTCGCTTTTCGCCCCGATTTGCTTTATGGCGTTGTTCCCGCTCATGTTCCCGCGCGAGGATATAGGCGACGCCGTTTTCAACAACGTCCTGCGGATATTCTGGATATACTTCTATGTTATCATGTGGCGTTTTCTGGTGGTAGTGATGTCGGCGTTGAACGACGTAATTTCCGCGCGCAACAAGAAGTCTATACGCGGGTTCATTCAGATTCTGCAACTGTCGGTTTCGGTGGTGGCGTGCATACTGATTGTGTCGGTGCTTTTGGACAAGTCGCCCGTGAAAATACTGGCGGGAGTGGGCGCGTCGGCTGCTGTTTTGATGTTCGTTTTCAAAGACGCCCTGCTCGGCTTTGTGGCGTCCATACAGCTTTCCGCCAACAGAATGCTCGAGGTTGGCGACTGGATAACGATGGACAAGTTCGACGCCGACGGAATCGTGATAGAAATAGGGCTTACCGTTGTGAAAATCCGCAACTGGGACAATACCATAGCCAACGTTCCCACCTACGATTTGGTAAGCAATTCGTTCCGCAACTGGCGTTCGCTTGAGCAGCTCGGGGGGCGGCGCGTAATGCGCTGCGTGTATCTCGACATTCAGAGCATTTCGTTTTGCACCGAAGCCGACTTGGAGGAGTTCGCCAAATGCGAGCCCGTGCGCGACTTCATTGAGACATCGCTCTCCGACGCGCAAACCGCCGCGGGGATAACAGACGCCTCGAAACAATCCGCGCCCAACACGCCGCTTACAAATGCCGCCGTTTTCAGAGCCTATCTGGAAAAATACCTGCAGACAAACCCGAACGTCAGGCAAAATATGCTGAAATTCGTGCGCTATCTGCAACCGACCGGACAGGGGATTCCGCTGCAAATGTATTTCTTCACGACGCCGAACTGGGTGGAATACGAAAAAATCCAGTCCGACATAACAGAACACGCACTCGTAGCCGCGCGGCGGTTCAATCTGCGCGTATTTCAGGAGGAATCGGATTTCCGAGGCTAAGCCCCGCGCCCTGTGCCCTAAACTTCTCCGCCAAAAAGAGCCCGTCAAACGGCGCATTCGCCAAAACTTTTCAAGGCGGGAAAATATTTGCATAAAACGCCCGAAAATCGCCGTCGGGGCAATTAAACCGCGACAAAACAAGGGCAACTTAAAACGCCGCAAAAAAAGCGTCCCCGCTGCGGGGGACGCCAAATTTTTGTTTTCGAATCCGGAATTAACCGATGTGCGAGAAGTCCACTTTGCTCGGGAGGAACTCCTGATTGAAGTTATACAAGCTGCGGACGTATTTTGTAGCTTCGGGCTTGTTGATGAACGCCATTTTCTTGGGATCGTATTGCAACGGCTCGTTCGGGAAGTTGATTGCAATCATGTTCAACAGGCACATTTCCGTAAACGGAGCCGCATAAGAGAAGTTGCCCGGCGCATTCTTGCCCGCATGGCAGGCGTTGACCCACTCCATAAGCGGATTGTTCGGGGTCGCGGAACGCGCAATGGAGGGCGCCACAAGTTCAGGTTTGCCCGTCTTTTCCTTAGCCGCCATGAGCATTTCGCGCATCTTCGTCTTGGGATAGACGTATGTAACCGAGGGCATGCCGTATTCGTTCGTGTGGACTGTGCACTTTGTGCCCACTATGAACGTAGCGTTTGCGTTGCGCTTGTCCTGCAGGAACGCTTCGTCAACGCCCTTGATTGCCTTCGGCTTTCTGCCGCCGTCATACCAGTGCAGCTTGATTTTGCCGCCAACGCCGCGCGGGTTGAGGAACGTCATATCAGCCGAAGACGCCTTCGGCCAGCTGTAGTCGTTAAACTTCGTCGAATTTGCGACGACTTCCGACGGGAAGCCCAAATTGAACGCCGAATACGGGACATCGATGAAGTGGCACGCCATATCGCCGCACGCACCCGTTCCGTAGTTGCGCATACCGCGCCAGTTGAAGGGAATGACGTCGTGGCTGTAGGGCTGATAGGGAGCAACGCCGAGCCAGCCTTTGTAGTCCAACGTTGAGGGGACTTTTTCTCCGGCGGGCATTTGCAGGTCTCCCTGAGGCCAAATGGGACGGTTTGTCCAAATATAGATGTCTTCGATTTCGCCGATCAGACCCGCTTCATACCATTCCTTGATGAGCCTCCAACCTTCGTTGGTATGTCCCTGATTGCCCATCTGGGTGAACACACCCGCCTCTTCGGAAAGCCTCTTAAGCTCGTTGGCTTCCCAAATTGTGCGCGTGAGGGGCTTTTGGCAGAAAACGTGTTTGCCGTTTGCAATCGCCCAAGCCGAAATTGCGTAGTGCGTATGGTCGGGCGTGGAAACGGCTACGCCGTCAATTTGCTTGCCGACTTTGTCGAACATAACGCGGTAGTCGCGGAAGAAGGGAACGTTCGGGTTCTCCTTAATCGCCCTTGCGGCGCGGTTTTCATCGACATCGCAAATGGCGACGACGTTTACGTTGTTCTGGCCTTTAATGTATCTAAAAACTGCATATCCCATACCGCCCGCGCCGACGACGGCAATATTCATTTTGCCGTTGATGTTTCTGATTTTATTGGTGGCGCAGGAGGGCAAGAACATCAATCCTCCGAAAGCCGCAGTAGATTTTATGAAGTTTCTGCGTGTAATCATATTTAGAATCCTTTTTTTGTTTATCTATGTGAAGCGAAAAGACCGCCGAAAGACAACGCCTTCAAAAGAAAACGCGCCAAGCCCAAGGCAACCCAATCGCCGTTTAGTTGGGTTAAGAGTGCCAAAAAAAAGGTTGCACGTCAAGCCATTTTTGGGAATATTTGAATCGGTTAAACTGTTTTATGGGCGGAAAAATAAGCGTCATCTTAACAACGTTCCCCGACGCCGATTCGGCGGCGGCAGCTGCGGAAATTCTGGTTGCCGAACATTTGGCTGCCTGCGTCCAGTATTCGGGCGAAACGAATTCCGTATACTTTTGGGAGGGGCGCATTTGCAAAGACGGCGAAGTTGCCGTTTCAATCAAGACCTCCGCGCCCGTTCCCGAAGGGCTGTTTGCGCGGTTTTGCCAATTGCATCCATATAAATGCCCGCAGTGGATTGCGACCGAAGCGACGGCTTCTCCCGAATACGCCGCGTGGGTCGGAAGCGTATGCGCGGCAAACGCGCAATATCCCGCACCGAAAAAGCCGCGCAAATAATGTTTGAGGATTTTCACGATTTGTGAAACAATGCGGGCATGGTTTGTTTGATGATAACTGTTGTGCTGACGCTTTTGGTTTCGTCGATTTGCTCGATGCTGGAGGCGGTCGTGCTGGGAACTTCGCAGTTGGAGATAGAGTCGCTGAAAAAGATTTCGAAAAACAGGGGGGCTATCCTGGAAAATATGATTGCCGAAATCGACAAAACAACGTCGGCGATACTCACGGCGAACACGATAGCAAACACGTTCGGGGCGACGCTCGCGGGCGCGCAGTTTGCGCGGCTTTTCGGTTCGTCTGCGGCGACGCAATACGCGTTCCCCGCGGCTATGACGATTTCCATACTCGTCCTTTCGGAAATCCTGCCGAAGAACATAGCCATACGCTACAGGACATCGCTGCAAAAATACATAGCGTATCCGCTCTACTGGCTATGCATTGTAATGACGCCGCTTGCGGGCATGGCGTCGTGGATTATCGGCAGGATTATCCCCAAACACGATACCCAGAAACAGAGCGACGACGAAATTATTTTGCTTGCCGAAAAAGGCCAGCGCGACGGGCTAATCACAGTGCAGGAGCGCGATTTGATTGCAAATTCGCTCTCGCTTGCCGACATCACGATAGCCGAAATCATGACGCCCAGAACGGTTGTCTACGCAATAGACGGCTCGCTGACGGCCGACGAGGCGTTCAAAATGGAGGGCGGGCTGAAATTCTCGCGCATGCCCGTCTACGACGACTCAATCGACAACATTCTCGGGGTCGTCCGCCGCCGCGACATTCTCACGGCGGTTGCCGAAGACAGGGGGAGCGTGAAGATATCGGAACTTGCCTCCGCGCCCATGTTCGTGCCCGAAAACGGCAGCGCGCTGGCGGTTCTGCGCCAATTCATAAAACGCCACCAGCAAATGGGAATTGTCGTTGACGAATTTTCGTCGCTTACGGGAGTTGTTAGTCTGGAGGATATTTTCGAACACCTGCTTGGCTCGGAAATTTTCGACAACGACGACATCGCCGTGGATATGCGCGAACTTGCAAGAACAAAACGCAAACTCAAAAAATAGCCCATGCCCGAAGAACACAAAGTAAAATTTATCCCGATGCTCTCCCAGATAGAGGAGTGCGCCAAACAGCTCCCCGACCCCGCCACGTTCGCCGAACAGTTCCGCGAGGTGAAGATAGAAAATACCGACAAAACTGTCAGGTTCGAACGCATAAAAGTGCGCAAACACGACGGCGTTTCCGCCTACAAGTGGACTTTCAAGGGACGCATATTCATAAATTCCAAATTTTTTGCGCGCGAGTAAAATGGAGGATTTCTTCCAGTTGTCGCTGCCCGAATTGGCGGAAATTCTGTCGCAAAACGGATTCGAAAAATTCCGCGCAAAACAGGTTTTCGACGCCGTATATGCCAAAAAGATTTTCCGCCCCGCGGACATGCCGGCAATAGGCAAAAAGCTGGCGGACTTTCTTGGGGCAAACTTCGTCTTTGAAGCGGCAAAACTCGTGGGCGAAAAAAATTCGGCAGACGAAACAAGGAAGTATCTGTTCGAGCTTTCCGACGGAAATTTTGTGGAATCCGTACTGCTGAAAGCCCCGTCCGACGACGGCAAAACAAGAAAAACACTCTGCATGAGCACGCAAGTCGGCTGCGCAAGCGGCTGCAAATTCTGCGCGTCGGCAATGCGCGGCTTTGTGCGCAACCTCTCAGCGGCTGAAATTGTCGCGCAGGCGCTGCCGTTTGTGGAGGGCGGAGCGAACGCAAAAAACGGCGCGAAATTCGAGTTCGAAAACATAGTCGTCATGGGAATGGGAGAACCGCTCGCGAACCTCGACAACCTGCTTCCCGCGCTGAATACGCTCAACGACGCCGACAAATTCGCCTTCGGCGCGCGCCGCATAACCGTCTCCACGTGCGGTTTGGCTGACAAAATAAGGCTGCTTGCAAAAAACAAATTCCCGTTCCGCCTTGCGATTTCCCTCCACGGCGCAACCGACGAAGTGCGCGGCAAAATTATGCCCATAAACAAAAAATTCCCGCTTGCGCAGGTCGTCTCTGCGGCGCGCGAATTCGCGCAGGTTTGCGGCAGAATGATAACGCTTGAATTCATTCTAATACGCGGCGTAAACGACTCTTTCGAGCAGGCGCGCAAGCTGGCGGAAATAGCAAAATCGCTGCACGCGCACGTAAATTTGATTCCGTATAACCCCGTGGAGGGGCTTGAGTGGAAACGCCCAGACGCGTCGCGCAGAAAGGCGTTCGCGGCGGTGCTCGAGCGCGAAAAGGTGTCGTTTACCTTGCGGCGCGAAAAGGGATCGGAAATCGACGCGGCGTGCGGACAGCTCGCACTGAAAAAGCAGCGGGAGAAATAGCCGCGTCCCGCGGCCGCGTGGGGCGTTTCAGCCGCAAAAAGCCGGCGCAAAAGCTCAGAATTTTTTTCCGCCCCGCAAAAGCCGCCAATAGATTTTGGAGCGTTTTTCGAACGCCTCGTCGGTTGGGGCAATCGGGCTTTCCACCGTAGCCACAGTCGTCTCCGAAACGCTCCCGCGCGCGAACTCCGCGCCAAGCATCTCCGCGGCAGCAAGTATTTTTTTTACGCGGACGGAACCTTCGCCGAGTTCGGAAAAATATACCGACTCGCCCCGCGCCACGTTTGCGCACAAGTCCATTTTCAGGTCGGCGGCAACCAGCCTAAAGTTTTCCTTTGCGGAAGAAAACGCCGCCGCCCTGCCTGCGCCAACCGTGAAAAACAACGCACGCTTTCCGCAGAACGCGCCGTTTTCGGCGGCGCAAAACGCGGGGAAACACCTGTCGAAAAACGCCTTCAGCTGCGCCGACATCGCGCCGAAGTAAAGCGGCGTAAAAAACGCAACTGCGTCGGCGCGCCCGACTGCCGCCAAAAGCCCGCGCATATCGTCTTCGACAACGCACCCGCCCGATTGTTCGGCGGCGCACGCCTTGCAGCCGCGGCACGGCGAAACGTCCATCGCGCAGATGTCGAAATCGTCCGTTTCCGCGGCGGTTGCCGCTCCGCGCTCAAACGCGGCGGCAAATAGGTTCGTAGCCCCGTCCCTGCGCGGGGCGCCTCTGAAAACGGCCACTTTCACAGTCAACCTTTCTTGGCCAAAACAATGTTTCCGCGCGCCGCCGTTTTATTGCAAAAACGCGCCTCTACCGAGAACTGGAAAAGTCCGTTGAAGGATTTCTCGAGCCGCGCAAACAGCTGCAGTCTGCCCTCGGGCTCCACAACCTCCAAGAACTTCACGTTGCACGAAGCCAAGTAGAAAATCCCCGAGGCTTCGTTTGAAAGCGATATTATCAGTCCGGCCGTCTGCGCCAAAGCCTCGGTCATAAGCACCCCCGGCATAACCGGTTTTTCGGGGAAATGCCCCGCAAAAAACGGCATATCCACAGCAATGTCGAGGTGCGCGGTTATGCTCTTCGACTGCTCGAAGGCGTCAACGCCGTCCACAAAAAGAAACGGCGCGCGGTGCGGAAGGCGTTGTTTTATTTGTTCTTTGTTGAGTATCATAAAAGGTCGGATAAAGTCTGATAACGCTGGGGACGTTCCTGGGGTTTGTCGCGCATTGCCGATATTTCCGCGCCGACCGCGCAATAGGCGGCGTCGGCCATTTTTTGGTAGGACATTTTCTCGGGCGCGATTGTATCGAGGAATTTTATTTTGTAATACGTCTTCTCCTTTATGGCGAAATCGCCCTTCCCCAAAAACGGGCGCGGAGAGTATACCGCCACGGGCACGACTGGCAAGTTCAGCTCTTTCGCCACCTTAAAGGGGGCTTTTTTGAAGTCCAAAATACGCCCCACTTTTGCGCGCCTTCCCTCTGGGAAAACAAGCATATTCCGCCCATCGGAAACCGCGCGCGAAATCCGCCCGAGCACTTCGCCCATATCGTCGGAACTGTCGCCGCGCACCACGACGAAATCGAACACCCTCGACAAAAGCCATATCGCGGGAATCGACGAATATTTTTGCTTTACCACAACCCCCGCGTTCGGGATTATCGCCAAAAGCAGCAGGGGGTCGAACAGCGAAATATGGTTTGCAACATAAACTGCGGGCTTCGAAAAATCGGCGCGCGAAGTATCTACGAACAAATCGTATCCGCCCAGAATTTTTGCCACGCTTATTATGTTGAAATGCAGCAGCCCCCTAAGCGCGGCGGAAATTGTTCGGCTACGGAGTTTGTCGAACGCAAAAAACAGAGTCCACGCAACCGCAACAACGAGCACCGCAACAACGTTCACCAACGCGAACGACAATAGCCCAACTGCTACCCTCGCCCACACAAATACCTTCAAAATTATGTTGCAAACCGACTCCATAAAACTATTCTCTTTTGGCATTAAACCAAAGACTTTTTTAAACTCAACAATTAAAGCTATGAAAAGATTGATATTGAAATTCGTTTTGGCGTCGGTTTTATGCCTCGGCGTTGGCGCGTGCTCTACCACCACTACAAGCACGAGCTACAACATGGCGAAGCAGAACCAGTATGTGCTCCGCTATGAAATGGGCGGCAAAGACGCGCAGGCGGTCAAAAACGCCGTAATATCGTCGCTCAAGGCGAGAAAATGGAACGTTGTTTCCGCCGAATTTCCAATCAAGGCGCAGATAGACAACAGAGGGCAGTCGGCTGTAGTTTCCATCACATACGAAAACGGCATTCTCTTGGTTGACACCAAGGGTTCGACAATCAACGGGAAAAGCTACGTCCCGATTCGCTACGTCGATTTTCTGATGAAGACTGTCAACAAAACCCTCCTCCGTTAAAAAGCGCGAGTGCGCGTTTGCTTCGGCGGCGAGTTTATTTTTTATTGATAAGGCGAAACTCTTGTTTCGCCTTTTGTCTTATAAACTCGTCGAAGCAAACGCTCTCGGGCATTTTTTACGTTTCCGAAAGCGACGGCAATCGGCTTTGCCGATTTGTCTTTGATGATTGATTAAAGTAGCGCAACTTAAACTTGAGTCAAAGCGGAATTGACTATGCCGGTCCGCGCCACTTTAAGAGTTATAAAAAAGCCACTTTAGTAATTATAAAAAGCTTGCCCGAGGGGGTGATTTATGCAAAAAATCGCCTCTCATAATTATGATAGCGACCCTACTTAATATCTTGGGAAGTCTCGGTTTGTTCCTTTTCGGAATGAAACTGCTTGGCGACGGTCTACAAAAGGCGTCGGGCGAAAAGCTCCGCGCGATAATGCGTTCAATGACGGGCAACCGTTTCAAGGGCATTTGTTCGGGAGCGTTGGTAACAACTGCTGTCCAATCATCGACGGTAACCACGATAATGGTTGTGGGGTTCGTAAATGCGGGTCTGCTGACCCTGCGCGAGGCAATCGGCGTGATTATGGGAGCGAACCTCGGCACTACCACAACCGCGTGGGTAATTGCGTGGTTGGGATTCAAATTTTCGCTTTCAAGTATCGCCCTGCCCGTAGTCGGCGTGGGCGTTATTTTAAGTTTCCTGAAGAAGAACGCGTGGAGGAATCTCGGCGAGCTGCTTGTCGGGTTCGGGTTGCTGTTCATGGGACTCGACTTCCTCAAAAACGCCGTTCCCGACATGCAGTCGAACCCCGAATGGCTCGCGTGGGTTAAGGACGTTTCGGGGCTGGGCTACTGGTCGGTTCTGTTGTTTTTGGGAATAGGCGTGCTTCTTACGCTCGTTGTGCAGGCGTCGTCGGTGACGATGGCAATCACGATTACCATGGCGGCAAAGGGCTGGATTTCGTTCGAGCTTGCCGCCGCCATAGTTTTGGGCGAAAACATCGGTACTACAATCACCGCGAATTTTGCGGCTCTTCAGGCGAGCTGGACTGCCAAGCGGGCGGCGTTTTCGCACTTCGTATTCAACGTGCTCGGTTGCGTGTGGGCGTTGGTATTTTTCTACGGGCTCACGGGGCTTGTCAGACACATAATTCCCGCGCCCGAGACAATCGCGCCCGACATGCTTGCAAGTTTCGGCGTGGAAAACCTCTCCGCGCTTTCGCCAAAGCAATATGCCGACCTAATGCAGCGCGCCGCCGTGCCCGAACGTTTGGCGATGTTCCACACGATGTTCAACCTAATCAACATTTTCATTCTCGTCGGCTTTGTAAAACAGATTGAACAGATTTCCTGCTGGGTATTGAAGGACTCTCCCAACCGCAAGCACAGAACGCTCGCGCAGAAGCTCGAGTATTTGGCGAACAACATTCCCGAGATGGGCGAAATCGTTCTCGAGGAGGGGCAGAAGGAATTACTTCGTTTATCGCAAATGGCGAACGAAATGTTCAACGGCTTCGTCTACATAGTCCAAAATCCCGACAAGGATTTGAGCGCGGAAGTCAACCGCCTGCGCGACTTGGAGGGCGAATCCGACACCCTCGCGCTCGAGCTTACGAACTTCTTCGTGCAATGTTCTTCGCACAAGCTCTCGAAGCCAACCCTCCAACAGATTTCCCGCAACATGACGGTAATTCCCGAGCTTGAGGCAATTTGCGACGCCTGTTTCCGCCTCATCACCTTTGCCCGAAAACGCTACCGACGCCAAATTTCGAATTCCATTCTCCAATCGGAGGCATTCAAGAAGCTTTGCGACGAAATGGCGAAGTTCATCGAGCTTGCGAACGAATCAATCAAAAACGGAGTCCCCCTCGAAGCCGACACCGAAAAGTTCAAGGAGGTTCGCCAAAATCTGACGCTTGTGCGCAAGAGTCTCCGCAAGGAGGCAATCGCCCAGATGGAATCCGACGGCGTAAGTCAGGGCGGCATTCTCATCATCGAAATCATGTCGGCATGCGGACGCGTAAACGCCCACGCCCTCAACATTCTCGAAGCAATGTCCGAAAAATTCTAAATTTTTTATGTTTTGGGCACCGGCGCGGATTGGCGTAGCCAATTCCGCTTTGCTCATTCCTATATTTTGGGCACCGGCGGTGATTGCCTGTCGCCAATGCATCTTTGTTCTTTCTCATATGTTGGGCACCGGCGGTGATTGCCTGTCGCCAATGCACCTTTGTTCTTTCCAATCTTTAACTTTTCATCGGCGATTTACTAAAACCAAATGTTGGCTTTACTTTAATAAATAGTCAAAGGCACATCGGCAGAAGCCGATTGCCGCCTCTTCCCTACATATAAAAAATCAAAGGCGGATTACCTGCGGTAATCGCCGCCACCTCCCTACGCATAGCAAACTTAAACAAATAGTCAAAGCGGGATTGGCATAGCCAATCCGCGCCACTTTCGGAATAATAAAAAAAATGAAAAAATTGATAAATTGGTTCTTTTCGAATCCGCCCGCGCGCGGAGACAGTCTCGATTTTGCAACGGCATTCTTGAGGATTTTCGCGGGGCTTGCAATGATACCATACGGCGTAGGGAAAATCGAAAATTACGATAGGTTGAAAACGTCGTTCTTCGGCGACCCCGTAGGATTGGGCGACGAGCCGAGCCTGATTCTGTGCATTTTCCAGCAGATATTCTGCGCGGGAATGCTGGTGCTCGGAATACAGTCGCGCTTTGCGGCGTTTATGCTTTTTACGAATATGGCAGTCGCCGTAAAGTTCCATTTCTTCGACCCGTTCTGCGCCGTCAAAGCGTTGCCGACGCTGTTTTTGGCGATATACGCGTTCCTTGTAGTTTCCGGCGGGGGCGCGATGTCATTAGACAACCTCATGTCCAAAAGGGGCGAATCTGGCGCGGCCGCCGCGCTGAAGAAATTGTGCATGCTTGCGGCGTTCGCGCTGGCGGTATGCTTGTGGGGCGGCGCGCTCGGAACCGACGCGAAATTGTGTGCGGCTCTTGCGGCGGCGGCGTTTGCGTTGTTCGCTGCGGCTGTCTTCGTCCCGTCCAGACGGTAGGGGAAACACCCGATCTTTCGAGAACAAAATCTGCCCAATCCTGTCGATTTTAAATTGACAGGATTTTGTTTTTTCGAAAAAATCCAACCCAACCTATGCGCATTGCGGCATTAAACGAACAACTCAAAAAGGCCGTCTTAAAACAGCTTCCGCAGGCGGAGTTCAAACAGACGGCAATACGTGGGCTTTACGTCCACAGAATGGAACAGCAGGCGCGCATTGAAAGGTGCGTTTACACGCCGAAAATAATCCTCCTGATTCAGGGAAGCAAACGCGCAATCACGGGAACGTCGGAAACGGAGTATCACCAAAACCAGTGCCTCGTTTCGGGAATCGACGTTCCGGGGACAAGCTGCGTTGTGCAGGCAAGCCCGAAAAAACCGCTGCTTACTGTTTCGCTTGAGCTTGACACAAAACTTGTCTCGCAAATGCTCGCGGAAATGCCGCTTGAAAAAATCAGGGGCGACAAAGTTTTCAACGGGCTTGCCGTTGCGGACGCCGACGAAGGGCTTATGGAGGCGTTTTTACGCCTGATGAAACTGCTCGACACCCCCGACGACATTCCAATGCTCGCTCCCGTGACCATACGCGAAATCTACGCGCGCATACTGTTAAGCCCCGTGGGCAAACACGTCCGCCAGCTGTGCACGCTGGGCACGCAAAGCAACCAAATTACGCGCGCGGTTGACTGGCTAAAAGACAATTTCAGAAAGCCGTTTAAGATAGACGAGCTTGCCAAATACGTGCATATGTCGCCGACGACGTTCCACCGACACTTCCGCAAGGTAACGTCGGTAAGCCCCATTCAATACCAGAAGAACCTGCGCCTGCACGAAGCCCGCCGCATAATGATTTCCGACAACGAAACCGTTGCAAACGCAGCCTACGCAGTGGGCTACGAAAGCCCCACGCAGTTCAGCCGCGAATACAAACGCTTCTTCGGCAACCCGCCAAAACGCGATGTCGCCGTTTAGGACGAACGCGCCGTCGCGGATACAACGTGCGAGCGGCGTGGCACGTTATTTCAAATTTTTGAGGAAAAAATCCTCCATTTTTGCATACGGAATCGCGTTGGCTCGGTCGTCATACAGATCGGTATGCGTCGCCCCGCTTATAATCAGCAATTCCTTGTTCGCACCCCTCAGCTTCTTAAAGGCGTCTTCACCCATATAGCGGGAATGCGCCTTTTCGCCATGGACGACCAAAACCGCACTGCGAATTTCGCCTGCATACGAAAGCAACGGCATATTCATAAACGAAAGCATTGATGTCTTGTTCCAACCGTCGTTTGAATTGAGCGAACGGACGTGGTAGCCGCGCCGTGTTTTGTAGTAATCGTAATACTCTTTGACAAACTGCGGGGCGTCGGCAGGAAGCGGATCTACAACGCCGCCCGCACGAGCGTAGAACCCATTTCGATAGTCTTCGGTTCGCTGGGCGTTCAGAGTGCGACGAAGGGCATAGCGGTCGTCCGCCGTAGCTTTATCGAAATAGTTGTTTACACTGACGCGACTCATATCATACATAGTCGACGCCACAGTAGCCTTGATACGCGTATCTATAGCCGCGGCATTTATAGCCATTCCGCCCCAACCACAAATACCGATGATTCCGATACGCTCGGAATCGACGGCGGCATAAGTCGAAAGGAAGTCTACGGCAGCGCAAAAATCCTCCGTATTGATGTCGGGCGACGCCACATAGCGCGGAGTTCCGCCGCTTTCGCCCGTATAGGAAGGGTCGAAGGCAATGGTCAGGAAACCGCGTTCGGCCATTGTCTGCGCATACAACCCCGAGCACTGCTCCTTCACTGCCCCAAAAGGTCCCGCCACTGCTATTGCGGGAAACTTCGCCTTCGCGCTTTTGGGAATATACATATCGGCGGCAAGCGTAATTCCATACCTATTGACAAACGTTATTTTTTTGTGGTTAACGTTCGGGCTTTTGGGGAAAACCTTATCCCATTCGGAAGTCAATTCAAGCTTTTGCATATTATTTTCAATTTTTTTCTCGGCAAATACACTTGTGCCAAATACGGCGGCAGTAGCCAACACAAAAACACACGTTTTTAAAATCTCCATGACGATTCGGGTTAAAGATTAAAATGCCGCGATTGATTTCAGCCAGCTTTCGACAGTCTTTTGCGCCCCGCCTACAGAGCCGCCGCGGACGGGCAACGCCGCGGTAAATTTCGACTTCGGGCAAAGCTTTTTCACGTCGCCTTCGGCGCGCCCCAAGCGGCTGCCCTCGTGCGTCATAAAAAGCGCAACCGTCTTGCCCGAAAAATCGTTTTCGTGCAAAAACGTTCTCACTGGCGCGGCGACCGTTCCCCACCAGTTGGGCGAACCCACGAAAACGGTGTCGTATTTCGACAGGTCGATTTTCCCGTTTTTGATGGGGCGTAAAAACTCGGCGTCGTTTTCGCGTTTCGCAGTTTTTACGGTCTCGTTATAGTCGGCGGAATACGGCGTTTCGGGCGCGATTTCAACGATGTCCGCGCCCGTCAGGCTCTTTATGTAGTTTGCGATTTTCCGCGTGTTGCCGCTCCATGAATAGTATACAACCAGCATTTTGCCTCCTTTGTGTTGCGCCTCCGCTACCGCCGATAAAGCCGCAAAAAGCGCGGCGGCGGGCAGCATTTTTACGAATGTTTTTCTTTCCATTTTATCTGAACGATTTTTCGTAGATTGAAACACAGTCGGCAATAGACAAGTCGAACCTGTCGTTTACGAATAGGAAACTCATTGACGATTTCGCATTCTCGGCGAATTTCTCGAACTCGTCGGGCGAAATTCCGTAGTCTGACATCTTCAGGTCGGCAACGCCGCAGTCCGCCTGCAGCTTTTTGAGTGCCGCAATGAAGTCTTCGGGTTTGTCGGCGTTCTCCATTCCCATGGCGCGCGCCATTTTCACGAAACGCTCGCCGCAGACGCCGCGCTCTATCCACGCCGAAAAATACGCAACGCTTATCATGATAAGCCCCGCGCCGTGCGGAAGCTCCTGATGGAACGCGCTGAGGGCGTGCTCGAGGGAATGCTCGCTCGTGCACGAACCTACAGTCATAACCATTCCCGAAAGCGAATTACCGAACGAGACGTGCTCGCGCGCCTCGAGGTCTTTGCCGTCCTTTACGGCTCTGGGCAGGAAGCGCGCAACGTTCTCAATCGCGCCGAGCGCATACAGGTCTGACATCGGATTTGCGCCCTTGGAAACGTAGCCCTCCACGCTGTGGAAAAGCGCGTCGAAGCCCTGATACGCCGTCCAGCGCGGCGGCACGCTAACAGTGAGTTCGGGGTCTACTATCGAAAGGCGCGGGAAAAGCGATTCTCCCAAAACTGCCGTTTTCTCGTTCGTTTCGGGGTTTGTTATTACGCCGCCCGCGTCCAACTCCGAACCCGTTCCCGCCGTAGTCGAGATTGCCACAAGCGGCAGCGCGGGATTTTTAAACGGCTTTTTTCCGCCCTTGCCGAATAGAATGTAGTCCCACAAGTCGCCGTCGTTTACAGCCATTGCGGCTATCGCCTTTGAGGCGTCCATAACGCTTCCTCCGCCGAGGGCTACGACGAAATCGCACTTGTTTTCGCGCGCAAATTCCGCGCCTTTCATTACGGTAGACTTGAGCGGATTCGCCTCCACTTTGTCGAACACGGCGCGGGCTATTCCCATTTCGTCGAGCTGCTTTTCAAGGCGCGCCAGATAGCCGTTTGCGCGCGTCGATTTCCCGTTCGAAATTACGACCAACGCCTTTTTCCACGGCAGTTTTTCGGCGCGAAGTTTTTCAAAAGAGCCGCTCCCGAAGATGAATTTGGCAGGTATGTAGTTTACAAAACCCTTCATTTTGCCTCCTTTTGTTTGTTTTTAAATTTCGCGAAGCGCACAAGCAGCCACGCAAGAAATGCCGCGAGGGAAAACACACCCATATTCTGCAGAAACAAAAGCCCCGCAGGCGATTCCCCGTTCCAGAAATCGAACGAGTATCCGCAAAAAAGTTTTTCGAACATATTCCGCTGAAACCACGCATGAACACCGTATGCCGCAAAACACGCAAAAATAACAGCATTTACCCTCTGCAACGGAGTTTTAAGCGACAATTTCCAATGAAACCCCCAATGCGCGCCCGCCAAAACGAACAGCCAGTTCGCACAAATGGAATGAATCTGTCGAACCTCCATCGATGCCCCGCCGAAGCCGAAAACGTATTCCGACAACATCGCCCCGCTTACGAAAACCGCAACCGCCAGAACCGCCAACATCAAATTTACCGACACCGACAAAATTCTGAACGCACCGTATCGCCCGCGCATTAGCCCCGCATACCACCTTCCGTTCAGAACGTTGTGCGCGGCAAAAAGCAACACCGCCGCAAGCCCGAAGTATTCGTGCATTTGCGCCCCCGTTATGCAATACGCCAACGCCGCAAGCAGAGCCGACAACATTGTGAAGTCTAACATGAATCTGAACAAACGCTTCGCTTTCATAATCTGCAAAAAGATTATCACACGTTTTGAACAATGTAAATACACACTTCGCGCAAAAATCTGCCCAAAACTGCCGTGCCGCAAAAAATGCGAAACGGCAGAATCGGGCAAGTTTTCGCCCCGAACGCATATTTACTTTTTCGACGCTTTCCGATAATATTTCGGAAAAACAAAGAGACGCTTTATGAAAAAATTGTTGTCGGCTGCGCTTGCGGCAATCTGCCTTTCAAACACAATACAGGCAATGGATAATCTCAAAATACACGAATAACGTTGCTGAGAAAATCCCAAACGTAAACACCGAAGACGAAGCCCGCGCTTCGCCTTTTTTGTCCGTTTACTTGTGGGTATCAAATTATTATTGAATTGACATTTCCCAAACAATACAAGAAACTTTACGCCGTGTTGCCGTCCGTAGATGTGGACGGGACCCAACACCACCGACTAATTGAAAAAGAAAGTTAATTATGAATAAAGTCACGATAAAATTTCTTGACTGTGCACTCGCCGCGTGTTGCGCGTTCTACTCTTTCGCCGCCGAAACCGTCAAGCAGCCCGCCGTAGACTACTACGCGATGACAATGAAAGTCGCCAATCAAGTCAACTCGAACCTTTCGGCTAAAATCGACTGGAACAAAACCTGCGGGAAAATCAAACCCCTGCACGGCGTAAACAATTCGCCTGTCCGCCACAACGGCGACTTCCCCGAATTCCGCGAAGCGGGCTTCCCGTTTGTGAGAACACACGACACCGCCGGCGCGTTCGGCGGCAATGTCTACATAGACGTTCCCAACATCTTCCGCAATTTCGACGCAGATCCCGAAGACCCCGCTTCATACGACTTTACTTTTACCGACGCCTACCTCAAAAGTTTCGAAAAAACTCCCGCCAAAATTTTCTACCGCTTGGGAACTACCATTGAAAATTCGCACAGGCTGAAGGCGTATAGAATTTTTCCGCCCAAAGACTATCTCAAGTGGGCGAAAATCTGCGAAGGGATAATTAAACATTACACCCAAGGCTGGGCAAACGGCGTAAAATACAATATCGAATACTGGGAAATATGGAACGAACCCGAAAACAAAATGATGTGGAAAGGCTCGCGCAAAGAGTTTCTCGATTTCTATAAAACGGTAGCAAAATATTTGAAAACTAAATTTCCCCACTTGAAAATAGGCGGATTCGGTCACTGCGGTTTTTTCGAAATCACGCGAAAAATAGAAGACTGCCCCACGCGCGGGCTCGGCGTGCTTGAATGGTTCGATGACTTCGTTAAAATGGCGTCAGACAAAGCCGACCCTGTCCCGCTCGACTTCTTCTCTTGGCACTTGTATTCCGACCAGCCGCTTGAAATTGTAGCCCATGCCGATTACGTCCGCAAAAAGCTCGACGCCGCCGGACTCACCAAAACGGAAAGTATTTTCGACGAATGGAACTATTCTCTCAATTCGCGCCAACCACAGTTGCGCAACAATGTGGGCGCGACGATGTGCGCGGCGGCTTTCTGCGCAATGCAGCGCGGTAGCATTGACAAGGCAATGTATTACGATGCAACCCCCAGTCGCACCTACTGCGGACTGTTCGAATTTCCATCGCTCACATACACAAAACCTTTCTTCGCCTTCAAGGCATACAACGACCTCTACAAACTCGGCGAGTGCGTGGAAACGCCAAACCTGCAAAATGAAAACCTGTTTATGTGCGCGGCAACAAACACTCAAAAAGACCAAAAGGCATTGCTGATTGCCAATTACTCGACAAAAAGCAGAAATGTAAAACTGGAGTTTGAAGGCGAAGCAGAATCGGTTCTCGTTATAGACCGCGACTATATTTTTACAGAAATCAATACAGTCCTTTCCGAAAATAAAGTTCTTTCAATGACGCCGTTTTCAACCTACCTGATAAGAATCAAATAACAAAACGAGCGTAAAACCTCCCGTTGGACAACTGTTAACTGTCCGAAATTTCCACCCACAAACACCAAAAAACGCGAAGTCCGAAGACTTCGCGTTTTTCATAACTTCCTCGGAGAGAGAGGGATTCGAACCCCCGGAGCCTTGCGGCTCAACGGTTTTCAAGACCGCCGCGATCGACCACTCTGCCATCTCTCCTCGAAATATTCTCCCCCCTTTCAAGCAAAATTCATCTGCGCTTGCAAGCTTTTTTACCATGGCCTTCCCCCTCCCGTCTTTACAACAACCAGATTTTTTCGCGCCACGCGCCGCACGCCGCAATTTTCGGCTTTTTTCTTGACAGCCGCGCGCCCCGCCCCACGATAATACCCATCGTGTTCAGATTTGTATTACTATTTATCTATACGCTGTTGGCGGTTGCGGGGCTTTTCAAAAGCGGCGCGCCCGACACACAGAAAAATCTGTCCATCGAAAAGGCGTTCTACACGGCGGCAGCGGATTTCGTCAAATGCGATTTCTCGAACGAATCCTGCGCGCCGTTGATTCAAAAACTGCGGCGGGGAAATCCGTTCGACGGGGCATCAACGGGCAATGACTACTGGATTGCTCAGAAAATACGCCTACCGATATTCGACAAATCTGAAACGTTGCATGTTGACGCGCAAAACGTTTCGCAATTTGTATCGCCCAATATCAGAACATACACGGTTTTTCTAATCTGAGCCGAACGTGCACAATTCCGTCCACAGCAGGCGTCGGCGCATTGGGGAAAATGCGCGGTGTCGGCATCGCATAACCGTAAAAAAATTTGTATGTTCGATTTAATTTCATTCATATTCGGAGATCCCGAAAACAAAAACTTTCTCAAACAGGCGAAGAAAACCGTCGCCAAAATCAACGAACTCGAGGCGCAATACACCGTGCTTTCCGACGCCGATTTACCCGCGAAAACAGGCGAATTCAAGCGCGCGCTCGCCGCGGGGACTTCGCCCGAAAAAATCGTGCCGCAGGCGTTCGCGCTTGTAAAAAACGCCGCGCGCAGGCTTGTGGGGCGCGAGGTCAGCGTATGCTCGATTCCGCAAAAATGGGACATGGTCCACTTCGACGTCCAGCTTGTGGCGGGCTTGGCTTTGTGGCGCAACATGGTTGCCGAAGTTTCCACGGGCGAAGGCAAAACGCTTATAGCAACACTTCCCGCATATATGAACGCGCTGTTCGGGCGCGGCTGCTACATTGCAACCGTAAACGAATATCTTGCAAAGCGCGACAGCCAGTGGATGGGCGCGCTATACAATATGTTGGGGCTTTCGTGCGCATACGTCTACGCGAACCAGTCCGACGACGACAAAAAACGCGCCTACGCCGCCGACATCACCTACGGCACTTCGAGCGAATTCGGGTTCGACTACCTGCGCGACAATTCTTCTACAAGCGAGATTTCCGACAAAGTCCAGCGCGGTTTTTTCTACTGCCTGATAGACGAAGCCGATTCCATTCTAATAGACGAAGCCCGCACGCCCCTGATTATTTCGGGCGAAGACGAAGACGCTGGCGCGAACCCGTTCTCCGATCTGCTCGCGCCCATAGAGCGGATAGTTGACAGCCAGCAAAAACTCTGCGCGCAGCTCGCCGAAAAATTCCGCCGCGCCGAACGCGAAAACGCGCTGACCGACGAAAATTTCAACGACCTCTACAAAATTTATTCGTGCTCGCCGCGCAACAGGCAGCTTTTGCAGATACTCAAAAACGGCGGCGTGCGCAAGCGTTTCGAACGGCTCAAGCTCAATATGGCAGCCGACTGCAACAAGGTTTTAGCCCACGAGCTCAAAAACGGCATGTATTACGCCGCAAACGAGAAAAACAAAACGGCGACTTTCACGGAATTGGGACAGAACTTTTTCGGCGGCTCGATGTTTCTGGTAAACGATATAGAAGCCGACATAAAGTCGATACTGCGCGACAAGTCGATGGACGCCCCCCGCAAAAACGACGCCGTCCGCGCAAAACAACGGCAGTTCGCCGAAAGCACCGACAGGGTCTTCGCCCTCAACAAGCTGCTTCAGGCATATACGCTCTACGAAAAAAACGTGGACTACATTGTAAAAGACGGCAAAGTGGAGATAATAGACCCAAACACGGGACGCGTCATGGAGGGCCGCCGCTGGAACGACTATCTCCATCAAGCGGTGGAGGCAAAGGAGCGCGTCAATATAGAGTCGGAAAATACCACATACGCGACAATCAGCATACAAAATTTCTTTAAGATGTTCGAAAAAATCGCGGGAATGACGGCAACGGCAATGAGCGAAGCCGACGAGTTCCGCGAAATCTACGGAATGAAGGCCGTGCGCATTCCGCCGAACAAGCCCTGCATAAGGAAGCAGTTGCCCGACCTCATATACCTCACGCGCAGGGAAAAATTCAACGCAATAATCGACGAAATAGTCCGCGCGAAGGCAGTCGGGCAGCCCGTGCTTGCGGTAACGGCGTCGGTTGACGACTCGGAAGTGTTGTCGCGAATGTTAAAAATCAGACATATCCCGCACAACAAACTCAACGCTACAAACGACGAGCTCGAAGCGGGAATCATCGCACGTGCGGGGCAAATGGGCACGGTTACAATTTCCACAAACATGGCAGGGCGCGGCACCGACATCAAGCTCGGCAAAGGCGTGGAGGAGTTGGGCGGACTGCTCGTAATAGGCGCGGAACACTGCCAAAGCGTGCGCGTTGACAGGCAGCTCGCGGGACGTTGCGCGCGTCAGGGCGACAGGGGCGCAGTCCGCTTTTTCGCCTCTTTCGAAGACACGCTTTTTAGAGTCTACGCCGATGTGTCGTTCCTGAAAGATTCGATTAAGCAAAAACATATAGAGGGCGCGGCATTTTCAAGCAGCCTGTTCCCGTCGATAATCGCGGCGGCGCAGAAAAAGGCGGAAGACCTGAACTTCTCGGCGCGGAAGGAGCTGCTGAAGCTGGACGCGCCCGTAAACACGCACCGCAACATTGTCTACTCCATGCGCGACAATATCATGTCTGCCGAAAAGCTCGGCTACGCACTTCTGCCGCTTTTGGACGCCGAAATAGCCTCATGTGTCGATACAAACCTGCCCGCCAACGATATGGACATATCGCAGGACGCCGTTTCAAAATTCTGCAATGCGCTTTTTTGCGACTATTCTTTGAGCATTCTCCCTATGGAGCTTGACGGACTACCAAAAAACGAAATCCGCCGAAAACTGAACGAGAAAGTCGCCGCGCTTTTTGAAAAAGGCCCTTTTGCGAAAGAAAAAGGCGGGCGCGGACTTGTCTTGTATGTGCTGGACAAAGCCTTCCGCGATCACCTTTCGCGCCTCGAATTTTTGCGGGAGGCTGTCTACCTGCGCGCCTATGGGCAGCGCGACCCTCAGCAGGAATTCGCTCAGGAGGCGTATAAATCTTGGTGCGGGCTCCAGCGGACGTTTGCGCGTTCGCTGATAGCGTTGTCGGGGCGCGCGGGAATAGATAATTGAAAAAAAAGCTTGATAAACCGCTGAAAAGGTGAAATATATATGGAATTATTTACGGGCCATAGCGCAGACTGGTAGCGCGTTCGCATGGGGTGCGAAAGGTCGTGAGTTCGATCCTCACTGGCCCGAAAAACCTTTCGGTGGAAGATCCATCGAAGGGTTTTTTGTTTTTATACGGGAGCCAAATGGGCGCACTCCCTGCCGACGCCTGTTGCACCTACACAAATAAGGGCGTGTTCCCCAAATATAATCGCCTTGTTTTTCTCGGCCCCGAAAACTATTTTATGTTCTCCAAAATGCGCGCGCGCGAAACGGTTTTTGCAGTATCCGCCGATTGCTCGGAGTCGGGCTGCGCCGTAGCCTGCGGGGCTGGGGGAAGCGCAACATCGGGATTGTCAGCCGCGGGAGTTTGGGCTTCGGTTTGCTTAAACGACACAATAAATCTTCCGTGGGGGGTGGAAACTACTGCGGTCTGCGCGGGTTCGTCGTAATTTTCCACGGCGAAACCGCGTCCGTTGCGCACGCCCTGTTTCACCGTTATAATATCGCCCGAACGCCCATCGAAGACGCGGAAAAACCACGCGCCGTCGAGCCTGTAAGCCGCCACAAGCTTTAGCTTCTCCGTTTTTTCGGCGCCGAAACACGGCACAAGAAACGCGCCAGCAACCGCGAGCGCAAACATACCGAACAAACGGCTCATAAAACTACTTTCTTGCGCGGCGGAAAGCGAACGCCAACGCCGCCAACCCTAATAACGCCGCGCAATACCCCGCCTCTGGCACCGCCCCGACCGTTTTGGAAAGCATGGTAAACGAGTCGGGAACTTTACCGCCCGCAAAATTGTTTTGAAGATAAAATAATTCATCTTCACCCGAACTTCCCGCATACACAATCCATTGGTCGCCTTTTGAGAGTTCTCCGGTAGACGTCATGGAAGGAGTAAAAATACAGTATTTATCGCCTTCAAAAGCCGTATCGTTATTTGAGTTCCAGACCACGATTGCAATTTCCGCGCCTGCGGTTATGCCGAGTTTATCGTTGTCGATTGCGTCGCTTCCCATAGCGAAAGCGAGTCCATCGTCCAAAACAAGCGTATTGGAGAGAATTGTTTTGTAGTTGTTTGACGAATTTAAAAACTCTCCCACCCGAAAAACGTCCCCCGTCTGCAACCGGAACGAACCAAAACCGCCGTTGTTCATATCGACAATGAAAGCGTAGTTGAACTCCTTGTCGAGCGATCTTCCGTCTTCGTATAGAAATCCGCCCGCGCTGTGAATCAACGCCCATTCCGCGAACGAGCTTGCCGCCGAAACAGCGGAAATTAGTGTAATTAGAAACAGTTTTTTCATATTATTCGACATCGTATTTGTGCTTTACTTTCACGCGGACAGCCATAGCCGACCCCTCCGCTTGCTTTATAAATTTCAAAACATATTCGGGCTTTAACAGAAAGCCCTCTACGTCCGCCTTATAGTCTCCCATATCGACCCAACGTCCGCTGCTTTTCTTAAAATAAAAGCTTTTTGTTGCCGACACGTTTTTCCCCGTTTTTGAATTGTCATAGACGCGCAAAATGTCCGTCGGGACAAAACCCGAAGAAGCCGCAAACGCGCCCGTCCCGACGAGGGCGTCAGTCAAGTCCGACAATTTAATGTCCACCGCCGAAGGAATCGCGAGCATTATGTCTTGCGATTGCACTTGCGAACCGGTATCTTCGGCTACAAACAATTCAAACGAACTTGCGCATAACGGTATTACCCCAGAAACTATGGCGACTGTGCCCGAGTCGGGTTGTATAATTTTCAACCCCGTGTTTGGCTCCACAACCGAGTCGTCAGCGGCGGCGTTTCGCGTCGTTTTCCACCCCGCCGAAGACGACGATTTTTTAAAGTAATACGTAGACAAAAAAGCCTTGTTCTTTCCTATCGGATAAACCGAACCGTTTTCCGAATCAAATTCCGTCTGTTTGCGAATCAAAGTTGCGCCAATCATCGACGTCGCCTTTGCGAAGCCGCCGCCGTCGGGGAAGAGCGTCGCCATTGTCCAATGGGGAATTATCTGGAACGCGTCGCCGACGGATATTTTGCGAAACTCCGCCTCGCCGATTGAAATTTGGACCGAGTAGGAGTCATTGGCAAAAATGTCGAACCACGCGCCTTCCAATTCGCCCGAAGTAAACTTCAGGTAGTAGTGGTTTGTCTGGACGCCTTTTTGGTAGACGAACTTGTCCGCCTCCCATTTGGGCTCTCCGCGCGCCGAAATTTTGCGCGAGCTCAGCGTCATGCCGTCAACCTCACCCGTGAACGCTGGCATACGCGTGGGAAGAATGCCGATGTATGTATCGCTATCGGCGGGGCACTGAACCGCATACGAGCCGAACGTCGGCCCGTTCACCGAAGCGGCAAAGGCCGCCGCGGCGAACGACAGCGAAATAAAAATCGGCAACAATTTTAACATAAATCAACTACAAAAGGGAGATGTAGGTTCTTAAACATACATTGTCAATTTTAATTTCACAAAATAAACGCGTTATTCCTGAATATCTATTTTCAGTCTGATGAAAATCTTGCCCGAGTCATCGGGCACCATTTCAACGCGGCAGTTGTCGAAGCCGTTCCCGCTTGAATCGACCGTTATCTCTGCGGGAAGCCAGTTTTCCAGGTCGGTAGAGTAGATCGCCTGAACACTTACCCCCTCGGGCAGAACGGTGCGTTTCTGGAAGCGCAACACCGCCGTAGTGCCGTCGTTTACGAACGAGAAATTCGGGTTGTCGGCATACGACGCCGCTTTCGAAGCATCGAGATTGAAAACGTATTTTTCGATATTCGTTATTCCGTCGGAATGAGGAATTGCGCGGTAGTCGGCGGGAGAGTCTCCAATGCCACCGTCAACCGCCCACTGGGAATAGTCGCTCATGTATTCGAACGCGCCGACTGTGCAGTTGGGAGCGCGGCGCGGACGCGAGCAGGCGTCATTCATCGAGCCGGCTATAACGCCCGCTCCCACGGCTACGCTGTCGGAGGGAACCTGCATTGTGCGCACAAACGACGCCCCCGAATAGGCGGGCTCGGAGAGTTTGGGGTTTTGGGTCGAAATGTTTTCGCCCGCGCAGCCCGTGTCTACAATGCAGTTTTTGGCGTCAAACACGCCCGAACAGTCTAACGCGTCCGACACATTGCCCCAGACAATACTGTTTCTTAACCTCAATTCCGATGCAGAATCTACCAGCGCGAAGAAGTTTGCCGATGCCGCGCTCTGCACGAACGTTCCGCAATCGATTCTCGCCTTCGAGCCTATCAGCTGCACCGCGCTTCGGGGAATCCCCGATACCGCCGGCGTTCCGCCGTAGATTGTCGCGTTTGCCATGTCGAGCGACGAATCTTTCAGATAGATCGCCGCGCCGCCCGTAGTGGCGGAGCTAAATCCGATGAACGCCGAATTTATGATGCCGCGCGAATTGCGCAAAAAGATTGCCCCGCCCGCGTATGCCGTGGAACAGTTTTCAAATTCGCAGAACTCGATGGAAACGACACTTCCCTGTTCGGCGTAGATTGCGCCGCCACTCGGAGTAGTGTTCACGTTCGCGAACCTACATTTTTTAAGCGCGAGTGTGGACGCGTTCACGCCGATTGCCGGAACGCCCGCCGTATTGCGGATTTCGAGATTTTTAAGCGAAAGCACCGCCGAATTCAAAACGCTGAACGCCGCAACCGCCGAACCGCAATCAATCGCCGAAACGCCCGTCGGCGCGTCGGCTCCGAACTCGTAGCCGCCCTCAATTTCCAGATTCTTGGACACTCCGATTCTTTCGCCTATCGTCAGATTTCCCGCAACTTTTATGCGCGCGCCTGCCGGAGCGCGGGATATCGCCGCGGAAAGCGAAGTGTATGCGCCGCTCCACGACGCCCCGTCGGAATTGTCGCCGTCTGCCGAAACGTAGACGTCGGCCGAGCCGAGCAGCACTATCTCCGCGGAGGACGTAGCAATTTTCACGCCGCCCTTGGAAATGGCGCACCTGAACCTTGCCCCGTTGTCAGCGGCGGAAACGGGCACTTCCAGAACGTTGGAAGTCGCGCCCGAAATGTCAACCCACCCTCCGTTTTCGAACTTCTGCCACTGGTATGCGCCGTCGCCGTCGGACATAACCGAGAACACGGCGGTCTCGCCCGCGCGCGCAACCGCGTTTGCGGGAGACCTGAGAATACCGACCGTGGCGTCGAGATAGAAGTCGCTGTCGGAATTTTCATCGGCGGGAGTGAGCGTGTAGACAAGCGGGTTGCCCGCCGCGTCTACAATATTCAGCGCGCGGATTTCCGCCGCCGTCATGCCGCTTATGCGGACGAGGTTTGCGGCGAAGTCGTTGAACTTAAGCGTAAACGTTCCCTCCGAAACCCCGGGCATAAGGGCGAAGCGTCCTACATTCAGGAAGTGTCCGCCCAGCGTTATTTCGAGAGTAGAATTCGGGAAGAATTCGAACGCACCGATGTTGTTTGCCGCGCCCAAAACGAGTTTTGCGTTAGCCGCGCCCAAAGCCGCGGAGGTATCGTATCCCGAATCGGCCGCAACGACTTTCGTCGGGTCGAATGATGATATTGTGAATACGGATTGCGACTGCGGAAGGGCGGCTCCGCCGTCGGAGGCTATAGAGAACGCGTCTGTGGAACGCAACTCAAGCTTTGCGCCGTCGGCAATAAACACGCGCGAATCGAACCTAAGCGCGCCCGCCGCAGCCGCGGAAACCACGCCTGCACCGTCTGCCGGCAGGCCGCCGAACACTGCGGGGAAGCCCGCAACGGAACAGTTCTGCTCCATTTCGGCGTATTTGTCGAACACCGCGGAAACAAGCTTCACAGTGCAGAACTGCGCGCCGTCCGTGCCCAAGCCCGTGGCCATTCTGCCGTTGACTTCAACGTAGCCGTTTATGTAGGCATTGCCCAGACACAGCAGCGACGAACTTCCGCCGGACGACACGCCCGTGATAAACCGCGCCCGTTCCGCGCCCGAAAGCGGGGTTTCGGAAGGCTCGCCTATGTTTATCGCGGAAGACGGCACGTAGAAGTTGAAGTATGTTTTGTTGCAAACCATTTCCGCGCCGTTGCGCACCGTCACGGCGGAGTTAAACCCCTTCAACAGGCGCGCGCCGCGCCAAGACTTGGAAATGAACAATTCGGCGTTTTCAAGTTGCAGGGCGTTTGCGGGCGCGTCTACATCAATGTCGAAATCTACGGAAACGTTCTTGATGAACGAGTCTGTTGATGTCAGCTTCAGTGTGCCGTCGCCGCTGAAGAGAATCGAACCCTGCCGCGAAGCGTCGGGCTGGCCGATAGCGCAGCCGAAAGTTCCCGCCGCGCCCGCATTCGCGCTTGAAAGCACGAGTTGAGAACCGCGCGAAACATTCACTTCGGCGGCCGCGCCGTTTGCTTCGGTATAGACCGAAGCCGCCGCGCCGTCGCCGTCAACGCGCACATACGCGCCGTTTTGCAACACGAGCGACTGCGCTGAGTATTCCGCCGCGCCAGCCGTGCAAAGCGGAAGGCTTCGCGCCCTGCCCGCCGCGTCGGGAAGCGCGTTGGGAATCGCCGCCAACGCTATCGCCGGACTGCCCTCGCCCACCTCCATTGTGCGGACGGACGAGCCCGCCGCGTATGCGGGCGCCGACAGGTTGGGATTGGCTGCAGAAACGTTTTCGCCCAAGACCTCGTTGAGCACGCAGTTTGAGGCTTCCACTGATTTCCCCACCGACAAAACGCCGTCGCCGCCCCAAACTATGCTGTTGAACAGGTGCGCCGAGCTTCCCGCCGAAACGCCCACAAGAGTTTTATTGGAGATTCCGTTTTGCGCGAACGTGCACAGGTTTGCCACAAACGTAGAGTTAGTCTGCGTTGCGGAATTTTCGGCCGCGGCAATTGCGGACGTTTTCCCCGAATGGGGGAAACAGTCGAATACCGTTGTATTTTCCATGTAGAGGTTGCCGCCCGCGAGGTGGATTAGGCTGCTTACGTTGTCGGAATTGCAGTTGCCGAAGTATGCGCGCGATATTCTGCCCGAGGCTTCGCGCAGGAAAAGCGCGCCGCCCGCCCAGTATGTGGAGCAGTTTTCGAACTCGCAGTCGAGAACGTCTATGTAGCTGCCGCTGTAGGCGTAGATTGCGCCGCCGTTGCCGTTCGGGTTTCTGGCGTCGCGTATACGGACGTTTCTCAGGAACAGGTTGGAGTTGTCCGCGTTTATCGCCGACGAAGACGACGTTTCGGCTATAGTAAGCGAGCGCAACAACACCGTGCAGTTGCGGACAAGCAGCGGAGCGTGCGCGCCGCCGCCCGAAACGACCGTCTCGCCGCCCGAGCGCGATTCCGCAGAACTTTCGTAGCCGGCAAAGCCGCCGATTATTTCGAGGTTCTTTTTAACCACAATGCGCGACGTTGTGAACGTGCCGTTCTTGACGAAAATCCTCGCGCCGTCGGGCGCGGACGCAACCGCGGCGGCAAGAGTGTTGAAGGCCGTTCCCCACGACGCCCCGTCGGAGTTGTCGCCGTCGGGCGAAACGTAGACGGTTGCCGAACCGAAAGCCGCAAGGCGCGCAGCGTCGGAAACAGCAGTTTCTCCGCCTCCCGAAACAACACACCTGTAGAGGTAGCCGCATTGTGCCGTTGTGGCGTTGAAGCTGTATTTGGCGGACGTTGCGGAATCTACATTCTGCCAAGTTGCGCCGCCGTCGGTCGAAACCTGCCACTGGTATGCTCTTTCAGCCAAACCCGCAGCCCCCGCGAAGAACGTCGCGACGTCGCCGTCGAGGACTATCGCATTTTTGGGCGAATCGGTTATCGACAGCGCGCCGCCGAGCACAAAGTCGGTGGCGGTGAATTCGGAAACGGGAACAAGCGTATAGTCTATCGGATTCCCCTCGGCGTCAACTATGTTCAATGCGCCGATTTGCGCGGCGGTCATCGCACTTATGCGGACAAGCCCTGCTTGGAAATCGTTTATCTTAAGGGTGAACGTTCCCTCCGAAGCCTCGGGCACAAGGGCGAATCTGCCGACGTTTATTTTGTTGCCGTTGAGCGTTATTTCGAGCGTCGAGTTCGGGAAGAATTCGAACGCGCCGATGTTGTTTTCCGCCCCGAGAATAAGCTTTGCGTTTGCCGCCCCCAACGCGTCTTCATAGACGACTTCGCCCGACTTTTTCATGTCGGCCGCCGTGAAGTTCGAAACGGTAAACACCGATTTGCTTTGGGGATTGTATGTATCGCCGGTTCTGCCGATACGGAAAGCGTCGGAGGAGTTCAGGCGCAGTGTTGCGGAGTCGGTGATGAAGAAGCGCGAGCCGAAGCACAACGAGCCCGTCGCGGCGTTCGAGACTATGCCGGAAGTTCCGTCGGCCGCAAACGCCGCAGACCCCACAATCACGGGGTATTTCGGGTCGGACGAAAGCTGGTCTATCCAAGCAGACTCGCCGATTTGGCAGCTTGCAAGGAACATCGAGCAATACTGCCCCGAATTTACCATGTCCATCTGGCCGCGCTGGTAGACAACGCCGTTGATGTAGGATTTGCCCGCCGCATAAAGAGCCACCGCGCTGTCGGTGTCTTCGCCCATAACGAGTTTCGCGCGGGCGTCGCCGACAAGAAGCGTCTCCGAAGGTTCGCCTATATTGAGCACAGAGGAGATTGCGTACAGGTTGAAATACGTTCCGGTACACTTGTAGACAACCCCGTTTTCAATCGTTATTGCGGAGTCGTGCCCGCCAATCAGTCGCGCGCCCGTCCAATTTGCGCCGAAGCGGATATTGGCGTTCGCCACATTGAACGAGTTGAAATCGGAGGTGGTGGGCACGCGCAAGTCGAGGTCCATATTTCTGATGAAAACGTCGCCGCTTGCGCCCGTCATAGTGAGCGTTCCGCCGCCCGTAACGGAAACGTGCCCCTTGTTTTGCGAAGCAATCGTGCTGCCGAAGGCGTAGTTGTTTTCGTTCGTCAGAACAACTTTTGCGCCGTCCGATATGTTGATTTCGGCAACGGCGTCTTTCATTGCGCGAATCGAAGAAAGGCTTGTGTCCTCGTCTGCATAGAAATACGCGCCGTTTTCAAGGGTGATGAACCCCGTAATCGACATCTCCGAGGCCACGACATACCCGCTTATTGTGGGAGAATTGGAAACCGCAAGAGAGGCGACCGAAGAATACGCCGAGACCGCCGAGTTGTAGATTCTGCACCGCACGAACGACCCGCTGTATTCGGAGGAAATACCGGAGAGGGTCAATGCGGAGTCGGTCGCGCCCTCGATGTCGGTCCAGACGCCGTTTGCAAGCATAATCTGCCACTGGTATTGCAGGTTGCTGCCCGTCGCCGAAACGGAGAACGTTGCGCTGCCGCCGACCTCGGTTGTTGCGGCGGAAGGTTCGGAAATTACCGACACGGAGTCGCCCACCGACAGCGTTGCGGCAAACGAATGCGCAACCGAACCTTCGAGCGTTGCCGAACATCTGTATAGCCCCGCGTCGGTGAGAGCCGCCGATTCTATCGAGAAAGTCGCGGAATTTGCCCCGTCAACGGGAACCCAAGTTGCACCGCCGTCGGAGGATTTCTCCCATTGCAAAGAATACCCGCCCTCGCTTTCGACTTCCGCCGAGAACGACGCCGACTTGCCTACATACGCGTTGGCACTTTTAGGCTGGAGCGTGAACGCCAAATTCTTCGTTATCTCGAACGCGCCTATGCAGCGCGCATACGGGCGCGCATTGCCCGCGGCGTCGGTTGCGGGCGAAGTTTCGAACGCGCGCCCCGTCCAAGCCGCCGAGCCGTCGTAGCCTATGGGGACAACCCTCGTTCCGCCGAAGTCGGCGAGCGCGCCGAGCTCGGGATCGGAAGTAAGGACATTTTTACCGCCCGAAAAACCCGTATCGACAACGCAGTTTTCTACGGTCGCCGCCGCGCCGCCCGAAAGGTTTATTGCCGAAGATGCCGAATTTTTCCAATTCCAAAGAATGCTGTTGTAGAATTTCGGCGTAGAGGAAGAGCCCGCCATTGCCGCGCATGTCTGACCGCCGGCACCGCCTAAGATTGTGCAACCGTCGAAAACGGGCCCCGCCGAATTTGTGATTTCAATGCAGTGTGTTGGGGCGTTGCCTTCGGTAGCCGTGTTGCCCACAAACGTGCAGTTTACGAATATCGCGTCGGTTGCGTTACATATGACCGCCGCGCCGTTCTTTGCCTTGTTGCCCACAAACAGGCAGTTTTTAAACGAAACCGCGCCCGCGTTTTTCATATACACCGCGCCGCCGGCATATGTCGCCGTGTTGCTTTCGAATTCGCAACTCTCGAAGACGGGCGCGCCCGAAGCCACTTGGACAGCCGCACCGTTCCATACCGAAACGTTTGAAACGAATTTGCAGTGTTTAAACGCCGCGTCGGCGGAAACAAGAACGGCCGCGCCGGAATCCGCGCTTGCGTTGCGCAAAACGAGATTTTCAAATTCGGCCGCCGTCGAAACGGAGAGTATTCTGGATGCCGAACCGCCGTCGAGCACAGTCGGAACGGAAGTCGGAACACCCTCGTCCGTCGCGGGCGAAAGGCCGCCGACGATTTTGACGTTCGGTTTAGATACCGCAACCGCCGCGGCAATCGGGTATTCTCCCGAAGCCATTTTTACGACAGAACCCTCTTCCGGAGCGGCGGGCAACGCAGCCAAAGCCGCCTTGAGCGATGCCTTTGCTGTGCGCCAAGAAAGTCCGTCGGCCGAGTCGTTGCCGTCTGGCGAAACGTAGACCGTTGAAACGGGCTTTGCGTCCACCGAAGTTGCCAAAGCCGAAACAAGCGCACCCGAAGCGTCGAAAATTTTGCACTCATACTGCGCGGAGGCCTCCGACTGCGATATTTCAAGCGCAGTCGAAGTCGCCCCCTCAATGAGCCCGCCGTTTTTGAACCATTTATATGTCGCGCCCGAAACCTCCGCAACCGACAAAACAAACGTCTTGCCGACCGTCGGGGTCGGGACCGAAACGGCTATGCCCGCGTGTTGCGCCGCGCCCGCAAAACACGGGAACGTGCGCGCCACGGAATTTGCGTCGGAATCAGGCGCGCGGGCGTCCTGCGCCGCCAAACCGTCCGCCGAAGCCCCCTCTGCGGGCAGCATTGTGTAGACTGCCGAGAACTGCCTGCGCTTGAATTCGCCCAAGTTCGGATTTGCCGAAGTTATCGACAAACCTCCCTCGAAGCCGCCCGCAACAACGCTGTTTGAAACTTCCGCCGCCGCGTCCGAAACGGCGATTTCCGAATCGGCGGGAGCGGAGTCGTCCCAGAAAATTGAATTTACTGCGGCAAACGTTCCGCCCGAAGCCGAAACCGCACCGCCCGACGTTTCTGCCGAATTGCCCGAGAACGTGGCGTGGACGACCGTAGTTTGCGAGCCGGAGAAGCTCGCCGCCCCGCCATGTTGGGCAGCCGAATTTTGGCGGAACGTTGCGTTGGCAAGAACCACAGTTGAATTGTCGGCGTTTACCGCGCCGCCCGAAGCCGCCGCGTTGCCGAAGAAGTCGCAGTTTTTAAACGACACCGAACCGCCGACAAACGCCGCCGCGCCGCCGTTCTTCGCCGACGTATTCTGCACGAAACGGCAGTTCGTAAACACGTTTTCGCCCGCGAGCGAATAGAGCGCGCCGCCGTTTTCGGGGGAGCTTGCCGAGGCGAACCAAACCCTGTCGAACGCGAGCACGCCGCACTTTTGCGCGGCCTCAATTATTCTGCGTTCTCCGCCGCCGAAAAGAACGGTATCCGAACCCGAAAGCGGGCGTTCATCGGGCGAAACCTCCGTCCCGACGAAGCCTCCGAGAATGCGGACTGAAGACGAAACCGAAAGCGTTTCCTCAACCGCGTATGTGCCATCGGCAACCCAGATTTCGGGAATGCAGTTGGCGAAATCGGCGCGCGCCAAAGCCGACTTCAGGTCGGGAAGCGCGGTCGCCCAAGAGAGACCGTCGTTGCCCGCCGCGCCGTTTTTTGAGACGAACAGGCGCGGATTGCCCACGGAAATAGTCCAGTCATTCGATGCGTATACATTGCCGTTTTTTTCCACTTCCACCTTGTAGACCGCGCTTGAATCGGTCTGCGAAATCGTGAGGGTATCCGACATTTCGCCCTCAATCAAAACGCCGTTTTTATACCAGCGATATGTCGCCCCCGCAACGTCGCAAACCGCCCTGAGCGCGAATTGCGCGCCCGCCACGACGCGGCTTTGCGCGTCGATTGAAACATTGCGCGGATTCAGCAACAGGAAATCCTTCGCCCCGACCGTCCTGCCCGCGTAGGAGAAGGGGGCATCGTTGTAGTTTGTAATTACCTCGCTGCCGTCGGAATATCCCGTGACAAACACGCCCGAGGAAATTTCCCTGTGCGAGTCTATATATTCGTATTGCAGATACGCCGTGGGCGCATATTCCCTGTAGGCTTCGGCGACGGGCAAAAGAACGTAGTCCTTGGTGGCGTCGGAACTCGACATTCTGAAGTAGTATGTCGGGCGGCCTCCGTATTCGAAAACCTTCAAACGCTGGTTGGCGACGCTGCCCAACGCCGAATACGGGGTGATGTCGCTGCCCACGCCGTGCTTGTGCGGATAGTCTATAGTGGCGTAGAATGGATTGCTCAAAATGATTCCGTGGTAGACGCTCTGCCAGAACGGAACTATGCCGTCAACGAGAGCCTCCTGCTTGCCGACGTAGCTCGGCCACGCGCTCGTATACAAAACGTAGTCGAGCGATTTCGCTACGTGGTCGCACGGGCCTTCGGAGGAGAAGCCCGCAAAATATTCGCCGAACATTTTGCCGATTTTATTCATCCAGTCGGCGGTATCGTTGCGCGTGCACGGGTGGTCGGGATTGAAACAGTCGTGCGGGCGCACGCAACTTGTTACATCGACGTGCAAGATGCCGTTGAAGCCGATGCGCTGCATATACTCGCAGTCGGCCTTCATGTATTTTTCCTTTTCGAATATACGCCTGAAACATGGCGTGTATGCGCGGCCGTTCCAATAGATGGAAGTTTTCACGTAGTTGCCGGCCTTGTCCTTTGTGATATCTGCCCAGTCGAACTTGTCGGCGATGGTGAAGTAGTCCATGTGGTTTATGTGCCCCGTGACCTGATAGCCCAGACTCTTCGCCAGATTGACGTTGCGTATAAGAGCCTCTTCGCCGCCGAACTCTGCGGGAATGGGAGCAAGATCGGGGTAGTCGCCCTCGAAGCCGCCGACACCCCAGCCGACAAAGCATGCCTCCACTTTATCGACACCCAACTCATTCAGGCGCGTAAGCATTGCGCCGAAGTCGTCAAAAGTCGAGTTGACTATCAGTGGGGGTTCGTTTTCGCCCCTGACTTGGTGCTCGATTTTGTCGGCATTGTTTTTTTCGCCGAAGCGTTTTCTGAAGAAAATCGACTCCGCGCTGTATTTCAGGCGGGGGTTGTTCTTTATCCGCTCCTTCAGCGGCTTTACTTCGCCTCGCGCGAGCTGGTAGTTGCGGTAGACGCGCCCCATGTCGCAGTATTCGGCGGTGTCCGCGAGTGGATAGAAATCTACAATCAGGTCTTCCTGAGAGTGCGCCAAGCCGAGTTTCTGCATTCCGATGTCGGCTATTTTAAAGCGAGGAAAAATTTCGTATACGCCGTTGACGACCTCCACTTTGATGTCGTATTCGTAGCGCAGTCCCTTGACTATGGCAACCCACGTTTCGCGCGGATTTTTCATTCCGAAAACTGGCATAACCGTGCGCGCGCAGTCTTTGAGAGAGCCTTTCATCAGGCGGAACGTGCCTATGCGGCTGTCGCCCAAGACGAAGTAGCCGCGTTCGCCGTTGACTGCCTGCGCGGTATTGAAAACCACGTCCACAGTCGAGATGTCGCCGCCGGCAGTGAGCTGCTCTTTGGGAATGCGATAACGCCACGCCGAAGGGTCGTCGGGCGAAACCTCGAGCTGCACGCGCGCAACCTCCGTCGCCCCCGATGTTCGCGTAATGCGGATTTGCGCCGAACGCGAAGATTTGTCGGAAACGGCATCGCCGGAATTCGCCCACGCGAGCGTCCCGTTGACGCCTATTTGCATGTTTACGCCCAACGCGCCGAGCTGGTAGCCGTCGGCCTTTTTGAAATAAACCTCCGCGCCGCCCTCCGTCAGCAGGCTTTTTACGTTGCCGATTGACAGATTTCCGCGCGACCCGCTCCCGAAATCGACGTAGATTTTTATCTTTGCGCCCTCCGATATCGGCGCGAGGCGGGCAATCGAAAGCGCGCCCTTGTCGGCGGTTTTCCCGTCGAGAGCCGAAACGTCGAGGTAAAGCGACGCCCCGTCGGCGTAGCGGATTGTCCCTATTTCATTGGCGGCTGACGCCCTGATTGTGAGCTTTGCCCCGCCCGAAGCGTTGCGCAGTTCGAATATGGAATCCCCCTGTGAAGATGCGCCGAATTTCGAGCCCGCGATTATTGCGTTGCGCGATTTGAGATTGAGAACGGAATTGTCGAAAACTAAAATTTCGTCGAACCGCAAAGAGCCTTCCGCCGATTTAACGTTCAGCGTCGTGTTTTCGATTTTGTTGAGCGCGCGCACCGCCGACAGCTCGTCGACCGACGCGCCGTTTTGTTCCATGCGCGCGCCCGCGCCGAACGTCCACTTGCCGTTGCGCAGATACACGCAGTAGTTGTCCATGTCCCATTCGCCGTTGGCGGGATTCCAGCGGTAGCCGTTTACGACAAACGCTCCGTTTATCGTGCCCTTCGTGTTTGTCATGCGCGCCCCTCCCGAAGCGAAAATCGCAGTGCCGGCGAACAGACCGCCGTCAAAGCCCGTTGTGAATTTCGACGTTTCGGCAATCTTCAAATTTCCGCCGCTGTCGAAAATCATGTTTCCCATCGTGGTCGCGTTTTTGCAGTGCGCCGACGCGACAAGCTCGACATTCCGATTGATGGCGATTGACTTCCCCTGTTGGATTCGGTTGAAGATTCGCACAACCGCGGGGTTGTCTTCACCCGCGTTGAAAGTCCAACTTTCAGTCATCGGGGTAAATTCGTTAGTAAAATCGGCGGAGCCTGAAACGACCCTTTCGGCAAAAAGCGTGCAGCACAACGATGCACATAATATCAGTATCGCAAACGGATTGATAGTTCTTATCATGGCAGTAAATAATGGTAATAGTAGAGTTAAACAAGTATGAAGTCGTTTTACCCGAATGTTTTTGCGCTATCAATACAAATATAGCGGAAGATTGCAAAAAACTGAACTTTTAAAAAAGAAGGACATCGGAAAGAATGGAAACTTCGTAGGCGCTTCCCCCGCGCGCGACACTCAAAAAACATGTCGAACTCCGCTTCGGAGAGCTTGGAACGATTTTCACAATCGGCGCTCGGACGGCGGTTCGGGTGCGGTGTGCGCCGTTTGTTTGGCTAGTTCTACGCAAGCGGAATTGCCAAAAGTCGGCGCGTTCTCATGACTGCGGAACTTCCCGCGGCGGTTCTTTGCGCGGGCAGCGGTTCGGGCGAACGCATCGACGCCACCCAAATTTCGGGCATATTGGTTATACTGTGCGCCATTGCCGCAATAAGTTTATTGTATAAACAAAAACAGAACATGCGCCAAACTCGCATGGAGAAACGAGACGCGTAAAACGCAAAAAAGCCCCGAGCTGCAAAACGCGCGGGGCTTATAAAACAAAAAAATCAACCGAGTGGTGGGGGTGGGGGTCGAACCCACGAACAGCGTAGCTGAACGGATTTACAGTCCGCGTCCTTTGGCCTCTTGGATACCCCACCGACTCAAAGTTGATTTAATAAAGCACGAACTCTACCACTTCGCCGACTCCGTTCAAGTCTTTTTTTTGGCTTTCGGCATTTTTTTGGCTTTCGCCGCTCCCGCGCCCGTGCCGCGCTTTGCGGTTGCGGCTGGTTTACACAGTTTTACGCCCGCACTGAGATTTTTTGACGGTGCGCGTTTAGGCGCGGTATTTTGTCTTTTTACCGAATTTGCGCGTCCCACCGTCTTCGCCCCAGAAGCGTACAAATCTTCGGCATTTTCGCGGACGTGTTTTTGCGACGCCGGTTTTTTGCGAGGGAGAAAACGCGACGGTTCCGGACGCACGCCTTTGAACACTACCGTTGACATAGGCGGCACAATTATCAGCGCGCCGCAGGGTTGGTTGTGCATTGCAAACTCTTCCGACGCGCGGATTGCCCCGAAGTTCCCCACGCCCGTGCCGCAATAGAATTCGGAGTCGGTATTTAAAACTTCTTGCCAAGTTCCCGCGAACGGAAGCCCTATTCCGTATCCCGTGCGCAATACGGGCGTAAAGTTGCTGACAACCGCGTAGCATGTTTTGCCGTCGGCGCAATAGCGCAGAAACGAGTAGATACTGTAGTTGCCGTCGTCGGCGTTAATCCACTGGAAAGCCAGCCTGTCGAAGTCGGCGGCCGCCAAAGATGCGTCCTGCAAATACAGGCGCGCGCTGTCGCGGACTACGTCGCGCACGGAGCGGTGGACTTCGTATTTAAGCAGCCGCCAATCGACGGAATCGTCGTATTTCCACTCGGTGCTTTGCGCGATTTCGTCGCCCATAAAAAGCGTTTTCTTCCCCGGCCAAAACCACATATACGCGTAGAGGGCGCGCAGGTTGGCGATTTTTTCGTTCCAGTCGAACGCGCCCATTTTGCCTATCATGGGGCTTTTACCGTGGACGACTTCGTCGTGCGAATACACGAGCATAAATTTTTCGTCGAACTGATACATCGAAGGGAACGTCATCTTGTTGTGGTGGTATTTCCTGTTAACGGGGTTTTCCTTCATGTAGTCGAGCGTGTCGTGCATCCAGCCGAGATTCCACTTCAGGTCGAAGCCCAAGCCGCCCTCCGAAACGGGCTTTGTGACGCCCTCGAAAGTGGTGCTTTCCTCCGCAATCATAAGCGCGCCGCCGAATTCCTCGTGGATTACGGCGTTTGTGTGCTTGAGGAATTCTATGGCCTCGAGATTTTCCGCGCCGCCGTAGCGGTTGGGAATCCAGTCTTTGCGCGAGAAATTCAAATACAGCATCGACGCAACCGCGTCCACGCGCAGACCGTCTATGTGGAAACGATCGAACCACGCAAGCGCGCTTCCCATCAGGAAATTCGAAACCTCCGCGCGCCCGTAGTTGAAGCAGAGCGTGCCCCAGTCGGGATTCGCGCCCAGACGCGGGTCTTGGTGCTCATACAGGCAGGAGCCGTCGTAGCCCGCCAACGCGAAGGAGTCGCGCGGAAAGTGGGCTGGAACCCAGTCGAGAATTACACCTATTCCGTTTCGGTGTAGAATGTCGACCATCTCCATAAAGTCGCGCGGCGTGCCGTAGCGTTGCGTTGGGGCGTAAAAGCCCGTAACCTGATATCCCCAAGAGCCGTCGAACGGATATTCTGCAAGCGGCATAAACTCCACATGCGTAAAGTTCATCTCGGCGCAATATGCGGCAAGCTCCCGCCCGATTTCGACATACGTAAGCGGGCGAACCCCGTCGTCCGCAACGCGTTTCCAAGAGCCCAAATGGACTTCGTAGACCGACACTGCGCGGCGGGTGAAATCGGTTTTGGCGCGGCGTTCCAGCCATTCGGCGTCGCCCCATTCGTAGCCGTCCAAGCTCCAGACGATTGAGCTGTGATTGGGAGCGGGCTCGAAGCGAACGGCGTAGGGATCGATTTTCAGAAACGGGGTGTCGTTGTCGGCGGCGAGAATTTCGTATTTGTATTTGTCGCCGACTTTCGCCGACGGGACGAAAATCTCCCAGATTCCCGACTGCCCTACGGGACGCATTTGGTTGTAGCGGCCGTCCCATTCGTTGAAGTCGCCGACGACGCTCACGCGGCGCGCGGTAGGCGCCCATACGGCAAAACCCACGCCTTCAACACCGCGGATTGTTCGGACATGGCTGCCGAGTTTGTCGTAGATTCTGCGCTCGTCGCCCTTGCCGATAAGGTAGACGTCGGTATCGGTGAGAGTCGGCTCGAACGAATAGGCGTCGAAGACCACGCGCGTGCCGCCGCGGTAGTCGGAAACTTCGAAGAAATAGGAGTCGATGGGTTTGCCGCCCTTTATGAAAAGCTCGAAAAATCCCGACTCATCGAGTTTTTTCATCGGCGTTTTCGCGCCCGAAGCCGAATCCACAAAACCGCATTTTTTTGCGTCGTCGAGATAGCAGCGCACCACCGCGCCGCCGTCGCACTTGTGCATGCCGAGATAGTTGTAGATGTCGGCGCACTTTGCCGATGTAATTTTTTTCAACTCTTTTTGCGATATTATCATATCCAATCATTCCTTAAAGATTTCGGCCTGCCCAAAACTTCAGAAGCTACAAACGCACGCTTGAGGGAGTCGGGAGAATCTAACCCCAATCTTTGCGCCGCGGATTTTTTTCGGGCTTCGGCGGATTTTTCCGAGTCTAAAATTCCGCCGCCTGCGAAGTCCGGCGAACTTCGCAGGCACTCGGGAGCGGCTGACAAATCGGCGTCCGAACTCGGAGCCTTTCCGCTTGGCGAATACGAAAGCGTTTCCGCCGTCCGTTCACGCTCCGAAAAATTCTCGGGTCTGCGCGGAGCTTTGCGGAAATTTTTTGCGAGTCCGCCGCGCGACCGGCCGTCCGCAAAGTCCTCCGCGCGCGCCATGCCATCCGCCGGGAACGCCCCCGAGACGGGACGCCCGCCGGCAGCGGGCCGCGGGGCATGCCGCATGGGCGCGCCGTTTCTGCGTTTGAGTTTCTCCACATATCTGCGCGCGGCCTGCTCGTCCTCCGAGGGCGTTTCTTCGACGGAACGCTCCGCGGCGGATTTCAGAATAAACACGCCCAAAACCAGAAACAAGACGACGAAAAATTCCATTACTTTTTGGGAGCGTCGTCCGAAATGCTTTCGCGCATTGCGGTATCGGCCTGAATGTTTTGGAGTTTATAATAGTCCATAAAACCCATTTTTCCCGAACGCAAACTCTCGGCGAGGGCAAGCGGCACCTGCGATTCCGCCTCGATGACCTTCGCTTTCATGTCCACTACTTTCGCCTTCATTTCCTGCTCCAGCGCGACCGCCGCCGCGCGCCTTATTTCCGCCTGCGCCTGCGCCATATTCTTGTTGGCTATAGCCTGCGCCTCCTGAAGTTTTGCGCCAACATTTTCGCCCACGTCAACGTCGGCTATGTCGATTGAAAGAATCTCATACGCCGTGCCCGAATCGAGCCCGCGCTCCAACACCACGCGCGAAATTTTGTCGGGGTGCTCAAGCACGAACTTGTAGCTGTCGGCCGAACCGATTGTGGTTACGATGCCCTCGCCCACACGCGCGATAATCGTCTCCTCCTGCGCGCCGCCCACAAACCTGTCCAGATTGGTGCGAACCGTAACGCGCGCGCGAACCTTCACCTGAATGCCGTCTTTTGCCACGCCGTCGATTGACGTCCTGCCGCTGCCCGCGCTTGGGCAGTCGATGACTTTCGGGTTGATTGATGTTCTGACCGCCTCGCCGACTGTTTTCGCCGTGCCCTTGGTTGCAAGGTCTATGGCGCACGCCTGCTTCCACGACAGATCCATTCCCGCCTTCTCCGAAGCAATCAACGCCTGAATTGTCTGGATAAGGTGTCCCTCCGCCAGATAGTGTTCCTCCAACTGATTGATAGTCAAATCAAGCCCCGCCTTTACCGCCATGATGCGCGAGTCCACAATCATTCCGTAGGGAACACCGCGCAAACGCATTGCAACGAGCGTAAACATGCTCACGGGCGCGCCCGCAAGCAACGCCTTAAGCCAAGTGTTCACAAACGACACCACGACCACGAGCGCCACAAACGCGACAATCGCAACCGCCACTATAACTATTGTCAATATATTCATTTTTATTTCCTATATCTAAATTTTTTTTACCAAAACTCCGAACGTATCAGAACCAACCACTTTCACGCGCGACCCGTTTTCGATATGGGGAAACTCCGAGCGGGCGTCGAAAAGCTTCCCGTCAATCTCGACTTTCCCCGTGGGCATAAGCACGCTCCGCGCCACGCCCTCCCTGCCGACGAGTTCGTCGAAACCCCCGTTGAGAACGCGCCCCTGCTGTGCCGATGAAAGGTATATTTTCCGCCCGAGTTTCGTTTTCGGAATAACATACAGCCAGACCAAAAACGCCCCCACACAAACCGCGACCGAAGCCGCCGAGCTTACAACCGCACCCGCTACCCCGAAGCCCGCATATGCCAAAAACACTGCCCACGCGCACAAACCGATTCCCGCGGCGCACCAAATACCGCCCACAAGTATTGTCTCGAGAAATATAAACACCGCCCCGAGCAATATCAGCAAAATTACATTCAACATACTTCACCCCTATCAAATACTCCCCCAAAAAACAAGTTTTTTATCTTTCCGAAAGCGGCGGCAATCGGCTTTACCGATATGCCTTTGCTCTCTGATTAAAGTTTTTTAGCCTTCCTAAAGCGACGCGGATTGACACAGCCAATTCCGCTTTGTCTATCTATTAAAGTTTATGTTTAGAATATTCAAGCCATTGAACTTTGTTCAATGCGTATACAAACAGAAAAGGCGCGGTGTTCAACCGCGCCGAATAACACAGTGAACGTTCTGCGAACGTTCAGGTCAAGGGGCTACGCCTCTTGAGAACGTGTCAAAACGGGGTTCAGACAAGGCTTTGAAAAATTTTTGCGCAGGGAGCATAGTTAACCTATGTAACCAAGCAAAAATTTTTACAAAACGAAGTATCAACCCCGTTTTCACACGTTCTAAAAGGAGAGGAGCACCTGCCCCCCTATAACCAAAGCATCGTCAATGTCCGAATCCCCGTTCGGGCACAACACATACTGCATCACAGGCTGCACCGACAAATACTCGTTCACCCGCCAAAGATAGTTCGCCTCGAAAACAGTTTCGCACGAAGCGTTTCCTCCCCTGTATTCGTCGCTGAAAACGCCGCTTGTCCAAGAAAGAAATATGGCGTCATTTTTCCTGCGGGGAATCACGCCCTGAATCTGGACGCCCGCATACGGCTGCCACTGAACAGTGCTTATCGACGTTATGGGCGCGTATTGGACACCCGCCCACAGGCAGACAAATTTCCCCGAGTCATCGGAGTCAACCCACACATTCTGCTGACCCTGAAGATAAAATCCGTAGCCGTTCGAGCGCGAGCCCGCGCCCGACAAATACGACATCTCGTAGCCGCCGAAAAAGTATCCGCCCGCGCTGTATATTCCCTGCAGACCGCCCGCAAACGTGGGGGTCCACTGCGCTTGGGCGAGCATCATATAGCCGTCGTCGCGGTGTATGCCTAATTCGAATCCGTCCCAGTCGGGCGAATTCTGGCTTTGAAGCGTCTGAAAAAGTCCGTATGAGAAAGCAAGATTTTCCGATGTCTGATACTCTACGACAACTCCCCATGTGGCAATGGAAGACGACGTAAAGGGCGAAGCCGAAAAAATCGCCTCGGGAACGGAGTCCATCGCGCCTCCGCCGAGATATCCGAAAACGGGCAGGCTTGCGAAAGAGTCGTCCATCGACATTCGCCCGAGTTTCACCACAACTGTGTCGTCGTTGGGCAACTCGACTTGCTGTGTGTAATACATCTCGTAGAACATCCAGCCAGTCGTAACGCTCGATTCGGAAATCGCGAAGAAGTTGCCGACTTTCCCCGACAAATCGCTCCCCGAATTATACGCACCCGAAACGGTAAAACTCGAGCCCTTTATCCCGACGATTTTCTGCAGGTCGGCAGTGGCGGAAAACTCCATTATGTGCGTGTATTGCGTCCCCTGCGCCACGCCGCCTAGCGGGTTGGAAAAAACATCGGCGTAGTAGTCGAACGAAAACTCCACTCCGGAGGCGTCGTATATTTCCGCCTTCGCATCGGCGACTTTTGCACTTACAAAGTCTATTCCGAAATTTCCCGCGGGAAACGCGAAGTTGTCGGACTGCGACGCCGCCAACAAAAACGGCGGGCAAACGGCAGCAAAAGCAAATGTAAAATATTTTTTCATAGCTTTTTATATTGTTCAAAGTTAAAAAATGCGGAAGCCGTAGACGGGCTTCCGCTTTGCGTTTTATTCGAATATATCGACAGTATCGATGATTATCACGTTCTCCCCGTGGCGTTTTGTAAGCGGAGCGGCGGCGCGGACGGCGCGCTTGGACTGCTTGGAAACACCCGACTGCGTTTGCGTCGCGGGCGGAGTGTCGGTCGAGCTTCCGCTGAGCGAAAGCCTACCCGTTGCGAACAACGCCACTGCCAGCACCGCAACCGCCGCAACGAGAATCGCGGCGCAGCGTTCCATGGGCGAAAATACCGGCAGGTTGTGCTCTCTGCGCGTCCAAATGAACACGGGAATTCCAAAGGCCAAAAGCACTACCGATGCCAGCAGATACTCAAGCCCCGCGGCGTAAATCAGCCACAGCGCGAATGCCGAACCGCAGATGCCCGAGACAAGCGCGTATGTTTTCCCCGCGACTGCGCCGCCGTCCAATTTTCCGCTTTCGGCGAGTTTCCAGAGATACGCCGTGCTTGCCAAATACGGCGGCAAAACCATAACGCCCGTAATGCTGAGCATCGTATTCCACGCGTCGTTCGAGAAGTATACAAGCAGCATTGCAACCTGCATTAACGAGCTCGTAACCCAAAGAGAAACCGACGGAGAGCCGTTTTTGTTTTCGGCGGCAAACGCCTTCGGGAACGCGCCGTCCCTTGCGGCGGCAAACGGCATTTCCGCGGTAATCATAGTCCACGCAAGCCAGCTTGCAAGAATCGCGACAATCAGCCCGAGATTCATCACCCAGCTTCCCCACGCTCCAACGGCCTCCTCGAGAATTCCCGCCGTGGAGGGATTGGCTACCCCCGCGAGTTCCGTCTGCGTCATAAAGCCGAACGGCAGAATCGACAGCAGCACGAAAACAACAAGACCGCCCGCAAACCCGAGTATCGTGGCGCGCCCTACATCGCGCTGGCTCTTTGCTCTGCCCGAAAGCACAACCGCGCCCTCTATGCCGATAAACGCCCAAAGAGTTACAAGCATTGTGCTTTTAATCTGGCCGCCGAGAGAACCGAGGTCGTGCCCCGCGGCGTGCCCCCAAAAATCGAACGTGAATTTGTCGAAGTTGAAGACGGCAATCATGACGATTATGAACAGAACAAGCGGAAGAATTTTGCAGACTGTCGCAATCAAATTCACAGCCGAAGCCTGTTTCATTCCGCGCAGGACGATGTAGTTAAACGACCATATCAGAACCGAACCGCCGACTATCGACCACAGATTGTTGCCGCCGGCAAATACCCCGGGGAAGAAGTAATTTAGGGCGTCCATCGTGATGACCGCATAGCCTACGTTGCCGAAAATCTGGCACAGCCAATATCCCCAAGCTATCGTAAAGCCCGCGTAGTTGCCGAAGCCGTCGCGGCTATACATGTAAATTCCCGCAGTCAAATCGGGACGCGCCGAAGCGAGAATCCTGAACGTATTTGCGATGAAAAATATGCCGACTCCCGTAATAATCCACGCGATTATAACGGCGGAAACCGACGCCGAAGCCGCCATATTTTGCGGCAGACTGAATATGCCGCCACCGACCATCGAGCTCAGCACAATGGCCGCCAAGCCGAAAGTCCCCAGCCTGCGCGACGCCCCGCCGCCGCCACGCGCCGCGGGCGCGCCCGTTGCCCCCGTCGAAAATTCGCCGTTATTCATAATCTCCTCCTACTTCACTTCCACGGGGTCTGCGAATTCGAAATTGAGGAAGCCCAACGCCGTAAGGCAATACCCGAAGGGTTTTTCGATATTGATGTAGTTGTTGAAAATCTGGAATTCGCTGTGCTTTTGCACTCCGCGGATTTCAAGCTCGTGCCTGAGCGATTTGTTCAGCCACATTTCGGTGTGTGCGCGCGCTATGTCGGCGTCTATCCAAGTGTCGAAGTATTCTACATACTCGGCTGCCCAGCCGCCGATTAGCTCGCCCTTTTTGTTTCTGCCCCAGCAGACGCCCACGCCTGTTGCTATTGCGCGGTGCTCGCTCGAATGCGCGCCGTTGCCTGCAATTATAACCTCCAAAACCGCGCCGTGCTTGAAGTGTTGCTTGACCTTGTCTACGGGGTATATTTTCCCGAAAAGCTCCTTCGGCAAAACGGACGTGTATGGAACGACGTTGAAGTTTTCGATTTTCGCCTCCATCAATGCGGAGTCGTAGCAGAACGTTTCGAACGGTTGCGGAGGAATGCCGTCTTCCGCCTGTCCCGCCCCGCCCGTATGAAACGCCAGTGTTGGATATCTTGTTCCGAGTGTCATAGTAATTCCTTTGTGTTTTTGCGGCGGGCGCGGGGCTTTGAACAAGCCCGCTTCCGCACGCTCCGCCGCGGTTTGTTTGATTGAATGGGTATCGACATACTCGGTTTTTTTATAACGTTTTTTTGAAGCGCGCAAAAAAATCCCCCCGAATCGCGCTTCGGAAGGATTGTTGTTTTTGGATAAATTCTATCTGTAGGAAAGACCGACTACCATTTTTGCCAGTGGACTTTTCTGGCGTCGAAACGTTCTTCTGCCTGCGGGTCCTCCTTCGGATACCCGACAATCACCAAAGCCATCGGCTCGACATTTTCGGGGATTGAAAACGCCCTGCGCATCGCGGCTATGCGCGCCTTTTCGGGCGCGATTCCGCACCAGCACGTCCCAAGCCCGAGCTCCTTTGCGCGGAGCAGAATGTTCTGCGTTGCGGCGGAACAGTCGTATTGGTAGTAGCCGCCGTCGGGGCATTTGAACTGTTTGTCGAGATTTCCGCACACAATGATTGCCGCCCCCGCATCTTTGAGGGATTCGCAATACGGATGGTTCTGCACCACAAGCGCGACCGATTCGGGCGTGTCTGCAACCAGAAACTCCCACGGCTGCGCGTTCATAGCCGACGGCGCGTGCATTGCCGCGTCGAGCAGGTCTTCGAGCTGTTCCCTCGAAACGCGCTTCGAACAATCATACGCGCGAATCGAGCGGCGCGTAAAAATAACACTGTTTTTTTGTTTTTGCATAATCTTTCCTTTTTGAAAATCAACGCTCGTCGGCAACCGACTTGTCGCCCGCGCGCGGAGACGAAGTAACAACATACACTCCCGCGAAAACGAGCGCGGAGGCGAAGAGTTTCGACCACATAAACGCGTCCTGACCTACGGCTATCGCCACCACTGAAGATACTATCGGCTGGACATAGATATACATCGCGACAGTAGTCGGGCGCATTCTCTTTATGCCCATCGGCAGAAGCATATACGCAACAAACGTGGCACCCGCCACGACATACGCGACGCCCGTCCAGTCCCAAGCCGAAAGCGCGCCCAGCCCTGCGAGTTCACCGCCGCTTGTCCACCAGAAAAACGGCGCGAACACCAGTGTCGAAAAAGTGAACATCCACTTCATCATCGTTATGGGCGAATACACTTTCGCGAGCGGTTTCGATACCACAAAATACGTCGCCGCGCAGACCGTGGTAAAAAGCACGAGCCCGTCGCCGAAAATAGAGCCCGAGCCTCCCGCCGCCCCGCCGCCGGCCGCCGTTGTAATAAGCCACACCGCGCCGGCCGCGCCCGTAAAAATGCCCGCAAGCTTGCGCCGCGTGATTTTGTCGCCCAAATAGGCTGCGGAAATGAACAACGCTGCGAACGGCGTGGCGGTCAAGATAACCGACGCGTCTGTTGGAGAGGTGTGCCCGAGCGCGAAAATAAACAGTCCCTGATTCAGCACAATTCCCGTGAGCGCGAAAAAGAAAAACCAGCAAAGCGTTTTGAAATCGACGCGTTTTTCCCGCACGAACAGAGATGCCGTCCAGAACAAAACCGCAGCGCCCAGCATGCGGAACATGGTGAGCGCATACGGCGAAATGTGCCCGCTCATCAGGTATTTTGACACCGGAATGAAAACCCCGAAAATCGTGTTTGCCGTAAGGACACACAAATGCCCCTTCACGCGCTCGCTTGTCATGGAAAACAAAGTCCTTCTTTCTAATTGTTATCCCCGATTTTCTACCACCGCGCGATTTTTCTTCAACATTTTTTTGCCCGTTGCAGGCGCAAAAAAAGGCGGAGAAAAACCCCGCCGCAAATGCCGCAAAAATGTTAGTTGCAGCGCAGATACTTTGCGCACTCCACAACGTCACCGATGTTATCGTCCCACTTGGCTTCGTATTCGATTATGTAGTAGCCGTCGAAGCCCTGCCTGTCGAGCTCCGCAAGCATTCCCTTCATATCGAGCGCGCCCGTTCCGAACGGCACACACTGGTTTTTGATGTTGCCGAATTCCGCCTGATCCTTGAAGTGGAGGGCGAAAATTTTCCCCTCGAGCTTCTTGTAGCCCGCGACAGGATCGATGCCCGAACGCGACCAGTGGCCGTTGTCGGGGCACGCGCCGATGTTCTTGTAGGGTTTTACGAGGGCGGCGACCACGTCGGGATTGTAGTAGTTGTTAGCGCGGTTGTTTGAGGCGTGGTTGTGCAGCGCCATTTTCACGCCCGTTTCGCCGCAGTATTTTTCCCATGCGGGAAGCAGTTCGGCGGGGCTTTCGGTGAGGATAAGCGGAACGTCCATTTCCTTCGCGAATTGGCAGAGTTCCTTTATTTCCGCCTCCGTCTTGGGAATGACAACACCGAAGCTCACAACCTTGCAGCCGTTTGCCTTTACAAAATTCTTGAACCACGCGCGCTGTTCGGCATTCATCTGCGGGCCGAAGCGCAGTTTGGGATACTTCGAAGTAAGAATCTGTCCGCCCGTAATGCCCAAGCCGCGGATTCCGTTTTTGGCGAGCCACGGAACGGATTCTTCAAACGTATAGTTTTTGAACGTATACATCTGAACCGCAATTTTGCGCTCTTTCTTGGGGGCGTCCTGCTGCGCGCAGGACGCACGTTCACACGAGCCGCATGCCGACACTGCGAACGCGACGCCCAATGCCAATACCGTATATATTATTTTTCTCATAGTGTTTGTTGTTTATTTTTACTGTTTCGAACTGAAAAGAACGTAGTCCATCGAAGGCACGTCCCTGTGTTTATATGTAAAGCTCTTTTTCGAATAATTGCAAACAGTTTCGCTGCCGTCGGAATAGGTTGTAAGAAAAACCTGCGGGGCGATTTCGCGGTGCGACTGCATGAACTCGTATTGAAGATATTTCAGGGGCTGGTATTCGTGGTATGCCTCCGCTATTTTCCGCACGGCATCGTCGTTGTAGGCTATGAAATAGTATGTTGGCCTCCCGCCGAACTCCACAAGCTTCAGGCGGCGCGGGGCTATTTCCATAACGTAGTTATACGGCGTGAAATGGCGGGGCTGGGCTATGTTGTAGTCGATTGTGTAGTAGAACGGATTGCTGAGAATTATGCCGTGGTAGACAATCTGCCAAAGCGGAACAACGTCGTCAACGAGCTCGTGCGAACGCCCCACCCATTTTGGATAGGCGGACGCATAGAGAATGTAGTCGATACTGTTTGCAACGTGGTCGCACGGGCCTTCGCTGCCCCAGCCGCCGAAATACTTGCGCGCGGCAAGCCCCACTTTGTTCATGTAGTCAGCCGTCTGCTTTCTGTTGCAGGGGTGGTCGGGGTGGCAGCAAATGTAGGGGACAATGCAGGAGGTGACGTCGATGTGGTGATTGCCCTTGAAACCGAGTGCCGCAAGGCGCGTGTAGTCGTCGTCGATATATTTTTCGAGAACTTGCCTAAAGCACGGATAGTTTATTCTGCCGCCCGCAAGAATCGCGCCCGTCAGCAGCGTGCCGTCGGGCTTGCGCGCTATGTCTTCAGCGTTGTAGCGTTTGGCGATTGTGTAGAAGTCGGTGTTGACGACGTGCCCGACAATCTGGTAGTCGATTGAGTGCGCGTAGTCGATTGCCTCGCGGAGTTTTTTCTCTCCTCCGAACGCGGGCTCAATCGGGAAAATGTCGGGGAAACGCCCGTCGAAACCGCCCGAGTTGAAGCCGACCGAACACATTTCTACACGTTCAACGCCCGCCTCCTTGAGCCTGCGCATGATGTCTTTGAACTGTTCGAAAGAAACGTATGTATTTACTTTCGGCTCGTTTTCGGGAGTTTGGTCGGCGATACCCTGACTGTTGTTTTTTATTCCGTGCTTGACGCGCACGAACATTGTGTCGGCGCTGTAGGCGAGCTGCGGATTGTTTTTTGCGCGCTCCTTCAGCGGAATTACCTCGCCGCGGTCGAGCTGGTATTTTCTGTAGATGCGCCCCATTCCCGAATAGTCGGCGTCTTTGCCCTCCAGAAAATAGAAGTCTATTACGATGTTTTCATATGGCTTGCAGCCGAGACTCTCCCTATCGACGTGGAAACGCGGATATACGGAATACATGCCGTTGACCACTTCCACGACAATGGAGAACTCGTATTTCATTTTTTTTACAACCGCCACGAACGTGCCCGACGGGGTTTTCATTCCGAAAATCGGCATCGGATTTCTCCGTTCTATCAGCAGACCCTCGTCGGCGCGGAAGAAGCCCCGCCGCCCGTCGCCGAGAACGAAATAGCCGTCGTCGCCCTTCAGCGCGCCCGCGGAATCGAGGCGGAAATCGATGTAGCTTGCGTTCGCGGGGATTTCCGATTTCGACATTTTCATTCTGAACGAATTTTTCATCTTGCGCGGCGAAAGCGCAACGCTGCCGTTTATCTGCGTGCCGTCCTTGTTCGTGATTACTATATTTACCGTATGCGCCGAACACACCGCGGCAAAACACGCAAATGCGGCAAGCACGGCGGCGGCTGTTTTACGGAGTCTGCAAAAAAACATCATAAATATCTCCTCCTATTGGTTCGATTCTTTTTCGACAATTCTTTTTACGTTTGCAAAAATGCGTTCGAAATTCGACTCTATCGTCTCGTCTTTCGAAGCCTTTATCATCTGGCGCGTAAGCTCCACAACTTCGTTTACCTTGTCGGTTTTGCCCTCGCGCAGAAGCGTTTCAAGCACAGGAATTACAATGCCGTCGAGCGTCATCGCCATACTGCCCTTGAACAGGCCGAAAAGTTTTTTGTAGGAGCTTTTAAGTTTTTTGACATCGTTGTCTTCTATGTCCGAAAGCAGCCCTATGCGCGCAAACTCCATCGCCAAATCGGGGCGCGACGCTTTGTTTTTGAGCACAAACGCGTTTGCGGTTTTTTTCATCTCCGCCTTTTTGCCCGCGGCGGCAAGACGCTTTATAAGCAGGCGCCTGAAATACGCGTCGCTGTCGGGATAGCGGGCGAACGCCTTGATTGCATCGGCGCAAACCTTTTCGGGCGAGCCCTCCGACTTTTCGGCAATCAGATACAGCAGCTGCCACGCCTGAAAGTTGCGGACGTCGCTTTTTACCGACTGCTCAGCGGCGGTCCGGGCGGATTTGAAATCCTCTTCGACGAAAAATATTTCCGCAAAATCCGCGTGGATTTCGCTTGTTTTGTATTTCGGATTTTTGCGGAAATTTTCGCGCATTGACTGAAGCGAATGGTCGGTTGCCTCGCGCCACGTTTGGGGGTCGATTGTAGTTCCCGTAACGAAATTTCCCGAGGCGAAACGCCCCACTGAGAAGTCCCACTTGCCGCTTTTTTGCATATACGCAACCCACGCGTGGAAGCCGTCTCCGCCCGCTCCCGAAAATATGAACGCGGGCAGCCCCTTTGCCTTCGCCACTTCGGCAGTGTAGTATGATTGGTCGGTGCAAATGCCGCCGCGCTTTTTTATTTCGCGCAGGGAATACGGAGGCGTTTCCCAATCAAACCGCTTGGAATTAAGGCGGGAGTGGTCGTAGGATACTGTAGAATAAATTTTGCCGAGGTTCGCCGCATTTGCCGAAACCGAACGCTGCGCGTATTCGCGGTCGGCGTCGGTTGCTACCGTCGCAACCAAAAAACGCAACTCCTCCACCGACATTTTTTCCAGCGCCGACAGCAGCCGCCCCTTCTGTCTGTCTTCAATCCACATTTTGAATGCGTCGGCGGCGGGCGGAAATTTGCGCGGCAGAATTTTTTCCGACACCTGCGAATGCGGCCAAGACGCAGGCGGCGGGGTATCGAAAACTATCGCCAAAGCGAGGGCGAGATTCGTATATTTCTTGAACGCGTCGGAATCGCTCCGCCAAATTTCGTCCAGAATCTCGAACACGCGCGGTAGGTTGTCGTCGTAGCGGATTGATTTCGCCGCCGTCTCAAGCACCGACTGATTCCCGAGCACGAACGCAAGCATTTCCGCGTTCGGCTTTGCCTTCGATTTCGCGAGAAGTTCCAGAAAAGTGGCTGCCGCCATATTCGCGCCCGCCTTGGGCAAATCCTTTGCCGAATAGGCGTCTTTGGCTGTCTGCAAAAGCTCGGCGGCAGTTTTTGCGCATTCGCCCGACCGAACCACCTGCGCCGCGCCCGATTCGTCGAACGGAGCGGAAACCGCCGCAAAAGCCGAACACGCAACCGACAACAACAGCAAAGCTACAACTCTCTTTTTCATAAGACCAAGCCTACACTCCCCCCCCACTACTTGTCGAGTTTTTTATGATTCCTAAAGCGGCGGCTTTTTTACATATTCGGAAGTGGTGGCGATTGCGTAGCAATCCGCCTTTGTTTATTGGTTAAAGTTTTTGCATTTCAGTTTTCACAGGCAATGCGCCTTTGCTCATTGTTTAAAGTTTTGTTTAGAAAAAAAGGGACTCCCTTGCGGGAGTCCGGAACACTAATAACTAACTAACTACTAACACTTAAAATTGTTATGTCTTTTCGACTAACGACGGCGACGCTTCGCGAAAGTTAAAAGAAGCAAAACGCTCCTGCTTCCCCGTTTGGCTCATTGATTTTGCGAATTAGGCAAGGAGGAGTTGAGAAAAAAACGCGCGGTATACTGACGTATCCGCGCGGTCTTTGTAATTTTTAAATCAATTCTTTAACTCTTGACAGAGCCGCATAGGCTACCGCCTATCGGCGACGCTTCACGAGTGCTAAAAGAAGAGCCAAACCGCCGAGGATTGCCGCATAGGTTGCAGGCTCGGGAATTGCGGAAAGGGAGAGGAAGCCATTGTCCTTGTTCCAATACAACTTCTGCTCGGCGGAAGAAACGCCGGCAAATACGTTTTTGACAGAGCCGTCGTCCGAGAGCAACGAAGAATCAATCGCGTCTACTTTCACGAGATTTTCCTGAAAGTCTTCGAAGAAAATTTTGCCCGCGTTTGCAATTTCGCCGAGGTTGAGCTTGTTGCCGTTCAACGTGACGTTGACAACAGAGGCGTCGTTGAGCGTTTTGAGCTGCGCGAAATCGTTGTCGTCATTCAAGACCAAAGACGCCACTGCGTTGTTCTCAACCAAAAGCTTCATTGCCTTCTGCCCGTTTGTGCCGTATGTAAACACGTTGGAGGAATTGAGCGTCAAGGTAGCCGAATTTACCAAAACCATTTCGTCGCGGTTCATTTTCACCGAACCCGCTTCGGAATTGCTTACAACAAGCGAACCGTTGATATACAGTTTGTTGTAGAGAAACGACTGCTTCGCCGCTGTCTGATTGGAAATTGTAGAGGTTGTCAGATTGAAGGTGCTATTATTACCGTCGGCAGTGCTGATGCTAAACTTTCCCGCGAACGTTCCGCCCACCCAATATTTTGAGGTTGCAAAAACGGCGTTCAATTCCGAACCCTGTTTGACATCGAATTTCAATCTGTAGTCGGAGGGATTTACGCTGTTCCAATTCAAAACGCCGTTGTTCTGAACAGTCATCGTATGTGTATAATCCGCCTTGAAAGAAGTGTTTGTGGGCATATTGAAATTGAGAGTAATGCCGTCTACGGTAACTCCTTGTATGATTAGAATTTCTTTCGATACAACTTCGCTACCGAGTCCGTCGGTGTAATTGCCGACGGTGAGCGAACCGCCGTTACCCCTGAATATGACGCCGTTGAAACCGAATTTTGCGCCCGCAGGCTCGGTCGAGTTTGTATAGACAATGCCCGTGTGGTTGCCGATGTCGAACACAGTGGAGCTTGTGAGGTGTCTTATAGCCGCGTTGTTGACATTACAATGTCGTCGGCGGTTATTGTGTAAGTTGTGTTATCTTGCGCGATAAACGATGTATCCGACGATATGTTGACATCTTCGGCAAAAGCAACCGCCGACGATGCCAACACTCCTAGTAGTAGTATTTTTTTCATATTTCAACCTTTGTTTATTTATTTTTTATGTGCACAAAAAAAGCCGCCCCCGAACGAATGTCCGAAACCGACGAAACTGCTATTTGATGTAAAAACTGAAAATTCCCCCGCGCTACGAGGCTTCGGCAACAAAGAATGGGGGTGGGGGAGGTAAACACACAACACAGGCGGGCGAATTCCCCGAGAAACCGCCTTTCAATGCCTCTGTTGAAGATACTTCCATCATTTTATATCCCTTGAAAACAACCCCGAAAAACGCCGAATTTAAAAGACGCTTTTTCGTTCAAATTTAAAACAGATTTTGATATAAAATTTTGTTTTTGCAAGTTTTTTTCACTATCTTAAACGTTTTTCATATTCAAGACAAAAATACTCAAATAAATCAACTTTTACCGCCCCTGAATGAAGCGAGTTTCGCAATAAAAAAAGGAGAGCCGAATTTTCGGTTCTCCTTTTTGGAGGGATTGGGAAACTACATCTTTTGAATGCAGTCCATAAACTTTGCCGAAAGCGATTCAAGTAGCGCGTCCAGACTTTTACGCGCCTCTTTCTTTGCCGCCTCTAAAAGTTCCTTCGACGCCACTTTCTCCACCGCGAACGCGTAGAACTTGATTTTCGGCTCCGTTCCGCTTGCACGTATTGCAAAGCTGTAGCCGTTTTCAAGCGTGTAGAAGAAGAACTTTTCTTTGGGAATGCGCTGTCCGTCGGTGTCGATAATTTCGTCTTTGTCGAAATTCACCGCCTTTGCGACTTTCACGCCGCCCACTTCCGACATCGGATTTTCGTCGAGCATTTTCAGGAACGACTGTATTTCCGCCGCGCCGCTTGCGCCCTCGCGGTAGATGCTTTTGAGGTCCTCGAGATAGTAGCCGCACTTCAGGTAGATTTCGTCGAGATATTCGTCAACGGTTTTGCCCCGCGATTTCAAATACGCCATCATCTCGCTGAACATGATAACCGCCGCGTTTGCGTCTTTGTCGCGGACGGAATCGGTGCCCAGATAGCCGTAGCTTTCCTCTCCGCCGAAGACGAAGAATGTGCTGTGTTTCTGCATTTGTTCGGCGCGCTCGAGATAGGTGAGTCTGTCGCAATCAACCCCCGCCGCTTTGAGGATATTTTCATACATCGTCAGGCGTCCGCCAATCCACTTGAAGCCCGTTAGCGTGTTTATGCACTTAAGCCCGTGCGACTTTGCAATGGCGTCCTGAAGCGGACTTGTTACGAACGTTTTTATGAGCGTGCACTTTTCGGGATTTTTGATTATTCCCTTTGCCTTCATCTGCATAATGCGGTATTCCGAAAGCAGCGAGCCAATCATATTACCCGTAAGCAGACGGATTTCGCCCGAACGCGTCTTGATTGCAACGCCCATTCTGTCGGCGTCGGGGTCGGTCGCCATAAGGCATTCCGCGCCCGTTAGCTTCATTTTTTCGATGCCCATCGAAAGCGTTTCGGCGTATTCGGGATTGGGCTGTTTGACTGTCGGAAAACGCGGGTCCATAACCATTTGTTCCTCGACCAAAACGGGATTCAGCCCGAAGTGCCGCATAACAGTCGGGCAAAGCGACGCCCCCGTGCCGTGCACCGCCGTAAACACGAGGTTCGGCTTGTTTGCCGACATCACCTGCTTGTCCACCACGCAGTTTTCAATGGAAGCCACGTAAGCCTGTTCCGTCTCTTTGGCAACTGTTTTCACGCCCGCCAAATCGACCTCCAAAAGCGCGCCGGCTTCGCGCCACGAGACCTTGTTGACCTCCGCGACAATGCCCTCGGCATGGGGGCTGATTACCTGCGCGCCGTCTCCGAAGTAGACTTTGTAGCCGTTGTCGTGCGCGGGGTTGTGCGAAGCCGTTATAACTATGCCTGCCGTCGCCTTCAGGTGGCGGACTGTAAACGAGAGCTGCGGCGTGGAGCGCGCGCCGTCGAATATCGAAACTTCGCCGCCCGACTTGCGCCAGATGCTTGCTGCAAGCTCGCAAAAATGTTTCGAGAAGTGGCGGACATCGTGGGCTATGACGAGGCTGGGAACGGCCTTGGAGCCCGACTTTTCAAGCCAGTTTTTGCAGTAGTTAAAAAGCCCAAGCGTCGCGCGCGCCACTGTGAAGTCGTTCATATTATTCGCGCCGACGGCGGCGTGTTCGGGCGTGCCCTGCGCCGAAACTTTGCCCAGTTCCGACTCCGCCGAAACCTTGCCTATTGTCCTGCCTCGCATTCCGCCCGTTCCGAAGGAAAGCGGCTTGAAAAAGCGGTCGTTGAGTTCGTCGTATGCGCCCCTGTCGAAAAGTTCTTCGAGCGAATCCAACGCCCACGCGGGCAGGAATTTGCCGTCGAGCCAAAACTTGATGTTTTCGGCGGAGCTTTTAAGAATTTTACCGTCCGCAAGGGCGGTCCGTAGTTTTTGTTGCAATGAATCCATAGTTAAATCCTCTCAGACAAAAAGGGAGGCGGACACAACTCCGACGCTCCCTTTGTTTGCCTTTCAATGTTTGTATTTCGATTAGTAGGGAAGCGGATATTTTTCGCAAAGCGACTGCGCTATAGCCTTCGCCTTTGCTATTTCCGCCTCGTCTTCGGGAGCGTTCAGGACAATGGAGATTGCCTCGGCAATCTTTTCCATATCCTCCTCCTTCATGCCGCGGCTTGTAACCGCCGGCGTTCCCAAACGGATTCCGCTTGCCTTGAACGGCGAGCGCGTTTCGGCGGGAACGGTGTTTTTGTTTGTTGTGATGTTCGCCTTGTCGAGCGCGTTCTGGGCGTCTTTACCCGTGAGCTCGGGGTGGCTCTTGCGCAGGTCGATAAGGATAAGGTGGTTGTCGGTCCCGCCCGATACAAGCCCGAAGCCTCTGTCGGCAAGGGCCTTCGCCAACGCCTTTGCGTTCTTTGCAATCTGCTGCTGGTATTCCTTGAACGAGTCCTTAAGAGCTTCGCCGAAGCAGACCGCCTTTGCGGCGATAACGTGCATGAGCGGCCCGCCCTGCGTCCCCGGGAAAATGGCGGAATCAACGGCTTTTGCGTATTGTTCTTTGCACATGATTATGCCGCCTCTGGGGCCGCGCAACGTCTTGTGAGTAGTGGTTGTTACGAAGTCGCAATACGGAACGGGAGACGGGTGCACGCCCGCCGCCACAAGACCCGCAATGTGGGCGATGTCGGCCATGAGCATTGCACCGCATTTCTTGGCGATTTCCGAAGCGCGCTTGAAGTCGATTTCGCGCGGGTATGCCGATGCGCCCATAAGCAGGAGCTTAGGTTTGCATTCCATCGCCGTCTGTTCGAGCTTGTCGTAGTCGATTCTTCCCGTAGCCGAATCTACGCCGTAGTTTACAATGCGGTATGTTTCGCCCGAAATGTTCTTGGGGTGTCCGTGCGAAAGATGGCCGCCCTCTTCCAGCGACATCGAAAGGATTGTGTCGCCCGGTTTGAGAACCGCGAGGTATACGGCGACGTTCGCCTGCGTGCCCGAGTGGGGCTGCACGTTGACGTGTTCGGCTCCGAAAAGCTTTTTTGCCCTGTCAATGGCCAACTGCTCCACAACGTCCACAAATTCGCAGCCGCCGTAGTAGCGTTTTGCCGGATACCCCTCCGCATACTTGTTTGTGAGCGTAGACCCCATCGCCTCCATTACGGCGGGAATTACGAAGTTTTCCGAAGCAATCAACTCTATGTGAGTCTGCTGGCGGTTTGTTTCCTTGCTGATGGCGTCGAAAACCTCCTTGTCGAGGTCTTTGAGCGCGGTTGCCTGAATACCTTTGTTCATAATGTTTTTTCGGTGTAAAGATTAATGCGATATGTATTTTAAAGACTTTAGAAAACGCCGTATTTTGCAACAAAATTTTTAGGCGTTTTCAAATTCCGAGAATTTAGCCACCCTGCGTTCGTGGCGTCCGCCGTCGAAGTCGGTTGCGGCGAACTTTTCCACTATTTCAAGCGCGGAAGCCTCCGTAAGGTATTTCGCGCCCAAACAACAGACGTTTGCGTTGTTGTGGCGGCGCGAGAATTCTGCGGAATCAAGATACAGACACAACGCCGCGCGTATGCCTCTTATTTTGTTTGCGGCTATCGACATTCCTATGCCCGTGGTGCAAATCAAAACGCCGAAGTCCGCCGCGCCGGAAACGACGTCGGCGCACACTGTTTTGGCGTAGTCGGGGTAGTCAACGCTGTCTTTTGTAAAACAGCCCCTGTCCGATACTTCGAAGCCCGCCGCTTTGAGCGACTTGATAAGGCTGTTTTTCAGCTCCAGACCGCCGTGGTCGGAGCCGATGCTAATCTTTTTTGAGTTCATTTTGCAGATATTTTAAAATTGCTGGAATTGCCGAGGCTATGTCGTCGCGCGCGTCGAGGTATTCGTCCAAGCCGCCGCCGTAGGGGTCGGCAACGTCGTCACGCCCGCTTTTTAGCATTTCCATAACGGTGAAAACGCGCGGGGGAATGTTTTTAAAGCGACTTTTTAGAATGTCGATATGCGGGCGCGCCATCGCGAAAATCGCGAACGATTCGTCCACCAATTTCTGTGTGAGCGCGGTGGAAACGCTGTCCGAAATATCGACGCCTATGCGCGCCAACGCCTTCACCGAATTTGCGCTTGCGGGCATTCCGTCAACGGTCGCCGTTCCCGCCGAAACAATCTCCAGCTTTTTGAGGTTTTCGTCGGCGGATTCCGCCACGGCTTTTTTCAGCAACGCCTCGCCCATGGGAGACCTGCATATATTCCCCGTGCACAGAAATACCACCTTGTTGCGTTTCGTCGGGCTTTTCATAATTTTGCGCGGAGTATCGTTTTTTTTCGCGCGAAAGTCGAGAAAATTTCTTCCGGCGTATTTGCCGCGCAAAAAATGGTTGAAAAAAATCGGCGTTTTATGGAGGATAAACCGCGATGAACACCCGCACGCAACCCGAAGAGAACGCCGCCCCGTTCGAAGGGCTTTTCAGCGCGATAGTCCCCTGCAGGGACGAAGCCGAAGCCCTGCCCCTGTTTTACGCCGAATTCGCCCGCGTTATGGCGCAAATGCACGCCGAAAATTTCGAGCTTATTTTCGTTGAAGACGGTTCTTCCGACGCGACGATTTCCGAAATAAAAAAACTCGCCGAAGCCGACAGGCGCGTGAAGTTCGTTTCGTTTTCGCGCAACTTCGGCAAGGAGGCGGCGATGTTTGCGGGCTTTCGGGCGGCGAAGGGCGATTTTGTCGCGGTGATGGACGCCGACTTGCAGGACCCGCCCTCGCTTCTGCCGCAGATGTTTCAAATGATTTCCGACTGCGACTGCGTTGCGACAGCCCGCAAATCGCGCACCGACGCCCCCCCCGTGCGCTCCTTCTTCGCGCGTCTGTTCTACAAGTGCATGAACGCTGTCTCCCCGCTCAAATTCAGGTCGGGAGCGCGCGACTTCAGGCTTATGCGCCGCCGCGTCGTCAACGAACTTCTGCGGCTTGGCGAATACAACCGTTTCACAAAGGGCTTCTACGAATGGGTCGGCTTCGACGTCAAATGGCTCGAATTCGAAAACGTCCCACGCGCGGCGGGCAAAACAAAATGGTCGTTCTGGGGACTACTATTATACTCCGTGGAGGCGTTCACTTCATTCTCGGCGATTCCCCTGATTGCGATGTCTATTTTGGGACTTTTCTTCTGCATGTTCTCCGCCGCCGCGATAATTTTCCTCGCCGTCCGACAGCTGATTTTCCACAACTCGGCTTTCGGCTGGACTTCCATGGTCTGCATTCTTTTCTTCCTCAGCGGGCTACAGCTATTCTGTCTCGGCATTCTCGGGCAATACGTCTCGAAAATCTATCTCGAAACAAAACACAGACCCCACTACATTATCAAAGACTCCAACATTCTCTAAAAAAAAGCGCGAGGGCGCGTTTTTTACGTTTCCGAAAGAGGCGGCAATCGGCTTTGCCGATATGCCTTTACTCTCTAATTAAAGTTTCAAAATACAAATTGACGCGTGGGCTACGTCCCATCGCGCCCCTTCGGGGTCTTTTTTGCTACGCAAAAAATCTCAAACGCGCTTCGCTTGTTTTCTGCCTTTTTTATATTTCCTAAAGTGGCGCGGATTGAACGAAGTTCAATTCCGCTTTGCTTATCGGTTAAAGTTTTTGATTTTTCGGAAGTGGCGCGGATTGGCAAAAGCCAATGCGCCTTTGTTTATTTGTTAAAGTAGCGTAGCTCTAATTAAGAAACAAAGCGGACATAGAAGAAAGTTCAATCCGCGCCCTTTTCGAATTTGTAAAAAATTTGGCTTCAGCCAATCTACGCCGGTGGCCAATATGTAAAAATAAAAAACTTGAAAAATGCGGGTAAGTCGGCAAGATGGTGGGTGTATGATAAACAATTATGTATTTTCGTCCGAATCGGTTGGCGAAGGCCACCCAGATAAAGTAGCCGATTATATATCGGATAGTGTTCTCGACGCATGCTTGGAACAGGACAAGTTCAGCAGAGTAGCGTGCGAGACGCTCGTAAAAAGCAACTGCGTTGTAATAGCGGGTGAAATCACTACAAAGGCGGTTCTCGACTACGAGAAAATCGTCCGCAAGGCGGTTCGTGAAATCGGATACATCAACGACGACGACGTTTTCCACGCCGACAAAATTTTCGTTACAAATCTGCTTACAAAACAGTCGCCCGACATCGCCCAAGGCGTTGACGCCCGCAAGGCAAAAGGCAAGAAAACCGCGGAACAGGGCGCGGGAGACCAGGGCATTATGTTCGGATACGCCACGAACGAAACTCCCGAATACATGCCCGCGGCAATCATGTTCGCCCACAGGATTTTGACGGAGCTTGCAAAGCTGCGCAAGTCGGGCAAGGGGCCGAAGTGGCTGCGCCCCGACTGCAAAAGCCAAGTTGCGGTTGCGTATAAGAACGGCAAGGTTGACCACATAGAAAACGTCGTAGTTTCAACACAACACGCGGCGAATGTCGACCACGACACAATCGAAAAATACATCGTAGAAAAGGTCGTCAAGAAAGTGCTGCCCAAAAAGCTGCTCACGAAGGACACCCAGTTCCTCGTCAACCCCACGGGCAATTTTGTCGTGGGCGGGCCTCAGGGAGACTCGGGGCTTACGGGTAGGAAGATTATCGTTGACAGCTACGGCGGCTACGGCAGACACGGCGGCGGCGCATTCTCGGGCAAAGACCCCAGCAAGGTTGACCGTTCGGCGGCCTACATGTGCCGCTGGGTTGCAAAGAACATTGTCGCGGCGGGGCTGGCTGACAGATGCGAAATTCAGGTCGCCTACGCAATCGGCTATCCGCAGCCTTTGAGCATTGCAATCGACACTTTCGGCACGGGCAAAGTGGACGAGGAAAAAATCGAAAAGGCCGTCCGCAAAGTGTTCAGCTTCAAACCCGCCGACATCGTCTCGCAGCTGAAACTTCTCCAGCCAATCTACAAGAAAACCACAAACTACGGGCACTTCACAAAGGCAGACCTGCCGTGGGAAAAAACCGACAAGGCGGACGCGCTCAAGAAGGCCGCAAAGTAGGACGTTTTTTATTCCGGCCGATGCGGAGAAAATCCGCGTCGGCCATTTTTTAACAGTATTTATTACGAAACAACAATATGGCAAAAAACGAAAAATACAAAGTTGCCGACATATCGCTTGCGGCGTGGGGCAGAAAAGAAATCGAAATAGCCGAGCACGAAATGCCGGGGCTTATGGCAATACGCGAAAAATACGCGCCCAAAAAGCCGCTTAAAGGCGTGCGTGTGAGCGGCTCGCTGCACATGACAATCCAGACAGCGGTGCTTATCGAAACGCTGAAGGCGTTGGGCGCAAACGTCCGCTGGGCAAGCTGCAACATTTTCTCGACCCAAGACCACGCCGCGGCGGCAATCGCCAAGGGCGGCACGCCCGTATTCGCGTGGAAGGGCGAAACGCTCGAAGAATACTGGGAGTGCACCTACAAAGCCCTCACTTGGGACAACGGCAAAGGCCCGCAGCTGATTGTGGACGACGGCGGCGACGCCACTTTGCTTATCCACAAAGGCTACGAGCTTGAAAACGGCGACAAATGGGTCGATTCGCCCTCGGATTCCAAGGAAGAGAAGGTAATAAAAGCATTGCTGAAAAAAGTCTACAAGCATGACAAAAGCCACTGGCATAAAGTCGTCGCGGAGCTTAAGGGAGTTTCGGAGGAAACGACAACCGGCGTGCACCGGCTCTACCAGATGATGGAGGCAAAACGCCTGCTCGTTCCCGCAATAAACGTCAACGACTCCGTAACGAAGAGCAAGTTCGACAACATCTACGGCTGCCGCGAATCGCTCGTTGACGGAATCAAGCGCGCAACCGACGTGATGATTGCCGGCAAAGTCGCGCTCGTGTGCGGCTACGGCGACGTGGGCAAGGGTTGCGTTCAGGCACTCAAAGGTCTGGGAGCGACGATTCTCGTTTCGGAAATCGATCCGATATGCGCGTTGCAGGCCGCAATGGAAGGCTACAGAGTAGTCACCGTGGAAGACGCCCTGCCGCTTGCCGACATCTATGTCACGACAACGGGCAACTGCGACATCATCACAATCGACCACATCAAGAAGATGAAGGACCAGGCAATTCTCTGCAATATCGGACACTTCGACAGCGAAATTCAGGTGGCTAAATTGCAGGCGTTCCCGAAAATCAAGCGCACGAACATCAAGCCGCAGGTCGATAAATATACGTTCCCCGACGGCCGCTCGATTTTCCTCTTGGCGGAGGGACGCCTTGTAAACCTCGGCTGCGCAACTGGACACCCTTCGTTTGTAATGAGCAACTCGTTTGCAAACCAGACGCTCGCGCAGATGGAACTTTGGCTCAACCGCGACAAATACGAAAACAAAGTCTACATTCTGCCCAAGAAGCTCGACGAAGAGGTTGCGCGCCTGCACCTGCAGAAGCTCGGCGCAAAGCTTACAAAACTTACAAAGAAACAGGCCGACTACATCGGCGTCCCCGTTGACGGCCCGTTCAAGGCGGATTTCTACCGCTACTAACCAAAACTGAAGGCACAAAAAAAACGGAGCGGGGAAACCGCCCCGTTTTTTTTGTGCGTACGCGCCGCGCCGAAAACCCCGCGCGCCCCAAGTGCCCAAAAAAAAGACCGCACACCGCCGCGATACGTTCAAAAACAGAAGCGGTTGACAGAAGCAGAAAAGATAAAAAAGCTATCGGCGGCGTTTTTTGCCGCGGCGCGGCGGCTGGGAGGATTTTTCCGAATCGTCGGCGGGCGCGAAGTCAATCTGGCGTTTGAACGGGTCTACGCTTTCGACGCGCAGTTTGATTTTGTCGCCTATTTTGAACTGCTGGTTTGTGCGGCGTCCGCGCAACTCGGTTGCGGTGTCGTTGAGTCGGTAGATGTCGTCCTTGAGCGAATGAACGTGCACAAAACCGAACGCCATCGACTCCGTAAGCTCCACGAAAAATCCGTGGTTTGAAAGCTGCGTGATAATGCCCTCGAACACGTTTTTAGTGCCCGCGCTGCGCCCGAAAAATTCAATCAGCTTTATCTTGCGCGACTCCCGTTCCGCCTCGGCGGAGTTCTGCTCGGTGCGCGAAATGTGGTCGGCAATCTGCTCGAGCGCGTGCTTCGACATCAGCGTTTCGGAGGTCTTGGAAGCGAACTTCATGTTCGCCGACTTCATCAGGCAGCTCAGATTTCTGTGGACGGTCAAGTCGGCGTAGCGGCGAATCGGCGACGTGAAATGCGCGTAATACGTTTTGCCCAAACCGAAGTGTCCGTCGGCACTTGCGCGGTAGACGGCGCGCTTGAGACTGCGCAAAAACTTGGTTTTTAAAATATAGCTTTGCGGGTGTTTCGAAATTTCGGAGAGAACTTTTATTATCTCCCTGCGGTTTGTCAAATCGCCACAGTAAATGCCGAAAAGCTCAAGTTCCTCGCGCAAATCCAAAAGCTTGTCCTCGTCGGGCTTGTCATGGACGCGCGATATGAACGGAATGTGGTGGGCAAAAAGCTCCCGCGCAACCGCCTCGTTGGCGGCAAGCATAAACTCCTCAACAAGCTGATGGCTTTCGTCGGATACGAGTTTTTCAATGCGCGCGGCGTAGCCTTGGGCGTCGCAGAAGATTTTTATTTCGGGCACTTCCAAGTCAAGCGCGCCCTTGCGCATGCGCTTTTTGCGGAGGGTGGAGGCCATCGACCAAAGCCTACGGACAGCCCCGCGCAGACGCACAAGCTCCTTGTCGGACAACTCAGAAAGCGGTTTTCCGGAAAACGCCGTCTCGAAATTTTCGGGCGGCTTTACTGCACGCGCATAGGCCAAATCGTCGCTTTTAAGAAGCGCGTATGCCTGTTCGTAGCTGAGGCGTTTGTTGCTTCTTATAACGGAATCGGCGAAGGAGACTTTCTTGCAGTCCCCCGTGGCGTCGAACGAAAGGAACACGCTTTTTGCAAGCCTGTCCTCGTCCTCCACAAGTGAGCAAATCCCGTTGGAAAGCTCTACGGGGAGCATGGGAATTACCGTGCCCGTAAGATAGGTTGAATTGCCGCGCTTGCGCGCCTCTTTGTCGGTGGCGGAATTTTGGCGCACGTAGTGCGAAACATCGGCAATGTGCACGCCCACAACCCATTGCGAACCCTCCCGATGCAGTGAAATGGCGTCGTCGAAGTCGCGCGCGTCTTCGGGGTCGATTGTAAGCGTGAAGTATTTGCGGCAGTCAAGACGCCCTTCCGTCTCCTTTTTGGAAACTGTTTGGGCCGTCTTTTCGGCCTCGGCAAGAACGGTCGCGGGAAACGTTTCCTCCAGCCTGTATTTGGCGAGAATCGCCTTGTATTCCGCCATCGGGGTGTGGCTTTCGCCGAAGTTTTCCACTATTTCGCCCGTCGGATTTATGTGCCGCTGAACCCAGTCGTTGAGGCGCACAAGAACTTTGTCGTCTTCTTTAGGGAGGGGAACTACGCCCGATTTTGCGGGGTCGGCAACAATGACATCGTAGAAAAAGCGCGGATCGTCGGGGACGATATGCCAGAAGTTATACGACCTCTTGAGCGTGCCCACAACGGTTGCGTTTGCGCGCTCCAAAATTCTGATTACCTTTGCGTATTTCCTTTCGCGGTTGTTTTCCAAGACGTTGCCGTCGCGCCGTTCGGAATGCTGCCTGCGGCGTTCGTTGCCGCCGAAATTGCGGTGCAAAACGCGCGCCAGAATTTTGTCGCCGTTGAGGGCGACTCCCGTGTCCTCGGGGTTGATGTCCGCCAAAACCGCGCCGGAGGCGTCGCGCAAGACCGCCCAGCCCGACTGCCTGAACTCCACAGTTCCGCCTATCAAATCCAGATCTTCCGACGCCCCATAGCGGTCGCCCTTGACCTTTGCAATGCTTCCGCTTTTTAGCAGCTCTGCAGCCACGCGCCTTAGCGCGTTCATCTCCTTGCGTTCAAGCCCCATCGACATTGCAAGCTCCGGCAGAGTCATGGGCGCGTATGAACGCATTTTCATAAACTTCACCAACTGTTCGGCGAGAACTTTCCTATCCATAATAAACCCCCGTTTCTATCGAGACAAATGCGGCGAGAGCCGCGACAAACAAAAGCAGACAAAGCTTTGCAAGCGGCGCGTCCTTTACGTTGCGCGAAACTATGGCGAAGGCAATGGCGCACTGGATTGCAAAAACCGCGACCCCCGCCGATATTTTCGCCGCCGCAACTCCCGCGCCGCCCAACGCCGCCCAGCAGCCGAACCCGAGCGAAACCGCCATCGCCCCGGCCGCCGCAACCGACAAAATCTTCAACGCCCTGTTGAGCCGCCCGAGCGAAATCCCGAACGAATACGTCCCCGACTGCGTCCTGTTTTTGAGGGCGCGCCGCTTCAGCAAATACGCCACGGAAATCGACGCCGACAAAAACATCAGCGCGTATGAGCACGCCGACAAAACCGCATGGACAAACACGACCGTCTGCCTGCCCTCCGCGCGCGCAACCCCCGCCGACTTCTCCAAAAATGCGGGACAGCACGCGGGAGACACCGTAAGCAGCGCGGCGGCGGCAAGCGGGAAATTGCCGAGCCAATCTATGCCGAACAAATATCCGCAAAGCGACATTCCCGCCAAAATCCAGGCAATCAATTCCACAAGCCAATGGGGGCTGGCAGTAGGCAACGTCGACAAATCCACGCAAAACAAAACGAGCGCGAGCGTATGCAGCAAAAATCCCGCGCCCGCCAATACCGCCCTGCGCAAACGCGAAACTTCGGGAAAGAAACCCTGCGCAAACGCCCAGACGTAGAAAACGAACGCCGCAAATAGCAATACTTGAAATTTCATACTCGATATTTTTTTTGGTGAAATCCTATTTTTATAAAAAGACGCGCAACAACCTCCGCGTGCGCGTCGGAATCGTTCAAACACGGGCACAAAAGCAGCTCCGCGCCGCGCGCGGCGCAAAACGAACGCAGCTGGCGGTCGAGTTCCACAAGCGTTTCGGAGCAGTCGCACGCAAAAGACGGGGCTACCACGCACACCCGCTTCGCGCCGCGCGCGACAATGCCCGAAACCACGCTTTCGATATCGGGTCCGAGCCACTTTCCGTGCCCCATTTTCGACTGAAACGCGACCGCCACGTCTCGTCCGAGCCTTTGCGCAAGTAGCTCCGCAGTCCGCGCGCACTGCGCGGCATACGGCGTTTTCGCGGCGTGCGAAAGCGGGACGGAGTGGAACGACGCCACGACGGCGTCGTTTTCTGGCGGAACAGTCCGCGCGATGGCGTCAATAAAAAGCGCGTCGTCAAAATACGCGGAGCAAATGCGCGCGTCCATTCCGCGGCATGCTCGCAGAATTTCGGCGCGCGCAGAATGCGTTGTGGAAAGCGTTTCGTGCGGATAAAGCGGAACGAAGAAAATTTTTTGCGCGCCGCGCGCGCGCAGTCTTTCGACCGTATCCGCCACGCTTTTTCCGCCGTATCTGTATGCCGCCTCAACGGGCAATCCGAGCCTCCGCCCGACTTTTTCGGCGAGAGATTCCGTATTGCGCAGCAGCGGGTGCGCGCCGCCCGCGGAAATTTCGCGCAACATTTCGGCATAACGCCCCGCCCTTTTGCGGGCAATCAGCCGCGCGACAATCTGCCTTAGCGGGAACGGCAGCGGCAGGACACGCCCGTCCGACAAAAACTGCGCAAGAAACGTCCGTGCCGCGCGCACGTCCGAATTTTTCGGCGCGCCGAGGTTGACAATCACTCCTGCCTCTTTGTCCATGTCAGTTTTTTTTCGAAAGCCTGTCGGCTGCGGCAAGCGCGTTTTCAATGCACGAGCTTACCCCTACGCCGCCGCGATACGAACCTATAAACGAGATGTTTTCGAACCGCGACTCAAGCTCGTCGAGCGCGTCGAGATACTTTTGGTATCCTATTTCGTATTGCGGAATTGCGTATTTCCAGTGGAACGCCGCCGTGAAAACGGGTTCGCCGCGCACGCGCAAAAGCTTCGCCAAATCGGCGAGAACCAGCTTCAGCTGTTCGTCTTCCTCCGCCGCGGCCAAGTCGGGGCGGCGCATTCCGCCGATGTAGTTTGTGAGCGCAACGCACCCGTCGGGCGCGCGGTTTTTGAACACGCTTGAAACGAACAGCGAACCCAGAATCGACAACTTTTCCCTCTCGGGCGTCAGCACGCCGAAACCGTCGAGCTTGTGCCCTATCTGTTCGCGCCTAAAACCCGTTGTCAGAGTGCTGACGGCGGCGTATTTTATTCCGTCGAGAATCTTCAGCGGCTCGGAAAGCGAGCCCGGAAGCGGCAGATTGCGTATTTCGGGCGCAGGGACGGCGATTACGGCAACGTTGAAACGGTCGCAGCCCTCTTCGTCGTCGCTTCCCCAAGAGACCTCCCAGCCGTCGGGCGCGAAGTCGAGCGAAAGCGTTTTTACATTCTTTTTGAGCGCGCCTCCCAGTTCGGCCTCGAGCGCGTCGATAAACGTTTTCATTCCGTTTTCGAACGAAATCATAACGGGCTTGAAGAAGTTGCCCGCCGCCTTTTTCGCCTTCATCGACTTAATCGCCCCGCGGATAATGGAGCCGTATTTTTGCTCCAAATTCCAAAACGGCGCAAACGCATGCCTTATGGAAAGCCTGTCGGGATTGCCCCCGTAGACGCCCGCCATAAACGGGTTGATTGCGTAGTCCAAAACGTCGTTGCCCATTCGGCGGCGCACAAACTCCGACACGCTCGGTTCGGCGTCGGCGGGGAATTTTTTCACGAACGGCTCGCAGAAAAGCCTTATTTTGCCGCAGAACGTAAAAAGGCGCGTAAACAGCAGCCCGAACGGGCCCATCGGCACCGCGCGCGGCTTGCCGTAGCGGACGAAAAACCGTTTTTTTGAGACGGGGTTTGCGTAGTCGATTTTATCCGACAACCCCATTTCGGCGAGGAAATCAAGCGTTTTCTGCGACTGGACCATAACGGAGTTCGAACCTGACTCCGCCCTGAATCCGTCCTTTTCAAGCGTATTGACAACGCCTCCGGCGCGCGCCTGCCTTTCGAGAACGAGCACGTCGAAGCCCCTGCGCTTCAACTCAACTGCCGCGCAGAGTCCGCTCACTCCCGCGCCCACAATGACTGCTTTTCTATTTTCCATTTGTCCAGTAAACAGTTTATCGGCGGGTTTTGCAAGAATATCTAAAAAAAATTCTCACCCCGAAGGCGCACAAAGCCCGCGCCGCCGGCGTCCTCCCCGCGCCGGACACTTTTACGTTTTTGCTGCGCGCGAAAGCAAAAAATTCTTGCGCGGGAGTCCTTTTTGTGGTTTGATGACGCCGATATAACAAATATAAAAATATGGCAGACAATTTTTTCAGAAAAGGCCCGCACGCGGCAAAAAACAAAGTAGCCAACGCAAACACAGTTCCAAGTTCGGACGAGCGCAAAACGGTGATTCTCGACGAACAGCTTGAGGGAGTGGAATTTGACGACAAAGTTTGGCTTTACTGGACGCGCAACAAGAAATCCATTGTAAGCTCGATAGCGTTAGCCTTTGCAATAATAATCGGCGTAAACAGCTGGAAGCACTACAAAGCCTCCGCGGAGCAGTCGCGCGCCGCCGCGTTCGAAAAGGCGTCTACGCCGGCGCAGCTTGCCGACTTTGCAAAGCAGTATGAGGGCTCGAAACTTGCGGGAGTGGCGTTGTTGCAGAACGCCGACGCCGCATACAAAGACGGAAAGTTCGCCGAAGCGAAGTCGCTTTACGCCGCCGCAAAAAAGGATTTGAAAGGCACAATACTTCTGGGTAAAGCCCTCTTGGGCGAAGCCGTTTCGCTCTATGCGACCGACAAGGCCGCGGGCGAAAACCTCCTCAAAGCCGTATTTGACGATTCCACAATAGATGCCGTTTACAAAGCTCAAGCGGGTTATCTCTACGGCGCGGCGTTGGAGCAAAAAGGCGACAAGCCGGCGGCGAAAAAGGTTTTTGAAACCGTCTCGCTCGACGCGCAGGGCGGAGTCTTTGCAAGGCGGGCGGGCGATGCCCTCGCGCGCTTCTAACGGGCGCGGCAAACGCCATACCCCCACGGCAGAACACTACGGTAAACAGCAAAAAAAAGACGCCGAACAGAATCGGCGTCTTTTTTGTTTCCACGCAAAATCGGGCTACTTCCCGATTTTTACGCGCCTGACTGTGCGTGGCGGCTTCGCATCGGCATTGTCCGCGCCGAAAAGCGACGCCTTCGCGCCTTCATTCGACTGCGCCAGCGGTTTTACCGCCGCCGAACGCGACTTGAATAGCCTGTAATCAACGGGCTTTACTGTTTCGCCCTTGTATACGAAAGGCTTGTCGGTATAGTTGCTGATTATTTCGTCGCCGTTGTCCCAGCGCGAAAGGAACACGTCGGGGGCGATTTCGTCGTGGAAGACGAAGAAATGGAATTGCAGGTATTTCAGCTTCTGCCAGTCGTCGTAAATCCACTTCATCGGAGCGAGGTCGGAATAGTCAATATAGTAGAACGACGGACGCCCGCCGTATTCTATAACCTTCAGGCGCGCGCGCCGCGCAGTGCCCATAACACAATACGGCTTGTTGACATCGGAGAGGTTTTCGCCCGCCTTGCGCTCGTATGGAGCGTCGATTGTTCCGTAATAGGGGTTGCTCAGAATTATGCCGTTGAGGACAAGTTCATTGAGGGGAACGTCTTTGTCGATAATAGGTTTTTTTGCAAGCGAGTCCCAGCGGACATAAAGCCCGTAATCGAGCGTGGGCGCAACGTGGTCGATTTTGCCTTCGGAGCTGAATCCGCCGAAGTTTTCGCGCAGTTTTCTGCCGATTTTATTTTCCACGTCCACCATTGCCTGACGCGTGAGGGGGTGTAGCGGGTTGCAACACGGCGATGGAATTCTAATCGACGTCACATCGACATGGTATGTGCCGTTTATGCCGATGTCTTTAAGGCGCGCTATGTCTTCGTTCAAATACCTGTTGAGCACCGTGAGGAAGCAGGAATGATACGCCTTGCCGCCCGGCCAATATGTATATACGCGCCAAGTGCCGTCCTTATTTTTGTTGACGTTTTTCTCGTCGAAACGCGCGGCGTTGGAGTAGTAGTTGTGGTGGTTCGTGTGGACGGTCATTCTGTAGCCGAGGCTTTTGCCGTATGCTACGGCCTCGCGCATTTTGGCTTCTCCGCCGATTTCCTCGGGGACGGGGAACAAGTCCGGGAACGGCCCATCGTGCCCTCCCTTGTGCCAGCCGACAAAGCATACTTCGATGTCGTCCATACCCAAGTCCTTGAAATTTTTCATTATGCGCTTGGCGTCGTCGAAAGTGTGGTCGACAATCATTTCGGGCTTGTAGCCCGCTTTTTTCCAAGCGTTCGGCGGGGCTTTGCGGCGGTCGCAGCGGGCGAATTTTATGCGCGCATACATGGTGTTTGCCGTGTTCTGCAGCGTGGGATTGCCCTTTACGCGTTCGGCAAGCGGAACAAGTTTCGAATCCTTAATGAGGAAGTCGCGGTAAATTCCCGCTATTGCGGAGTAGTTTGCCTTGTCGGAATCGAGCTTGTAGAAGTCGATAACTATGTCTTCGTAGGGGTCGAAGTCGATTTTATCGATGTTGAAGCGCGGGTAGATTTCATACTTGCCCTTTTTTGCCTCGGCAATGAGCGTGTATTCGAACTTCAAGCCCTTGACGATTGCAAGGAACGCGCCGCGCGGGTTTTTCATTGCAAACATGCGCAAATGCGGGTGCGTTTCAACCTCTTTGCCGTCGTCGATGCGGAAGGTGCCGTAGCCGCCGTTGGGGGTGAGGAAGAAGCCGTCTTCGCCCTTTGCCGCCTTCGCCCAGTCGTTGACGACGACGATTGACTTGGTGTCGCGCGAAATTTCGTTGACGGGAATGCGCAGTCTCCAAACGTCCTTTTCGACTTCGTTGAGTTGAACCGTTTTTACCTCCTCTGTCTTGTCGAGTTTTGTTGTCCTGATTTCGGCGGTCCGGATTGCGAACGCCGAAGCCGCCGACACCAAAAACATCAAAGCGGTTTTTATCTTCATCATATTTGTGTATCCTTTTGTGTTGTGTTGTTTAAAATGCCCGCGGCCACCGCGCCCCGAAAGGCTGCGGCGCGAAAGCTACATCGCGATATACGGGTCTGCGCCGAGCGTGCCCGCAAGCGATTTCAAATATCCGATTCCCTTTTTGAGCTTCAACTGCGCCTTCAATTCCGCCACGCGCTTTTGCTGGTTTTCGGGCGTGGAGTAAAGCTTGCGCTGGAGTTCGTTTACCTCGATTTGCTGGCGGGCGATAAGGCGTTCGGCATACCATTCGGATGTTCTGATATTTTCGAAAGTGAACATATCGCGTATTTCGGGCGAATCAAGCGTTTTGCCCTCGAACGAGCCGTCGCGCATAATGTGCAACAGGGCTTTCAAAGGCGGGCACGCGCCCTCGATAGAACCGTCGTTGAAATACATTTCGGCGGCGCGCCTGTGAGCGCCCACCATATTGTCCATGCCCTCGGCGAACACGTCCATGCCCTGCAATTCGGGACGGAGCATATCGGCAGTGAAAATCGACGCGGGGTTCGAGAACACCCTGCCGAAGAAATTGATTACAAACTCCTCGTTTATTCTCCAGCCCAAGCGCGACGACAACACCTTTTTGCCGTTGTATTCCATGTCATTGCAACGCTCCAGCATTCCCTTTTTGATGAGGTTTGCGGCGTTGCGCTCCGACGGGCGCATACGCGCCCAGATTTCGGGAATAAGCAGGCTGATGTCGTGGTCAACCCTGTATTTCGCGCCGATATACCCCGCGCTGCTCAGCCATCCGTCGTAGCCTGTGAGCGCAAAAGAAACAAGCGCGTTGTTGAGGTCGGTTATCGGGCAAAGCGCGTTGAACGGACCCTTCGTGAGCGCGCCCTCAAGCCCTGCCCCGACTGTCGAAGGCGACTTGCCCGTCATCGACGCAATGTATTCCATAAACAATTCGGGCAATTCCAAATAGTGCAAGGGGCCGTGAACCGCCAACGCCCTTATGCCCTCCGAAGCGGGATTGTTTCTGCGCCCCGAAATAACCGCCGAAACGGGGTGCGGAACCGACTTCCCTATCGGGATTCTGCGCGCCAAGCGCGAGCCGACCTCCGCAACGTAGTATTTTTCCCTGTTTACCATATCGTCGCGGTTTTGCAGATAGCGGACGTTTTTGCTGGGAACGGATTTTATCAAACGCGGATTGGCGGAGCTTACGACGTATTCGGGCTTCGACTCCGAAAGGAAGCCGAGCAGGTTGTTTTTCATCGGCGGGGTGAATTTGTCGAAGCGCAGAATGTCCTCGCTCATTTCGCGAACCTGAGTTCTGTCGAGCGGCTCGTAGTTGGAAAGGAACATGTCCCTGCCCGACATATCCGCTTCGGCGCGTTTGTCGTAGCCGCGGACTACGGCTTCGTCGGGACGCTGGAAGAGGCGGTATTCGCAATTTTCGGTAAACTTGACCGATTCGCCCGCGTTGCTCAGATTCTGCGGCAGATACTCCACCGCCGACTTGGGCACTACCACGGAGCTTGTGATGTCGTCCTCCATTTGCAGCTTCACGCAGGGGGCGAAGTCCTTGCGCAGGCTGAACGTGCGCCAAGAGCCGTCTTCGGTAAAGCCTATGCGCAGATACGAAGTAAGCACGTCGGCGTTCTTGTATTTAAGCGTGTTGCCGTCTGTCCCGTTTATGGAGTCAACCGAGAACTTGTCCATCCAGTTGTCGCCCCATTCGGGGCGGTAGTGGCGTTTTACGGTGAGCACGAATTCCCTGATGTAGAAGGGAATCGACTCAAGCCATGCGTTGTATTCGTCGGTGAAGTCCTCCGACGGCGTAAGCAGCTTCACAACCGAGCCCATCGTCCTGCGCGGCGACAGTATCGGGCGGCTGTTTTCGCCCTTGTTTTGCGACTGGTCCTTATTGCGGTTGCCGTAGTTTTTGTTGATGATTTCCGCGACGGTCAGAATGTCCTTTTTGAAGTCGGCTACAATGGAGGGGCCGTGGATTATGGCGTCGGAAATGTCCTTGGAAATTTCGCTTTTGCCGCCGCCCGAAACGGTTGCGGGCTTGTGGCAATAAACGCCCTCCGAGAGAATGCCCACCAAACGCCAGCGGCGGTTTTCGTGCGGACGCCTCATCTCCACCTTCGCGCCCGAGGGCAGTATGTAGATTTTCGAAGGCAGAAGCTTTATCGACTGCTCCGCTCCGTTCTTGCTCCAAGTGATACTCTGGGTTTTAATTGAGAATTTTGCGTGTTCGTCAACGTAGATTACGTTCGCAAAACGCCTGTCGCGCGCCCAGCCTTCGGGGAAAACTTCAATCGTGTCTCCCAAAAGCGAAACGGTGTCGGCGAAGGTCATCGAACAGTCCTGAATGAACCAGTCGGCGGCGAATTCCTCGCCCATATCGCGGCTGCTGAACGCGAGCGCGCCGCCGCTGTGTTCCTCTTCGCACTGACCGTAGAGGTTGGCGGCAAAGCTTATCTGGGTTTTAATCTCCTTTTTGGAGTAGCCGAAATAGTTGTCGGCGATGATTGTGACAATCACACCCGAAGAGTCGCGAGCGGTGATTTTGAAGGGCTTGCCGTTGTTGTAGAGTTCGGAGGGGTCTTCCCAGCACATTCCGTCGCGCTTCTGGCGTTCGGTGGCGTCGGCGACGTTCGGAAGCCCGAGCGACTTCTTCGTAAGTTTGGTAAGGTGCGGCGCAAGGACTATGCAGCCCGTCTGCCCCGTCCAAGAATCGGAGGCTTCGTCGGTGTTGTTTTTCGAAAGAAACGGATTGCCCGCGTTGCCGAAAATGCTTTCGACAAAATCGAGATTGCAGACAAGCCCCCCGGGGACAAAGAAACGTATCTCCATGCGCTTGCACCCGCCGACATTCGGGATTTCGGGGCAGACAATGGGACGGACGAAAAGCGAAACCCAGCGCGACGCCTTTCTGTCCTGCGTGGATGTAAACGGCAGCTCCATCAGGCTCTCGGGCGCCTCGAAAGCGTGCCTCCAGAGGTTTTTGAAAACGGCCTTCGGAACGGCTTTCTTGTCGTCGGGAACGGGCAGTCCGCCCTCGGCTATGTGGAAAACGCCCGCTGTTGTGCGCCTGTCGTTTTTGGGGTTGTTCAAGATGCCCTGACGGACGCGGAAGCTTTCGACGTATTCATTTTTGTATGAATCCCTGTCGGGCGGCATGGAAAGAATGCGCGCAGTCCCGAAGCGGTCGAGCACCAGCGTGCGCTTGGGCAGCGGCGCGGGCTCTTCGTGCGGCGAAAGCACATCTTTGAGGAACGAGCGCAAAAACGACATCACGCGGCGGTCGGCGGCGCAGTATTCGCCGGCGGCGACTGAAACGAAATCCCTGTAGTTTTCCAGCAGCGGCTGCGCCATTTTGAGCAGGGGGTAGTCGTCCGCCCTGCCGAAAATGGGCTCGCCGATGGCGTCCAGACGCATATTCACATACTCGAAAAGAGCGTTGCCAACAACCTCGTTTGCGCCCGTTTCGGAGTTTATTCCCAGAGCAGATTTGTAATCCATAGAAAATACCGTTCGAATTTAATATCGGAAAATCCTACGGAGGGTAATTCTTAGTTCAAGCATTTTATCCTGAAAATCGGACAAAAAACGGCGCGGTCGGAAACCGATAAAAATGCCGAAAAAACCTGCAAAAACACAAACGCATTTTATGGTTGAGATTCGGCGCATATTTGCGATAATTTGGATAATAGAATTCGAAATACCGCCGCTCCGATTTTCTGCTGACACGCCGGGCGGCGGAAATTGCAGATATGCTATACACAGACCTAAACAGAGACATAGACGTGGGCTCGAGTGCGCACTTGGTGGAGTTCGGCGGCTTCAAAGCCCTCGTGGACTGCGGAATGCACCCGACAAAAATGGGGCTTTGCGCCCTGCCAGACTTGTCGAAAATCCTCGACGAATCGCTCGACTTCATCGCAATCACGCACGCGCACCTCGACCACTGCGGCGCGCTGCCCGTGCTTCTGCGCCGCCAGCATTCGGCACGCGTGCTTGTAGCCGACGAATCGCGCGAATTGATGTTCAAAATGCTCAGAAACTCGCGCAGCGTTATGGCAAAACAGCGCGAAGAGCACAACATAAAGGAGTATCCTCTCTACGAAAACTCGGAGCTTGACACAATCGTCGAGCAAATGACGCCGATGGCGTTCAACAGGGAGCGCGTTTTCGAGGCGGCCAACGGGAAGGTAAAAATCACGTTTGTTCCCGCGGGGCACATTCCGGGAGCGGCGTCGGTGATGTTCGAAAACAGAAACAAAAAATACCTTTTTTCTGGCGACATATCGTTCCACGATACCGCCCTGCTCAAAGGCGCGAAGCAAACCGACGAAAAAGTGGACGTGCTCGTGGTTGAGACAACGCGCGGCATGCGCGAAAAGAGCGCGGATACGAGCTACGACTCCGAACGCGACCGTTTTGTGGCGTCGGTTGCAAGGGTGGTGCGCGACGGCGGCAACGTGCTTGTGCCCGCGTTCGCGCTCGGCAGAATGCAGGAGATACTGCTTATAATAGCGCGGGCGAAGGCCGAAAAAACCATTCCGCAGGACACTCCCGTTTTCATCGGCGGTCTGGGCGTGGACATCGCCGAGCATCTGGTCAAGCTTTCGAAAAATTCGGCGTATGTGCGCTTCGGCAAAAACGCGCTCGAGGGGACGAAGGTGCTCAGGGGGCGGCTCGAAGCGGGAAGGGATTTCGACGAAAAGGGCATATACATTCTCGGCAGCGGAATGATGATTGAAAACACGCCCGCCTACATAGCCGCCTCCGGAGTGATAAACGACAGCTCCAACGCCATATTCCTCGTCGGCTACTGCGACCCCGAAACGCCCGCCGGCAGGCTTTGCAACACGCCTTCGGGCGGAGACTTCGCCTTCCGCGACCTCTTCTTTGTGGGCGCGCTCAACTGCAAATTCGACCGCTTCGACCTGTCCTCGCACGCCGACAGGGAACAGATTCTTGAATACATTCTGCGCAAAGATCCCCGCTGCGTGGTGCTGACCCACGGCAGCGAACAGTCGCGCGAGTGGTTTATGTATGAGGTTTTGGACAGGCTTCCCAAAACGAATGTCATAATTGCAAACCCCTCCGAAACGCTCGACCTGTAAACGCAGCGTGCGTCTTCCGCGGCGCTCTTTATTTTGTTGACTTACATTTTCAATCTACAAAAATCCCGCTATGTTTAACAAATTTGAAAGCGTAGAAACAGCGACCCCAAAAAAATCGATTGCCGAAACAATCAAGGCTGCGTCGAAATACCTCATCGACCGCCAGTTCCCCGAGGGATACTGGAACGCGCCGCTCGACACCAACTGCTGCATGGAGGCACAGTGGCTTATGGCGATGTATTTCATAGACTTCGACGACCATAAAAGGGAGCGCGTCGTCCGCTACATTCTCGACCGCCAGCGCGAAGACGGCTCTTGGGACATCTACTACGGCGCGGAACAGGGCGACATCAACACCACGCTAGAATGCTACTTCGCCCTGCGCCTTCAGGGCTTCGACCCCGACAATCCGATTATGTCGAAGGCGCGCAAATGGCTTCTGGACAACAACTGGATTGACAAGATAAGGGTATTTACAAAATACTGGCTCGCGCTTTTCGGGCAGTGGCCGTGGGCGCACACCCCCGTTTTGCCACCCGAAATTTTCTTCCTTCCGAAATGGTGCCCGTTCAATATCTACGACTTCGCCTGCTGGGCGCGCACAACAATGATGCCCATTTCAATCCTCACCGTGCGCCGCCCCATAAAGGAGCTTCCCCCGCATTTGCAGATTGACGAGCTCTTTCCCGAAGGCAGAGATAAGGCCGACTTCAGACTGCCGCGCAAGAACAAGAAAATCTTCAGCATGGAAAACGTTTTCCTGAAGCTCGACCACGCGCTGCACGCCTACAACCGCTTCCCCGTAAAACCCTTCAGGGAATACGCAATAAAGCTTGTGCTTCAGTGGATTTTGGAGCACCAAGACGAAGACGGCGCGTGGGGCGGAATCCAGCCCCCGTGGATTTACGGCATTATTGCGATGTATGTCGAGGGTTTTGCGATCGACCAAATAAACGTATCGCGAGCAATCGACGCGTTCAACCTGCACTGGCGTGTTGACAGGGGCGAAGGCACAATGCTTCAGGCAAGCGAAAGCCCCATTTGGGACACGTTCCTTACAATGACAGCCCTCATTGACGCGGGCGAAACCCCCGGCTCCTGCCCCGAACTTGTCAAGGCACTCGACTACGTTCTGGAAAAGGAAAACCGCCACCACGGCGACTGGTCGATAAAAGTCGGCAAAAACGTCGAACCCGGCGGCTGGGCGTTCCAGCGCGCAAACAACTTCTACCCCGATATCGACGACGCCGCAATCGCGCTGATTACCCTCAAGAAAATCCAGAAGCTAATCCCCCGAGAAAACCTGCGCGCACGCAGAATAGACTCGGCAATCCGCAGAACAGTCAACTGGGTTCTGGCGATGCAGTCCGACAACGGCGGCTGGGCGGCCTTCGACAAAAACAACACGCGCAAAATCGTAACGAAAATCCCATTCTGCGATTTCGGCGAAGTTCTCGATCCGCCAAGCGTTGACGTCACCGCCCACATAGTGGAGGCGTTGGCAATGTGCGGCTTCTCCAAAAACCACCCCGCCATTGCAAAGGCCCTCGAATTTATCTACTCCGAACAGGAAGACGACGGCTCTTGGTTCGGCCGCTGGGGCGTAAACTACATATACGGCACTGGCGCGGTTATTCCCGCACTCGCTGCAATCGGCGAAGGGTCCACTCCGCAGGCGAAAAAAGCCCTCGAATGGCTGGCTTCAAAACAGCAGGCAGACGGCGGCTGGGGCGAGAGCGTCGCCTCCTACATGGAGCCGAAATACTCGGGTTGCGGCATTCCCTCCACGGCAACGCAAACGGCATGGGCGCTTATGGCTTTTGTAGCCGCAAAGGACAGAAACTATGAGCCGAACATAAAGCGCGCCTGCGACTTCCTCACCTCATCGAACAAAGAGGACGGTTCTTGGGACGAGCCCTACTACACGGGAACTGGTTTTCCGGGATACGGGCTCGGCGCGAAAGTCGATCTCCGCGCGGGCGCACCCCTCCCCCAAGGCAAGGAGCTTGCACGCGGATTTATGCTCAACTACAACTGGTATAGGATATATTTCCCGGTTATGGCTCTCAGCCGCGCCCAGAAATTTTATATGTCCTAAAGGGGCGCGGATTGGCTTTGCCAATTCCGCTTTGTCCGTAGTTGAAGTCTTTTATATTTTCGGAAGGGGCGCGGGATTGGCTTTGCCAATTCCGCTTTGTCTGATATTAAAATTTTACTTTATTGAAAAACCAAAAGGCGCGCAGGATATTGCCCTGCGCGCCTTTTTAATTGTCGGGTTCTATTTAAAAATTTTCTTCCCCCACTTTATCACGGTCTGGAAAAAGTCAATGACTATGAACACCACCAGTGCGGGAACCCCCACAAACGGGCACAGAACGCACAAAACAAGAATCCATACCAATAAAATCCACCTTAGCATTTTCCTTTCTCCTTCCCGTTTTAAAACCGTCTTTCAAAACTACTCCGCCGCGTGCGGAAACGCAAAACTAAAGTCTCTTGTATTCCGAGCAAAGCGCGATGTAGTCGGCCATTATACGCAAAGCCTCTCGCAGCTGAATGTCAAAAACCTCCTCTTCGTCGTCGTCAAGCAAATCGTCTTCGACCGAGCCGTTTTCCGGAGTGTCTTTTTTCCTGTCGGCTTTAGAGCGCGCCAGTGCTTTCTTTTCGGCCTCAGTTTTTTTGGCGGCGTCCAGAAGAATTTCCTCCTTTTTGTAATTGAGTTTTGCGAACTCCTCCTCGCGTTTTTCCACGGAATCGATAAATTCGTCCGCCTTTTTCAGCTCCGCTTTGCGCTCGGCGTAATTAAGCGAAAAATCCTTCTTGTCTTTGCTCTTTTTAAGCCAATCAATACGCTCTTTCAGAAACTTGAACTCGGGCAGATTTTGTTGGCGTTGAAGCGACTGTTCGTTGAGTTTTGCAATGAGCGCGTCAACCTTGTTGCCCGCAACACCAAGCGCGTAGTTGTCGGGGTTTGCCGACACAATGCTGTCCCACCTGAGCGCGTTGTCTTTGTATTGTTCGCCGAACTCCATATTGTCGAAAATCGACGGAAGCACTATGTCGGGCGTAACGCCCTTGAGCTGGATTGAATTTCCGCTGGGCGCATACCATTTTTGTATTGTAAATTTTACCGCGCTTTTCTGTTCGGGATCGAAACGCGAAAGAGGGCAGACGGTTTGGACTGTCCCTTTGCCGTGCGTATGCGCGTCGCCGACGACGAGCGCGCGGCGGTGGTCTTGGAGCGCGCCCGCGACAATCTCGGAAGCCGAAGCAGAAAGACGGCTTACGAGAATCATAAGCGGCCCGTCCCAGACGACTTTCGGGTTTTCGTCGTTTAGCACGTTCACCCTGTCGGCGGCGTTGCGAACCTGAACAACCGAGCCCGTCTGAATGAACAGTCCCGCCAAATCGATTGCCTCGTTGAGGAAGCCGCCGCCGTTGCGGCGCAGGTCGAGAATTATTCCCCGAACGTTGTATGACTTCAGTTTTACAAGCAGCTCCTCCACGTTTTTCGTAGTGCTGAAGCCCTTTGCGCCCCCGTCCGACGGGCCTTCGCCGTAGAATGCGGGCAGGTCTACTACGCCTACGGGAACGGTTTTGTCGCCCATAGGAACTGTATAGACGTTCGCCTTTGCGAGTTTTGTGGTAAGTTGGATTTCCTTGCGAACAAGCGTAATTGTCTTGCGCGCGCTCGGATTTGACGCGGGCTGGATAAGCAGGCGGACTTTCGTGTTCTCCTTGCCGCGTATTTGGCGGACTATTTTTCTGAGGCGCATTCCGATAACGTCCACCATTTCGCCCGAATCGCCCTGCCCTACGGAAAGGATTTTATCGCCGGCCTCCAAAAGTTTGCTTTCCTGAGCGGGCCCCCCCGGAAGAAGCTCTACAATGCTGCAATAACCGTCTTTTTCCTGAAGGGTTGCCCCTATGCCCACAAGCGAATTTCTGATTGCTATGTCGAACTCCTCAAGCGCGTATTCGGAGAGGAACGACGAATGCGGGTCATACATTTCCGTAAGGGCGTTGAGGTATAGCTCCTCAATCTCTATTGTGTCGAACTTGACGTAGTTGTCGATGAAGCGTTCGTAGCGTTTGAGAACTTCCTCCTTTGCCTTTGCGAATTTTTCGTCGTATGTTTTGGGCGCGTCCTTTTTATCGGCGTCGGAAAGCGCGGCCGCCCTGCGCTTCGCCTTTCTGCCCTTGTTCGGCGTCTGCGGTTCGTCGTAGGAAAGCATTTCGCCGATGATGTCGAGCGTCAGGCGTTTGTCCCATAGAACGTCGGCTTCGGCGTCGGACACGGGCCAGTTCTCCTTGCTTCTGTCGTAGCGGAAGGTGGCGTTTTTTTGGTCGAGGTCGAAGGGCTGTTTGATTCTGTTTTTAATCCACGCCAAACGCGACTCCGCGCGCGAAACGAATTTGTCGTAGATTGAAAACGCGGGCAGAAGCGTGCCCTGATGCAGCATTATGTCGGCGGACTGCGCGAAGAAATCCTGAAAGTGCTGGACGTCGGCAGTGGTGAAAAACATCTTGAAAATGTCGATATTCTGCATGTATTCGCGCACGAACTCGCGCATGTCGAGCTCCGCAAGGGACATTTTTGAGTAGTGCCCGTTCTCCATGCACATAACGACCGCGCGCGTTTCGTTGCGCATTTTCGGCGATGTCTGCAGCGGAATTTTGTTGGCGGAAGTTATAGCCTGCTGCGCCTGTGCCGCAAAGGGCGCGAACGCGGCGGCCGCCGCAAAAAGTATGTATTTTATAAATTTCATTTCACTCTTGATAAACTGATGTTGAGATTTTTCCAAGTTTTAAAGTCCGTTTATTCGCCGCGCGAGCGCCGCAAAAATTCGCGCTCCTGTTCGGTGAGCGAAGAAAAGCCCGAACGCGAAATTTTGTCCAAAATCCTGTCGAGTTCCGGACGCACGTCGGAGGATATGTTGACGGTAAATTTGTATTCAGAAGCCGACTTTCCCCTCTTGCGCCTTTCGAAAAATTTTGCAATCCGCCCGTTTTTAAATCCCGCCGGCGCGAATCCACCCCTAAGCGAAAAGCCCCAGAGAGCGCCGACGGCAAGCCCGCCCAAATGCGCCGCATACGCGACCTCCGTGCCGCCGCCGAAAAGCGACGACGCCAACCCGACTGTCTCGAAAACTGCGGCGACTTTTAACATGGTGATGGGTTTTATGCTTATCGGCAAAATGAAGAAAATCAAAAAGGTAATCGGCACGGGAGGGTGCAGCGCGCAAAAGCATGCGAACACCGCAACCACGCCCGCCGACGCTCCCACGAGGTTGGCGGGGTCGTTCCAAAACAACGCCGTCCACAAAAGCCCGCCCGCAACCGCGCCCGAAAAAAACAACACCAAATACCGCGCCGCGCCTATCCATTTTTCGACAGCACGCCCCATAAAATAAAGACCGAGCATGTTGCACATTATGTGGAAAAGTCCGCCGTGCAAAAACGCGTATGTTATGGGCGTCCAAAACATTCCCGCCGACAGATTGCGCGGCGAAAGCTCCAGCACGCCCACAATCGCGGGGGCTACTGCGCTGAGGATAAACACCGCCAGATTCGCGGCAATCAACCACGCCGTGGCGGGAAACCGCCTGAAGAAATCCCCCGCAAGTTCGTTCGCCGTTTTCGGACGCGCAGAGCGCATATAATCCCTATCGTAAATAGACATAATTTATACGTTTTTAATAATTTCCTCCAAAGCCAAATTCGCGAGATTCAGCCCAAACACGCCCGTAACAATCACGGAGCTGCCAATTACTTTTTTACGCCCTGCAACCGACGCCGAAACGTGGGTTGACTCCTCCACGCGTTCGGGCGAAAACACGCACATATACCCGCGCCTGACACCCTCGGCCCTCAGCCGCTTTCTGATTGACGCCGCGAACGGGCACCCGTAGGTTTTGAAAACGTCGGCGGTTTTTACCTCGAGCGGATTTTTGCGCCGCGCCGCTCCCATACTGGAAACGAGAGGCACGTCGCTTTCGGCGCACGAGCGCGCGAGGGCGACTTTCGCTGCGATGTCGTCAATGGCATCTACAACCACCGAAGGGCTCTGCGCGGCGATTTCCGCCGCAACCGACGCGTCAATGAGAGTGTCGTGCACGACGACTTGCGCGGCGGGGTTTATATCCAAAATGCGCCCTTTTTGAACTTCCACTTTGCGCCTGCCGACAGTCGATTCAAGCGCGCACAACTGGCGGTTGACGTTCGATTTTTCGAAACAGTCGAAGTCGAAAATCTCGAAGTATCCGACGCCGAGCCTCGCGAGAGCCTCGGCGGCGAAAGAACCCACCGCGCCCGCGCCGCACAGCACGACGCGCGCGTTGCGCAACTTTTTGCAACATGCGCCTCCGTAGAGAATTTCGGTTCTGTCGATCATTTTTCGGAATAAAAGGCGTGGAAATTTGAATACACCATATCCGACAGCTCGGCTTCGCGCATGTTCCGCAATTCGGCAATTTTGCGCAGGGCGCGGGCATACGTTTCGGCGTCCGGAATGTCGTCGCTTTCAAGCATAATGCGCTCCGCGCCCGCCGAACGAGCCAGCGCCGCGCCGTTTTTCGACGCCAACTGCCGCGGCGAAAACGAGAAATAGCAACCCAATTTCTGGAACTCGCGCGCCAAATCGGGCGAACAGCTTGCGGAATGCAGAAGAAAGCGCAGCGCGCCGTTGCGACGTTTTGCCGCGCGGACTTTTTTGAGCAAGAACCCCCACGCGCCCACGCAGTGCAGCACGCACGGAAGCGCAAAACGCGACGCCAATTCTATGTGGGCGTCGAAGATTACCTCCTGCTTGTAGAACGGCAAAACCTCGCTAAAACGCTTGTCGAGCCCGAACTCCCCGACCGCCGCCGCGCCGCCGAGAAAACCGGAAAGCGACTCGATATCCGCCTGCATTTTTACCTCTGAAACGTCGATTGCCTCGCCCAGAAAAAACCCGAACACCTTTTTGATTTTCGGATTTTCCGCGTTTTGAAGTTCGCGCCACTGGGCGGCGTTTATTGCGCAGACGGCGGCTTCAAACGGCGCGTGAACGCCGCCTATGTGGCAATGCGCGTCTGTGCAGTTCTCGAACATATTACCCGAGAAAGTCGGCGACGACCTTTTCGACCTCCGCGCGCGGCACTATGCGCGTTATTGCCGATCCGATTTTTTCCACAAGCACGAACTTCAACTCGCCGCCCGCGTTCTTTTTGTCGTGCGCTATTGCCTCCATGAAGTCGGCCACTGAAACTTTGTAGTTTACCGAAACGGGCAACCCCAACCGCGTCAAAACCTTTTCCACTTTCCCGCGCTCGTCGGAAAGCCCGAGCCGTTTGGAAAGTTCGCACGCCATAACCGTTCCGATTGCGACCGCCTCGCCGTGCAGATACCTGCCGTAGCCCGCCGTCTTTTCGACCGCGTGCCCGAAAGTGTGCCCCAAATTCAGCAAAGCCCTGCCGCCGCTCGACGCCGTTTCGCGCTCGTCGGAAGCCACGACAGCCGCCTTGAGCGAACACGAACGGCGGATTGCCTCGTTAAGATATGCCCCGATGTCGGTTGATTCGTCCGCGAGGGCGTCGAACAGCTGCGCGTCTCCGAGTATTCCGCATTTGACTACCTCCGCCATGCCCGCGGCAAACTCGCGCTCGGGCAGCGACGCCAAAAAGTCGGTGTCGGCGAACACACCGCGCGGCTGGTGAAACGCACCCACAAGGTTTTTCCCCTCGGCAATGTTTATGCCCGTTTTGCCGCCCACGGAGGAATCCACCATTGCAAGCAGCGTTGTAGGCACTTGGTAAAAATCGACGCCGCGCATATACGCCGAAGCCGCAAAGCCCGCCAAATCGCCCACTACGCCTCCGCCGAGAGCCACAACCGCGCTTTTTCGGTCGAGTTTCATCTGCGCGAAAGCCGAGCAAAGTTTTTCGAGCATTCCGAAGCTCTTTGAAGCTTCTCCGCCCGCCACGGGGATTATCTCCGCCGCACCGGCGAGTTTCTGCGCCTTTGCCGCGTGGTATTTGAGCACCGACTTGTCCGCCACGCACACGCACTTCGACTTGCGTTTTGCAAGCTCCGGCGCGAGCAATTCAAACGCCCCCGAGCCTATGGAAATATCGTAGCTTCTGTCCGCCAAGTTTACGGTTAAATCAGTCATTTCATTCCTCCAATCCAAACACGCCGCGCACATAAGCCTTCACGTTGAATTCGCGCAAATCTTCGGGTTTTTCGCCGAAACCCACATACAAAATGGGGAGCTTGAGCTTGCGGTAAATGCCCGCTATGGCGCCTCCCTTCGAAGTGCCGTCGAGCTTCGTGATTATCGCGCCCGTTAGCGGGAAAACTTTGTCGAACGCCAATGCCTGTTCGATACTGTTCGAACCCAGACTGCCGTCGAGGACAATCAGCGAATTTTGCGGCGCGGACGCGTCGTTTTTCCCGAGCACGCGGGCGATTTTCGAAAGCTCGTTCATCAGATTTTCCTTTGTGTGCAGACGCCCCGCAGTGTCGAGCACAAGCCACTTCGCCCCGCGCGCCTTCGCCGACTGCCAAGCGTCCCAAGCGGTCGCCGCGCTGTCCGCGCCATGCGCGCTTTCAACCAAACGCACGTTCAGGCGGTTTGCCCACTCCCTTATCTGCTCGTTGGCGGCGGCGCGGAAAGTATCGCACGCGCCCAGAACAACGCCGCCGTCGGAGTCGAGAAAATGCGCCAACTTCGCGGCGGTCGTCGTCTTGCCCGCTCCGTTTACGCCTACAAGGCAGACCACCGACGGGCTTTGCGCGTCGGCGTTTTGCACCAGCTTGCCCTCTGAACCGTCGAGGATTTTCTCGAGCACCGCCGCGCCTATCTCCGCCGCCTCCTTGCCATGCAGCTCCCTGTTTTTGCGGTATTCGGCGCGAATTGCCGACACTATCTGCTCCGTAGTTTCGTAGCCGAAATCGGCGGAATATAGGGTCTGTTCGATGGTGTCGATGTCGGCCTCGTCGATTTTTTTCGAAAACAGCGCGGCAATGCCGCCGAGCGCGCCCGCGGCGGTTCGTTTCAATCCCTCGCTGAACTTTTTGAATACCGAAAACATTACTTGTTTGAGGTTCTAAGCGGGCGGTTGAGCGTCGATTTTACGCTGTCGAGAATACCGTTGATAAAGCGTTTCGACTCCGCCGAGGAAAATGTTTTCGCCAAGTCGATTGCCTCGTTTATCGACACAATCGGGGGAATGTCGTCGCGCTTGAGCAGTTCGAAAATCGCAAGGCGCAGGATTGACAAATCGACTTTCGCGATTCTGTCGATGCTCCAGTTCGTGGCGAATTTCGAAACGAGAGCGTCTATCTCGCCCAAATTGGCGTTGACGCCCGCAATAAGCTCTTCGGCGAACTTGTAGAA
>JAEXGH010000008.1 GCA_023450935.1 Verrucomicrobiota bacterium | reverse complement strand
CTTCACGTTTTTGTTGCGATGGGAGCGTAGTTAGCCTACGTGACCAAGCAACAATAAACAGTGAAACGCAGCATAAAGCTGCGTTTCACGCGTTCTTAACGCGTTCTCTACGCGTTAAGAAGTTCGAGCATCTTCTTCGCCGAATCCGCAACCTTTGTTCCGGGGCCGAAAATCGCGCTTGCGCCGTGGTCGAGCAGGAATTTGTAGTCCTGAGCGGGAATGACTCCGCCCACAACAACCATAATGTCCTCGCGTCCGAGCTTTTTAAGCTCTTCCACCAACTGCGGCAACAGCGTTTTGTGCCCAGCCGCCAACGAGCTCATCCCGATTATGTGAACGTCGTTTTCCACGGCCATCTTTGCGGTTTCCTCGGGAGTCTGGAAAAGCGGCCCGACATCGACGTCGAAGCCCAAGTCGGCATAACCCGTCGCGACGACTTTCGCGCCGCGGTCGTGTCCGTCCTGACCCATTTTCGCCACAAGAATACGCGGCTTGCGCCCCTCGCGCGCCTCGAATTTTTTGATTAAATCGGCGATTTCGTTTACCACTTCCATATTCGATTTGTCCTTGACGAGTTCCTTTTCATACACGCCGCTAATTGAGCGGATTACAGCCTTGTAGCGTCCGAAAACCCTTTCGCACGCAAGCGATATTTCGCCCAAGCTTGCGCGCGCCTTTGCGGCTTCCACGCTCAATTCAAGCAGGTTGCCCTTGCCCGACGCCGCGCAGTTTGTAATTTCCTCGAGAATCTGGCGGACTTTTGTGTTATCGCGGTTTTCGCGCAATTTGGCAAGCTTTTTGATTTGCGCCTCGCGAACTGCGGAGTTGTCGATGTCGAGAATGTCGAGGGGCTGCTCCTTGTCGAGCCTGTATTTTGTAAGGCCAACAATCGTCTCCATGCCGCCGTCGATTCTCGCCTGACGCCGCGCCGAAGCCTCTTCGATGCGGAGTTTGGGAACGCCCGCTTCTATTGCCTTGGTCATGCCGCCGTATTTTTCGACCTCCTGAATGTGCCCCCACGCGCGTTTCGCAAGCGCGTCGGTGAGGCTCTCGACGTAATACGAACCCGCCCACGGGTCGATTACGCGGCAGATGCCCGTTTCGTCCTGCAGGTAAAGCTGGGTGTTGCGGGCGATTCGCGCGGAGAAGTCGGTGGGAAGCGCGATAGCCTCGTCGAGCGCGTTTGTGTGGAGGCTCTGCGTATGCCCCAAAGCCGCGCCCATAGCCTCTATGCAGGTGCGCGCCACGTTGTTGAACGGATCCTGCTCTGTAAGCGACCACCCCGACGTCTGCGAGTGCGTGCGCAACGCCAAGCTTTTGGGGTCTTGCGGGTTGAAGCCTTTGACGATTTTCGCCCACAGCATTCTCGCCGCGCGCATTTTTGCCACTTCCATAAAGTAGTTTTTGCCGATTGCCCAGAAGAACGAAAGGCGCGGCGCAAACTGGTCGACCTTAAGCCCCGCCTTTTCGCCCTCGCGGAGGTATTCCAGCCCGTCGGCGAGCGTGTATGCCATTTCCAAGTCGGCGGTTGCGCCCGCCTCCTGCATGTGGTAGCCGGAAATCGAAATACTGTTGAATTTGGGCATATTCTTCGACGTATACGCGAAGATGTCGCCGATAATTTTCATCGAAGGCGACGGCGGGTAGATGTAGGTGTTGCGAACCATAAACTCCTTGAGAATATCGTTCTGGATTGTGCCCGCAAGCTGCTCGAGCTTTGCACCCTGCTCCAAACCCGCAACAATGTAAAACGCCATAATCGGCAACACCGCGCCGTTCATTGTCATTGAGACCGAAACCTGCGAAAGCGGAATTTTGTCGAAGAGCACTTCCATATCCAAGATGGAGTCTACGGCGACGCCCGCCTTGCCGACATCGCCGACAACACGCGGGTGGTCGGAGTCGTAGCCGCGGTGGGTTGCGAGGTCGAACGCAATGGACAGCCCCTTCTGCCCCGCCGCCAAATTCCGCCTGTAAAACGCGTTCGACTCCTCTGCAGTGGAAAAGCCCGCATACTGGCGCACCGTCCACGGACGAACCACATACATTGTTGCGTAGGGCCCGCGCAAATTGGGAGCAATGCCCGCAGTGAAATCGAGGTGTTCCATTCCCTCGTAGTCCGCCTTTGTATAGAGCGGCCGCACGGGAATCTGCTCCATCGTCTCCGACACAAGTTCGTCAAAACTTTTGCCCGTCTTTTTCTCCACCGCCTTTTGCCATTCGCCCAACGACGCTTTGGAGTCGACGTTTCCGAGCGCAATTTTCGTGAAATCGGGATTTTTCATTTGCAAATTCCTTTCTGTTTTAGAGAACGCCCAAGTCGGTCAAAACGGACTTCAGAGTTTCGTAGTTGTTGCTTTTTATGTTTACTGCGCCGTCCATACCCGCCTCCTTGAACGTCGGCTCAAGCTCGGGCGCGGGAATGCCCGCCATGTAGACAACCGCGTCTGGCTTGAGGGATTTGACCGCTTTGCATACCGCGGGAACAAGTTCGGGGTAGGTTTCGTCGGTCGAACAGACAACTGCGTATTTGCAGCCGCTTTGGACGAACGCTTCGGCGGCGGAATCGGCATCGGCAAAGCCGTTCGGATAAACCACTTCGAAGCCGCCGACTTCGAAGAAGCCCCTGATGAAGTCCGCCCTTATTTTGTGCTGGATAAGCGGGCCCATTGTGGCGAGGAAAATTTTCGGCGAAGAACCCGTCTTCTTTTTGAAATCCATACTTGCGCGTCTGAGCGACTCAAAATGCTCCACCGCGCGACGGATTTCGAGAGGTTCTGCCGTTTCGCGCGCGCCGCACTTGCAGACGGCCGCCTCCAACGCGGAAATGCCCGCGCCCTGAGCCGCCGCCTCCACGAGCTTGAGGAAGCCACCGCCCTTCCGGAAGCTGACATCAACGTCTTTGCGCGAGGCCTTTACCTGCGCCGCACGCGCCGCCGCAACCTTGCCGCAACGTTCCGTTTTTTCGAGAGGGACTTCCGACATATTCGCGTAGTTGTTCGTGCCCACAACGGAGCTGCGCCGCGTATCGACAAGCTTTTTCTTCACCGCCGCCGTCGCCGCTATTTTTCCGCGAACGAAGCCCGATTTCACGGCATCGGCCATTCCGCCGCGCGATTCTATTTCGGCAAAAAACTCCCACGCTTTCTGCGCCAATTCCTTTGTGAGAACTTCGACGTAATACGAACCTCCCGCGGGGTCGATTACGTCGGTCAAATTGCACTCCTCCTGAAGAACAATCTGCTGGTTGCGCGAAATGCGCTCGGAAAATTCGTCGGGCGTGCGCACGATTTCGTCGAACGCGCCGACCGTCATTGAATCGACGCCGCCCACAACGCCCGAGAACGCCTCGGTAGTGGTTCTTAACATATTCACATATGGGTCGAAAACCGTTTTGTTGTAGAACGCCGTTCTGGCGTTAACGCGAATCTTGCGCGACTGTTCGCCGCCGCCGAACTGCTCCACTATACGCGCCCAAATTGTGCGGGCGGCGCGGAATTTGGCGATTTCCATAAAGAAATTCGAGCCTATCGCGAACCTAAAACGCACAAGCGGGGCAACTTTGTCGATGTCCATTCCGCGCTCAAGCATTGCGCGCAAATACGCAACCGCCGTCGCAAACGCCGCGCCAAGCTCCTCCACCGCGCTCGCGCCCGCCGACGAATACGCCATTGTATCGACGCCAATCGTGCCAAACTCGGGCGTGTTTTCAGCGGCAAAGGCGGACATTTCGAACATTTCGTCGAACGCGCACCCGAGCGATCTGCAAAGCTCGCCTTTGGCGCTCAAAACGCCGATGGGATCGAAGTAGATTCCGCCCGAAATTTTCATGCCTTTTGTTGCGGCAAGCAGACACGCGTAAATGTCGGCGGCAGCCGACTGCGTATGGATATTTATGTCTACACAATCGCACGCGACGCCCTTGAGGGCCTCGGCGAAGTCGGCGGCGCAGCTGATTGAAAGGCCTCCGCACCCGATTTTTTCGGGCGAAGCCTTGTCGGCGTCAAGCGCGTTGGCGGAGGGTTCGTCCAAAACTATTTCCACCGATGTCTGTCCCCTATTCAGGGCCGAAAGGATTTTTTTATTAAACTCTGCGGGCGTTATAGCCGCCAATTCCTGCGAAATTTTCCACGGCGATCCCTTGTTGCCCTCCGCATTTGTGCCGCGAACGAAATCGCCGAAACCGGGAAGCGATGGCTCGAAATCGACATCGCCGCGGTTGTAAATCGGCTTAAGCACGATTCCCTCGGGCGTTTTCGTGGTCATCTTTTTGTCGAACGGAGCACCCTTGAGCAACTTTACAGCCTGTTCATACCACTGCTCATAAGTGGGAGGCGCGAATTCGGGAAACAGTTTGTTTTCGTCCATATTTTTATCCTTTGGGTTTTTGTTAAAAATATTCGCAGAAAGCCAGCCCTACGCTACAAAACGTCGGATAACTAACCACCTAAAAGTGAAACGACTCCGCCGAATATTGTCAAGTTTTTTATCCCCCCTTGTCTCCATCACGCCGAACACAAAATTTAAATATTGACTGTTTTGTTTTATATGCCAACAATGCGACGGTAATATGGCATTGAAAACGGAAACATCACACGAACGCTACCACGTTCCGAATCTGAAACGCGGACTCGAAGTTTTTGAGCTTCTGGCAAAAAATACCGACGGATTGACTCTGCCCGAAATCTCAAAGATGGCTGGCTACTCAAAAAGCAGCATTTTCAGAATACTCTGCACGCTCGAAGACTGCGGATATGTGGTAAAAAACAGGGACTCGCGCACGTTCAGAATGTCGAGAAAACTGGCGGCTCTGGGCTACGCGGCATTCGGGGAATCGAATATAGTCGAAAAAAGCATGGACATTCTCCGCCGCATGCGCGACGCCATCGGCGAAACCGCAATGCTCGGCACAATGCTTGACGACGGCTGCGTTATGATTGAGCAGGCCCCCGGAACGCAACCCTTCAAGTTTTTGGGCGAAATCGGCATGAAAATCGGCTTCCACGCCTCGGCCCCAGGAAAGGCTATGTTGGCGTTCCTCTCAAAGGACGAAATCGACGCCAAGCTCAAAAGAATCAAATTCCAACGCTACAACGACAACACCATTGAAGACAAAAAAGCCTTCCTCGCCGAACTCGAATCGGTGAGACAAAAAGGCTACGCCTTCGACAAAGGTGAGGAAATCGAAGGCGTAAACTGCGTAGGCGCGCCAGTATTCGACGCCCATGGCTATCCCGCAGCGGCAATCTGGATAACCGGCCCGCGCGAACGAATCAAAAACGAAGACCTCGAAGATCTCGGCAAAAAAATTAAGGAATACGCCGACGCGATATCCGCCCGTCTCGGCTACGGTCTCCTCTAAAAAGCGCGAGGGCGCGTTTCTTTCGGCGGCAGTTTTTATTAAAAAAAGAAGTGGAGATTGAATTCTGTTCAATCTCCATTGATTATAAAAACTGCCGAAAGAAACGCTCTCGGGCATTTTTTACATTTCCTAAAGAGGCGGCAATCGGCTTTGCCGATATGCCTTTACTCTCTGATTAAAGTTTCAAAATACAAATTGACGCGTGGGCTACCCCCATCGCGCCCCTTCGGGGTCTTTTTTGTTACGCAAAAAATCTCAAACGCGCTTCGCTTGTTTTCTGCCTCAAGCCTCGCGCTTTTTAACTTAAAGCGGCGCGGATTGGCAAAGCCAATTCCGCTTTGTCTTTTCGTTAAAGTTTCGGCTTAGAATGATTAGCTATTGGCAAAGCCAATGCGGATACAAACAGAAAAGGCGCGGTATTCAACCGCGCCGAATAACACAAACCGCCGCGACGCGGCGGAGGTCAAGGGGCTGTGCCACTTGAAAACGCGTCAAATTGCGTTTTAGACAAGGCTTTGCGAAATTGAGGCGGTGGCGGCTGTAGTTAGCCTACTGCCCCACTGCCGATTGTTTCGCGAAACGCAGTATAAAACGTAATTTCACGCGTTTTATTTTTAGAAGCCGACTTTCGGATTGGTATAGCGATTATTATCATTCGAGTGGAATGAACCGTATTCCGTAACAACCGCGCCCTCGGGCCCCGCAATCATATAGTGGCTGGACTCAATTCTGCTCAACCACACAACGTTGCCTTTTTTGGAATCGGCACACGATACCTTGTTAACCGTTACAAAATTCTTCTGGCTTTCGGGAACTTTGACCGACGGATATTTCGAAGCATCTTCGCCATTTTCGCCGAAGCAGAAAGTCTTGCCCGCGCGCGCCTGCCAGCATTCGTTCTTGGCGGGAAGTCCGAGCCCCGCAACATGGCGGTGTTCTATAAGCATCTGGTTGGGCAACAAAATGATTTCGTGGCCGAAGACGCCGTGCTTGTTTTCGTGCGCCCAGAAAATTCCGCCCATTCCGACATTCGGGAAATCGCCCAAGTTGAAGTCGGTAGCCCACATGTTGGCGCGGAGATTTTCGCTGATGGGATAGCCGAGTTTTTGCATCATGTCGAAGTATGCCTGTTTGGCGGCTTCGGCATCGAATTTACCGTTTTTGTAAAACATATCTTTTGTCAATCTTTGTTGTTGTTTGTTGCAAGTTGTCTGCGTGTTTTGTGAAGTGGAGCAGCACGCGCCGAGAGAGAGCGCGGCAACTGCACATAGAACCGATACTAATATTTTTTTCATTTTTTGCCTTTCTTTATTTTTGGAAATGGGGCGCGGAGTGGTTAGTCGTGCGGGACGGTATCGACGGGCGGGGTAATGTCGCGCGCGGCGGGTGCGGGGAGGGGTTCGGCTTTTTGCATAAGCTTTGCCGCCGCTTCGGCGTCGTCGATTACGAGGCGCAAGCCGACGTTGTAGACTTTCTGCCACGGGTGGTAGTCGCGCCTGATTGTCACGCGCGAACGCTTCGCCCTGTCGCGCCACGAACCGCCGCGGACGGTCTTTTCATCGGCTACGACTTTACCCCCGAGCGTTTCGGTGAAGTCGTCGGCAGTCCATTCGGAGACGTTGCCGAGCATATCGTAAAGCCCGAACGCGTTGGGTTTGAACATACCGACATCGCAACCTACGAGCTGTCCGTCGTTGGCGAACGCATCGAAGGGCGTATAGGTATTCAGCGGGCTTTCGTCAACAAGCGGCTGCGGGTCGATTCCGTAGACCGCAAAATTCTTGATTGTGCAGTCCGCCAAATTTTCGCACGCGCCGTAGTTTGTGTTTTTGTCGCCGAACCAGAAGTCGCCGTCGGTGCCCGCGCGCGCCGCCCACTCCCACTGCTTTTCGGTGGGGAGCGAAACCTTTACGCCGAGCTTTTCCGACAACCACGCGCAATAGTCGTTTGCGCGATTCCAGTTGACGCGCACAACGGGCTGGTTGGGCAGGTTTGCGGGGTAGCCGCGGTTGACGTGGTCTTTCCACTGCCTGTCGTGGTAGCCCGAATTGTGGGCGGGATCGAATTTTGCAAACTGGGCGTTCGTTATCTCGAATTGGCTCATGTAGAATGGCTTTTCAATCTTTGCGAGCGTTGCGGGACCTTCGTCGAAGAAACCCGAATTCGAGCCCATAACGTAGCTGCCCGCGGGAACGAGGACGAACCTGATTTTTACGCCGTCAACATCGGCAACTATTTCCGACGGCAATGTGCCGCCGCCGAACAGGCGGGAGAAGAGCGAGGAGGATTCTGATTTGACGTTTTCGCGCATAGCCTTTGCCTTGTCGGCGTCGAACGGGAATCGGTCGGCTTTGGGCGCGGGCTGGGTGTGCTTTTGCGCTGCGGCGGGCATTTGGAACTGCTGTTTGCCGCCGTCGTAGACAATCGCGTTGAGGTCGTCGTGGCGGTTGGCGTATTTGGCAAGATACTTTGCGCGCATTTTGTCGCCCTGATGGGGAATATCCTTTTTGATTTCATACCACGAGCCGAAACACGGGACGTTGAAATCCATCCAAGTAATGAGCGCGCGCATTGAAGTGTCGTCGAGTTTCACGCCTTTGTGCCCTTTTTTGAGCAGCTGGATAAGCTCGCTTGTGTCGGCGTTGAATTCGAGTGGCGCAAGCATATTCTGATTGCACTCGGGCCCAGAGCGGCGGACGTATTTTGCAAGCTCCAAATACGAATGGGGGAAATGCGCATAGCCCTTTACGCCGCGCTTGAAGTTGGGGCGGTTTGCGTCGGTGCCGTCGTGGCAGCCCACACAGTATTTGTCGAGTATCGGCTGAACGTCGCGTTCGAACGAATACCCGCGCACTCCCGCTATAAACGGCTTAATCTCCGACGGCTTTGCGCGCGAAGCCAGCGCGGGTTTTGACGTGGGCGACATACCCTGACCTTCGTGGCAGCCCACGCAGCTTTGGACTTCGCCGGGCATAACTGTAAACCAAGTTCTCATCAACGCCAACGCCTTGCCGTCTTTGTCGAGCGGCTGGAGGGCGAGCGGGCGGTTTGCGGGAACTTTGAACATCGCCGAACCGTCCTCGAGAACGGGCACTGTTCCGTAAATGCGCTTGATGTCCCAAGAGCCTTCGTTGCCGATTATGTCGTGCGCGCCCATATCGCGGTAGGCGTAGACGTATTCGAGAATGCGAAGCTCCTTGACTGTCCCGCGGGGGACGTCTTTGAGCCCTTCGCCCTGATAGATGTCGTTGAGGAACACATAGCCGAAATCGACATCGGGGTTTGTTTTGTCGGCAATTTCGGCGGGCTTTTGGCGCGCCTGAAGCGGCATGGGCTCGAACGCGGCGGCGTCCTTGAAGAACTGAAGAGGGGTCATGTTGTCGAACTTGTCGATTAGGAACAGTCCGAAATTGTCCGAACCGACAAGCGGCGAATGGCGCGCGGAGGCCACAATGTAGTTTTCCGAAAGCGGATAGGGGTGGATTACCTGCGGAGTTTTACCCTTTACAAGCTGGTCTTTTGTTTCCGCGACATATTCGCGGCCGTAGCTGGGATACTGGTGGACCCTGCCCGATTCCTCCTTTGTTCCTTTGGAAATATCGAACATATGCAACTCGCCCGAACGCGCAATGCCGTGGTGTCCCGAAACGATGCCTATAAACTTGTTGGGGTCGTTCGGGATTTGACGCGCGTAGAAAAGCGAATTCGGCCAGTAGCTTGTAGAGCCGTAGAGCGACGACTGCGCCGTTCCGTCGGGATTCATGTGCATAAGTATGCGCGAGAAATAGTGCGAGTTGTCAACATACTCCCAGCGGGTATACATTATGCGTCCGTTTTCCATAAGCACGGGCATCCAGTCGGCGTCCTGCTCGAAAGTAAGCTGGCGGATTGAGTCGTCAACCGCTTTTTCGTCGCCCGCATTGGGATTCATTTTGTAGAGGTTTGCAACGTAATCGACGCCGTTGACGCACGGAACGCCGACCCAGCAGGCAGTGGAGCAGAAAACGATGTCGCCGTCGGGCAGATACACGCCGTCGTAGTAGTCGATATCGCGGTGCATTGTGGGCGTGAGCGTTTTGGTTTTGCCCGAAACGGTGTCAAGCTCATCCATTCTAAAGTGCATGTGTTCGTCAAAAGTGGAGAAGAGGATTTTCTTTCCGTCGAACGACACGTCCAAGTCGGCGATGATATTGTTCTTGGAGGGTTTGAAAAGGAGTTTCGCAGAATCGGGCTTTGCAATGTCGAGCGTGTATAGCTCGTCTTTGAAAGTGTCGCAGACTTTTCTGTCGCGCTTGCTGTTTGAGCCGCCGCGCGTAGCGAGAACCGAGTTGCCCTGCCAGTTGTTCGGCAGACCCATGCGGCGCGAATTGTTGTCGCGCTTGACGAATACCCACTTCGGATATTTTTTAAGAAGCGGATTTGCAAGCAACGCCTTTGAAGCGAAATTCTTGAACTGTCCCGCCTCTTTTATTTTTGCGGCGTTCGGCTTCAGCGACGCGTCGAAAAGTTCCTTTTTAAGCTGCGGAATTTGCGCCTCCCACTTTTTCAATTCGGCAAACAGCGCGCCGTCTTTGTCGTATTCGGGATACGTTTTCTTGATGTCCTGCATTGCCGCGCGGACGTTTTCCACACTGTAGCCGAGGACGCGCTCCACCGACATTGCGCGAATCATTGTATCGAGCAATTCGATTTTCGCGGCTGTTGCGGCGGCGGAAGAATCGTCCTTAATCTTGGCGTATTCGCGCTGGATTTTGCCTGCGGAGAAAAGCGAGTGCTCAATGCCCGCCTTGAACGTGTCGGCGAACGAGCGCGAAATATCGGGCGACGAAATCAGGTCGTCGGCAAGCAGACTTGCGGGGACTGCCTTGTAATACGGCGAACCAAGCTGCGAAACCGTGCGCAAAACGTCGGCGTGCACGGGGAAGTCGGCCGAAAGTTTTTTTACGGCGTCTACAACGGGGCTTGCGTAGGGAGCAAAGTAAAATTCCTCCTTGTTGAACATGGCAATCAACCCCATTTTGAAAACGAGCGTGTTTTTGCCCTTTTGCAAACGGCACTTGAAAATGCGCGCGCCGTCGGCCGCACCCTTTGTTTTGGCGATTTCAACGCCGTTTACCCAAACCGACGCGGGCACTTCCGAACCGAACGTGAAAGCGAACTCCCGAGCGGAATCCGACTGTATTTCGCGCGCAACAAAATAGTTTGCCGCCCAGCGCAGACGCTTGTTGAGCACGTGCATTGGAAACAGCGCGCCGTCTTTTATGTCGAGCTTGTTCCAGAGCGGTTCGCGCCCGAACACGTCTTTGGTGTTTATCGGGTTTTTGGTGGGGTCGGCGTATTTCAGGGCGTTCTTGCGCTTCTTGTCTATGGTCTGCGAGCCAAACCAGTCGCCGAAGCGCAGACCGTCGTTTTGCTTGCGCGCCTTTTCCAGCCACTCGGCGTAGTTTGCGCGAAGTTGAAGGACGGTTTCCGGAAAAGTCCCCTTTTTTGTGTATATCGAATCCGCAGCCTGCTGCGCCGCGACGGCGGCGGCAAGCAAAACGGTCGAAAACAGTGCGGCAATGATTTTTTTCATAATGTGTCCTCCGATAAAAAAATTCCTCCCCCGTCGGAAACGGCGAACTATTTGTTCGCCACGCTTCTATAAAGCTCGAATGCCTCGTCGGGCTTGAGCCCGTCGTGAACCACGCCCTTTACGGCGGTAATCATGGCAACGGGATTTTCCGACTGGAATATGTTTCTACCCATATCCACGCCGCGCGCCCCGCTTGAAATCGCCTTGTAGGCAAGCTCAAGAGCGTCCTTCTCGGGAAGCTTTTTGCCGCCGGCAATCACAATCGGAACGGGGCAGCCGGCAACTACCTTTTCAAAGCCCTCTTCGCAGTAGTATGTTTTGACGAACGTCGCGCCGTTTTCTGCGCACACGCGCGTTGCCAAGCCCAGATAGCGGGCGTCGCGGACGAGATTTTTGCCGACGGCCGTCACGCCGAGAGTCGGGATTCCGTAGCGCGAAGTGTAATCGGCACAGCGGGCGAGGTTCTGGATTGTCTTCGCCTCGAAATCTTCGTCGCCGATGGCAACCATGGGCGCGAGGGCGGCGGCGGCGAGACGGATGGCGTCGTCGATGTCGGCAAGGCACTCGTTATTGAGTTTTGTAAGGATTGTAGAACCCGCGCTGAAGCGCAGCGCAACGGACTTGTTGCACGTCGGCGGAACTACCGAGCGCAACGTGCCGCGCGTGCACATAATGCAGTCGGCGTATTCGATGAGAGGGACAATGGACAAATCCATTCTTTCCAGACCGCTCGTAGGGCCCATAATGTAGCCGTGGTCGAACGCCAACATGACGGTGTTTCCGCTTTTGGAGTTGAATATGCGCGAGAGCCTCGCCTTAACGCCCCAGTCGAGACTGCCCGAGCCCTTCATAAAAAAGCCCTCGTTTTTGGGTTCTATACCTATTCCGTAATTTTTTGCGGCAATATTGCCTTCTGCGTCTGCCATAATTTTTTCTTTTCTATGTTAAGATTGTTTGTGTTTGACCGTTATTTAAAAGCCTTCGCGAATTCCGCGAAAATCATTGAACAAGAGACCGCTCCGGGGTCGAGCGTGCCCACCGACTTTTCGCCGAGGTTGCGCGCGCGACCGAATTTGGCCTGCAAATTGACCGTGTTTTTTGCGCCCGCTTCGGCGGCAGAAGCGGCGGCGTCGAGAGCCTCTTCCACAGTGGCTTTCCCCGCCATCGCCTTGATTGCGGGAATGAGGGCGTCGAAGCAGGTTTTGTCGCCGACATCGCCTTTTACGATGTCGCGCATGGAGTTAAGCCCGATTTCGAACGCCGAGGCCAAAGAAGCGGCATCGAGGCTTTCCGCGCCGTCGGGAACACCCTCCGACACGCCCATCAAAAGCGAGCCGTAAATGGAGCTTGTAGAGCCGTTGGAATGCGACATTGCAGCCATTCCCGCATCGAAGAACGCGTCTTTGAGGTTTGTAGCCGAAGCAATCGAGCCGTTTGCCGCGTCGATTGCTCCCTTTATAGCCACGCCGTGGTCGCCGTCGCCGCACACGGCGTCGAGCTTGCACAAATACATTTGCTGTTCGTCAACGACCTTCGCGGCGGCGGCGAACATTTTTTTGAGTTTTTCCAAAGTAAGTTCCATTGTTTTATTCTCCCAAAGATGTCCAGTATGGAGCGTTGCTTTTGGCGTTGAGCGCGGCAAGCTGTGCGTCGTCGACGACGCACAAAATCATCTGGAAGCCCGCCATTTCCTGAACGGTGAGGAGTTCGTCGATTATTCCGCACTCCACTTTCGCGCCCATTTCCGCCGCGAGTTTCGCGCACGCGCGGAAGACTATCGACATTTCCATCGGTGTGCACGCGCCCGTCCCGTTTATTATCAGGAAAATCTTTTCGCCCGCCTTCAAGCCGACTGCGTTTGCGAGATTGCCGAACATGATTTTTGCGGTTTCGTCGGCGGTGAGGATTTTCGTTCTGCCGCCGCCGCCCTCTCCGTGCTGCCCCATGCCGATTTCCATTTCGTCCTCGGCGAGTTCCGCAATGGGCGAGCCGTTTTGCGGGTGCGTGCAACCCGTCATTGCAACCGCCAATGTTGCTATTCTTGAATTGAATTTTTCGGCGATCGCCAAAACTTCGTCGAGGGTTTTACCCTCCTCTGCGGCGGCTCCCGCCACTTTGAAAAGCGGAATGCAGCCCGCCAGACCGCGGCGATCTTTCTGCGCGGCGTCTTTACCCGCGCTGATATCTTCGGCAACGAGAACGCTCTTGACGTTGATTTTTTCGCGCGCCGCCATTTTCATCGCCATATTCGCGCTCATGACGTCGCCAGCGTGGTTGAGGACGACAAGCAGAATGCCCGCATAGTCTTTGAATTTTTTCAGGCCCTCAAAAACCGCAACCGCGTTGGGCGCGGCGAAAATGTCGCCGACAATGCTGGCGTCGAGCATGCCGTAGCCCACAAAGCCGCTGAGCGCGGGCTCGTGTCCCGCTCCGCCGAGCGTTATCACCGCCACTTTGTCCTTGGATTTGGGCTGGGCGCGCACGACAACCTTACCCTCCAATTTGATTTTCTGCGGATACGCCGCCGCCAAACCCTCGAGCAATTCGGGAGCGAGGTTTTCGGGAGCGTTTATAAATTTTTTCATTTTCATAACTGAGCCGTTTGTTCGGGTTTAAGCGGACGCAAGTCCGACACTCGCGCCCTTTTTTATGCTTAATATTTAAAACATAGCTTTAGAAGTCAACCTATTTTTAACAAAAATTCTTCTTTATTATACAATATATTACGGGCAAAACGGGAATGTTTTGGATTTAAAATAGAAAAAACCGGAACAGCGCCCGCACCGTTATTTTGATTGCTTTTGGGCGCGTCTTTTTTGCTCCCGCTCAAGCTGTTTGATTTTTTGGGCGGCTATTTCGCCGAGCACCCCGACCGTTTTTTCCGAAAGACTCAGCCCGGCCGCCTTTGCCACGCGTTCCGCCTCTTTTGCCGCCGCCTGCTGCAACGCGCCTTTGCGGATTTCGACAATGGACTGTAAAATATGCAACGCTTTGGAAGCGTCCGCGTTTTTTTCGAAATACCGCGAAAGCTCGAAGGCAAGCCCCGAATACTGAATGTCGGCGAAGATGTTGCGCGCAAAAAGCGTTTCGGCAAAACGCCCCTTTTCGGGCGCCGACGAAAGCTCGAGCATTTTCCAGACAAGCGCGGTATCGGGGATTTTACCCGCGTATTTTTCCAGAAATTCCGCCGCCGCCGCATTGCCGTTTTCGCGCGCGATAATGTTGGCGCGGCGAATGAGCGCATATTGCGAAAGTCCGTCTGTCCGTCCCGCGTCGATGTCGGCAATCTGCATTTCGAGCGTCTTTTTATGGGGGTTGTAGAGGGGGTCGCCAACATACACGCTCTGCCAGCTAAGCGCGGGAAGCGCGGCGAAAGCCGCCTCGGCGGGGAGCATTTTCGCGCCGAAATAAAGCCGCGAAAATTCGGAGATGTCGCGCGTGAGCGCAAGGAACGGCTCGAACACGTTGCCGTCGGTGGCCCCCGCGTTTTTCGACACGAACATCGGCGTCCAAAATACGCGCGAACGCATCGAAAGCGCGCTGAAAGAATAGATTTGCCAGCCGACCATTCCGTCCGACACGCGGAATTCGGGCGCGGAAAAATACCCTTGCAACCACGACGAATGCCAACCGAAATAATACGCGGGATAGTCGAATCTGCGCGTGAACGGGAACAGCGCGCGCGTTCCCTCGACGTCCACGTCGAAACCCTCCGCGCGCAGATATTCGGCTGCCTTTTCAAGCCAGATGTCGCCCAGACGAGCCCTCAGAGACTTGTCGATATACGCGCGTCCGCGCAGCCCTCGGCGTTCGGCTTCGAGCGTTTTAAGCAGCGCATTTTTAACGTCGGCGTTAGTCGCGCCGTCGAGCCGCGCCGTGCGAATTAGCCCGTAGGCGCGCCAAGTTTCGGCATCGCGCTTATAGACCGGATTGCGGACCGAATTATTCATTTTGTGCGGAATAAAACGCGCGGAAATTTCGCTGTCCACGCTGGCTTCGTCGGTGGCGGCGGAATTGATTGCGCGCGAAAACGGGTTGCGCGTGGAAATGCCCCACGGAATGCCCCTGCACAAAACGAGAAAATCGACATTCACGCGCGAAAGGAGATAGTCGCGCCTGCCGAAGGCGTCGGCTGAACCTATAGGCGTAGCCGAAACAGCACCCTTTGCGACGAGCTTTTCGAAGAGCGGATTCTCAAGCAGCCGCACATATTCCGCGCGCGGAAGAAACGGCTTGTCCTTCGGCAAATCGAGCAAAATTATGTTGCCGGTTTTTATGCCCCTGAGCGAACAGTAAAACTCGGCAAGTTCCACCGACTGGGCGTCCGAGGCGTTTGCTACCACATACACCGCGTCTTTGTCGATTTCGGCAGTCGCCGTTTGAAAAAGGAGCGCGAACGCAAGAAGCAGAATCTTTTTCATTCGAAATCCCCCCGAGCCTTTTGCAGCAACCCTGCCGCCGCCTCGACGCGCGGGCTGGGAATTATTATTTTGTCCATTTCCACAAAATACACGCGGTTGTTGCGCACGGCGTCGATTCCTCCCCAAACCGCGTCGGCGCGAAGCCGCGCAAGTTCGCCGGCTCCCTGCTCGGGCGACGCGACCGTCACGAAAAGCGCGCGGGGATTTTCGCGCAAAACGAACTCGCGCGTAAGCACCGGCCAAGCGGCGCCCGTCTTGTCCGCGCAATTTTCAAAGCCGAAATTCGAAAGCAGATCCGACACGTAAGAGCCTTTCCCCGCCGCGACCGAGCCGAACAAAAACAGCGCGGGAATCTTCGCTCCCGCGCTCCGCCGCAATACGGCGCGTTCGAAACGTTCCGCCGCAGCCTCCGCAACGGAACGCGTTCCGAAAATTTCTCCCGCCAAACGCACGTCTTCGGGAATGTTGGCAAGCCCCTCCTTGTGCAGATAGACGCATTTTATGCCGAAGCGCGCAAGCTTGCGCTCAACGCTTTCGTCGCGTATATTGGAGGTTATGACCACATCGGGCTTGAGCAGAATTATGCGCTCCCAGTCCAGACAATACGACGTTCCGACCACGGGAAGCGAACCGCCTCCAAGGTAGCTGTGCGCCGAAACGGCAACCAGATTTTTCCGCGCCCCCGCCCAAACAACTACATCTACCGCCGCGGGCGAAATTGCCACGGCGCGCGGATTTTCGGGCAGAACCATGCGGCGTCCGTTCCCGTCAACCACCTCCGCCGAGAAGGCCGAAACCGCGGCGGCAAACCAGACAAACACTGCCGCAAAGCGCGTCATTTTTTAAGCGTTATCTCCTCGAGCGAAAGCCCCGCAAGCGACTCCAAAGCCCTGAAAAACTTCAAAAGGGCGAAAACGAAAACCGCCATTGTCGGCAGCACAATCACGGGGAACGAAAGGGCAGTCATAGTGCCGAGCTGTTCGTTGAATTCTGGCGTGCCCGCGGGACTTCTGAATATGATTGAAGCCAGAAGGAAATTCAGCGCGCTGCTGAGCAAAAACGATGCCGCAATAATGTATGTTATGGACTTCATTTTTGCGTCGAACTCCGCCTGCGCGCCGCGTTCGCGCAGGGCGGCCTCCACCTTCCGGACATCGAAAACCGATTCGCTCAAGACAATCATTTTCGCGAGCGGCCTTTTCGTCCACGCCGTAATAAGAACCGCAAAGCCCAGCACGAGCGGCACCGCGCCCTCCTTTACGATAATCCATTCGCGCGAAAGGCTCAAAAGCCCGATTCCGCCCGTAAGAAGAACGCTCAAAAACCCGATGGCCGAAAACAGATTCCAACGCCTGCGCGCGGCGAAATCGGCGATTCCGTAAACCACGGGGAATGCCATGGCAAGCAGGAATACCGCCAAATCCAAATCGGCGCAATCAAGCCCCATGCGCTTTGCAATATCCGCGCCCTTTATCAACAGAACGCTTGGCGCAACAATGTTGCACCCGAGATTCAGCCAAAAACTTTCGGGTTTATTTTGCTTCATTTTTCAAAGAGATGTCGAACAAAACGACGTCGCCAACGACAAGCCGACGCTTTACTTCCAACGGGAGTTTGAACGAGTCGAGCTCGGGCAGCGACCTTTCTCGGGCAACGGCGGTTATCTTCCCGTTTTCGCGCAGGAATTTTCCGAGCAGTTCGCCGTTGTGGAAAACGCGCTGCGCATACTTGTCGGGACTGCGTTTCCAGCCGAAACGCTGTTCCTCGGGCGGCGTGCCTATGTAATAGGGAACTTTGTCCAAAAGGAACGGCAAATCCTGCATGTATCCGTAGTCAAAAGCTATTGCGAAAGGTTCGTCGGCGCACACGCGCTTTATTTCCGCCGCCAGACGCTCCGAATTGGGCTTCTGCACTAAAATCGCCAAAAAGTTCACCGCAACAAGCACCAGCGCAAGCCACGCAAACACGCCCTTCCAGAAGCGAGAATTATTTCCGCGCCCCCAACCGCGCACAATCACGACAGCGGCTGCAACGCCCATAACGACAGTTGCGGCAACATAGTAGTTCAGCAGGAAGTCGGACACAACCTTGTCGGGATACTTGCGTTCGCCGATGCAGTAGAGAATGGGAATTGCAATTACAAGCGCAACGCCCAAGAAGGAAATTACGGACTTCTCGATTTTGAAATCAATCGAATTTATCCTGTCCCAAACCGACGCAAGCCACGCGCCCACAACCACCGCAAACGCGGGGTAAATCCCCACAATGTAGGGGACGAGCTTGGAGCTTGACGCCGTGAAAAAGCCGACAATCAGGACAATCCAAATGAACATAAACACGAAAACGTCGCGGCGTTTTGCAAGCCCGTTTTGAGCGTCCATAAAGGCGTCCTTTACTATGCGCGGCAGCAGGAACAGCCACGGAAGCGCGCCCGCGGGAGCTATCACCAAGAAGAACCAGAACGGCTGCGCGCGCATGCTTGTAGAGGGGTCGAGATAGCGCAAGAAATGTTCGTGAATGAAGTAATACCAGAAGAAACCCTGCCCCTGCGGGTCGGATGTAAAGAGGGCTACGCCGTCGGCGGAGGGGTTCGCCAAACTCGCCAAAATGTGCCACGGCGCAGTTATTGCAAAGAATACCGCCACGCCGAAAACGAAGTAGAGAACGTCGCGGAACGTCGGCATTTCAAACTTGCGCGCAAAGATTTTGTAGAGCGCGTAGAAGAACGCCGCACCGCAGGGAAGAAGTATGCCGATAATCCCCTTTGTCATTACCGCGAGCGCACAGAACGCAAAGAAACTTACAATCAGCCAGCCGCGCGCGTTGCCCGTCTGCTTGGTGCCGAGCAGGAACGAGAACGCCGCCCCCACCATAAATACCGATACTGTCATATCGAGCGTTACAATCATCGCGATTGCGTAATACAGAAGCGTTGTTGCAAGCACAGCCGCCGACAGTATGCCCGCCCTTCGCCCGAAAAAGTAGCGTCCCGCGCCGTATGCCATGAGAATGCCGAATACGCCCATCAACGCCGATGCCGCGCGGGTTGACACCCTGTTGTAGCCGAACGCCTTCAGCGACGCGCACTGCATCCAGTAAAACAGCGGAGGCTTGTAGAAGTAGTCTATGCCGTTAAGCTGCGGGGTAACGTAGTCGCCCGATGAAATCATCTCGCGCGGAATCTCCGAATACCTGCCCTCGTCGGGATTGGCGAGCGGACGAAACGCCGCAAAACCGAGATATAAAATCAAGGAAGCAATGAAAATCAAAACGGAATCTTTTAGCCAAGTCATAATGCTTTTTTCAGTGTAATCAAGGCAAGCTACCAAATCGGCATTGCCTACTCAATCTTTTTCTTGGAAATAAGAAGGAATAATGAAGAAATAAGAAATATGTGAACCAATCTTCAACCTAGGATAAAGGCGGATTGAATGAAATTCAATCGCCGCCACTTCCCAACATGTAAAAAAAGCAAAAAAACGGGGTTGCGTTGGCGAACGCAACCCCGTCGGTGGTGTGTTTCATCTATGGGTAAAAATGCCCGAACAAACTACTGCCAGTACTTGTTGCGGCTTTCGCCGCAACAGCCGCAGGAACATTTGCCCGAACAGCGGCAGTGCCCGTCGCCGTCGGAACAGGTCTTGGACTTGAGCTTCTTGGAAACCCAAGCGGCCAGCCCCACAACGACCAATACTGCGAGTATCGTTATTTCCTTTTCCATAACCTAAGAAATGAGCTTCGTGCCGATTTCGAGAATCGAGCCTATCTGGTATACAACCAGAGTGCAGACGTATGCCAGAACGAACAGCCCTACAGCCTCCATCACGGCGGACTTCCAAGAGTTGAGTTCCCGCTTTATGACCGCGAGAGTTGCAAGACAGGGAATCGACATCAGACAGAAGAGCATTATGCAGAACCCCTGAAGCGGCGTGTAGTTCTTTGCGAGCTGCTCGCGAAGCGGAACCGACTCTTCGTCGGCCTCGCCTTCGGCGTAGATAATGCCGAGCTGCGAGACAAATACCTCCTTTGCCGCAAGCGCGCCTATGCTTGCAGTAGTTAGCTTCCAGTCGAAGCCGATGGGCTTGAACACGGGTTCGAGAGCCTTGCCTACTCGTCCGGAAATGGTGTATTCCATTGCCTCGGCCGACTTTTCGTTTTCAAGCGCGGCTACGGCGTCGTTGGCGGCCGCCGATTTTTCGAATACGGCTTTCTGGGCGTCGGTCATCGGCTTTTCTGCCGCTGCTTCGGCGAGTTCGGGAGAAATCGACTTTTCCTCCTTGATTTGCGCGAGTTCGTCGGCGTTGAACAGGCCGCCTGCGCCGAGAAGCTTAATCTGGGCGTCGGAGAGCTCGCCCGCCTTTTGCGCGGCTTCAATCTGGGCGTCGTAGTCTTTCGAGAATTCCGTTTTTTCGGGATACGTGTTGCAGATAAAGAGGATAATGGAAGTCGCCAAGATGATGGTTCCCGCCTTTTGCAGATACATCTTGCCTCTGTCCCACATGTGCAAAAGCAAGCTGCGCAAAGTGGGCATTCTATACGGGGGCAGCTCCATCAGATAGACCTCGCCGTCGCCCTTAAAGAGCGTTCCCTTGAGCACGCGCGCTCCGATAAGAGCCACAATAACGCCTATTACATACATAAGCCACATTACAAACGCCTGATATTTCAGCGCGAAGAACGCGGGAATAACCAACGCGTATATGGGCAGACGCGCTCCGCAGCTCATAAGGGGAAGAATCATGATAGTCGTTTTGCGGTCGCGTTCGCTTTCGATTGTGCGCGTAGCCATAATCGCGGGAACGTTGCAGCCGAAGCCGAGCACAAGCGGAATGAACGAGCGCCCCTGAAGCCCGAACTTGCGCATAACGCCGTCCATTACGAACGCCGCGCGCGACATGTAGCCGCTGTCCTCGAGAATAGCGATTGCAAAGAACAGGAACAGAATGTTGGGCAGAAATACAACCACGCCGCCGACGCCGCCGATGACACCGTCGGTCACGAGAGAGCGCAAATACGGCAAAGTGCCCTCATGCCAGCACGATTTCACCGTGTCGGAGAGCCAACCGAAGAAGTCCTCAATCCAGCCCATAAACGGGTCGGCGCAGGTAAACGTGAACCAGAACGTCAGATAGATTATCGCGAAGAAGAGCGGAAGACCTATAAACTTGTTCGTCATAACCGCGTCGATTTTGTCGGATATTTCGCGGCGTTTTTCGTTGCTCATGGCGATTGCCTCGCGGCACGCGCCCGAAAGCATGGCGTAGCGGCGATCCGCCATAAAGGTCGAGTAGTCGTCGATTGCGTGTATGTCGGAGAGGTGATTTATCTGCGCGGAAACCTCGCCCCAAACGCTCTTGAATTCGGGAATTTTCATCGTGCAGGAATCACTTTCCAGAAGTTTGATTGCGAAGAAACGCGGCGGAACGTGCGCGAATCTTTCAACCTTCAGCGCGTCGATTTTCCTTGCAACGGCGTTGATGGAGTCGTCTATGTCCGCGCCGTATGAGAGCATGGGGACTCCGTGGTTTTCGAGGGTGTCGAGCGATTTCTTGAGCTTTTCGACCAACTCAGCAACGCCCGCCGCCGACCGCCCGACTGTCTGCGCAATGGGCGAACCGAAGTAGGCTTCGAGCTTCCTGATGTCGAATTTAAGCCCCTTCTTGCGGGCGTCGTCCGACATATTGAAAGCCAACAGCATCGGAATATGCAGTTCCGCAAGCTGCGTGGTAAGATAAAGGCTTCTGCGAGGAATGGTGGAATCGATAACGTTCAAAATCAGATCGATTCCGGGTTTTGTCAGTTCGTCGAAAACAACGGCCTCTTCGGGCGAGCTCGACGAAAGCGAGTATACGCCGGGGAGGTCAATCAGCTTTATTTCGATGTCGCCGATAAAGAAAGTTCCCGACTTGCTTTCGACCGTAACGCCGGGGTAGTTGCCCACATGTTGGCGCGCGCCCGTGAGCGCGTTGAAAATGGAAGTCTTACCGCAGTTGGGGTTGCCCGCCAACGCGACTGTAAATTTCTTTTTCATCTGTATGGTTTCCTTTCGGTTACGAAAGTATTATGTTCCTTGCATCGGAGGAGTGCAGCGCTATGCTCGTGCCCATAATTTTCACGCGGAGCAGACCGCCGAACGGCGCGCGCTCTTCCAGAACGAGTTCCGTTCCGGGGACAAGCCCGATGTCGGCGAATTTCTTTTCGCCGCGCGATTTCGGAACTATCTTCAGTATTTTGGCGGATTTGCCTTTCGGCAAATCCGCGAGTGTAAACTGTTTTGTCTGATTTGTATCCATATGGGATTTTTTGGGTTGAATTAGAATGCAACCTCCGCCCTTGCGCCGATTACATAGGCGGCGCCGTGGTCGTCGCGGTCGGCGGGGTTGAAGAAAATCTGGAAATCGGGCTGGAAGGAGATGGCGGGCGTAATCTGCGCTTTGTATGTTATCTCCAACGCGCCTTCGTAGTGGGCAAAACCGTCAACATAGCGGGCGTCGCGCTCGTTCTCTATGACCGAGAACCCAACCGCGAAAACATCGTCCGGACGCTGGGGGATAGGGCCGAAAACATTGAGGCCGAAATCCGCGTAGAAGTTGTTTGCGGAGGATTCACCCGAGGGAACCCAGCCGATTCTGGCAAAGCCGCCCAAAAACGCGTTGCCTTCGGAATCGTTCAGAAAAGCCTGCTGCAGGCCGAAGTAGAAGGAGTAGAAGTTTCTGCCGTCCAAACCGACCTTCGATGGGTCGCTGTGATAATTGCCCCCGAGCATTGCGCGGCCTTCAAGTCCTCCGAGCTTGTAGTTGTAGCCGAACTGATACCAGAACGCGACTGTTTCGAAGGTATCACTGTAGTCGAAACCGTTGTTAGAAGACCTGTCAACGCCGACGTTGCCGTTATAGAAGCCGAACGTGGCGTCGAAGTTCTCGTAGTTGTAGTATACCACAACGCCGAGAGTCGCAACCGCGTATTGCGAAAACAACTCGACGGGAGCTATGTTGGGCATTGCCCCGAACGACGAATTCAGGAACGCGTCGGAGTAGTCCATGCCCATGAAGTCTTCGTCGGCGGCAAGCTGTCCGATGCGGAAGCCGATTGTGCCCGACTTTGTTTCGAACTCGTTGGCGTAGTAGATTTCGAAAACCCTGACCATTTCGCTCGCGAAAATGTTGCTGCAATCGCCCTGCGACGATTCAACTCCCAACCCGCGCCCGTGCGACTGGCCGAACCAGAACGCGCTGATGCCGAACGTGCCCCAGCCGTCTTTGCCGACCAGCTTGGAAATGTCCTGTTCGATGCCCACTGTCAAAAGCGAATCTACCACGCTCTTGATGTCGCTGCCGCGCGAGACGTTGCCCCAAACTTCGCCCGTCCACACGGCGGAGGGAGCAAAGCCGCTGTCGGGGGAGATTTTGTCCGCTGCGAGCTGGAGAACGAGGCTTTCGCGCTCGAACCATTTCTGCTGGCCGCCTTCCCCGACCTCGTTTCCGGCATCTTGAGCAAACGCGTAAGACGCAAATATTGTCATGCCGCAGAAAGCGGCTTCGAATGCTTTTGTTATGTTGTTCATTATATTGTTAGTTTTATCTAACTTTTTGTTTAAAAAAATTTCGAGCCGCCCGATACCTTTGCTCTGCCTGAACGGACTTATCGAATCTTGGCGCATACAAAAGTTAGGTATTACTAACTTGTCAAGAAAAAAGTTTCATTGCACTAACTTTTTTTGCCGCACCCCTAAAAATCCGTTTTCGCCGCAAAAAAACGGGGATACCGCGCAACGCGGAGTTCAGTGAATATTGAAGAAACGCTTGAACAAAAACCTTATTGCCACAATCACCACAACCAAAACGGCTATGGCGGCGTATTTCGCGCAGCCGTCTTCGGAAATCGAAGAACCGAGCGCGCACATTGCAACGGCAATAGCCCCCTGAATTGACACGCCCAAAAGCATATACATTTTGAATTGCGAATCCGCCGCGCCCAAAATGAAATTCTGAATGCAGTAGGGAATCCCGGGGACTGCGCGAACGTAGAAGTTGAGGTCGAACATCGCCTTTGGGGTTGCCGATATGCTGAACCGACGCTTTATTTTCTCCATCTGCTCGGAGGGAATGAAAAATTTCCCTATCAAATACCCGAGCGACGCGCTCACCGAAATGCCGGCAACCGACAACGCACCGCCGAGCCACGCGCCGAACGCCGCTCCCGCAAACAGCGTGCAAAACGACATAGGAAGCCCGACCGCGCACCCCACCGACATTATCGCCAGAAACGCTGTCGGATTTGCGTTGTTCTTTGCAAAATCCTCCGCTTGGGTCAAAACGTTTCCCCAGCCGTAGAGGAGTTGAACTGCAACAACGAACGCGGCGGCAACCGCAAATTTTAGAAAAGTCTTAAGCATGATTTAGGCGGAAGATGAAATACTAGAGCCAATAAAAAATCAAATAATAAAAAATTTATTGACTAAATCCGATAAAGCTGAAATAAACAGCGGATAAAATGACGCCGAAATAGCTCAGTTGGTAGAGCAACGCTTTCGTAAAGCGTGGGTCGTCGGTTCAAGTCCGACTTTCGGCTCCATTTTGAAAGCCCGCAGGTTTCAGCCCGCGGGCTTTTTTTGCACCCGAACCTCCGCACGCCAATGTGAAGCGTTCGCCCAAACCGAACTGTCCGCCCGCTCCCGCACTGCGCTGCCTGTGCTCACGCTGCCACTGCCTTGCGCCGCTTAGTTCTCGCTCGCCGACGCCCCTGCACTGCTTACCCCCCGCCTCAGCCACAGCCACACACTATGCACGCCCGCTCTGTGCTCTCACTGGCTTCGTCCTGTTCGTTTCCCTCCGCCGCTCCTTGTTCTCGCACTGTCCGACAGCCCCAACAGCGTCCGTCTCTGGGTTTCGGCGAAAATTGCTTTTTGATGAAAAAGAAAAATCTTGAATGCGCGCGGGGGTTCGGTTATCTTCAAGCTTCAGCACAAAAATAGTATGCAAAACAAAACGAAAGTTATATTGAATTCGGTTCGCGCGCTTGCGTTGGCTGCATCATTGGCAGCGGTTGCGGCGTGCACTACTCCGCAAAACGGCGCGCAGGCAACAGGCAATCAGTCGGGCAAGACAATTTCGGTTTCGGTTGATTGCGCAAAGCAAATCGGCGAAATAAAACCCCTCAACGGAATCAACTGGGGCCCGCAAATTTCGTCGGAAAGCGCGGGAATTGTGGCGCGCAAACAGTTCTACGACCTGAACGTCCACAGCGTGCGCACACACGACGTTCCGCTGCAAAACGCGGGGCTTGCCATATGTGATACCGATATGATTTTCCCCCTGAAGCACGCCGACGCCTCCGACCCCAAAAACTACGTTTTCAAACCGACTGACGACTATCTGAAAATCGCCTCCAAGCACGGAGCGAAAATAGTCTTCCGTCTCGGAATCAGCATAGACCACTCAATCGGCAAATACAGAACCGAAATGCCCGACGCCAAAAAATTCGCCGAAGTCTGCTGCCGCATAATCGCCCACTACAACAAAGGCTGGGCAAACGGGCACAAAATGGGAATAGAATACTGGGAAATATGGAACGAGCCCGAATGCCAAAACCCCGACGGCAGCCACACAATGTGGAACGGCAATTTGGAGCAGTTCACAAAATTTTTTATCGAGGTTGCAAAGGCGATAAAGGCGGAGCACCCCGAAGTGAAAGTTGGCGGCCCCGCCTTTACGTATCCGCACAAAGACGCGCTCAAATTCATAAACGACATCGCCAAAGAAAAAACGCCGCTTGATTTCTTCACTTGGCACTGCTACTCGAAAAGCGTGGAGAAGCTTGTGGAGCTTTCAAGAAAAACGCGCGCGTGGCTCGACGCGGCGGGGTATAAAAACGCCGAAAACCACATCAACGAATGGCACTACTTCCCGCTTTCGTGGAAGCAACTGCGCGCCGACGATTCCGACAAAGACGCGCTTTACGCCAAAATAAACGGCTTGGAGGCGGGCGTGTTCGCGGCGGCTACAATGACTGCGTGGCAGGACGAACCAATCGACGTGTCGAACTACTATTATTTCGGCGGCAGCAGAAGCTCGAACTGGGGGCTGCTAAAAGACGGCACTGCTATTTTCGACAGCTACTATCCGTTCAAGGCGTTCGGGGAAATTGTAAAATACAAAACGCGCCTCGCCGTTTCAGTATCGGCGTCGGGCGAGTTGCCGAAATACGCGGCAAGCGCGCTTGCGGGCAAAAATGCAAACGGCGAAACTGCTGTTTTGGTGAGCCTGTTTAAAACGGGTGAAAACACGCTTGTTGTGGATTTCAAAAACGCGAAAATTGACGCGAAAAACGCGCGGGTGCTCATTTGCGACACAACAAAAAAGCTCGCCCCCGCCGACCGCGTGGAAATTAGCGGCAACAAAATCACAGTGCCCGTAAAGTCGGACTCAGCCGCTGTTCTAATCAAATTGTAGGCGCGCGAAGTTTCGGGAAACGGCGGTTGCGTTTTGCGCCGCCGTTTTTTGGGTCTGCGTTTTTGTTTCTGTGTTTTGCGGTTGTGTTTTGCAACGCCGCGCGCCGATGGCTCAACTGTCAAGTCGGATTCGTTTTGACTTCGCCAAGCCGAGCAATACAGTCGTTATCGAACAGAAAACACAATGCTTATGAAAAGAAAAATACTTGCACTTCTCGCGGTTCAGTCGGCGGCAATTTCAGCGTTCGCCGCCGCGCAGACAACAACAACAGACCTCTCGCAAACCTACCAGACGCTCGAGCACTTCGGAGCGTCAGACGCGTGGAGCGCGCCGTTTATCGGCCGCTGGAGCGACGCCGAACGCACGCGCGCGGCAAAGCTTCTCTTCGCCCGCAGTTTCGACGCAAGCGGCAACCCCGAGGGAATCGGCCTTTCAATCTGGCGGGTGAACCTCGGCGCGGGAACGCTCGAACAGGGCGAAGCGTCGAAAATCAAATGGGCGCAACGCCGCGCGGAATCGTTCGTCGGCAAAGACGGGAAGCTCGATTTTTCCAAATGCGAGGGGCACCGCTTTTTCATGGAAAAAGCACGCGAATACGGCTGCAACAATTTCATTTTGTTTTCCAATTCGCCGCTCGTGCAAATGACAAAAAACGGGCTCGGTTTTTGCGACAACGGCGCAAGTTCATCAAATCTGCGCGACGACAAATACCAAGCCTTTGCCGACTATCTCGCCGACGTTGCAAAGCACTTCTCCGACAGCGGCTACAACATCTATTCCATAAGCCCCGTGAACGAGCCGCAAGTGCCGTGGGTTGAGGCGAAGAATCAGGAGGGTTCGCTCTGGAACAATTCGGAAATAAAGCGGCTTGTGGAGGGCTTGGACAAGTCGCTTGCCGCGCGCGGGCTTGACACGCAAATAAGCATTGCGGAGTCTGGCAGAATGAACTGGCTTGTCGATTCAAAAGAGGTGATAGAATACCGCAAGGCAAACGGCGCAACTGTAGCCGACCCCGCAGACGCGGCCGGAACGCAGCTTGAAACGTTCTTCAGCCCCTCTTCAAAATACTACGTCGGTGATATCCCGCGCGTATCCAAAAAATTCGTCACGCACGGCTACACCTACGACCTCACTTGGAAAGACATCGTGCGCGTGCGCAAGCCGCTCAACGCCATTACAAAGCGGCTGGGCATTGGGCTTCAGATGTCGGAGTGGGTGGCGGTTCCGTCGCGAATGGACAAAGTGGACATGCTCGACGGCGGCAACTTCGGCGAAATAGACATAGCCCTTATGATGGCGCGCCTAATCTACGCCGATTTCACCATGACCGACATCACGTCTTGGCAGTATTGGAAAGCACTTGAAATGTTCAACGAAGGCGGGCGCGCCCTTGTGGAGGGCTACAAAATTAATGACGGCACGGTGGAGGGCGGCGGGGTTGTGCGCCCTACAAAAATCCTTTGGGGGCTCGGCAACTACAGTCTTTTTATTCGCCCGAACTTTGCGCGCGTGAAAATCGACGGCGCGAACGAACCGTTCGGCGTTATGGCAACCGCGTGGATTTCGCCCGACAAAAAGCGCATTGTGCAAGTCTATGTAAACCTCGCGAAAGAAGCGCGGACAATAAAACCCGAATTCAAGCAGGAAATAAAGCCGTCAAAAGTTGCGGCGTTCAGGACAGACAGCGCGGCGGATTTGGCAAACCTACACATTTCCAACGCCGACTCCGTTGTTCTCGCGCCGCGTTCAATCACAACCCTTGTGTTGGATTTGTAGTATCGCGGCCCCCAACAAAGACGCGAAAAAGCCGAAGACGCCGCCCCTGCGCGGCGTCTCTTTGTTTTGCCTAAAATACGCCCGCCCCCGCGCGGCGAATCGGGCGTGTCCTGTCCGCCGCCGAAAATCGCCGCTCCTTCCCCATTTCAACTGCCCGCAAAAAAAGCCCGACAGGATTGTCGGGCTTTTTTAAATTAGGCGTATTTTCGATTAGAAACCGAACGCAACGCCCGTTCCGAACCAAACATTGCCCTGAGCGTCGTCGTTTTCCTGGCTGTTGTCCGAGCCCCAAGAGCAGCGCAGACCAGCCGTCCATTTGCAGTAGTCAGTGAGCGAAACAACGACGTCCGACTTGAATTCGACATAGCCGAAGTCTTCGCCGCGCTGTTCGACAATAGCCACGCCGTAAACGAACGAGGAGTCAATCGTCAACCACTTGTCTCCGTTGATCCACTTCATAACGGGAGCTGAGTATGTTACGCCAAATTCTAAGATATTGGCGTAATACGTGGCGTTGTAGTAGTAGGCCACAACGGGGCTGATGTTGAAGTCTTCACCGAAGATATCCTTGGTGTCGTAGCTTGCGGCAACCTTGAATTCCCATTCGTCTCTTGAAACGCTGTCGGGATATGCGTATGTGAGACCGCCGATGTCAAACGTGAAGTTCTTGATGGAGTATGTTACGCCGAAGTAAAGGTCTGTTTCCGAGAACGAACCGCCGTTTTCGTCATGGCCGTGGTCGGCAACTTCATAATTGCCCCAGTAGCCGAAATATGCAGCAAAACCCGCGCCGAAATCGTAGCCGAGGTCGATTTGCGGATTGATTGAGTTGCCCGCCAACTTAACACCTCGGAAAATGTAGGACGATTCATACGCAACCGAAGCCGACATCGAGAACCTGTCGAGAACTTTAGAACCGAGCTTGAGGTCGGCCAAAGATTCCGCGGGATTTTCCATAACCGCCGCGGGAGTCGCCTGAGCCGTAGCCGCCGCGCCCGTGTTCTGAGCGGCAGCAGGAGCCGCCGCGCCGTTATCTTGCGCATAAGCAACAGCCGCCGCGCAAACCGATATAGCCAACAATAACTTTTTCATATTTGTATATATGGTTTGATTTGAGTTTAAAACGTGGGCGATAATCGACGAAAACCGAAGCAATTTCAAGCAAAAAAACATTTCCGTCTACTTTGCCGCGCGTTCGAATTTTACGCTTTCAAGCACGAACGCGTCGCCTTTTTTCTGGCGCGTTGCAAAAACCGACACCGCCGCGCGCACCGTCTCCTTCGGCGCAACCGCCACAATCCGCCAACTCCGCCCGCCGTCGGGCAGAATCAGCGTCTTTCTGCCGACGGGCTTGCCGTATGCGTCCAGAAAGACAAGCCCCGCATAGCAGAGCGTTCCCGCCGAAGCCGAATTGCGGGCTTCCCCAGAAAACGAAACCGCCGCGCCCTCTGCCACGCTGAAATTGCGCGAAATTCCCGACAACAGCGAATTTTCAAAACACAGTCCCCCGTTTTTTTGCGTCGAATCCGTCCGCATTTTTACGCCGTCGAAATCGAGCTTTACAACGTTCCATTCGCCCAACGCACCGCGCCAAACGCTCTGCGAGAACGAAAACCCGACGCCGCGAGCAAGCCTGCACGCCGCCCCGAACTCTTCGGCAAACCCGAGAGCGCGCATTTCTTCGCCCAAAAAATCCCCACGCCCGCTGCGCACAGCCGCCTCAGCCAAGCGCATTACAAGTTCGTCGGCAGGCGCGTATTTGTCGGCGAAATAGAAGTCGAACCCGTTTTTGCCCAAGCGCGACGCTTCTGCAACCGCGTTTTTGAAATCCGACTCCAGCCGCCTGTATCGTTTGAACGCGCCCAGAATGCCGCCCACCGGCATGTCGGGCGCGATTTCGAACATTTCGCGCTTGAAATTGTGGAACGCGAACGCCGCCTTCGTTATTTCGAAAAGAGCGGCGGTTTCGGCGACGCGTTCGGCGACGTTCGCGTTGGCGGAATTTTGCGCCGCCAAACGCGCGTTTTTAAGCGCAGCGTCCATTTTTTCAAGCAGACCGACGTCCAAAAGACCGAGCGCATTCTCGGCTTTGTAGAAGGCAAGCCACATTGCCGGCGTTGTCCTGCGCGTCCAAACCGACTCAGCCAGAGCGAAGAAGCGGCGCATAAAAAATGCCGCATCGGCGTAGTATTTTTCGAAAAACTCGTCCTCAAGCGATTCGTAGTCGGCAGAGGAATTTTCCGCCAGCCGCGCCAAAATCCACATTTTTTTTGCGTCGAAGCCCCACTGCGCAAAGGTTTCCGCAACATACAAGCGCGCCCCGCAAGCGCGCGCGCGCCGCATTGCCCCAGCCTCGAAGCGCATGATTTCGCGCGGGAACAAATACGGATTGCCGTAGAGATAGCCGTAAATGCCGAACGTCTCAGCCCCCGAACGCCCCCATTTTTCGAGCGCATCGAAGTCGCCGCGCATATACGCGGGGTCGAAATAGTTCGCCCTGTCGGTCGTGAAAAACGGAACTACGTTTTGCGCCAACTTGAAGTCGGGAGGGTTTTCGCAAATCAAATACGCAAGCGCGCCCACATATTTGCGCCCGCCCGACGGGAACGCCGCCGAAACCTTTTCGGCGACGGCGTTCGTGAACCCGAAAACGGCGTTCGACCAGTCGGGATAGCCCCTAAAATAGCCCCGTTTGTAGCGCAAATACGATTCGCGGGCGTCGAAAACCGACGTGTCGGAAATGCCGAGCGGGAACATTTGCGAGTGCCCGAGCGCGTCGATTGCCGCGGCGGCGGCGCGGTCGCGCGTGCGGTAGTTGGGAAGGTCGCGCTGGGGAGAAACCGACCTGAACAAACGTCCGTTGCGGTCGCGTTCAAAGCCGAAATACTGGGGGGTTTCGGTTATCGTCCGCGGGGGGAAAATTTTGTCGAGATTGTGGTAGAACCGCGTAAAGCGCGGGTCCGTATCCAGCCCGTTAAGCCGACGCCAACGCAGGGTCTGGGGGTAGTCGTAAACCGATGCCGAAAAGAAATCGGGCTTGAAAAACAGGCGCGAACGCCCAAAGCGCGCGCGCGAACGCGAGTATTCCGTTCCCCATTCGGAGGGCGAAAAATAATCGATTCCGCAATACCGCCCGAGAAAATTTCCGACTGCCCAAAACGCGTTTTTCGGCGCGGGATATGTCAACCGAACCGACCGCGCCCGCACCTCCACGCCGTATTCGCAGGCGTCGGCAAATTCGGCGACAGTTGCGGCTTTGTCGGCTGCGGAAGTGTTCTGCATGACAACGCGAACCCTGCCCGCCGCCGCGCTTTTAAGCGGATTCGCGCGCGGGGAATCTACGCGCCTTAAAACAAGCCCGTCGCGAGGCATTCCCGTAATTTTGGAGAGTTCGTCGGCGAGCATTTCGGCGGCGGCGGATTCTTCCGGCGAAGGCGCGCCCGCAATTTCGACCTCCAAAATTTCCGCTTTAGAAAAGTCCAAACGCGCCGAAAAATCCCTGTGGGCGCGCCCGCCCGCGGCGGAAGCTAAAACCGCCGAAAACAAAAGTAGGACAAATACCGCGAAAGCCGAACGCATAAAAATCGATGGAGCACACTACACTGCACGGCGTTTTTTTCAAAAAAAAAATAAGAAATTATTGTATTTGCGCGCAAAATAGCTAATTATGTCCGCATAAACATTTTTTAATTATGGAAGACGACATTCAAACCCCGACGAAAAAATCGCCCGTTATCCCCACAATAGCCGTGCTCGGTTTTGGGCTTGCGGCAGTTGCGACTGCGATGGGCGCGGTTGCGCTCAAAAAAATCAGCCGCTCGGCGGAGGAAATCAACGAAAGAATAGAGAAAAACGCGGCAATCGAACTGGAGGTTAAAAAAATCAGCGACAGGCTCGATTCACTCGCCCTGCAAATCGAAGACGTGAAATCGGCTTCCACCGACAAAATAAAGAATCTCGCCGCGCGCACGCAGCAGGTTGTAGATGTGCTAAACGGCAACATCAACGAGCTCCGCAACGAAATTGTAAAGGACAGGGAGGCGATAGAAAAGCTCGCCAAGCCAGCGGCCAAGCAAGCCGTAAAGCAGCAGCCCGAAGCGGAGAAAAAATCCGAACAGCACGCGCAGGCGGAAAAACCCGCATCCGCCGAAGGGGCTAAAATCCACAAAATCAAAAGCGGCGACACTTTCGGAAAGCTTGCAAAAACCTACAGGGTTTCAACAAGCGCGATAATCAAGGCGAACCCGAACGTCAACCCCAACGCGTTGCGCATAGGGCAGGAAATAGTAATACCATAACCCGCAACGCATGCCCGCCGAGCCTAAAAACTGGAAATTCGTCAAACGCAGAACGGTTGCCGACTGCAAAGTATTCAAAATTGTCGGCGATACTTTTGCGCACCCCGACGGCAGAAAATCGGAATTCTACGTCAATCTCTCCAACGACTGGGTCCAATGCGCGGCTCTGGTCAACGACGGGGGAAAAATAAAAACGATTCTCGTCAACCAATTCCGCTTCGGCGTCCGCAAAACGTCGTGGGAGTTTTCGGGCGGAATAATAGACAAGGGCGAAACGCCCGTCGAGGCCGCCAAGCGAGAGCTTTTGGAGGAAACGGGCTACGCGGGCAAACGCGCGCGACTGATTGCCTCATACTGCCCAAACCCCGCAATTCAAAACAACACAGCGCACGTTGTGCTGATTGAAGACTGCAAAAAAGTCGCCGACACCCACTGGGACCCGAATGAGGAAATCCAGACAAAGCTTGTAGACGTGGACAAGCTCGACGGGCTTGTGAAGTCGAAAAAAATCTTCCACTGCGTGGCGATAAACGTAGTCTACTTCCTGCAAAAATATCTGCGGGAAAAAGCCGAAAAAAATGCCGCTTGCAAACGATAGCCAAACACTGAGCGAATTCCGCGGAACGCCATATGCGCCGTCGATTTCCAAGGCGCGGAAAACGCGCGGAACGCCCGTTCTTGCAGGCAGTTTCACAAACGCGCTGCTCGCCTCGATAAACGAAAAGCTCAAACATCAATCGACCGCCGAAACCGTTGCGCGCCACTGGAACGACTGCATCGACGCCCGCCTTGCGGGCAAGTGCTCGGTAAACAGCGTGAGGGCGAATATCGTGTTCGTGTCGGCGGCAAATGCGCAGGTTCGGCAAATATTGGCGTTCGCGGAAAAACGCATACTCGCTAAAATTGTCCAACTCGACGGGTGCAAAAACATCTCAAAAATCCGCTTTGTATGAAGATTGCAATGGCTCAAATGGCTGTCGAGCAGGCGGACTTTCCCGCGAATCTGGCAAAGGCAAAACTTTTTGCCGCGCGCGCAAGGGAGGGCGGCGCGGACATGCTTGTCCTCCCCGAAATGTTCGCGTGCGGATTCAACTACAAAAAAAACGCCGAATACTTGGCTCAACACCAGAACGAAATGATTGCGGAAGTCAAAAACGCCGCCAAAGACAACGGAATTTTCCTTTGCGGCTCGCTCCCGTTTTTGGAGGAAAACCAATCCGCGCCCGCAAACAGAATGCTTCTTGTAAACCCGTCGGGCGAAATAGCCGCGCATTACGACAAAGTCCATTTATTCTCGCTTTTCAGGGAAAACATACACTCGCGCGCGGGAAACGAAATTGTAGTTGCCGACACCCCTTTCGGGAAAATCGGGCTTGCCGTCTGCTACGACCTCCGCTTCCCCGAAATGTTTGCGCAAATGGCAAGGCGCGGCGCAAGGCTCGTGGTGCTATCGGCTGCGTGGCCGTATCCGCGCCTAGAACACTGGCGCGTGCTTGCAAAGGCGCGGGCTATTGAAAACCAGTTTTTCGTCGCGGCGGTAAATCAGGGCGGAACGGAAAACTTCGCGGGGAAAACGCTGAACTACTTCGGGGACTCGCAAACGGTAGACCCGTGGGGCGAAACGGCGGCATCGTGCGGAACCGACGCGCCCGACGCGCTCGCCTTCGCGGAAATCGACTTCGCGCAGGTAGACGAAGTCCGCGCCCGCATACCCGCATTCAAAGACAGGCGCGACGACCTTTATTGACTTGACTTTTCCTCCACCCCGACGTAGGCTTCCTCCACAGAAAGAAACCTATTATGAAATTGAGACCGATTCTCGTTCTGATGTCGTTTTTTGCCTGCGCCGCGACGGCTTTTGCCGATGTGGACTTCGCTGAAATCAACAAAAAATTCGGCATAAATATCCTCAAGGACGCTAACCTTTTCGACGATACCCCCGCGGAATTCGCCAAACGGCTCGGCCCGAAATTCGAAAAGACTAAAGTCGCAAGCGGCGAAATCTGGACGAGCTACGCCAAGGGCAAAGTGCTGGGGGTGTCGCTTGAGCAAATGCGCTTCAAGGCGGTGGGCGGAAAGGTTTCGCAGGTTGACATGGTGTTCTTCAACAAGGGGGACTCCGCAAAGGGCGACAAATGGTCGCCCCAAATGCAGCGTCAAATGAAAAAGACGCACGACGACCTCGGCGAGCAGCTCGACTCTTTCGCGGGGAAACCCGTTCAGGGGACGTGGGGCTACGGACGCGTAAAAAACAAGGCGCAAATCTGGACGCTTGAAAACTACGTCTTTACGCTGGAATTCAAACCGAAAGAGTTCATAGTCCTCCACATTCTGCCGAAATCCGCCAAGGACGGCGCGCCAGCCGACTCCCAAAAGAAGACCGTAAGCGACGACTTCGACGGCAAGGTAAACGTCAAAACCGACGAAAACGGCGACGTGCACATCGCAAACATTCCCATGGTCGACCAAGGGCCGAAGGGCTACTGTGTGCCCGCCACAATGGAACGTATTTTGAAGTATTACAACATACCCGACGTGGACATGCACAAAATCGCCGCCGCGTGCAAAACAAACGTCGGCGGGGGAACAACACTCAGCGGCGTCATGAACGACTTCAAAAAAGTCTGCAGCACTTTCAGGCTGAAAATGGCGAAAGTAAACGGGTTCACGCTCAACTCGATTTCGTCGATGATTGACAGGGGAATCCCCGTCTGCTGGACGCTCTTTTCGACAGACGCGTATATGAAGCGAATGGTGGAAAATTCCGACAAACGCGCAACCGCAAACTTTGCCGAATACGCCAAAACGCTCAAAGACCAGCCGAAAATCAAGCGCGAAATGAAAAACGCGCACCTGTGTCTGATTATAGGCTACAACAAAAAGTCGAAGGAGATTGCGGTTTCAAATTCGTGGGGAGAGCAGTATTCAATACACTGGGTGCGCTTCGACGACGCAAAAATAATCGGGCGCGACGTTTTCTTCATAAGCCCGCGCTAACGGCGCGGACGGCGCGCAAATAACGCCTTTTGGCGGGCGCGCAAGTTTTTTGTTGACACGGGCAATACCGCCGTGTTTTCTTGACGCCGTAATATGTTAACGTTAACAACACTGTAGGCGAAAATATGAGACCAAAAGCAAAAACGAAACTGTCCACAATGTGCGCGGCTGGCTTTGCCGCAATAACCGCGCTGTGCGCGTGCTCGGAGGGGAAAACCTCCTACAACATAGAGACGGTAAACGGCGCGCCCGTTATGACGGTAAACAGCCGCCCTTCGCGTCCGCGCGTCGTGTGGGTCACCAACGACCGCCCCTCTCAGACGCTTTCGCTCCAGCACAAACACCTGCGAAGAACGCTGGGGAAATACGTCCCGATACGTTTCCAATTTTCGCCGGAAAAGGATTTTACCGACGCCTTGGTTGACGTAAAAATCGGCAATCGCAAGGGCGACTTCTACGTTGCCGACGTTGCAATCTTCGACGAAAACGGCAGGGAACCCAAGCGAATAAAGGGCTACGACTTCGACAAAATCGGCGTTGAATCCGCCAAAATAGTCTGTTCCGAGCCCGAACGCGTCGAAACGAAAATCGTTGCGGACAAGAAGCTCGGCAGGAAAGTCCTGCACGTTTGCCTCTCCGAAAAAGTTGACAATCTCGCAATCCGTCTGGACGGGCTAAAGCTCGAAAAGGGCAAGAAATATTCGGCATACATAAACGCCAAAGCCGACGTTGCGCGGCCGCTGCAAATTCAGGCGTCGGACAAGTCGGGCGATAAAATCTACATAGCCCCCGACGTAAAGACAGCGACCGACCAAATTACGCTCGCCGCCGCGGCGGGAGTGAACTTTGTAAGCTTCGGCGTGGACAACTTCTGGGCGGCCAAGGGCGAAGAGCCCAACTATGAAGACATCGCCGAAACGTTCGCCTTCCTCGTAAAGCTCAACCCCAATATCCGCATAATCCCGCGCCTGCTGATGTATCCCGACCGCGCGTTCTATATCGACTGGAAGAACAAGCACCCCGACGACTTCATGCAAAATTCGGACGGCAAAAAAACGGGATTCGTTTCGGTGGCCTCTCCAGTCTACCGCGAAGAAGGCAAGGAAACACTCCGCAGATACATCGGCTTCTGCGAAAAGAATTTCAAAAACAATATGGCCGGCTACCACCCCGGCGGCGGAAATTCGCACGAGTGGTTCTACGGCAACTCTTGGGCGCGCCCTCTCACGGGCTACGACACCTCAACCGTCAACGAGTGGCGCAAATGGCTCAAGAAAAAATACGGTGAAGTGCAAAACCTCAACGAAGCGTGGAAAAACAAAACCCTCGCCTCCTTCACCGACGCCCAAGTGCCGACGCGCAAAGAACGCGAAATAGACAACGCGCTGCTCGACCCGCAAACCTCGCAAAACGTAATCGACTTCAACTGCTTCCTGCAGGACTGCATGGCCGACACCGTGTTGGGCTTTGCAAAGACAGCCAAGCAAACGGCAGGCAAAGACAGGCTGATTCTCATATTCTACGGCTACGGCTTCGAATTTTGCTCGCTGCGCAACGGCGCGGCGTTCTCGGGGCACTACGCGCTCAACCGCGTTGTGAAGTCGCCCTACATCGACATTCTGGCGGGCCCGATTTCCTATCAGGACAGATACTTCGGACAGGTTAAAAGCACTATGGGCGCAACCGAAACAATATCAGACGCGGGCAAAATGTGGTTCGACGAAGACGATACCCGCACCTACCTCACCCCCGTCAACGACCCCTTCTACATCGGTAAAAAGAAGGATAAAACGCGCCGTAAAATAACGCAGGCAAACTCCATTGAAGTGTGCCGCCGCAACCTCGCGCAGGAAGTTTTGCGCAACAACGGCTGCTGGTGGATGGACTTGAAAAACCAGAATTGGTATAACGACCCCGTCCTGTGGCAGCAAATGTCGCTTTTCGACAAAGTCGAAAACCGCTGGCTAAAAAACCCCGCCCCCTACCGTCCCGACGTTCGCCTGATAATAAGCGAAAAATCGATGATGTATGCGGGCGGCACGGGCAACTCATACCTGACGACATCGCCTTCAATCTACTGGATTCGCGAAAAAATGAACCGCACGGGCACGCCTTTCGGGCAATACCTCTTCCGCGACGTTCTCAAGCGCGGAGAACCCGCAAAGCTGAACATATTCCTCGCGACATACGCAATGACCGCAAAACAGCGCAAGAAGCTTGCGGAGATTACGGCGGGGTCGTCGAATATGTGGGTGTGGGCGCCCGCGTATGTGGACATCACAAAGGGAGAATTTAGCACCGACGCCGTAACGGAGGCGACAGGCTTTGAAGTGCGCGAAATAACGGGCACGAAGGCAATCGTCAAGCCGACCGAAGCGGGGCGCAAAATAGGGCTGCCGGAATCGTTCGGCACTGAAAAGCCGCTCAACGCGCTGCTTTCGCCCGTTCCGCGCGAAGGCGACGTTGTTCTTGCAACTTTCCCCGACGACAGCCCCGCAATCATAACGCGCATTGTTGACGGCAAGGCGCAAATGTTCTGCGCCACGCCCGACATTCAAATTCCCCTGCTCAAGCATATGGAAAAGCTCGCCGGTGTCCACGTCTACACCGACCAGCCTGCGGGCGTATACGCCAACGGGAATCTTGTTTCGCTAACGGCGACGGAGGACGGCAAATACATAGTGGACTTCGGCGCGAATAAGCCGATTTTCGACGCCTATACCGACGCCCTCCTCGGCGAGGGACCGATTCTCAAATTCGACCTCAAGGAGGGCGACAACCGCCTATTTAGAATCGGCGAATAAAAGAGACTGTAGCAGGTTCAAAGTCCAAATGCGGCAAACACGTTTTATGTGTGCCGCATTTTTTTGCGCCGAGTCAAGATGCGAGCCGCCCCGATACAAAATATCAAAATCCTATACAAAAAAAGCCGCGCTTGGACGCGCCGAAATGCAGCCGTAAAAAAACGGCAACCGAAACCGATTGCCGCCCAAACGGAAATAAATATCCTCCCGATTAGAATTCGGGCTTGAGAATTACGGAATCGCCCGCGGCTACAACAAAGTCGTCTCCCGCCGACCACTGTTCGTCGTTGACGAGGAACTTGAACGTCACGTCGCCCTTGGGGACATACTGTTCCCACAGCCATTCGTCGTCGCCCACGCACTGCATGGCAATGCCCTTGTCCCAGCTGAGCTCCGCGCCCGCGCCCCTGATAAACAGTGAATTCCCCCAACCGACATTGATTTTCGCAATCACGCGCGTAACCTTCTTGTCGGCTTTGACTGTTTTCTTGGCGCACTTGCGAGTTGCGCACTTTTTTTCGACCTTCACCGGTTTCTGTTCTGTTTTCTTTGTTTTACCAGTCATATTTAGTCCTTTCATATTTACGAGGTCATCGTAAAATTTTGAAAAAATTTATAAGTTTGGCCTAATTTTTAACGTCCGCCTTTTGTATTGCATTGTTCAGAATGGACTGTTCCGAAACCGCCGACATAGCCGCTTCGAAATTCTTCTGCATTTGGGCGAGTTTCTTGTCGTCAATCTGGGGCTTTTTAAATGCCGTCAAATTCACTATGTAGCCGTTTTGCCCGAAATACACAGCCTTCGAAACGCCACCGACCGACAGTTTGGGAAGCTCTGTCCCCAGCAAATACCGAACGGATTCGACGTTTTTGGAAGCCGACGCAGCGGCGAACGAAAAGCCCTTCACGCTCTCGCTCTTAACCTTGTTGGCGTCGGCGATATCCGCGAACGACTTGCCCTCTTTCAGACCCTTTTCAAAAGCGGCGTCAAGCTTTTTGCCGTATTCGGCAAACAGGCGGCGTTTTTCGGCGGCAACAAACGCCTTCTCAACGGCGTCCTTAACGTCGGCAAGTTTCGGCTGATATTCAGGGAGGCTTTCGGCAAGCATTACAAACCACACGCCGTTTTCATCGACAATAGGGTCTGCGTAGAACGATTGCTCGTCGAGGCGGAACCCCGCCGCCACAACTTTATCGGGCAGCGATTTGTCAAACGATGCGTCGGTTGTTCTCATAGTCTTCGATTTTTTCGAGACAACCTTGGCATCGGCGAGCACTTTTTTAAGCTCGGGCGAAGATTTTTTTGCCTGCGAATTGTAGACTTTCAAAGCCAAATCCTCCGCGCTTGTTGCTGCCTTGCGGATTGCGCTATCCTTTGCAAAATCCTCGGCTACTGCCTTTTTGACATCGGCGAAGGGCTTTACAACCGTCTTGCCGTCCTTGACTTCCGTGTATTTCGAGGCGTTCGAATTATAATACGCCTTCAACGCCTCTTCCGTCGGGGCGTTTTTGTCGGCAAAGTCGGCGGCGGCGAAGAAAACCGTTTCGAGGACCACGCCCGCGCCCACCTTGAACGAAGCCGCGTTTTCCTTGTAGAAAGTTTCAAGCTGCGCCTGCGTGGGCTTGATTGTCGGATTGAATTTCGCGAAATCGACAACCGCCAAATTGAAATCCCAAATGCCTTCGAAAATCTCGTATTGCATTTGAACATCTCCCCTGAGCGCGAAACCCGAACCAAGCAGCTGTTCGAGCTTCCAGAGCAGCGCGTTTTCCGCGAAAATGCGCGTGAGTTCCGCTTCGCCGAGCCCCACCTTTGTATAGTAATCCACAAATTCCTTCCAGCGAACTTCGTCGAAGTTGCCCTTATCGTTTCGGAACGCGGGCGAAGCATGGATATACGCAACCAGTTCGCTTTCGTTCGCCTGTTTAAGTCCCAATTCTTTGGCCAAGTTGCGCAAAAACGCCTGTTTGTAGACGAATTCGTCTGACGGGCGCGCCCCCGCCAAGAAAGCGTCGAAATACGCATAGCGGCTGAGGTAGCTGACTACGTTGTCGTCCGACAGGTCGAAGCCGTAGAAGTTCTTTTTAGTGGCTTCGTAGCGGTTTCTGTCGCCGAAGAACGGAATTTGCCCGATGGTAAACACGAACGCTACCGTTATCACGACCAGCAGAACCGAGAATACAACTTTGTGGTGTTTTTGTAAAACTGTCTGAATCCAAGTAATCATACAAAATAAATAAATTAGGCGGCTCAGTATAGACGGAACGTTGACATTGTCAACATTTTCGTATTCTTTTTACGCCGAAAATGAACTGCAAAATCACAACAGCTTTCGTGCTGGCGGCCGGCTACGGCAAACGCCTAAAACCCCTCACCGACATTCTCCCCAAGCCCCTGCTGCCCGTCCGCGGCTCTTCGCCGCTGCTCATGGTTTTCGACAAACTCCAGCGCGCGGGGATAGACAGAATAATCGTCAACACCCACCACCTCGCCGAAAAGTTCGACGAAGCCCTTGCGCCCTACGCAGAGGGCGGGGAAACCGTCTACAAAGGCGCGGAAATCTTAAAAATTTTCGAGCCGCAAATTCTCGATACGGGCGGCGGAATAAAAAACGCCCGCGGCCTGCTTGAGGGCGACACGCCGTTTCTCGTCCACAATTCAGACATCATTTTCACCGCCGACATCAAACGTTTTGCGCGCGCCGCCGAAGCGAAATTCGCCGCCGACCCGAACCTCGCCGCCGTCCTCTGCCTGCGCGACAAAGGGTCTGCCAAAAACGTCGGCGTTGCGGGAGGATTCGTGCGCGACATGCGTTTCCAAACAGGTGCGGCTGTCGAAAAAAACCTGCAATTTACGGGGCTATTTGCGGCGAATAAAAAATTTCTCGACGCCGTAAAATCGTTCCCCGCCGACGCGTTTTCGACTGTCGATGTCTTCCTGCGCCTGATTGACGCCGACGCCGATTCCGTCGCGTATTTCGAGGAAAATTCGGGCACTTGGAGCGACATCGGCACGCCCGCCGAATATCTCAAAGCCTGTAAAAACGACCCCGAAACGGAATTTTCAATGCTCGCAAAACTGGCCGAATTTGGGTTTACCGCGCAAACGTCCGAGCCGATTAACAAGGGCGCGTCTACCAGAAAATTCCTGCGCTTTACCGACGCCGACGGCAACCGCCTTGTGGCGTGTTTTTACGGCACGCAAAAGCGCGAAGACGCCCTCTACGCGAAGTTGGCGCGTTTCCTTCGCGCGAACGGCATCGACGTCTGCGACATCGTAAAATCGTGCGGACGCCGCCGCATAATAGTTATGGCCGACGGCGGCGAAAACGACCTGCTTTCGCTCGCAAAACAGTCGCCCTACAACGCCGCTCCCTTCTATGGGCGCGCCATTGAAAACCTCCGCCGCCTGCACACAACCGCCACCGAAAGCTACCTCAAAAAGCCTTTCGAGCTTTCGCACCCCTTCGACGAAACCCTCTACGGTTGGGAACAAAACTACTTCAAGCAGGAATGCCTTATTTCGAAATTCGGCATTGTCCCAACCCCCGAACTCGATGCCGAGCTTTCCGAAATAACGCGCATACTTTTACGCGAACCCCCCGTGCTTTTGCACCGCGATTTCCAATCGCAAAACATAATGGCGGAGCTCGGCAAAATAAGGATAATCGACTTTCAGGGAATGCGCATGGGTTGCGCCCTCTACGACGTTGCCTCGCTTCTGTTCGACCCGTATGTAGATTTGCCTGACGAAATCGTTCGCGACTGCCTGCGCCTGTATTTTCGCGCCGGCCCGACGCCCGAACAAATGAGTCTGTTTTACACCGCCGCGTGCGAACGACTCATGCAGGCACTCGGCGCATACGGCTTTCTCTCGATAAAAAAGGGCAAGACCGAATACGCCCAATACTTCGACAGCGCGATAAAAAAGCTTTCCCACTGCGCGACCCTCGCCGGCTTCCCCGCCCTCTCCCGCGTTTTTTATAATTCCTAAAGGGGGCATTTTGCATTTCCTAAAACGGCGACAAACGATTCTGGCAGAAGTTCGAGATCTTCCCGCGGGCATTTCCGCGAATAAAGTTCGCTCCCATATGCGAAAAGGATTGAAACAAGCTCGAAAAAACATTCCCAAGACGCGGATATTTTTCGGGACGAAAGAAAAGATGTTTCATATTCGTGCCCGCAGAACAAAGTTTCATTTACCCTCTCCCTGTATTTTTGTTTTGCGAACCATTCATTTGCCTGTTCGCAAGTCAAGACGCCGCGCGCAAAAAGAGTTGACGCGGCAACAACTGCGCAGGCAACAAGCGCGCTTTTTAACGAAAAAATTCCCGTTTTTATCCTCCGTTTTTCGGGTTCAATCGGAAATACAACACGGCTATTCTACGTTTATCGGCGGTTTTATCAACTGATTTTTTGGACATTGAACCGCGAAAAACCGACATTGCTTTGCACAAAAAAACCCGCGCCAAGCACGGGTGAAAGTTCGAACGGAATTTTTACATTTTAGTATTTGCGGAAAACATCGACGCGCGCGGGCGGAATGTTCAGCGCGGCGAACGAAGTGCAAACGCGTTTCATTGCCTTAAAATGCGGCTCGGCGGGCGAATGTGCCAAATTGTATGTAAACTGCACGAACAGTCCGCCTTTGGGCAAGGCGTTTTCGGCGTTTTGCAGGATATTTACTACAACCCGCTCGGGAAGCGAAAGCAGCGGCAGGCAGGAAACAATGCACTTCAGGCGCGGCAGGGCGTCGCCCAAGGCGGAGATTTTCTCCGCGCTGTCGTTTACTATGTTTACGGCGGGAAACTTTGCGCGCAAAACGTCCGCCGAAACGGGGTCGAATTCAAAGCAAAAAAGGTTCGACTGCTTCACGTGAAGTTCCGAGGCAATATACTTTGTTATCGCACCCGTGCCCGAACCGAATTCCGCAACTACATCGTCGCCTCCCACCGCGTCCCTGAGCGGCGCAACCATTTTACGCGCCAAAAAACGCGAACTCGGACAAACCGCGCCTATCGATGCGGGATTTTTAACGTAGCGCAGAAAAAATCCCAAAGATTCCGCTATTTTCATATTTTATCATTGGGGTTGATAGACATCGTGCAGGCGCAGCAGCCCTTCGAATCTGCCGTTTTCAACAACGGGCAAAACCGACAGTTTTGAGCGTCTATCCTCCATCAGGCGGACGGCCTCGCCCAACGACGCCGACGCTTCCACGCATATGGGGGAGACGGTCATGATGTCGGCGCATTTTACGGCATCGATGTTCGAAACGTTGCGCAGCATTCTGCGTATGTCGCCGTCGGTCACCAAGCCCGAAATTTTGCCGTCGGAATCGAGAATGCACGCGGCCCCGAGCGGTTTTTCCGTCATTGCAATAACGACATCGCGCGCGGTTGCCTGCGGGGAGACGACCGCGCAATGGTCGGTCTTGTGCATAACATCGCTGACTTTCAGAAGCAGATTTCTGCCGAGCTGACCCGCGGGGTGGTATTTGGCAAAATCGTCTTTAGTGAAGTTTCTGGCGCGCATAAGCGCGCACGCGAGGGCGTCGCCGATTGCAAGGGCGAGTGTTGTAGAGTTTGTGGGAACAATCCCGATTGGGTCGGCTTCACCGTTCGACGACGCATTCAGAATGATGTCGCATTCGCGCCCCATCGGGGAATCGAGGTTTCCGATAAGCGCGATAATTGTGGAGTTGAATTTCTTGAGAATCGGAATAAGCCGCAGGCATTCGACCGTAGAGCCGCTGTTGGAAATCAGAAGCGTGGGGTCGGCGGGTTCGTATACGCCCAAGTCGCCGTGGGCGGCGTCGCAGGCGTGCATAAATACGGCGGGCGTGCCGGTGCTGGAGAGCGTTGCGGCTATTTTTTGCCCCACAAGCCCCGACTTCCCCACGCCGCAAACCATAAGCTTGCCCCTGTGTTCGAGAATCGTCTTGACAGCCCGCGCGAAGCTTTCGCCGAGGTTGTCAACCGCCGCCAGAATGCAGGCGGCTTCGCATTTGAGGACGTTTGCGCCCACTGAAACCAGTTCGGAATCTTCCATTATGAAATCTTTCTCAAAAATTCTTCGGCCGCCGCCAAATCGGCGCGGGTATCGATGCCGATTGACTCGTATTCGGTTTCGACAACCTCGAACTTCATACCGTTTGAAACGAACCTGAGTTGCTCGAGCATTTCGCATTTTTCAAGCGCGCACGCGCCGAATTTTGCGTATGCGCCCAACGCCGCGCGCGAATAGCCGTAAATGCCGATATGCCGCCAGTAGTCGGCGCGGGCAAGCCACTTGGCTTTGTCGGCTTCGCCGCGGATATGCGGCAGGGCGGTTCGGCTGAAGTATATTGCTTTGCCGTCGCCGCCGCGCAGGACTTTCACGACGTTTTCGTTAGTCAAATTTGCGGCGTCCGTTATTTTCGACGCCGCCGTTACGAGGTCGCAGCCCGTGGCGTTGCGCTTGGAGATGAGTTCGTCGATGAGTTCGGGCGAAATAAAGGGTTCGTCGCCCTGCACGTTTACGACAAACTCCGCGCCTATTTTTTCGAACGCCTCTATTATGCGCTCAGTGCCCGAATTGCACTCGGGAGAAGTCATAAGCGCGGGCGCGCCGATTTTTTCTGCGTATTCCATTATCTCGGGGCTGTCGGTCAAAACAACCGCCTTTTGCGCGAGCCTGCTTTCCGTGCAACGTTCGTAGACGCGCTGCAAGACGGTTTTTCCACCCAGAAGCGCAAGCGGCTTTCCGGGGAAGCGCGTCGAGCCCATTCGGGTGGGGATTGCTATCGCCGCGCCGAGCAACGCCATCGAGAAGACGTTTTTCTTTTCGGGCTCGTTTATGTCTTTCCAAAAATCCTTGACCTTCTCTGTTTCGGGCGATTCGGCGAAATAGTTGTTGTAGACCGAGAACGCCGCAACGCAGAAACAGAACACGCCGAATATCCTGCCCGCCACGGTGTATTTGCGTCTTGAAATTCCCCAGAAACGCAGCTTGGAGTTGTCGAATTTATCCGAATACGACGCCTTCGACCTAAACGTGAACACTATGCCCAGCGCCAGCGGAATGACAATCATTCCGACCTCGAAAATGGTCATTATAATGTCTTTTACATTCATATTTAAAACTTTGCGACCGCCTCTTTGAGGGTGTCGGCCACATACTTGATTTGTTCGGGTTCAAGTTCGGGATAAATCGGCAGGGCTATCGTGTGGCGCGCGGCGTATTCGGCGTTGGGGAAGTCGCCCTCCCTGTGGCCGAGCGCGGCGAAGCACTCCTGCATGTGCAGCGGAACGGGGTAGTATATTTCGCAACCGATGTCCTTGGAGCGCAGGAACGTCAAAACGTCGTCGCGCTTTTCGACAGAAACTATATACTGATTGAAAATCGAGTAGTTGCGCGGCTGGATTACGGGCGTTTTTATCTCGCCGACCTCCGCGAAAAATTCGTTGTAAAGAGCGGCGTTTGCGCGGCGCATTTCGCCCCACTTGTCGAGATGCGGAAGCTTTACCAAAAGCCCCGCCGCCTGAATGGCGTCGAGCCTGAAGTTGCCGCCCACAAACTTGTGGTAATATTTGGGCTCCATTCCGTGATTGCGCATTTGCCTGAGTTTTGCGGCCAAGGCGGTATTGTTTGTGATGACCATGCCGCCATCGCCCAAGCCGCCGAGATTTTTCGACGGGAAGAAGCTCAAACAGCCGCAGTCGCCGAAATTGCCCACGCGCACGCCGTCGCGCTTTGCGCCTATTGCCTGCGCGCCGTCTTCGATAACGCGCAGATTGTGTTTTTTGGCTATCGCGCAAATTTTGTCCATCTCGGCGCATTGTCCGTAGAGGTGCACGGGCATAATCGCCTTTGTGCGCGGAGTGATTTTAGCCTCAATGGCATCGACATCGATATTGTAGGTATCTTTGTCGATGTCAACGAACACGGGCTTTGCGCCCGCGCGCCACACGCAGCCGGCAGTGGCGAAAAAGGTGTAGGTAGGCAGAATGACCTCGGCGGGTTCGCGGGCGTCGAACGGAGAGGGCGAAATGCCTATTGCCATAAGCGACGCAAGCAGGGCGTCGGTTCCGCTCGAAACGCCGATTGCCTCCTTAGTTCCCGAATATTTCGCCACGGCTTCCTCGAGTTTTGCAACGTATGGGCCGCCTATAAAATACTGGCTGTCCAAAATATCGTCCAACAATTTGCGCGTTTGTTCGCGCAGAGGTTTATACTGCGTTTTTAAATCTAAGAGTGGAACTTTCATAAAAAACCGCAGTTATCGAATACTATTTCGTCAAAAAGCGCAACATTTTTTAAGCGAAGCCCACTTCGACGACAATTTTGTGCGTTTTTTAGGGGAATCGGGCAGAAAAAGCTTGCATCTACACGCTGAATTTGATTTAATTACAACACATTATGAAAAAGACGACATCTAAAAAAGCTCCAGTAAAATCGACAGCCGCGGCAAAAGCGGCGAAAAAACCTGTCGCCAAAAAGACAGCCCCCGCAAAAGTTGCACCCGCCAAAAAGGCGGTTGCGGCAAAAAAACCCGCCGCGAAGGCAGCTGCAAAAAAGCCGGTCGCCCAAAAGGCGGCACCCGTTGCGCCCGCAAAAAAGCCGTGCAAATGCAACTCGGCAAAGCCCTGCTGCGGCAAAAAGGACTGCGACTGTCAGGAAAAGTTCGAAAAGCTCATCGCCGAAATCTTCGGACAGCTCAGCGACATCAGAGCCGTAGAGGAGCTGATGAAAGACTTCTTCTTCACCGAGTTGCTCAAGAGGAAAATCGACGAGGATTCCGCCAACGAAATGGCGAATAAACTCACAATCAACGTTGAGTCTTTCGAGGCAAATATAGACATAGACTAACGCGTTCGGCGCAAATGCGCAATTTGGCGGCGGCGAAAACCGTATGCGCCGTCCCGTTTTTGTTTCCGTTGTCCGTTTGGTCAAACAAAAAGCGTCAACCCCCCGGGGCTGACGCTTTGTCTTTGGCAAGCGCGCGCTATTGCCTATTGTAGGCGCACACAAGCGCGTCAAGAGCGGCGTGCTCTATGTTAGAATGCAAGCCCACGCCCCACACGCGTTTCTCCGAAGATTTCGTTTCAAGGCAGATATACGCCGCGGAATTCGTAGCCGACCCCGCGCCTATTGCATGCGAGCAGTAATCGACAAGCTTGAAGTTCTTTATTCCCGCCGCGTCGAGGGCGTTTACAAACGCATTGACGGGCCCGTTGCCGACCGCCGAAATTGTCTTGCGTTCTCCCTTGAAAACAACGTCCGCGGAAATTTCCACACTGTTTTCGCCGGCCGCCGCATTCACACGATAGGAAACGAGTTTTAGCGGTTCGGTGCGTTCGATAAACTCCTTCCTGAAGATTGCGTAGATTTCGTCGGGCGAAAGCTCCTTGCCCTCTTTGTCGGCTTCGCCGTTGACGAAATCGCCGACCTGCTGGTGCATCGCCCTAGGGAGGTCAAGCCCGAATTTGTCCGCCAAAACATACGCCACTCCTCCCTTGCCGCTTTGCGAATTGATTCTGATTATTGCCTCGTATGAGCAGCCGATGTCGGTAGGGTCGATAAGCAGATACGGAACTTCCCAATGCGCGATATGTTCGCGTTTGCGCAAATCCATACCCTTTTTGATTGCGTCTTGGTGCGAGCCGCTGAAGGCGGTGAAAACCAAGTCGCCCGCATATGGGTGGCGCGGGGGAACGCTCATTTTAGTGCATTCCTCGTAGACGCGTTTGATTGCGGGCAGATCGGAAAAGTCGAGCCCCGACTCCACCCCCTCGGCGTGCATATTAAGCGCAACCGTCACGATATCGAGATTGCCCGTGCGCTCGCCGTTGCCGAAGAGCGTGCCCTCGACCCTGTCCGCGCCCGCCATAAGCCCAAGCTCCGTAGCGGCCACGCCCGTGCCTCTGTCGTTGTGGGTGTGCAGGCTTATTTCAACGCAGTCGCGCTGCGAGATATGGCGGCACATCCACTCGATTTGGTCGGCGTATACGTTGGGCGAGCTATACTGGACGGTTTCGGGAAGGTTGATGATGATTTTATTGTCAGCGGTGGGCTTCCAGATTGCCTTGACTTCTTCGCAGATGTCGAGGGCGAAGTCGAGTTCGGTGTCGCTGAAGCTTTCGGGCGAATACTCCAGACGGATTTTCGTGCCCTTTGCCTCAGCTTCGTCCGCCATTGCGCGGACGAGTTTTGCGCCCTGCTTTGCAATATCGACTATCTCCGCGCGCGACATGTGGAACGTCACCTTACGCTGCAACGGCGAAGTGCTGTTGTAGAGATGGACTATCGCCTCCCTGCAGCCTTCGAGAGACTCGAACGTCTTTCTGATGAGGTGTTCGCGCGCCTGCGTGAGCACCTGCACCGCAACGCCGTCGGGTATGAGTTTTTCATCGACAATCTTGCGCAGGAAGCGGAACTCGGTGTCGCTTGCTGCGGGGAAACCCACTTCAATCTGCCTAAAGCCGACTTTCAGCAGCGTATTGTAAAGCTTTAGTTTTTCGTCAACGTTCATCGGGACCGCCAACGCCTGATTGCCGTCGCGCAAATCCACGCTGCACCACACTGGGGCTTTTTCAATATGCCTGCTCGGCCACTGTCTGTCGGGCATTTCGATGTCGAAACGCCTCGAGTATTTGCCTGTCCAATCTTTCATAAAAAATCCAATCTAATTAAAAAAAGGCACGAATTCAAAATGTGAAATCGTGCCCGAATGAAAATTTAAAAACCGTTAGCAGATTCCACAACGCCGAGAGCCGATTTCGCTACGAAGTCGGCTGTCGAACAGGTTGAGAATGGCTGCAAAACAATTCATTTGCTATTGGCGAACGAGGTTCGATTTTGTTGCGAATATTTCATCGCTTACGCCCTGTTTGCGGGCGCGCTGGCGCAGACGCAAAGCCTGCAGGCGGATAAAGCCGGAGGCGTCGTTCTGGTTGTATTCGCTCTTTACGCCCTCCATGCTTGCGATGTTTTCGTCGTAGAGGCTCAGGGGGCTCTTTCTGCCTACGCAGATTATGTTGCCCTTGTAGAGCTTTACGCGGACCGTTCCCGATACGCATTCCTGACTCTTATCGACAAACGCCTGCAACGCCTCGCGTTCGGGCGCATACCAGAAGCCGTTGTAGATGAGTTCGGCGTATTTGGGAATGAACTGGTCGCGCAGGTGCATGACTTCCCTGTCCATCGTAATTGTCTCCATATTGCGGTGGGCGAATTCCAAAATCGTGCCGCCGGGGGTTTCATAAACGCCGCGGCTTTTCATTCCGACGAAGCGGTTTTCGACAATATCGACTCTGCCGACGCCGTTTTCGCCGCCTACCTTATTCAGGAACATCAGCACTTCGGAGGGCTTCATTCTCTTGCCGTTGACTGCAACGCAGTCGCCCTTTTCGAAGTCGAGATCGAGGTATGTGGGGCGGTCGGGCGCATCTTCGGGCGAAACGGTCGTCTTGAACATGTCCTTGTTCTCGGGGACGGTCGGGTCGAACCACGGGTCTTCCAAAATGCCCGCCTCGTAGGAGATGTGGAGCATATTTCTGTCCATCGAATACGGCTTTTTCGCGGAAGCCTGAACGTTGATGTTGTGCTTGCGGCAGTATTCAATCATTTCGCTTCTGCCGGGGAATGCGGCACGGAAGTCGTCCATTCGCCACGGGGAGATAATCTGCAAGTCGGGCGCGAGAGCCGCGTAGGAGATTTCGAAGCGGCACTGGTCGTTGCCCTTGCCCGTTGCGCCGTGTGCTACGGCGTCGGCATTTTCCTTCTTGGCGATTTCCACCTGAGCTTTTGCGATAAGCGGGCGCGCTATCGACGTGCCCAGATAATACTGGCCTTCGTAGATGGCGTTTGCGCGAATCATCGGGTAGATGAAGTCCGAAACGAATTCGTCTTTGAGGTCAACCGTGTAGTGCGCCGAAGCACCCGTTGCCTTCGCCTTTTCGGCAAGGCCCGAAAGCTCCTCGCCCTGCCCTACGTCGGCGGCGAACGTTATGACTTCCGCATTGAAGCGGTCTTTAATCCACTTTACGAGAACGGACGTGTCGAGCCCGCCGGAATATGCTAAAACGATTTTCATTATTTCTCCTTAAAAAGTTTGGTATTTGGGCATGTTAACAATACTTTTGCCGTTGTCCAGCATTACTTGCCGAGTTGGCGATTTTTGTTTACCAAGTAGCTGACTATCGCCTTCTGGACGTGCAGGCGGTTTTCGGCTTCGTCGAAGATTATGCTGCGCGGGCTGTCGAGAACCTCCTGCGCGACTTCCTCGCCCGAGTGAGCGGGCAGACAGTGCATAAACACGGCGTCTTTTTTCGCCGCCTTGAACAGCGCGTTGTTGACCTGATACGGCGACATCGTTTTGATGCGCTCGGCTTTTTCGTCCTCTTTGCCCATGCTCACCCAGACGTCGGTGTAGAGAACGTCGGCATTGCGGGCGGCCTCCATGGGATCTGAAGTAAAAGACCAAGTGGGCGCAAGGTTTGCGTCTTTAAAGAGCGTGTCCAAAACGGGCGCGGGCTTGAATTGCTTCGGGCCGCAAAGAACTACCTCAACGCCGCACATAGCCCCCGACAACGCCAGCGAATACGCCATATTGCACGCGGTGTCGCCGAAGAACACGAGCTTTCTGCCCTTGATTGATTCGGGATTCGGCGCGCCGTCGCTGAAATACTCCATCATCGTGAACATATCCGTATACGTTTGGCACGGATGCAGCAGGTCGGTGAGCGCGTTTACCACGGGACGCCCCGAATACTTCGCGAACTTCTCCACAATTTCCTGCTCGAACGTTCTGATTACTATTCCGTGGAGGAATCTGCCCATAATGCGGGCGGTATCTTCTATTGTTTCGCCGCGCGAAATCTGAAGGTCGTTTGAATTCATGACCATTGCGTGCGCGCCGAGCTCGTAAAGCCCCGCCTCAAAAGAGAGCCTTGTGCGCGTGCTCTTTTTGAAGAACAACACGCCCCAGCTTTCGCCTTTGAGAACGTCGATTACCCCCGCCGAACGCGTCGCCTTGTAGCGCGCGGCAAGGTTGAACACTTCCGTAGCCTCCTGCGGCGTAAAATCCGTATCTCTTAGAAATGAACGAACCATCGTTATATCCTTTCAACTGTTTTTTCGAAAATTTTCAAAGCCTTGTCCACTTCCGCCGCCGAAACGTTCAGCGGGGGAAGGAAGCGCAACCCGTTCGCGCCCGAGGGGATAAGCAGAAGCCCGTTGCGGCGCAACGCCGCGCAGACGTCGGTATTCTTGTATTTTTCGGTGAAAATTGCGGCGCGCATAAGCCCGAGTCCGCGTTCGGTTGCGAGTTTTTCGGGATATTTTTTGACAATCGCCGAAAGCCCTTTCGACAGCTTCGCACCCATCTTTGTTGCGTTATCGGCGAGCTTTTTGGAGTCGATTTCCGCCAAAGTCGCCAACGCGGCCGCGCAGGCGAGCGGGTTTCCGCCGAAAGTTGTGCCGTGCGTCCCCGCAGTGAACAGGTCTTGAAACGGCTTTGCAAGCCATATTGCGCCTATCGGGAAGCCGCCCGCCAGCCCCTTTGCCAAAGAAACGCCGTCGGGCTTGACGCCGAATTTCTGGCACGCCAAGAATTTGCCCGAACGCGCAACGCCGCATTGGACTTCGTCGAAAAGCAGCATTGCGTTGTATTTGTCGCAGAGAGCGCGCAAGCCTTTCAAAAATTCCTTTGTTGCGGGGGTAACGCCGCTTTCGCCCTGAACGGGCTCGACAAGAATCGCCGCGACATCGTCGCCCATGAGTTTTTCAAAGCTTTCGAGTTTGTTGAATTCGCCGTATGAAAAACCCTGCAAAATGGGCGCGAACCCGTGCTGGATTTTCTTCTGCGCAGTGGCGGCGACCGCCCCGAGCGTCCTTCCGTGGAAGCCGTTTACCGCCGTGATTATTCGCGCCTTTGCGCCCTCTTTGCCCGAGACCGCGCAGCCGTGCAGGCGCGCCGCCTTGATGAGCCCCTCGTTGGCCTCCGTGCCGCTGTTGCACATCAAAACCTTGCCCGCGCCGATGCGCTTTACGAGCGATTCGCACAAGTCGGCGTTGGGTTTTGTAAGATAAAGATTGCTGCAATGCGCAAGCGTAGCCGCCTGCGTGGCGACCGCCTTCACCCAGCGCGGGTTGGCGTGTCCGAGGCTCACAACCGCGATTCCCGCGCCGAAGTCGAGATACTTTGCGCCGTTTTCGTCGAACACATAGCTGCCCTTCCCCGACGAGACCACAAAGTCTCTTTCGCCGAAGTTAGGCATTGCGTATTTTTTGGCTTTTTCAAGAGTCGTCATTTCGATTAATTTATTTGTTCACAACCGCGGGATTGACGATTTCAGTGCCGATACCCGTGTCGGTGAAGATTTCCAGCAGCAGGCTGTGCGGCATATATCCGTCTATAAAGTGTATTCTGTGGACGCCGTTTTCTATTGCGCGAACGCCGCTATCGACTTTGGGAATCATTCCGCCGCCGATAATGCCTTCGCGCTTGAGTTTTTCCACCTCCGTAACGGGCAGGTGCGAGATGAGCGTCGAGCGGTCTTTCGGGTCGCGCATAAGACCGGGAACATCGCAGAGGAATACCAAGCGCAACGCCTTCAGCGCGCCGGCGGCGGCCGCCGCGGCGACGTCGGCGTTCGTGTTGTATGCGTGGTTGTCGTCGCGCCCGATTGCAATCGGAGAGATTACGGGGGTTTTGCCCTCCGCCAAAAGTTTTTCTATTGCCGCGGTATCGACGCCGTCAACTTCGCCCACATAGCCGATGTCGAGCAAGTTGCCGTTTTCGTCAACGGGCGAGTGTTTTTTGCACTTGAAAACGTCGTTGCCGCGCACCGAAACGGCGTCGCAACCCTGAGCTGCGAGCATTTGGCAGATTTCGCGGTTTACGTCTTCATTGAGGACTTTTTCGACTATTTTCACCGTTTTTTCATCCGTTACGCGCATGCCGTTTTTGAACTCGGGCTTGAGCCCGCTTCCCGCCATTGCGCGGCTGATTGCCTTGCCGCCGCCGTGAACTACCACCACGTTTATGCCCACAGCCGCCAAGAAAGCGATGTCGCGGGCAACGCGCGCGCGGATTTCGGGGTTGGGATCGTCCATAAACGCTCCGCCGTATTTTACAACGAACACCGCGCCGTGGAAGCGGCGCACATACGGCAACGCCTCTATGAGGACGTCGGCTTTTTTCGTGATTTCGTCGATGTCCATACTACTCGCCCTTGTTGAAATTGACGTAGCCTTCGGTGAGGTCGGCCGCCAAAATCGACTCCGAAGCCGTGCCCAGATTCAGATTCAGGTTTATCGAAAACGTTTTCTTCGAGACCGCCTGTTTCCAGAGAGGCTTGTTTTCGGCGACGGGCTGCCCCGCCTTGAGGACGGGAATGCCGTCGTAGTCGAGGTCGATTTTTTCCAGAACAATTCCCGTGCGCGCGTAGCCGGCGGAGTCGGTAATGCGCCCCCAGTTGGGATCTTCGCCGAACCATGAGGACTTCACCAAAAGCGAATTGCCTATGCTGCGGCAGATTTTCTCCGCCTGCTCTTCGGTTCTTGCCCCGAGCACGTTCACTTCAACCACTTTCGTGATTTTTTCGCCGTCGCCGACGATTTTTCGGGCAAGCGCGCGCGAGGCCTCAAGCAACCCCTGACGGAAAGCCATTATTGAGTCGGCGTCGTTTTCGGAAACCTCCGCCCCCATACCGTTGCACAGGCACAAGACGGTGTCGTTGGTGCTCATGTCGCCGTCTACGGTGATTCTGTTGAACGACTTGTTTGCGGCGAATTTCAGGCACTCTTTCAGGAGGCTCTGCGATATTTTTGCGTCGCTTACAATGAACGCGAGCATTGTGGCCATATTCGGCTCAATCATTCCCGCTCCCTTCGCCATTCCCGCTATTTTGAGTTTTTTGCCGTGGAATTCGACATTGACTTCCACCGTCTTCGGGCGAGTGTCGGAAGTCATGATGGCGCGCGAAGCCGCCCGAGAGGCGTCCTCCGTGTCCGCCAAACCCCCGAGAGCCGCATCGATGCCGTTCTGAAGTTTTTGCATCGGCATAAATTCGCCGATTCTGCCCGTTGAGCAAACCAAAATCTGCTGCTGCTCCACGCCCAATTTTTCGGCGAGATATTTACAGGTGTTGCGGGCGTCGTCCATGCCCCTGTCGCCCGTGCATGCGTTGGCATTGCCGCTGTTGGCGACAATTGCGCGAACTTTCGTGGAACGTTCGAGGTTGGAAATGTCGGTCAAAACGGGAGCTGCTTTGACGTCGTTTGTTGTGAATACGCCGGCCGCCGTAGCCAGAACATCGGAAACGACGACTGCCGTATCGAGCCTTTCGAAATCGTTTTTGTTGCGGATATCCGCCGCCGCCGCTCCCGCTTTGAAGCCCTGCACCGCGCATACGCCGATTGCGTCATCACGGACGTCGATTGTATAATTCTTTTTCATTTTTTTGCCTTTTTTAAATTACATCACAACAGGCCCGCCGTTTCGTCGAAACCCATCATCAAATTCATTATCTGAACCGCCTGCCCGCTCGCGCCCTTGACGATATTGTCGATTACGCTGCAAATGACAAGGTTCTTTGTGCGCGGGTCGAACACTGCGGAAATGTCGCAACGGTTCGTCCCGTTGACGTGCAAAGTGTCGGGGAACACGCCGCTTTTGAGGATTTTTACAAAAGGTCTATTCGCATAGTATTTGTTCCAGATTTCGTAGACCTTTTCGACGCCTTCGAACTTGGCGGGGATTGTGATTGTAGTCGAAATTCCCCTGCTCATCGGCGCGAGGTGCGGATTGAACTGGACAATCACGTTTTCGCCCGCGGCTATTGAAAGCTCCTCTTCTATTTCCGAATTGTGGCGGTGTTTCGGCAGGCCGTATGCCTTCGCGCTCTCGTTGCGCTCGCAATAGGCGTATGCCAAGTCGCCCTTCTTGCCCGCGCCCGAAACTCCGCTGTAGGAGTCGATTACAATGTGTTCCGTGCCGACCGCCCTCTCGCGCATAAGCGGAATGAGCGGGAGCAGAATGCTTGTGGGATAGCAACCCGCGCAGGCTATGAGCTTGTCGTCCCCCGACACGGGGAAAAGCTCCGCTATGACGTATTTGCCCAGCTTCAAAAGCTCGGGGGCGTTGTGCTCCTGTTTGTAGTATTCTTTGTAGATTTCAAGCGAATGCAGGCGGAAGTCGGCTGACAAATCAAGCACTTTTTTGCCCGCGGCAACCAGCGCGCGCGCGTATTCGGCGGCCGCTCCGTGCGGCAAAGCCAAAAACCAGACCGAGATGTCCTGCTTTGCGGCGCAGCCTTCGGGCGTGGACTGTTCGAAACACAAATCGGCGGGCAACAAATGCCTGAGAGCGGGCATATTTTCCGCCACGGGCGTTCCTGCGAGGCTTCTGGAAGTAACACAACCCAACTCCACATTGGGGTGGCGGGCAATGAGTTTCACTATTTCAATACCCGCGTATCCCGACGCGCCGACAATACCTATTTTTGTTTTCATAAAAATCCTTTTGAAATATTCCCAAAAAGCATAAAAGCCCCTCCGCACTCGCGGAAGGGCTCCAGTGAGAAATGTCCGAAAACGAATTAACGTTTTGAGAACTGGAAGCGTCTACGAGCACCCGGCTGACCAGGCTTCTTACGTTCCTTGGAACGCGGGTCTCTGGTCATCAAACCGTCTTTCTTCAACGCGGCTCTCAAAGTGGAGTCCATCTTTTCCAAAGCTCTCGCCAAACCGTGGCTGATTGCGCCCGCCTGACCGACCGGCCCGCCGCCTTCGACCTTGATGAATGCGTCAACGGCATTGCGCATTGAAGTGGCGACCAACGGACGCAACGCCAACATCGACAACTGGTCGGTGTAGCAGTATTCTTCAATGGGCTTGTTGTTGACGACAAGCTTGCCTTCGCCCTTTGTAAGGCGGACTCTTGCCACGGAGGTTTTGCGGCGGCCTACTGATACAAATATATCGCTCATTTTGCTTATTAGAAGTTAAACGGTTTCGGTTGCTGGGCTGTATGCGGGTGTTCCGCACCGGCGTAGACGTGCAGTTTCAAGAACATGTCCCTTGCAAGCTTGTTCGAGGGCAACATGCCCTTGACTGCCGCTTCTATGAGGTGTTCGGGCCTGCGCACGCGCATATCGGAAAGCTTCACATACTTTTCGCCGCCCACGAAACCGCTGTAGAACATGTATTCTTTGCGTTCTTCTTTTTTGCCCGTTACGCGAACTTTTTCAGCGTTGATTACAACCACATGATCGCCGCAATCCGTGTTCGGAGTATAAATTGCCTTATGACGGCCGCGCAATACATTGGCGATTTTAACCGCAAGACGACCGAGTACCTGATCCGTCGCGTCAACGACAAACCACTGCTTCTGTTCCTGTTTCTTTGCTATTGTTGTATTCATCTATCTAAAGAAAAATTAAGAAATTTACGATTTGCCCCCCCTTCGTCAAGCTTTTTTTGCTCTTTTATTTATTTTTTGTTCCACGCCCTCTTTTTTGACTCTTATTTCGGCAATCTTTTTGGCGATGACCGAAACTATTATCAGCTGAAAGGCGTGGTAAAGCATAGTCGGCAACAGGATTATTCCGGTCGCCGCGCTCGAGCCGAAAAGCACGCTGCTCATCACCGAACCGTGCACAAGCGATTTTTTGGAACCGCAAAAAACCGCCGTAACGGCGTCTTCGTCGCAGAAATTCATAAGGCGGCAAATCCAGTAGATTACCGTCATTGCCGCAAGAAACAGCGCAATCATGCAAACCGAAAGTAACAGTATTGTTTCGAACGGAAAGCCGTCGAACATCTTTTTAAAAAACGAGTCGCAAAACGACGAATACACAATCAGCACAATCACGCTTTCGTCGAAAAACCGCAGAGTTTTCCTGTGCTTTTCGGCGAACCAACCGAACTTCGGATTGAGTAAAAAACCGGCAACCACGGGCACGAGAACCTGAAAAATCAGGCTCGCCAGAACGTTCGAAAGGTTGTTTGCGCCCTCTATGTCCTTCAGGAAAAGCCCCATCCAGACGGGCGTTATGAAAACGCCCATCAGGCTTGAAACGCTCGCGTTGAATATGGCTGCCGGCAGATTCCCCCCCGCTATCGAAACCATGACAACCGACGACGACACCGTGGACGGCAGCGTCGCCAAAAAGAACGTTCCTATCCACAGGTAATATGCGTTGCCCGTGGCGGAAAAACCGCCGCAAACCGCCATTGCCGCAAGCACCACGCACGGAAACAACACGAACGTTGAAAAATGCACAAGAAGGTGCAGGCGGACATTTTTCAGACCGTTTAGCAACTTCTCCCCGCTTAGGCGCATTCCGTAGAAGAAGAAAATCACGCTCACGCCCCAGTTGGCTACGTCGCCCACGCCGAAGGGTTCGCGCGCGCGCCCGATGTCCGGGTCGAGCCACGCGAGGAATATCGCCGAGGCAAGCGCAATTATAAACGGCTCAATTCCTATTCTTTTAAGAAATTCCATATCATAAACTGGCAAAACCTAATGCCATTTAATAAGCGTCGCGCCCCACGTCAACCCCGCGCCGAACGCCACAAGCAGAACGTAGTCGCCGCGCTTGACGCGACCGCGCTTCAGCGCTTCGTCAAGGGCAATCGGGATTGAGGCTGAGGAAGTATTGCCGTATTCCTCTATGTTAACGTAGACTTTTTCGCGCGGAATTTTTATGCGCTTTGCGACGGTTTCGATAATTCTTATGTTCGCCTGATGCGGAATAAGCAGCGAAATTTGCTCGGGAGCTACGCCGCACATTCCGAGCACGTCCAACGCCTTTTCCTGCATAATGCGGACGGCGTTTTTGAATATTTCGCGCCCGTCCATTTTTATGTAGTGGAGCTTGTTTGCCACTGTTTCGGGCGATGTCGGCATAAACGAGCCGCCCGCGGGAATTTCGAGAACCGCAGTGCTTGACCCGTCCGCGCCGAGAACGTTGCCGATAATCCCGACGCCCTCTTCGTCGGAGCAGCCAAGAACTGCCGCTCCGCAGCCGTCGCCGAAAAGGAAACACGTTGTGCGGTCGCTCCAATCCAGAAGCGGATTCAGCCGCTCCGAGCTTACCACGAGCGCGTTCTTATACTTGCCCGACTGCATCATGGAAGTTGCCACTTCCATTCCGTAGACGAACCCCGAACACGCCGCCTCCAAGTCGAAGCACGGGATGTTGTTGCGGATTCCCAGCTTTGCCTGCAAAAGGCACGCCGTAGAGGGGAAAGGCTTGTCGGGCGTAACGGTGGTTACTATCACCAAGTCGATTTCCTGCGCCGACATTTCCGCGTCGGCAAGAGCCTTCTTCGACGCCTCCAACGCCATATCCGACGCCGCCTCCTTGTCGGCGAAGTGCCTGCGTTTTATCCCCGAACGTTCGAAAATCCATTCGTCCGAGGTTTCGACAATTTTTTCTATGTCGAAATTCGTTACCACGCGTTCGGGAACATACGCCCCCGTTCCTTTCACGATTATTGATTTCGGCTTCTCAAAATTCATCGTCAAAAAAAATTAAGCCACGCAGTCTAACCCCTCTGCAACAAAACAAAAGCCTTTTTTTCTCTTTTGTTGAACTAAAAACTGCCGCCGAAAGAAAAAAACGAAACCCTCTCCCGAAAGAAAACGCCCGACAAACGCCGACAAAAACGCCCGCCGCGCCGCTTTGGAAAAACAAAAAACCCCTTCGTTAGGAAGGGGACGCCGACGCTTTAAGGTGCGCAAAAATCAGGAGTTTTCGAGAGCCGCGCGCTTGTTTGCCTCTACAATCTCTTCTAATTTGGAGATGTCGGCTTTGATTTTGTCGTTCATCTGGTTGCGCAGACATTTCAAAGTGATTTCCAACGCCCCCGCAATCTGTTTTCTGTTGCTTGAGCCGTGCGCCTTTACAACAAGGCCGTTCAAGCCGAGTAGCGGCGCGCCCGCCCACTTGTCTATCGGCAGGCGTTTTTTCATTCCCCTGAACGCGCCCATCGCCAAAAGTATGCCGAATTTGCTCAGCCAAGACTTGGAAATTTCCTCTTTCAAAATGCTTTTAAACATTCTGACCGACCCCTCAAGCGACTTCAACACTACATTGCCCGTGAAGCCATCGCATACAACCACGTCGAAATCGCCGTCGAAAACGCTGAACCCCTCGAGCAGCCCGCCGTAGTTTATTACCCCCTGCTGGGCTTTGAAGAGTCTATGGGCGGTCTGGACCAGCATATTGCCCTTGCCGTCCTCAGTGCCGTTGCTTAACAAACCGACTTTCGGATTCTTCGTGCCGAGGGCGATTCTACAGTAGTTGACTCCCAAAATGGCGTTGTCAACCAAGCTCTCGGGCTTGGGGTCGGGCGACGCGCCGACATCAATCATTATAAAATTCTTCTTTTTCCCCGGAATAACCGTCCCAAGCGCGGGACGCTCAATCCCCGGCATTGTGCGAAGCTTAATAGTGCCGCCCGCCATAAGCGCGCCCGTGTTGCCGCAACTTAAAACGGCGTCGGCAGCGCCTATTTTGACTATTTCTATTGCGCGCATCATGGAGGCGTCTTTTTTCTGCTTGAGAGCCTGAATGGGCTTCTCCTCCATAGTTATAACCTCTTTTGCATTATAACTTTTCACGCGGTTGTCTTTGAGTATGCCGTGGCGCAACATAAGCGGAACGGTAATTTCCTCGTTGCCGACAATGACGATTCTGTAATCGCCCCTGTCTTCCGAAAGCACCGCCTTAACCCCGCGGACAAGCTCCTCGGGGCCCAAATCGGAACCCATCACATCGACGGCAACCGTTGGATACAAATTCGCCATACTCCAAAAAAGTAAACGCGGAATTACTTAAAAAAAAATAACTCCGCATTACAATAAAAAAGTCTCGAAAAAGACGATTTAACTATACCTCTACAGAAATGACCTGACGGCCTCTGTATGTTCCTGTTGAAGGGTTAACCCTGTGGGGAACGGAAAAAGTGCCGTCGGCATTCTTGACTACCTGAGGAAGTTCATACTTGTTGGCGGCACGACGAAGACGCGTGCGCTGTTTTGATTGTTTGCGTTTTGGTTGACCCATTTTTTTACCTCTTTAAAATTATTAAACAACCCACGCTACTAAATAACGCAATGTTGTCAAGCTGTTTTTTCTCCGCCTTTTTGGGAATATCCCAAAAGGCGGCGGCGCGCTGAATGAAATTTATCCGCCATCGGCGCCCTGCGAACCTCCGAAGCAGAGCAAAACTTTAACCAATAAACAAGGGGGGGCGGCCGCTCCGCTCCCCCCTTGGGAATTATAAAAAGTTTAGAGTTCGAGAACCTTGATGTTCTTGGCGGGCGCGCCGTCGATGGAGATGTTGAAAGTTTTCTCCTTGCCCGCCGCCTTTGCCTCGGCGAGCTTTTTGTCCTCGGGGGTTTTGAGGGCGAAAGCCGAACGCGGCTTTTTGTATAGGTCCTCGAGTTGCTGCGGGAACATCGCGAAAATCACACAATGCTCGTCGTCGTCCTTGATGCCCTTTTCGCGGAGCTGGCGGCGGAGGTCTTCCATAGCGGGCTTCTTGAGATCGGCGGGGCGGCATTCGATGGGTTCTTTGCCCGATTTTTCCTGAGCGAGCTTGCGTATTTCGGGGTCAACGGGAGCGGGAGTGCGTCCGTAGTAGCCAAGTGCGATGTCCATGGCCTGCGGGGTGAACATCTTCCAGCGTCCGAACTTTACGTTCATCATCGCCTGCGTGCCTACAATCTGGGAAGTGGGCGTTACGAGGGGAATCCAGCCGAGTTTTTCGCGCACGTATGGGACTTCGGCGAAAACTTCGTCGAACTTGTCCTCCATTTTCTGCTCCTTGAGCTGGACGCGGAAATTGGAGAGCATACCGCCGGGGACTTGGTAGATGAGCGCGTCGGTGTCGATAACCTCGTTCTTTGCCATCGTGTAGAAGCCGAGCTTCTTGTATACGCCCGTAAAGTATTGGCGAAGCTCCGAAAGCTTTTTGACATCGTAGTCGGGGCGGCGCGGGTGGTCCTGCAGCATTGCAATCATTCTTGCGGCATCGGGTTGCGCCGTGCCGTTTGCGAACGGGGTGATTGAGGTGTCAACCGCGTCAACGCCCGCGTCTATTGCCGCGTAGTAGGTTGGCGCGCCCATGCCCGCCGTTTCGTGCGTATGGATAATTACGGGAATTTTTATGTTAGCCTTCAGCCCTTTGACGATTTCGTAGGCGACATACGGCGGAATAAGCCCCGCCATGTCCTTGATTACAACCGCGCCGCAGCCCATGCCCTCAAGCTCGCAACCCATCTTAACGAAGCTTTCCACGGTGTGGACGGGGCTTTGCGTATAGCAGATTGTTCCGTGCGGCTCTTTGCCGCAGGCGCGTGCGGCTTTGATTGAGCATTCCAGATTGCGGACATCATTGAGGGCGTCGAAAATCCTGAAGATATCCATTCCGTGCTTGGCGGAGGTTTTCACGAACGCCTCCACAACGTCGTCGGGGAAGTGCGAATAGGCTACAATGTTTTGCCCGCGAAAGAGCATCATATGTTTTGTCTTCGGGCACGCCTTTTTGAGCGCGTCGAGCCTGTCGAACGGGAATTCGCCCAAGAAGCGAAGCCCCGCGTCGATTGTCGCCCCTCCCCAAGTTTCGAGCGCGCCGAACCCCATACTGTCGAGCTTTTCGCAGGCAGGAAGCATATCGGCGGTTGGCATTCTTGTCGCCGCCAAAGACTGGTGGCCGTCTCTTAAAACAGTGTTGTTGAATACTACGGGTTTCATATGAATGAATTTGGGTCTGGTTAAAAGTTTGCCCGAAACAACCGTCGGGGAACGAACAAATAGACCCCTCCCCGCGCGAACAGTTCCGAAAAATAATTGACTATCCTCTATTCTACGGGCAAAAGGATATTTTCAAGAAAAAAAAGATGAAGGCATACATACGCACATACGGCTGCCAAATGAACGAGCGCGATTCGGAGAACATCGCGGCCAATTTTGTCGAAAACGGCTGGGAGATTACCTTTGACGAAAACGAAGCCGACGCAATCGTCGTCAATACCTGCTCCGTGCGCGAACAGGCCGAGCTGAAAGCAATCGGGAAGCTCGGGCACATTCTCAATTTCAGAAGATACAACAAAAGCCGCCTGCCGGTAATCGGCGTTACGGGCTGTATGGCGCAAAACAGGGGCGCGGCAATCGCCGAAACACTGCCGGAAATCGACTTCGTTATCGGCCCGCGCAAAACGCACACTGTGGCAAAAGTGGCCGACCGAATTTTCCGCGCCGCTGAATCGGAACGCTGGACACCCGCACGCAAACGACCCCCGTTTATCGACATATCCGACGACGATACCTCCCACCTCCACATCAACCGCCACTTCAGCCTGTCGAAGTCGTCCGACGTATGCGCGTTTGTGTCGATAATGCAGGGTTGCCAGATGAACTGCTCATACTGCATTGTCCCGAAAGTGCGCGGGGCAATGCGTTCGCGCCCGACCGACGACGTTGTTGGGGAAGTCCGCACACTTGTAGAAAACGGCGCAAAGGAGGTAATGCTTTTGGGACAGGTTGCAAACGCGTTCGGCGCAAACATTCCGCGGCGCGGCGGCGTTTCGGAATTCGTGCGGCTGCTCGAAAGGCTCGACGCCGTTGACGGTTTGGAGCGCATACGCTTCACATCTCCCCACCCGTCGTTCTTCGGCGACGACCTCATAGACTGCTACGGGCGTCTGGGGAAGCTCTGCGAATACGTCCACCTGCCACTGCAATCGGGCAGCGACAAAATTCTGCGCGCGATGAACCGCCCATACAAAGCCGACGGATTTTTGAAAATAGTAGAAAAACTCCGCGCACGCTCGCCGGAAATGTCGATTTCAACCGACGTAATCGTAGGCTATCCCGACGAAACCGAAGACGACTTTCTGCAAACGCTCGACGTTTTCAAGCGCGCGAATTTCGACATGGCCTTCGTCTTCAAATACAGTGAACGCGCGGGAACGAAGTCGGCGGAGCTCGACGACAACATCTCCGCCGAAATCAAGGAGCAGCGCAACCAACGCCTCCTCGTCGAGCTTGAAAAACAGTCGATTGACTTCCACAACAAGATGGTCGGCAAAACCTACCAAGTTCTCGTGGAAAACAACGCAAAACGAGGCGAAAGCATGTTTATGGGACGCACGCGCAACCACCGCAAATGCATCTTCAAAGCCGACGAATCCTTCATCGGGAAACTTGTAAACGCCAGAATAAACTCCGCCACAGTGACCGCACTCGACGCCACCATTCTATAATTTTTTAACTTTTCTATATGGGCGCGGTTTGGCGTAGCCAATGCCGCTTTGCCCATTGGTTGAAGTTTTTTAACTTTCCTAAAGTGGCGTTTTTTAACTTTTCGAAAGTGTCGCGGATTGGCGTAGCCAATACCGCTTTGAGTATTGATTAAAGTTTAGTTTTTAATTATTGGAACGGCTCGAATGGGCAATAACAAGTTCTGATTTTTCGCGGAAAAAATTTATTGATTGTCCGAAATAAAAAAGGCGGCGGATAAATCCGCCGCCGGCTGTTGTTAATACATAAATCATCTTGCCGCGCTTCTGCCGAAGTAGAAACCCACTATCGACATGAACGCAACCTTGAATTCCGCGGGAATATAAAAGCCCGCCGCGTAGTCTATAACTTGGCGCGTGTATTCGGGAACAATTCCCCACAAGTAGCCGCCCGCAGTCTCGCTGCGTTCAACTGCTATGGGAATTTGCGTCCACGCAAAGATAAACGGCGCAATCACGAACGAGAAAATCAGCGCCGCAATTATAAACTGCCTGACGCGCTGCCCCACGCACGAACAGTCGCGCGCGGCGGCCTTGTCGGCACTCGTGTCGGCATCGGCTGCGACTTCGCGCATTTTGTCGATAATTGCCATTTGCCTTTCGTGCGACTCTTTACGAAGAGCCGTTATCCAAGTTAATACTCCGCCGACGATAGCTCCCGCTCCCGTCGCACCCAATATTTCCATTCCTTCCATAATTTTTTTTCAAAAGTGTGAGGACACAAATCCGCGAGGTCGCTTCTCTTTTGCAAATATTTTATAATTTGAGAAGTGACGGCGGTTGCCTTCGGCTAACTCGCCCTTCATTTTTTAGATTTTGCAAAAGAGGCGCTTCACGGCTAAAAATCGGTTTCGCTGCGGCTCACATACCTAAGTATGCTTCGCCTTGCAAAGCCGCGATTTTGTAGCTCGCGCCTCGCGAATTTGTCCTGTTTGCACAATGAGAATCCGAACTTATATCGTGCATGTTCTGTTTTCTAATCATTGCTTTTTGTTTGATGAGTTGCTCCTCGCGACTTTCTCCTGTTTACACGATGCCTTTACGAACTTATCGTGAATAAACATCACGAATGTTCTATTTTCTGGTTGTTGATTCGTAGTTTTCTATTATTCCGAATCCGCAGATTCGGAAGCCGTTCCCTCTTCCGCAGTCTCAATTTCCTGTGTGGGATTTTTCAAAGCGGCGTAGGAATCAGCCATTGATTGAATCACCTGTTGATAGGGTTCTATTGCATTTAGTTCAGCTTTATCCTTTAGCTGGATAACGCTTCTGCCGAGAGGAGTTTCGACATAAACATCTACTCCCTTGATTTCCGCAGAAATATCTTTTAGTTCATTGTTTAGTTTGATTTTAAGATTTATGTTCATATCTTTTATAATTCCTGAAGTGGTGGCTATTGGCAGAGCCAATGAGCCTTTGTTTGTTGTTGAAGTTTTCTATGGGTTTTCCTGTTTATACTGATAAGAGAACGCTTCATACATTTGTGCTATGCTTTCGTCTCGGTCTCCAGCAAGAACTCCGCTTACAGTGGCGGTATTTCCGTTGCCCGAAGTGTCGCGAATCTTGTTCTTGAACGTGTAGTTTTCCAAAGCCACTACCGCGCCGTTTACCCAAGCCCGAAAGCCCGTTATCGTGAACACAGTTCCCGACGGAATCGGGCTGCTGCCATAGCGGATTGTGAGGTTGAACGAATCGAAAGCCGATTCGAGGTAAATAGAGCCGCTTTTCGTGTTGTTTGTGAGGTTGAAATGATTGAGTTCGGTTGCGCCTTTCATCGGCTTCACGCCCAAGCCATAGCCGCCGAATCCGCTTGTCGAGTCAATCGACGCGCGAAGCGTCTGTCCCGCGCGTCCGTTGATTGTGCCTGCAGGCTTGATTCGAAAATACGCGTTGGAGATTTCGGCGGTTGTTGTAAGCGTGATAACGTCGCCCGAAACCGAAACATCGACGGGCGAATTGTCCATTGCGCTCCAAGTCGCGTTCCTCCCCAAAACCTCGGAGAACGGACGCATTGAGGGCGGAATTGCCTTGCCGTTTTGGTAGTCGGAGATTGAATAGGCGGAAGTGTAGTTGCCGTCGGAATCGACTTCTGAGGCGTCGTAGTTGAGAACGGCGAAGTCCGAAACATGCCCGCGAAAGAACTGCCCATTTGTCGCGCCCCTGCCCGCAAGTGTGATACCTACATTGCTTGTAGATATTACTGCGTCCGAAGGGATATTTAAAGCTGAACCTTTAAAAACGCCGTCGATGTATATTTTTGCTGCCGTTCCAGCCCAGCAGACCGCGACGGAATGCAGCGCCCCGTCGAGATATGCCGAAGCATCGAATGCTGGAATTGCGCTGTTGTAGAGCGTGCCGTCGGCTTTTTTGAACATGAGTAGAACGGAAAAGCGGTTGTCGGTCAAAAGCCTGAGTGAAATACCGGTATTCTCGGAACCGCCGTCGCCGAGATTGCAGATGAATTCTTCGGCAGTGCGTGTGGTATTTGCCCGGGCAAAACGAACTAACATTGTCGCTTTTGAAAGCGATGTAAACGCCGTCTGCGAAACTTTTGCGAAGCCTCCGTTGCAATACAAAACCCCGGTGTCGAGCTTGGTTTGAAAGAGCCGATTGCTCTTTTTTGCGAGCGATAAAAGCGAATTTGCGCTCGAAGTAGAGCCCGCGTCTATTGCCGCTTCGAGTTCGGTTTTAACTCCCGCAATTTTAGTATCGACATTCTCCGCCGCCGAAGTAAACAGGGAGTCGGTTTGCGTCTTTGTGTAGGCATCGGAAATGCCATATCCCGCGAGGGTAGTTGCCTTGTCGGCTTTTGTATTTTCGACATTTTCCATGCGCGGATAAAACGCGCCGATGTCAGTTGCGTTGCCGTCCACGCGCCCATACAATTCCGATATGTCGGACGTATGCCCCGCCACAGTGGTATTCAGCGCGGATACTGTATTTTCGTTTGTCGTTGCGCGCGATTCCAGCTGAACAATATCCGACGAATTTTTGTCCGCCTTCTTTTCGACTGCAACAATGCGGGATTCGTATGAGGGCAACAATTTTTCATGACCCGCAATGGTCAAATTTATGTCGGAAATGTCCGATGCGTTTTCGGCGACACCGGCCTGCAAGGCTGAAATAGACGCCGAATTCTTGCCGATAAGCCCGCGCAGCTGCTCCACAACAGTCGCGCCTTCGGAGGTCGAAGTGTCTATGTCTGAATCCCACACGGGTTCTACGTTTATCCACCCCGAGGCGAAAGTTGTTCTGTCGCCGTCCTTGTCGCGGGCGGTGATTTTCAGATACTTTTGCCCCTCCTTCATCGTGGTATCGGACGAGGTAAGCACAATACGGCAATGGCACGCACCGCCGTCGATTTGCTCGGCCGTCAGATTTTTGTTTATGTCCGAAACAGTTTTCTGGACGAGAATTTTCGGCGCGCGCGGCAGCGGCGATTCCACTTCGCCGATGTCGAGGATGTCGAACGATACCGATTCCATATTGCCGCAGTCGGCAACGTCTCCGTAGTTCAACAAAACAAGCTCGAAACACACGCAATCGCCCGAACGGAACGCGACGGTTGTCCCCGTGCGCGGGTCTTTCGGGCTGTCGAAAACGCTCAGGTCAGAAAACAAACGGACTACGTTTATTTTCTTGTTGTCGTTTTCCATAACGCCGCCATGGTATGCGGCGCGGCGCGCGGAGTCAAATCAACTTTTGACATTTTAGGATAAAACGAAATATTGTAAATCCTAAATTATTTTTGTTGTTTTTTGTCTTTTTGAACTTTGAACGACTTTGTCGCTATGTTGAGCTTGTCTATTTTGTAGTTCAAAATCCTGCGCGAAACCGAAAGCCTGCGCGCCGCGGCGGTGGCGTTGCCGTTTTTGGAGGTGAGCGCCTCAACTATTATGTCGCGCTCGAAATCCTCTACGAGTTTTTTGAAGTCGGCCGTCTCGCTGTCGGCAAACGGCGACGTGTTCGTAGATTGTGCCGTCTGCAGCGACGGCGGCAGGTCGGACGGCGAAATGCTCTGCCCCGCCGAAATTATAACCGCACGCTCCATGCAGTTTTCAAGCTCGCGCACGTTCGTCGGCCAGTGGTATGCGCGCATCATATTCATCGCGGTCGGATTGATTGAAACTATTTTCTTTTCGTGCAAATGGGCGTGTTTTTGCATGAAGAATTTTGCAAGCGCGGGAATGTCGCGGCGGCGTTGGCGCAGCGGCGGAATCATAATCGTGCAAAGCGACATCTGGTAGTAGAAATCCTGCCTGATGATTCCGTCTTTCATTCGCGTTTCGAGATTGCCCGAAGTGGAGGCTATGATGCGCGCGCGCCCCGTGCGCGTTTCGGAATCGTTGGCGCGGCAATATGTTTTGTCGGAGAGATATTTAAGCAGCTTCAGCTGCAACGCCTGCCCGATAAGCCCCATGGCGTCGAGATAGACAATGCCGTCCTCCGCCGTCTCCACAAGGCCTTTTTTGGAGGGATAAGAACCGAAAAGCTCGGCGTCGATAAGCGAATCCTGCATTGTGGAGCAGTCCAGAATCTCGAGCGGGCGACTGCGCCACTTGGGCGAATTTGCAATGATGCGCATTGCAAAATCCTTGCCCGACCCCGGTTCGCCGCGAATTAGAACGTGGGCGTCAGAATCGCACGCGGTAGCAATCTGCTCGTAGACTTTCAGCATAGCCGAGCTGGAACCTATCGCATTTTGCGGACGAAGGGCTATGTCCACTTTGTCGCGCAGAATCTTATTTTCTGCGTGGAGCTTTTCGCCCTCCTCCATTTCGAAGAACAGGACGGCGACGGAATCGGAAATGATGTTGGAAACGGTTTCGAGCAACATAAGATTTTTGCGCAAAACGGCTTTGTCCGAATTGGAGCAGTCGGCCGAAAGCGTGCCTATAACCCGCCGCGCGTTGACTATGGGCACGCAGATAAACGCAGTCCCCGCGAACTCGCTGCGGCTTTCGGTTTTGTTGAGAAAGTCGTGGCTTTGCGAGATGTCCTCAATCAGTGCGGGTTTGCCCGTCTGCGCCACTTTGCCCGTAACGCCCTCGCCTATTCGATAGATGCCGCGCCGGCTTTCGTCCTGAGTAAGCCCGTGCGAAGCCCTTATGACAAGGAAATCGCCGCTGCAAAGCGTAACGGAAACGTGTTCCAATTCCGCGCAAAGCGAAAGCACGTCGAGCACCTTTTTCAGCAGTATGGAAACGTTTTTGGTTTCCTTGACAATGCGGCTGGCGTCGCGCAAAATCGACACATAAGAACACCTCCCGCGCTGTTTTGCGGAAGTCTGCCTATCGGAAGCGTCTGCGTTTACACCTGCCATTTTAAAAAAAATCGCATACGAGTTTACGATGAATCTTGCATTTGTCGAAATTATTTTTGAATATCTTTTTCAAATGGCGGAAGATAACGAAAATTCACTCTACTCAAGCAGCGTAATAGCCTGCATTTGGGACTTCGACAAAACGCTAATCGACGGCTATATGCAGTCGCCGATATTCGAGGAATACGGCGTGGACGAGGCTCTCTTCTGGAAGGAGGTAAACATGCTTCCGGAAATCTATGCAAAAAAGGGCGTGCGCGTTTCGCCCGAAAGCGTCTATCTAAACCACCTGCTAAGCTTCGTAAAAAATGGCAAAATGGCGGGGCTTAGCAACGCCAAGCTGCGCGAATTGGGAGGGAAGCTCGTTTTCTGCGAAGGCCTGCCCGACTTCTTCGACGAGCTGCGCGCCATTCCCGAATCGGACCCCGCATACAGGTCGCTGGATATAAAACTTGAACACTACATAGTAAGCACGGGACTTGCCGAAATGATAAAAGGCTCCAAAATCGCCCCGCATACCGACGGAATTTTCGGCTGCGAATTTGTCGAAGAGCCGATGCCCCCGTATTTCTCCGCCCAGCCCGAATTCGACTTCCAGTCGCTTTCCACGCAAATCAACCAAATCGGCATGATTGTAGACAACACAATCAAAACGCGCTTCATTTTCGAAATCAACAAAGGCACAAACATCAACCCCGAAATTGGCGTAAACGCCAACATACGCGAAAAAGACCGCCGCGTTCCAATCCGCAACATGATTTACATTGCCGACGGGCCAAGCGACGTTCCCGTTTTCTCGGTTGTCCGCAAAAGCGGCGGCAAGGCGTTCGCCGTATACAGCCCCTCAAACGATCTCGAATTCGAGCAAAACGACTTCCTTCTGGAAAGCGGCAGAATCGACGCCTACGGGCCAAACGTCTATTCGCGCTCGTCGAGCACGTCGGCATGGCTTAAAATGCACGTCAAAAAAATCTGCGACCGCATCGTAAAGGAGCACACAGACGCCGTCGAAACAAAAGTCGGCAAAGCTCCCACGCACGTCCATAAATTCGCCCCTCCGTCTTCCGACAAAGAACTCTTCTAAAAAGCGCGAGGACGCGTTTCTTTCGGCGGCGACATTTTTATATAAAAACTCTGGCGTATTGAACAACGTTCAATACGCCTTTGATATAATAAAGCCGCCGCAAGAAACGCTCTCGGGCATCATTCGATTTTATTTCGGACTTACGGGCGTTTAGCCCGCTACGCCTCATAAAATACGAATCCTGCCTCGAGCCTCGCGCTTTTTAACTTAAAGTGGCGGCGATTGGCGAAAGCCAATACGCCTTTGTTTATTGATTAAAGTAAAGCAACATTTGCTTCAGTCAATTCAGCTTTGCTTATTCATTAAAGTCATTGACTCTTGAGAACGCGTCAAACGTAGCTTTAGGCAAGGCTTCACGTTTTTGTTGCGATGGGAGCGTAGTTAGCCTACGTGACCAAGCAACAATAAACAGTGAAACGCAGCATAAAGCTGCGTTTCACGCGTTCTTCTACTTGAGGATTTTACCAGATATCGCGTCCTGTATCCTGAAATTCTCCAAGTGGTAAGACGGGTCAGCCCTAAACGTCAACTTCAAATTATACGCCTTTTCCAAGTTGCGCAAATGCTCGTAATCGTCGGTTTGCAACCGCTGCAAATTGTCGGGGTGGAGCAGGACAACCAACGCAAGTTCGTTTTTATCGTTGCCCGCCGCCCTCAAATTCCTGCACGCAAACACAATCTTACGCTGGATTTCCGCGCTCATCGTGCGCGCCGACTTCACAATGCCCTTGCCGCCGCAATACGGACACGTTGTGTAGATTCCGCTTGCGTTGCTTTGCGCGTGGCGTTGACGCGTCATCTGCATAATGCCGAGCTGCGAAATGGGGAGAACCTGACTTTTAGCCTTGTCCTTTTCCATTTCCTCCTTGAGGCGTTTGTAAACCGCCTGCCTGTCCTTGCGGTTTTTCATATCGATTGTGTCGATGATGACCAAGCCGCCGAGGTTGCGCAGACGCACTTGGCGCGCGGCCTCCGTAACGGCCTCGAGATTTGCCTGCAAGATAAAGTCCTTGCCGTCGGCGTCCTTGCCCTTGTGCGAGCCCGTGTTGACGTCGATTGCAACCAACGCCTCGGTTTCGTCGATTACGATTTCCCCGCCCGACGGGAGCGGAACGCGACGCTGGAATGTCTGTGCAATCTGGCGTTCTATGTTGTAGCGTTCGAAAATCGGAATATTCTCCTTGAAGAGCTGGATTTTGTTTCTGGCGCGGAGCGAAATTTCGGAAACTGAACGCATAATGCGCTCGTAGTGCTCGCGGCTGTCGATTAGTATTCTGTCGGTCTGCTCGGTGAGGAAGTCGCGAACGGTGCGATCTATGAGGTCGGGCTCCTTGTATATCATCGCGGGCGCGGGCGTCGATTCAATGCGCTGCTGGATTTTCTTCCAGACATTTAGCAGCATACTCAGGTCGCGGACGAAATACGTCCAGCGTTTGCCCTGCCCCGCGGTTCGGACAATCACGCCCATGCCCTCGGGAATCTTCATGGAACGCAAGATTTTCTTGATTCTGTCGCGCTCTTTCTTGTCCTCGATTTTTCTGGAGATTCCGCATTGCCCCGCATACGGCATAAGCACGAGATAGCGCCCGGGGATTGCTATGTTTGTCGTGATTCTCGGGCCTTTCGTGCCGATTTGCGTCTTTGTAATCTGGACGATAATCTCCGTGCCGATGGGGAACTTTTCGGGAATGTCCTTGATTGAGAACTTCTGCGTTGCGTTCTTTTTCTGCTCCTTGCTGCGGTTTTCGCGGACTACCTCGTAGGAGTTGTCGGTGGTGGACGAAGGGAAGATGTCCCAATAGTGCAGGAACGCGTTTTTCTGCTGCCCGATGTCCACAAACGCAGCCTTCAGTCCCGGCTCGAGATTCTGAATTTTGCCCTTGAAGATTGCGCTGACCATGCTTTCGTCGCCGACGCGCTCGATTTCGAACTTCTGCATTACGCCGTCTTCAAGCAACGCCACGCGGGTTTCGAAAGGCTCTACGTTGATTACGATTTCCCTATACGGGGCGTCTTCGCGCTTGAGCATGCGGAGGATTTTCTCCAAAAACGGACGCTTTTTCGCGCGCAGCTTCGCCTCCATATGCAACTGCTCCTCGGGAATGGGTTCAACAACCTGCTCCGGCGGGCGTTTTGTAAGCGATATGTCTATTTCGTTTAAAGAATTGTCTTGTTTTTCCTGTTTCATTGTTTCGCACCTATTTCGGACGAAACCCGCGCTACGCATACTCCCGTCTGTGTCGGAAAACGCTTTGAACGATTCCCAAAAGGATACAACACGTCAGCACAAAAGTTCCGCCATAACTTAACATTGGCAATGGGAGTCCCGTAATAGGCATAATGCCTATCGTCATTCCCACATTGATAAAAGAGTGAGTCATCAGAATAGCGGCAATGCCGATGCACAAGAACTGCCCGAATCTGTCCCTCGAGACCTGGGCGGCTCTCACGCAGCCGTATGCCACCACGCACGCCAACAAAACGATGACGAGCGCGCCGCCGAGAAAACCGCTTTCCTCCGCGACGACCGAAAAGATAAAATCGTTATATGCCACACTCGACGGCAGATAACCAAGTTTCGCCTGAGTTCCCTCGGTGAAGCCCTTGCCGAAAAATCCGCCCGACCCCACCGATATCAGGCTTTGCCGTTGGTTCCACGTTACCTCCGTCCCGTTCTTGTCAACGGAATCGGGACGGACGAAAGCCAGAATTCTGTTGCGCTGGTAGTCTTTCATGGGAAGATTCCAAGCGGAAGAAGAACCGTAGGCGTTTTGGCTCGCGGCTTCGCGGGCGGTAATGTTGTTGTTCTGCAAAAAGTGGTAGTATCCGGTTATGTCGGCGGCAACCACCCCCACGACAATCGCGAAAACGGCGATTATCGTCAGGAAGAACCTATACGGCAATTCGGATATGTAAAGCATTGAAAACAACATCGGGAAAAATACCAACGACGAACCCAAGTCGGGTTGTAAAAATATGAGAAATATAGGCAATGCAAAGATTAAAGCAAGCTTTATCCAAAACAAAATGTTTTCCCTGAACGGAATTAATTTGCCCGAGGACAACATCGACGCAAGCATTATGCACGTTCCGATTTTCGCAATTTCCGAAGGCTGAATGGAAAACAGTCCCAAATTTATCCAGCGCGTCGCGTTGTAGCGCGACTCCACAAACGGCACGGGGGCCGAAAAAACCTCCTTGAGCACAAGCGGCAGCAACAGCAGCATTGCCGCGAAATAAATCAAATGGGCGTTTTGGAACAGCCACTTGTAGTCTACATACGCCAACGCCAAATACACGGGCAGCCCTATAATAAAGTAGTATATGAGCTGCTTTACCCAAAACTGGCGCATAACGGGGACGTCGTCGGAAATGTAGCTTTGCGACGAATATATGAACGCCACGCCGATGAACAGCAACAACACCATGCACGCGGGAATGAGGTAGTCGGACGGATTCCTTCTGCGTCCGACTATTCGCGCGAGAGTGTCGTCTACAATTTTCATGGCAATCAGTCAATCGGCTTTACCGACATATATTTTTCAAGTTCCGCCGCCGTTTTACCCTGTCTTTGAGCCAAATCTTCAAGCTGTTCGCGCGTGATTGAGGGCGAAACGTATTTCGCGCCACAGTTTGCAATCCAGACCGCAGCAACGCTCGCTGTGGGCTTCATCATAAACGACGACGTGAACTCCACGCCCGTTTCCGATTTCGCCGAAAGCAGCTTTTCGAACTTTGCCTTCTGCGAGTGGTCGGGAAACGACGCATACCCGCACGCCACGCAAATGCCGTTGTTTTTACTCTGTTCGGCGCACGCCGGACACGCACAATCGTGCTTATGCGCGCGCATTTTGAACACGCGCGCCCTGACGTATTCCGAAACCGCCTCTGCGGCGCAGTCGGAAAGCGCGCCCGCTATTATAGCGCGGTAGTCGTCGCCGTTTTCGGCAAACACGCGAGCCCACTCGGCGGCCTCGTTGCCGACAGTGGCAACATACACGCCCGCAAAATCGGCGGCGGGGGAGTCGAAGTCGGCAACGTAGTCGGCTACGGAAACGCACTCGCCCGCAGCGTCGGGTTTTTGGTCGCGCGCGAAGAAGAAACGCTCGATTTCCGCGCCGTTTTCGTCGAAGAGCGCGATTGCCGAGTTTTCGCTGCGGGCTGTGAAAATGCCCACGCGGATTTTCGGACGCGCAACCGCCTTGAGCTGCTCGAACATTTCGGCGGCGTCCCTGAAAAACGAGTCGTCGGAATCGGCAGTGGGGGCTTTGTTCCCGCGCACGCCCCACGTTTTGAAGAAGACGTGCCACGGCATGAAATCCTCCGCGTCCGCCAATTTTATTTCGAGCGTCCGCACGCCCACGAACGGAGCCTCGCGGACTTCGGCGCGCGTTGTTTTGTGCTTTTTGGCGCACGCCTGCGCATACGGCAGAATCTCCGCCGATTTTTCCGCGCGGTCGTGTTCGAATCCGTCGCGCAATTTGTTTTGCTCGGCAAGAACGCGCAACTTGTATGCCTTTGCGCTTTCGCCCAAAAGCCCGTTGCACACACCCGACATCAGGCTGGCGTCGCCGACGCGCTGGACAATGCCCGAATAAAGCGGGGCGAGCTTCACCGCAGTGTGCAGGCTGCTTGTGGTAGCCCCGCCCACGAGAATCGGCACTTTCATGCCCTCGCGCTCGAACAGCGAAACGACGTTCGCCATTTCCTCGAGCGACGGAGTTATAAGCCCGCTAAGCCCTACAATGTCGGCGTCTTTGGCGGCCTCCAAAATTTTTTCGGCCTCCACCATGACGCCCAAATCGACAACCCTGAAACCGTTGCAGGAAAGCACCACGCTTACGATGTTTTTGCCGATGTCGTGCACGTCGCCCTTGACTGTCGCAATCACGACTTTCGCGCCTTTGCGCGGGGCGGAAGCCGACATGAACGGCTCCAACGCGGCGACTGCGCGCTTCATTACGCGCGCGCTTTTTACGACCTGCGGCAGGAACATTTTGCCCGCGCCGAAAAGCTCGCCGACTTTCTTCATGGCGTCCATCAGAGGGTGCTCAATGACTTCTATCGCCGAACCGAGTTCGCCGTAAAAATGAAGCGCAAGCTCTTCGGCCTTGTCGTCCAAGCCCTTTACAAAAGCCGTTTCAAGCTTCTGTTGCCAATCAAGATCGTCCCACTGCGAGTGGTGCTCTTTGGGCGCGCCCGCCTCGGGCTTGAAACTTTGGGCGATTGCCAAAAGGTTTTCGGTGGCGTCGGGCGAAGAATTGAGAATTACCGCCTCAACGGCGTCGCGCAACTTCGGGTCGATGTCGTCGAACGGCGCGAGCATACCGGCGTTTACAATGCCCATGTCTAGCCCCGCCCTGCGCGCGTAGTAGAGGAATACGCTGTGCATTGCCTCGCGGACTGGATTGTTGCCGCGCAGCGCAAAACTGATGTTGCTTACGCCCGCGCTCGTGCGCGCAAGCGGGCAGGTGCGCTTGATTTCGCGGACGGCATTTATGAAGTCGATTGCATACGAATTGTGCTCGGGCATTCCCGTGGCGACGGTGAGGACGTTTGCGTCGAAAATGATGTCCTCGGGGGGAAATTTCGCGCGTTCCGTCAAAAGCCTGTATGCGCGTTGGCAGACCGACACGCGCGTTTGGAAGGTTGACGCCTGCCCGTTTTCGTCGAACGCCATAACTATTGCCGCCGCGCCGAATTTTTTAAGCTCGCGCGCGTGCGCCAAAAATTTCTCCTCGCCCTCCTTGAGACTGATTGAATTTACAACGCACTTGCCCTGAACGCATTTAAGCCCCTCCACAATGGTGTCCCAGTCGGAGGAGTCTATCATAATGGGCACGCGGGCAATTTCGGGGTCGGCCTCGGCGAGATTCAAAAACTTTTTCATGCACGCTGCCGAATCAAGCATACTCTCGTCGAAATTCACGTCGATTAGGTTCGCGCCGTTTTCCACCTGATTGCGGGCCACGGAAAGCGCGTCGGAGAACCTGTTTTCCTTAATCATTTTGCGGAACGCAGGCGAACCCATCACGTTTGTGCGCTCGCCGACGAACGCGAACGGGGCGTTGTCGCGCGGGAGTTCGAAAACCTCCAAGCCCGCAACAGTCATGTTTTCCGATTTCGCCCTCGGCTTGCGCGGAGCAAAATTGCGGCACTTTTCCACAACCGCCTTTATATGCGCGGGCGTTGTTCCGCAGCAGCCGCCCGCAACGTTCAGAAGCCCATCGGCGGCGTATTCGCCCAAATAGCGCGCTGTGTCTTCGGGGAGCTGGTCGTAGCCGAATTCGGAAAGCGGATTGGGCATGCCCGCGTTGGGGTAGCAGTGCGTGAAACACTCCGCGATTCTGTCGAACTCCTCTATATACGGGCGCATTTTCTCCGCGCCGAGCGAGCAGTTAAGCCCCACAAACAGCGGGTCGGCGTGGCGTATCGACGCGTAGAACGCCCCGATTGTCTGCCCGCTCAAGATTCTGCCAGACGCGTCGGAGACTGTCATGCTTATCGAAATCGGGATTTTCACGCCCGTTTCCTCTGCCAAATTCAAATACGCATAGACCGCCGCCTTGACATTGAGCGTGTCGATTGACGTTTCAAGCAGGAACAAGTCCGCGCCCGCCTCGAAAAGCGACTTCATCTGCGCACCGTATGCCTGCGCCAACTCGTCGAAATACACGGCGCGCTTGGAGGCGTCCTCGACGTCGCAGGCAATGCTCGCCGACTTGTTCATGGGGCCGATTGATGCGGCGACGAACATTTCTCCGCGGTCGCGCCCCGTAATTTGCGCGGCTTTGTCGGCGGCCGATTTTGCTATCTCCACGGCGCGGCGGTTGAGAATGTCGAGTAGCCTGTCGGAAATTCCGTAGTCCGCCTGCGCAATACTTGTCAACGCGAACGTGTTTGTAGTTACAATGTCCGCGCCCGCCAAGTAGTAGTCGAGATGTATTTTTTCTATTACATCGGGACGCGAAACGTTGAGCAGGTCGTTGTTGCCGACAAGTTCGAACGACGATTTTTCAAGCTCGGGGTCGCCGCGCCTGAAGTCGGCCTCGGTCAGGGCGCAACGCTGGATTAGCGTGCCCATTCCGCCGTCCAAAAACACTATTCTGCGCTCTAGAAGCGAGCGCAACCGCGCGCCGCTTTTTGAAATTTTAGCCATGTTATTTTTTCTGGTTCGCCATGTGGGCGATGAGTCTATCGTTAAAAGTTTTTGCGCCGTCGTGGCCCATTTGGCGCAACGCCTGCACGCGGGCGGCAACCTCCACCAAACGCGCCATATCGCGCCCCAAACGCACGGGGATTACGAAATGGGGAATCGGGATTCCCAAGATGTCGAAATACTTCGTCTCCAAGCCGGTTCTGTCCTCGACCATTCCCTCTTTCCATTCCACGAACGAAACGATTATGTCTATCGACTTTTCGGGACGCACGCATCTGATTCCGAAAAGCTCCGCAACGTTGATTATTCCGATGCCGCGGCACTCCATATAGCCCCTGCTTAATTCGTGCCCCTTGCCGAGAATTTTGTGGTCGTTGACTTTCACGCAGTAAACGTAGTCGTCGGCTACGAGCGAGTGCCCTTTGTCGATAAGCGCAAGGGCGCATTCGCTCTTGCCTATGCCGCTGTCGCCGCGAATGAGAGTGCCTATGCCCTGAATGTCGATAAGCGTTCCGTGGATTGCCGTCGTGGGCGCGAACATTCGGTCTATACGCACGATAATCTCCGATGAAAACTCCTTCGACTTCATCTCCGTTCGCAGAAGCGGCACACCGCGCTCCTCGGCAACCGTCAACATCGCCTTTGTAGGTTCGAGATTGCGCGAGACAATTATGCACGGAATTTTCAAATCCGCCATCTGCTCCAGAATCTCCGTCTGGCGCGCCTCCGGCAAGTCGCGCATATACGACATTTCGCCCGCGCCGAAAAGCTGGATTCGTTTCGAGGCGAAATTCTTGAAATACCCCGTTATTGCAAGCGCGGGGCGGTTTATGCTGGGCTCGGAAATGACACTGTCCATTCCCTTTTCGCCGGCTATTATCTTCAAGTTGGTGATGTCCTTGAACGCTTCGAAAAAGCCTTTTACCGAGATTTCCTCGGCGCGCTGCTTGGGTGATGGGAAACTCAAATTCATAACGGCTCTTAAGTGGGTTTACATCGAAAATTCTTCGCCGAGATATAGCCTGCGGGCGTTTTCGTCGTTTACGAGGTCGTCGCTGGTGCCCTCGCACAGAACCGAACCGTCGCAAATCAGATACGCCCTATCGACAATGCGCAGAGTTTCGCGGACGTTATGGTCGGTTATCAGAACGCCTATGTTGCGCTTTTTAAGCCCGCGGACAATCTCCTGCACTTCCGCAACACTTATGGGATCGACGCCGCTGAAGGGTTCGTCCATAAGCAGGAAGTCGGGCTTTGTGGTCAGCGCGCGGGCTATTTCGAGCCTGCGGCGTTCGCCCCCAGAAAGCGTGAACGCCTTCTGGTTTGCCAAATGCCCCAGATTCAGTTCGCCGAGCATATGCATTGAATAGTCGCGCAACTGCTTGCGGGAAATATCGAGAGTTTCCGCCACGCCCAAAATGTTTTCATACACGGTAAGGTTTCTGAAAACGGACGCCTCCTGCGGAAGATATCCAATGCCGTTTCTTGCGCGCTTATACATCGGCATTGACGTGACGTCCTTGCCGTTGAGAAACACGCGCCCTTCCGTGGACGGCACAAGCCCCACAATCATATAAAAGCTTGTGGTTTTCCCCGCTCCGTTCGGGCCCAGCAGCCCCACAATCTCGCCCGCCGACACGTTTATGTTCACGCCTTTTACGACGCGCCTGCGGCCGTATTCCTTCACGAGGTTTTCAGTTCTGATGGACATTTCTTGCTTATTCGGTTGCATGGGTAAATTCATCTACTAAAAACGGCTCGGTTGCAACACTTTTGATTGGTCGCGCAAAACAAAAACGATATCGATTAGCGCGCAGAAATACACTGCAAACGAAAGCTGCATGCAAAGCATCTGCCAAGCCGCAAACGACACCGCAAACAACGCCCCAAGCGCGTATCCGCCTCGGAACAAATGCCCCAACCCCGGGAACAAAAGCGTTCCCGCGACGGCAATGGCGCAATCCCAAAAATCGGCTTTCATGCAAACAAAATCGGACGGCGACGCACGCGCGCCCCGTCCGCATTAAAATCACGGGTGGCAACCGCTATTTTTTCGCCGCCGGAGCGTTGGCGTTGATAATCTTGAGGACTTCGTCCGACAAATCGTATTTCGCGTCGGAGAACAGGCAAACGTTCTTTGCTATAACAAAGTCGGCCTTCTTTTCCTTGGCCAATTTTTCGATTACCGCGGAAATTTCCTTGAAATGAACCTGCTGGATTTTCTGGGCGTTTTCGCGCAGGCGCGTTTTTGCCTGATCCGAAACGTTGCGCATATCAGACTCCATTCTCTGCAATTCCGCATACTTGGGCTGGACCTCCGTCTCGATTATTTTTTTCTTGGCGTCGTCCGTGAGCGCGGGATTTTTCAGTTTTTCGTCAAAAGCCCTGACTTCCTTGATAAGCTCCTGACGCTTCTGGTCCATTTTCTGCAATTCCTGGCGAGTAGTTTCCGCCGATGCGTTTATCTGAGCCGCCGCCTCCTTTGCCTTGTAGAAGTTTTCATACACTTTCGCCATATCGACGAAGTATATTGTTTGCGCCGCATTCAGCATCGAATACGCGACTACCGACGAGATTATTGCCAATATTTTTTTCATATTATTTTTCTTGTTTATTACGTTATTGATTTAAAAAACGTCTTTTTGTTCCGACTTTTTTAGAAAACCGTTCCGAACGAAAAATTAAACTGCGGGCCGTCGTCGTTGTGGTCGCCCGTTTTCAGCGGGAAGCCCAAGTCCAAACGCATCGGCGCGCCCATAAGCAGGATTCTCAAACCGAAGCCGAAGTCGGAATTGTAGTCCGACGGGTCGAAGTCCCAGTCGCTTTCGTTGAGGAAGCCCGCGTCGTAGAACACCGCGAATCTGACCGGATTGAACACCTCGATTGAATACTCCACCGACAAAAACCCGAACGAATCGCCGCCGTATGGCTCTTCGGAAGTCGGCCCCAACCGCCCGACTTTCCTGTATTTGAACCCGCGCAAATTGTATCCGCCGCCGAGGAAGAACTTTTCAAAATATGGAACTTCGTCGCCGCACGTCCCCACCACTGTTCCGATTCTGCCCACAACCGAGAACACCTGCGAGCCGAACTCGAACGTGGGTATCCACCAGCCGCCGCGCGCCTCTATTCTATACAGATTCGTGTCGCCGAGGAACGGCCCGCCCGCGAGGTCTTGAATCAGCTCGAAGCGCGTGCCGCGCGTGGGTATAAGCATACTGTCGCGGTCGTCCCGCAGGAACGTCAAAGAGACCTCCGACAGCGAACGCGCGCCGATATCGCCCCTGTCGCGGCGCAAGACGCCGTCGGCAACCATTTTGTCGTCGACGTCCGAAATGTCCACGCGCTCTATCTTATACGCCAGCTTCAGGTCAATCAGTTCGTAGATGCGCTTGCGCAGATAGTGCTGCATACCGAGGCGTTCCTCGGAATAATAGTCGGAATAATAGTCGGACTGAGAGCGGTAGAGTTCGAAACCGTATGCCAAGTCGCGGTTAAAAACCCACGGCTCTTCGAAGTTGATTACAACCTGATTGCTTTTCAGACCTATGCTTCCGCGTATGCGGAATTTCTGCCCCGCGCCCTGAAAGAGGTTATCTGGATTGGAATAGTCGAAATTCGACTGCGAAAGCTCTACAGTGCCCACCAAACTTTCCACCGTGCTGAACCCCGCGCCGAACGTAATGTTGCCCGTGCGCGCCTCCTTGACGATAATGCGCAGGTCGCGGCGGTTGGGGATTTTCGTGGCTTCGGGCGAAAGGCTTACTTCGTCGAAGAAACGCGTTTCCTTAAGGCGGCGTTCCGACTGCTTCATGCGCGCCAAGTCGAAAATCTCTCCGGGGGCGAGAGCCAGTTCGCGAATGATTACCTCGCTTTTGGTTTTCGTGTTCCCCTGAATGTTTATCGACTCCAAGTAGAACTTGTCGCTTTCGATTATGTCCACAATCAGATCGATGTTGCCGTTGTCCAAATTCGGACGCCGCAGCACGCGCACGATTGTATCTATATACCCGTATTCGCCGTAATACGTTTTTATTGCGTCGGCCATTTTATCGACGCGCTCGGGCGAAAACACGTTGCCCTCGGTGAGGTCGAAATAATCCACAAACTCCATGAGCTTTTCGGTTTTGAAAAGCTTGTTGTTTTTGAAAGTGGTCTTGCCGACATTGTAAAGTTTGTTGGGTTCAACGGTTATGACAATGTCCATATCGCCCGCGGAATCCGGGTCGGGGAACTCGAACTTGACTTTGTTTTCGTCGATTTCAACGTCCAGATAACCGTGGTTGCGGTAGAACGCGCGCAGCGTTTCCAAGTCGGCCTTGAATTCGTCCTCCTTGAAACGCCCATTGTCGGTGAGGTGCGAAACTATGGGAATCCAAGTGTCGGTCTTCATTTGCGACTTCAGCTTGATTGAGCTGATTACGTCCTTTTTGTCCCTGCCGAAAAGCTTTTTGTAGCACTTGCCCCAAAAACCGTAAGATTTCTCCGCGAGGGGATCGCCCTTGAAATAGATGTTCTGTATTCTGACGTCAGGACCTTCGTCGATATTGAACACAACCGCGCCTTTGCCGGCGTTGTCGTTTCTGGAAATGGAATACGTCGCCTTGGCGAGGGCGAAGCCTTTTTTGACGTAGAAATCCCTGATTTTGTCGGCATCGCGCTTGATTTTTACTTCGTCGAGCACCGCGCCCGCATAGGAGTTTATTTCCCCCTTCAATTTCGCCGCCGAATACTCCTTGTTGCCGTTGAACGCAATTTGGGCGATTCTGAATTTGGGCGTTACGCGCAAAACAACGTCCATTTCGTTTTTCGGATTCACCGACTTTTGCGCCACGATTTTGTCATACTGCCCCGTTGCGTAAAGCGAACGTATCGACTGGTCGAGCGCGGTCTGGCTGAACGCTTCGCCCGCGCGCAATTTCACATGGGAAAGCACCGCGTCTTTGGCGATGTTTTTCGGCCCTTCCAGCATAACGTCAACCGACCCGATTTTCCTTTCGGAATCCTCCGCCGCCGAAGCCGCAACCGCAGCCGCCATCACGGCCGCCGCCACTATCTTCCCGAAAACTCCCTTTGCGCAAAATTTCATTTTATTCGAGCAACGCTAAATTGTTTCCTCGTCCTTTTCAAGATAGTTTTCGTATCTGGTATAACTTCTGTTGAAAAGGAGCGTGGCTACTCCCGTAGGCCCGTTTCTCTGCTTTGCAAGCTCCGCACGGATAAGCCAGTTGGAGCTTGCAATTACGTCGTCGGTTGACTTTTGGCGACTGAGCAAAATGATTGCGTCGGCGTCCTGCTCTATGGAACCCGATTCGCGCAAATCGCTTGCGCGGGGCGGACGCGTCTCCTTTTCGCTGTCTCGGTTAAGCTGCGCAAGCACTATCACGGGCGTCATAAGCTCCTTCGACATCGCCTTCATTCCGCGCGAAATTTCCGACACCTCCTGTTCGCGCGACTGTGCCGAAGGCGAACCCTTCAACAACTGGAGGTAGTCCACAACTATAAGCCCCAACTTCCCGTTGAGCTGCTGGTTCAACCGGCGGGCTTTTGCGCGCATCTCATTGATACTTAGGTTTTCAGTGTCGTCAATCCAAAGCGGCGCGCCTTTGAGCTCTTTGGCGGTCGTCTGAATGTCTTCCATCTTGCCCTTTTCCAGACGCCCTTCGCCGAGCTTGTATTGATCAACCCTCGCGCGCGCCGCAATCATGCGCATATAGAGCTGGTCTGCCAACATTTCCAGCGAGAAAATCAGCGTGGGGGTCGCGCCGCGCGGATTAAACAGCGCGCTTTCGACAATGTTCAGGGCTATCGCCGTTTTCCCCGTGCCGGGGCGGCCTGCAATAACAATCATTTCGTTGGCATGAAGCCCTCGCATTCTCTTGTCGAGAGCCGTAAAACCCGTGGGAACGCCGTTTAGCGAGCCTTTGCTGGAGATAATCTGGTGGATTTTCGCCAACGCCGACTCCACCTGCTCCGACGCCTTTTTTACGCCGTTGCCAACCCTGTCGTTGTTTATTTTCAAAAACGACTCTTCCACGTGGTTTAGAAAATCGTCTATGTTTCCGCTGCATTTGCTGACTTTTTCCAAAGTCCGCACGCACTCCCCCGAAATTTCGCGCAAAAAATACTTTTCCCGCAGGATTTCAATCCACTGGCGGAAATTGTTTATAGTTTCCACCCGCCCGAGAATTTCGTTCGCTATGTAGTCAACCCCAACCTTCTCGAAATTGCCCTGCTTTTTGAGAGTTTCCGAAAGCAAAACCACGTCGATTGGCTTTGTATCCTTGTGCAGGGCAAGCATTGCGCTGTAAATCGCCGCGTTTTTGGCGTCGAAAAAGTATTCTTCCCCGACCTTTTCGGCTACGCACAAGTTCATTATTTCGCCCGATTCGTCAAGCAACACACACGCCAAAACGCCGCACTCCGCGTCGATATTGCGGGGGGCGTTCGCGCTCCAAGTGAAGTTGGTAGACAAGAAAGCCGCAGAGCCCTTCTTGGATTCTGTGGCTTTCTTCTTAGACTTTACGCCTGTCGTGTCGGACATGGGAAAGCTCCGCAAAAGCTGATTAAGCCTCCTTGGTCTCCTCTATGGGATTTTCCGAAACGACCTCGAATTTGAAATCGACCCTGACATCGTTGTGGAGCTTAATCTGGGCGGTGTGTTTGCCCAAATCCTTGACGGGATGTTCGAGATGGATTGCCTTTTTGGGCAGCTCAACGCCGTTTTCGGCAAGCTTTGCGACCAAGTCGGCAACCGTAACCGAACCGAACATTTTGCCGCCTTCGCCTGTCTTGACCGCGAACGCAATTGTCATTGATTCGAGAGCCTTTGCCACTGCCTGCGCATTTTCAAGCTCCTTGGCTTCGCGGATTGCGCGCGCCTTCTGGAGGGCTTCAATCTGCTTTTTGTTGGCCTTTGTAACGGGGATTGCTATTTTCTTGGGGAGCAGGAAATTGCGGGCGTATCCGGCCTTTACCGTAACCTGTTCGCCTTCGCCGCCGAGCTTTTCAACGGGCTTTACCAATAATACTTTGCTTGTTGCCATAATATTTACCTATATTAAAATGTATTCGAATATTTTCCATTCGGGTTTGTTTATTCAATCAAAACGGGACATCGTCCTCCAAGTCGTCCTGCGGAGCGGGCGCGGGGTGCTGCTGGCGCGAACGCGCCGGCGAAGGGGCGTAGCCTCCGTCATCGTAGCCGCCCGACTGCTGGTCGCGCGCGCTGCCGATGAACTCGAAACGTTCCAACACCACAACCAACTTCGTGCGCTTCTGCCCCTGTTTATCCTCCCAAGAATCCTGACGCAAACGCCCTTCAACTAAGATGGGCTTGCCTTTGGAGAAATACTTGGAGATGTTTTCTGCGGTTCTGCCGAAGGAATCGACGTCCACAAAACAAGTTTCGTCGCGCTGCGAGCCGTCCTGCGAGCTGAACGAACGATTAACCGCTATGGAGAAGCGACAAATGCTTGTGCCGTTTTGAGTCTGACGCATTTCTGGGTCTCTGGTAAGATTACCCATCAAAATGACCCTATTGAACGAAGCCATGTCCTGTCCCTCCCCGATACTACTTCGCTATGGCGATGAAACGGTCCACCGTTCTGTCCAGACGCAACTTTTCCCTGATTATGCCGATGGAGTTTGTCGGGCCTTCGTAGTCGAATCTGACGTATATGCCCGCGGGGAAGTTGCGGTCTGTAGCGCGTGCAAAAGTCTTCTGGCCGAGATTTTCGGAAGATTCCACCTTGCAACCGACCGACTCAATCACGCCCTTGAGCTTTTCAATCAAAGTCTCTACGGGTTCGTTGTAGCCTCTTGTATCGAGGATGAATGTTATTTGATATTTCTTGTTCATATTTATGCGTTTTCTAAATTCAAAGTATATAAAATTGCGATTTCCGTTATTCCACAGACTGCGCCGATTGCAAGCCTTTTCGACACCCGCCCGCGTTTTCGCCGACAGTCGGGCTTTCCGCCGCCGAATCCGCCGCGCCTTCTTGGGCTTTCGGTTTTGCGTTTTTTGGGTGCTCGATTCTGTTGAATTCGTTCTGGGCTCTTTCAAGCCCCCCCAGCACGAGCGTTTCGACACATTTTTTTATGTCCGCCGCCCTGATTGCCGCCAAATCCGCCTCGGGGAGCCTCCCCAACACGAAATCCGCCAAATCCATCTGCTTAAACGGCTTTGCGCCTATGCCCATTCTTATTCTGACGAAATCGTTGCCGAGCCTTTCCATTATGTCGGCAACACCGTTGTGCCCGCCGCTTGAACCGCCTTTGGTAAGCTTCATTCTGCCCACGGGAAGTGTGATGTCGTCATAAATAACGGCTATTTCGCCGCCGCCGACTCCGAAAAACGCAGAAGCCTTTTTCGCGCCCTCTCCGCTATTGTTCATATAGCCGTTGCAAAAAACAAGCCACACCCCGCTGCCGCCCAAACCGATTTTGGCGACACGCGCGTTGCAAAATTTGTTCTCCGAAAACGTCGCGCCGAACGAATCCGCCAAAACGCCGAGCGCAATCTGCCCCGCGTTGTGGCGCGTGCAGGCATATTCCGCTCCCGTATTGCCCAGACCAAAAATAACTTTTATCGACATAGTATCTATGAAAGAACAAACCGCGCCGAACGCTGCGCAATCGGGACTCGGCCCGCCGCACGGCATTCGCGCGAATGAAAACCGATGCTACTTGGCTGCGGGAGCCGCTGCCGCGTCGGCTGCAGGAGCCGCGCCGTCCGCTGCTGCCGCGTCGGCCGCCACGGGTTCGGGCTCTTCTTCTACGCGGTTGCAGGTAACGATGACGTCCTCGAGGTCGTTTTCAAATTCCACACCTTCGGGAGCTTTGATGTCCTTCAAGTGGATTGCGTCGCCGACTTTAAGGTTGGTCAAATCTACAAGAATCATTTCGGGCAGGTCGCGCGGACGGCACTTTACACGGACTTCGTGTTCGTGTATCTCGATAACGCCGTTTTCGTTCTTTACGCCGTAGGATTCGCCTTCGAAGTGATACGGAACTGTAGCCTGCATGGGCTTGCCGCGGACGACTTCAATGAAATCGACGTGCAGGGGATTGCCCGTAAGCGGGTGGCGTTCCACATCTTTAAGCATTGCATAGCGCGATTCCGTGCCGTCGGAAAATTCCATTTCGATAAGAACCGCTTTGCCGACGATGGACTTGAGAGCCACAGTCAGATCCTTTTCGTTAACCAACAGATTCTTTTCTCCGCTTTCGCCATAGATTACGGCGGGGATTTGCCCGTTCTTGCGGTAGCGTTTGGCATTATTGCCACCGAGTTGAGTTCTATTCGTTGTGTTTAGCTTTATTTGTTTCATTGTAGTATCTGTATATATAAAGAGTCCGGTTCACCGCCGAAAAAAACTATTCCGACAATAAACCTTATATAAAATAAAAGGTTATACTCTATTGCCCGTTCGCGCAAAATCAACAAAAAACTTACTAATTTTGAAAAATCGACGCCCTTCCCCTTCCGAATAGTCCAAATCGGGGCGAAAATGGTTGACACGCACTCCCCGAAAGTCAACATAATTTACGAAAACAAAGGAAAGGCAGACTTAATGGAAATTTCACAGGAAACGGTAAACTCCGTTGTGGTAATAGCCCCGAAAGGCAGGCTCGACGTAACAACAACGCCCGAAATAGAAAAGACGTTCGCGCAGTTGTTCGAGCAAAACAAGGAGAAAATTTTGGTAGACTGCACGTCGCTTGACTACATCAGCAGCGCGGGCTTGCGCGCTCTGCTTACGGCGGCGAAATCGGCGAAAAAAATCAACGGAAAAATCGCGTTGTCGTGCCTGAACAAAAACGTCAAACAGATTTTCGAAATATCCGGCTTCACCTCGATTTTCGACATTTTCGACGCGCGCGACGCAGGCATAAAAGCCCTCGAAAACTAACAAGGGGCGAAGCCTTGACCCACTGGGCGGGTTTCCGTAGACACGCACCGACTGAACTTCGTTCAATTTCCGCTTTATCAAACGCCTACATTTGCGGCGGTCTGTGTAATACGGCGTAGCTAACCGCTACGCCTTTTCTGTTTGTATTCGCATTGCTTTCGCAATGGCTTGTTCTTACCAAGCCAAAACTTTAATCGGCAAACAAAGGTGTATTGCCTGTGGCAACCACCGCCTCTTTCGAAAATGTAAAAAATGCTTCGCCGTGTTTTTAAAATCAAAAAGCGGAACTTTCGTTCCGCTTTTTTATATGTCGGGGAGTGGCGCAAATTGATTCACATCAATATCGCTTTACTTTAATTAAAGTGTAAAGGCGTATTGCCTATGGCAATCGCCGCCTCTTTAGGAAAGTTAAAAAACGCGCTTTTTAGAGCATTGAGCAGATGGAGGCAGCCAGCGCATCGAGTTTTTGGAAGTCGTCGGGCAACGGTCTGCCCTTGACGATTACGTCGTCGAGCTTTTTGGGCTTTATGAAAGTGAAAGACGAGTCAATCGCGCCCGTCAAATTTCCGCCCCAGCCGAAAGAGCCGATTACCGCATAGAACTTCATCTTGGCGCGCAAAATGTTCGCGAGCATAGCAACGTATGGAGTTTTCGGGTGCGGTCCCGCCAAAACCATCGACGTGCCGAAAACTACGCCTGCGGCGTCTATAAGCTGCTCGGCAATTTCGCCCTCGTCGGCTTCGGTTATGTCGGCAAGAACCGCGTCAATACCGTCCGCGCGTAGTTTTTCGGCGAGATATTCCGACATAATTTTGGAGCTGTCATACATAGAAACATACGCAATTAGAACCTTGCGCGCAACGTCGGGCGATGTCCATTTTGCGTATAAATCGGTTATGAAATTTATGCTTTCGCCGTTGTAGACGGGGCCATGCGACGGCAATATAAACCGCAAATCCATAGCCTTTACGTTTGCCAAATACTTCGCGCAGAAATTGCGGAAGGGCATCATGATCTCGGCGTAGTAGCGTTTTACCGATTCCTCCAACTGCGCGGAAGAGTCGGCGAAGAGGTCGAAATTCGTGTAGTGCGCGCCGAAAAAATCGCAGGTGAATAACGCCCTGTCCTCGGGACAGAACGTGAACATCGTGTCGGGCCAGTGGACCCACGGCGCGGAGATGAACTTAAGCGTCTTGCCGCCAAGCTCGAGCGTGTCGCCGTCTTTTACCTCTGCAATCCTTTCTCTGTCGATGTGCAGCATATTGACTAAATTTTCCGCACACTTGCCCGTGCAAAAAACCTTCGCCTGCGGGAATTTTTCAAGCAACGCCGGAATTGTGCCGCTGTGGTCGGGTTCGGCGTGGTTTGCGACAATGCAGTCTATTTGCGCCCCCTCCGCGTCAAGCTCCGCAAGATACTGTTTCGAAAACTTCGCATACATCGTGTCGATAAGCGCGCTCTTTTCCGAACCCTTTACCAGATACGAATTGTAGCTTGTCCCTTGAGTCAGCGGCACAAGTTGGTCGAAAACTTGGCGGTCTTTATCGAGACAGCCGCAATAATAAATGCCCTTTGTAATTTCCTTCATATAAAAAACCGAAAAATGTTTCCCCATAACAAAACGCGCGCCCGCCCGACGCGCCGCGCAAAAAAACCCGCGCAAACGGCGGCAGCCCCTGCGTTTGAAGCATAAGGGCGTCGCCGCACGCATTCCGCGCGCGAATGGAAAAGAGAATTATGCTTCCTTCTCGAATTCGTCTTTGCCGACTGCGCAAAGCGGACAGACCCAATCTTCGGGCAAATCCTCAAACGGTGTTCCCGCGGGAATGTTGCTGTCGGGGTCGCCCACTTCTGGGTCGTAAATGTAGCCACATACTTTGCATTTGTATTTTTCCATTTTATAACCTTTCTTTTGAATCGTTCTTATGAAATCGGATTAAAGCCTACAACGTTAATGCTGCTTCACGGGAGTAACCGTGAAAACCGCGCGAACAGTCTTGGGTGTTTCGAGCGCGTATTTTTGCGAAAGTCTTTCGAACGAACCCTTTTTGTCGAGCGGCGTGCGCGGCTCATACTTGTATGCGTCGTTGTCGTCATTGTCGGAGGGGGGTTCTTCCGCCGAAGTTTTCGACAATCCCCCAACGTCCGCACCCGAAAACAGACGCGTTTTTGCGATTGCGTCCTGAATCGTCTTTGCCTCCGCCGCCGATTCGGGGCGGCCGAACTGAATGCAATAGGGCTTGCCGAGCGTGATTTTTGCGGGGGCAGACAGGCGTTCGAAAATCTCGAAAACGGGATACTTCGTTATGGCATTGTCGGTGTTCATTCCGTCGTGGTAGGCGGTCGTAAGCAGGCGCGAATACGCGTAGGAAATCACGAACTGCACGGTGCGGGCGTCGAGGACTTTTTTCACCTGCATTCTGCAATAAGAACCCACGTTGTATTCTTCGTAGTCGCGATACTTTATTTTGTTGAAGCGCGCGATTTTTGCGGCGTCCGCCAAATCCTGCTTGCTGGGCACGTATTTTTCGAGATACTCGCCGAGCATTTTTTCGGCTTTTTTACTGTTGCCCAAAGCGGCAATAGCCTCCAACTGTTCGCGTTTTTCGGCAATCAACGCCACCGATGCGTTTGCCCGCTGAATGGCGTTTTCATTGCCGATTTCCGCTTTTCTCAGTTCGAAAAGGAGAAGCTCCACGCGTTCGGAAACCGTTTTTTCGGGCGCCTTTTCGGCTTCGTCTTTCTTCGGTTTTTGGGAGAGGACGGGGTGCTCGTGCGGGAAACCCTTCGCCAGATAGCGTTTGGCAAGATACTTGCCGTCGTAGCCTTTTACCTGCGGCGTTTCCGCGTCTTCGCGAACGACAAACTCGAATTTGTCCTCCAGCTTCCCGCCCACATACGTTTCAACAAGCACATTGTAGGCGTTTGTGCCCGCAAAAGCAGCAACCGCGCCCAATGCGAAAACCGAACCTATCAAAAATCTTTTCATCATAATATCGCCCCCGAATATTGTTGTCTGCGCGGGGAACTGTCAAAACTATTTGTTTGTGCTGACAAAAAGCGCGGAATCGGGAAACCCCGACCCGCGCCGCTTGAAAGAATGTTTTCAGCGCGTCCCAAGGGCACAACACCTTATTTGCCGAAAACTTCCACTTCTATGTAGTGGTTCGAGCCGCTCGTTGTGGAGCCGTTCGAATACAGGCGGACATATCTGCCCTTGACGGGAGCTTTCGACAAATCAATCAATTTGCCGTAGTTTGTTTCGATATATGCCTTTTGGTCGCCCTTGCCGAATTTCGCGGAGTTGTCGTGGTCGTTGTTGAAAACTGTTTTCACACCGTTTTTGAAATCCTTGTCGTCGGAAATCTGGACGACAACGTCCTTGTAGGCTCTTTCCTGAGAGTGGAAGTGCCACATTGCGATTGCGTAGATGTCGCTTGTCTTGCCGAGGTCAATCTGGACCCACTGAATGCCGTCCATAAGCTCGACATAGCAGCCTTCCGCGCCGTCTTTGTTGCCGTCGGTAATCAGCGTGAGTTCGCCAATCATCGGGAAATCGTCGGAGGAAGTAACCGCCTTGCCCTTTGCGATGTTCTGAACGTCGTCGGGAACTTGGATTTCCTTCTGCGGCCCCTTGTAGGGGTCGAGATTATCAATGACAATCGGAACGGGCGTTCCCGACAGCTGGGCGGAAGGAACTACCAATTTAAGCGTCTTTGCGCTCAACGAGAGAGCGAACAAAACGGAAGCCAATGCAATAATTGTCTTTTTCATTTATTTTTCCTTTTTTTCTAAAGATTAGTCTACAACGAAGTCGGAATCACTGAACGTGAGCGGCCCCTTTTCGATTGCCTCTCTTGCCTTGAACACGGCGGCCTCCGCGGCGTATGCGTGTTCGGCGTCGCAGTTGAGTTTTTCCTTGCCCATTACCGCATTGAAGAAGTTTTCAACGTGATACATATGAATGGGTTTTTCGGCCACATTGGGGACGTAGCCCTTGATGTTCGTGGGGAATCCGTAGCCCACCAAAGCCGCGCTTTCGCGCAAGTCCGCAACTTGAACTTTGGCTGTGGAAGCGTCGCCCGCGCCGATGATGCCCTTTTCAATGAGCGGCTTCCAGTCGGGAGCGTTGTTTTCGCGGAAGAGCTTTGTAATGGAGGGGTTTTCCGACATTTTCAACGTGCCCTTGTCGCCCATGAACGACTCGAAATAGCCGCCGCCCGCGGAGGTTGTTGTAAGAACCTGATAAAACGCCTGCGCTTTTTTGCCTTGGAACGTTTTGTCGAAGTCGAAAATGCACATAACGTTGTCGTCCCAGTCGTGGGCGGGCGTGCCGTCGGGTTTCTTGTAGTAGTCGCGGTTGCCCGAAGCCATTACGCGCGACGGGCGCGCGCCGAGCATCCAGCCGAAGATGTCAATCTGGTGCGCTCCCAAGTCGGAGATTGCGCCGCCGCCGAGACCCTTGTGCCAACGCCAGTTTCTGAACTGGTTCATATCCTCATAGCCGTATTGCTTGAGCTTTTCGGTGGGGATTGTGTCCTTTTCCGGCCAGCTCAAATCCTTGGTGACGGCTCTGTTCCACTGGCCGTTGCATGCCATGATGTTGCCGAAGAGCGTGTCGCAGATTTCCTTGTCGCGCAGGAGAACTTCGCGCGCATACTTGTAGCGCGGATTCGACGTTCTCTGGTGGCCTATTTGCAACAGCTTGCCGCTCTTTCGGGCGGCGCGAACCATTGCCTTTGCGCCTTCGAGAGTGTCGGACATCATCTTTTCGCAGTAGACGTTTACGCCCGCATTGAGGAAATCGACAGTCATCGGCGAGTGCCAGAAGTCGGGAGTTGCAATAATTACGGCGTCCAAATCTTTGGCGTGGTTTGCAATAAGATCTTTGTAGTTTTCGCCCTTGAGCTCGCCGACTTTACCCCTTTTAACGAGGGGGACAAGGCGGTCTTTCCCGCCGAGCTTGATTGTATAGCGTGCGGGCGCCTGTTTGTATTCGCGCATTATACGCATGGCGGCATATTCGCAACGGGGCTGCCAAATGTCGCAAACGGCAACAAAGTTGAGGTAGGGAAGCTTGAGAAGGCTGTTGAGCAGCACTTCGCCCTCGGCACCCATGCCGACGATTGCCACGTTGACTTTTTTCCCGCCCTTGTTCTGGGCGGAAAGCAAGCTTGACGACATCACCAAACCGCCCGCGGCGGCCGCCGATGTCTTGATAAAATCTCTTCTTGTAAAACTTTTCATATAATATTCGACGTTAAATTATCAGTCTTTGTTGCAGCATTTGCAGCAGAATTTTTTGCAGGGCAAAAGCTCGAATTTATTATAGTCTGCCAAGAGCAGCGCAGCAACTATGAGCACCATATGAACGCCCAAGTATGCAATACCCGCCGCCGCGCTGGGGCCCATCGAGGGTTCGAGAATGATGAATCCGTAGGTGAGCGAGATGTAGAGCAAGCCCATCAGGAACAACGAAAGCCTTGTGCATATACCCAACAGCGTGGTCAACCCCAAGCCGATGAGCGCGAAGCCCAAAACAAACGCATAGGGTTCCACCATGAACGTTGGCATAAGCGGGCTTGCGCTGAACGTTTCCACAGTCATCGGGCCTTTCGCCGGCAAACCGTGGTAGAACGAGAATCCGAGCGTATCTACGACCTGCGTAACCTTTTGCGGAACGCTGTTGCCGATAACCTCAATGGCCTCCTGTTTCGAAAGTCCGTCCGCCATCGTTTTCTTGAGTTCCGCGGCATACGCGGGATTGTCTACAACCGCCTCAGCCTTGCCGATAAACTTGGTAAGCCCCGTGCCGATTGCGCGCGCGGCCAACCAAAAACGAAGAAGCCAAAACGCCATAGTGTAGGTGATGTTGTTTTTCATATTTTTATTTTCTATCTTAATTAGGTGTTTTTAGAAGTGGGAAAGAAGCTACAATACGCCCCCGATTTGTCGAGCTTTTTATGCGGACGAAGCCGAAAAAGCCCGAAACAAAACGTCAAGCGGCGCAAACGCTACTGGTTCGACGTATCGAAAGCGGAGTCGAAAGCGATATCTGACATGGGGAAATCGAACGAACGAACGCGCGCGCACGATTCCGTCGCGCCGTGGATTCTGTCCATTCTGCCGTCTTCCCATTCGACAGAAAGCGGGCCTTTGTAGCCGATGTCGTTGAGGGCCACGATAATTTCCTCGAAGTTTACGTCGCCGTGGCCTATCGAGCGGAAGTCCCAGTAGCGGCGCGGGTCGCAGAAGTCGGTATGCCCGCCGAACACGCCCGCTTCGCCGGTGCCGTGTCCGAACCAAACGTCCTTCATATGGGCGTGGAAGATTCTGTCCGAGAACTTGCGAATGAATTTTACGTAGTCTACGCCCTGATACGCAAAGTGCGAGGGGTCGAAATTGAAGCCGAAACGCTTGTGGAATTTTACCGCCTCGAGAGCGCGCTCCGCGCTTGCAATGTCGAACGCAATTTCAGTGGGGTGAACTTCCAATGCGAAGTTCACGCCTTCGGCGTCGTATGCGTCCAAGATGGGAATCCAGCGTTTTGCGAAATCTGCATAGCCGTTTGAAATTGTATCCTTGAGAACTGGCGGGAACGAATACAGATACTTCCATATCGGCGAGCCCGTAAAACCCGTAACAGTGGGGACAATGGGCGATTCACCCAAACTTTTCGGCCGCATGGAGAAGAATTTTTTGGCAATCTTTGCGGTCTTTATCATGGCCGCCGCCGCGCGTTGGCGCACGCCTTCGGCGTCGCCGTCGCCCCAAATCGACGCGCTTAACATAGCCTTGTGGCGGAAATCGATTTCGTCGCAGACGCACTGTCCCACGAGGTGGTTGGAGATTGCGTAGCAGTTAAGCCCGTTTTTTTCGAGAATGTCCCAGCGGCTTTTCAAATACGCGTCGTCGTCGCATTTGTCGAAATCTATGTGATTTTGCGTGAGGGGGATTTCCAAGCCCTCATAGCCCATTTTCTTCGCCAACGGAGCCAAATCTTCAAGTTTCATATCGGCCCACTGGCCTGCGAACAATGTCAACGGTCTTGCCATTTTTCTGTCTTTCTAATGTGTTTATTGTTGATTTGCGCGCGCCGAGCCTGTTTTCGAACCGCGCCGCATACAGGTTTATTCGGGGATACTTCTAAAACAAAAACCCGCCGCTTTTCAAGTTTTTTTTATATTTATAAGTTGACAGCCTCGCGCAACTGATATGCAATGTCGGAATGAGACCAATCACGTTCCAAACGCTTACTACAACGGCTGCGTTTTTTGCCGCAAATTGCGCTTCGGCGGAAATTCTGCTTCCCGACCCGACTATCTACGCCGAAAACGGCACATACTACCTCACGGGAACGTGGAACGATGCCGATGGCGCGTTCCCCGTCTACCAATCGAAAGACCTCGCAAACTGGACGCTTTCGGGCAACGCAATAAAGGCGTCGGCGTTGTCGGGCGACAAATGGTTCTGGGCGCCGCAAATTATCAAGCGCGGCGGCAAATACGTCCTCGCCTACTGCGCATACGACAAAAAGAACAAAAAGCACTTTCTGGCGATTGCCGAATCCGACAAGCCAAACGGCGGCTTCAAAAACTCCAAAATCTTAAAGTCCGACGCAAATTTTGAAATAGACCCGTTCATCTTCGTTGACGACGACGGCGGCGTCTACGCCTACTTCGTCCACTGGATAGGTAAATTCGGCGGCGTGTGCGGGCAAAAGCTCTCCGCCGATCTGACAAAACGCGTCGGTGCAATAACACCGCTTCTTAAAAACGACCGGGACTGGGAGAGAAAAGACCTCCCCAAGGAGTTCGAAAAAATCAACGAGGGAATGAATGACGACTGGGAAAAATTCAAGTCTTCGCGCGGAACAATCGAAGGGCCTACGGTAGTAAAGCGCGGCGGCAAATACGTCCTTTTTTATTCCGCAAACGACTTCCGTAGCCCCGACTATTGCGTGGGCGTCGCCGTTGCCGATTCCCCGCTTGGCGAATTCAAAAAGCTGCAGTCTCCCGCGGTGATTTCGCGCGAGATTACGGGACTCAACGGTTCGGGACACGGCGATATTTTCTTCGACGCCGAAGGCGGAATCTGGTATGTATTCCACGCGCACCATTCAAACATACGTGTTTCGCCGCGCCGCACCGCGATAATAAAACTCGCCGAAACTTTCGGCCCCGACGGCAACCCGCGCTACAAAGCCGACTACTCCACAATGCGCCTGCTGTAGCATAAAACCGTCCGAAAAAACAAAAAAAAGGGCGAAGCGCGCAGCTTCGCCTCGAAACCGACCAAAAGCCCGACCCGCTCGGGCTTTTTCCGTTTCCGCTATTTCGCGCGGAGCAAATCGACCAATCCGCCAATCTCCACTTCCGCCTCTTCGGCGGTCTTCAAATTCTTGGCTTTTACCACGCCTTTTTTGACCTCGTCTTCGCCCACAACAACGGCGAACTTCGCCCCTACGGCATCGGCCTGCTTGAACTGCTTGCCGAATCCCGATGTTTTGAAGGGGTAGTCCGTCCTAACGCCCGCTGCTCTGAGCGCGCGCACAACGTTGAGAGCATCGGCGCGGACGGAATCAGAGCCTATGACGACGTAGACCTCGGGCGAAAAATCGTCGCACTGGACTTTCCCGACAAGCTCGAGCAAATCGGAAACGGTAACGTCGCCCATTCCGAACCCGACCGCCGGCATATCCTGATAGCCGAGCTTTGCAACCAGATTGTCGTATCTGCCGCCGCCCGCCAAAGCCCTTCCCGAGCCTACCGTCTGGAACGCCTCGAACACGAACCCCGTGTAATACGCCAACCCGCGCACAATGCCCATATCGACCGAAACAAACTGCGCCGCGCCCAAATTTTCAAGCAGCTTCAGCAGTTCGCGCCAATCGGCAATTCTGCGGGCAATTTCATCGGCGTCGCCGCAAACGGAGCGCAAAAAATTTTCCAAGCCGTCTATGCTGCGCTGCGCGGCAAGCTCCCTTATGTTTGCCACGAGCGCGTCGGCCGAAACCCCCGAACCCTCGAGCGCTGTTTTCATCATGTCCGACAACGCCTCGGGCGAAACCTTCTCGAGTTTGTCTATAACCGACAGCACCGAAACCATGCGCGCCGAATCCACGCCCGATTTCTCGAGGAAAAGCACCCACAAATTTCTGTCGCCCAAACGGAGTTTGAACTGCGTTTGGTCAAGCCCCAAACAGCACAGCGAATTTATCAAAAGCGAAATGATTTCCGCATCGGCATTTATCGACGCCTCGCCCAAAATGTCGGCATTGAACTGGTAGAACGCGCGCAAACGCCCTTTTTGCTGGCGTTCGTAGCGGTAGTTCTCGCCTACGGCAAACCACTTCACGGGTCTGCGTATGCCGCCGGCGCGCGCCCCGACCATGCGCGCCAAAGACGGCGTCATTTCGGGGCGGAGGGCGACCTGCCTGCCGCCCTTGTCGGTAAATTCGAAAAGCTGCGATTTAATCTCCTCGCCGCTTTTTTCCGTAAACAAGTCGAGCTGCTCGAGAACCGGCGGCTCGAATTCCTGAAAGCCGAAAGACCGCGCCGAATTGCGCCAAAGGACGAAAAGCCTGTTTTTCTTGGCGAAATCCTCGGGATAAAACTCCCTGAATCCGGGCAGAGTCTTGAATTCGGCCATGGCTTCAGCTACTTTCTGGCGCGAGAGGCCTTGCTTTCTTCGACTATGCTAAGGTCGAGGGTTTTCAACGCCGCCTTGAGCTCCTTGCCCGCCTTGAATTTCACGATTGCGCGCTTGGGGATTACAACGTCCTGCTGGGGTTGGGTGGGGTTGCGGCCTACGCGCGGCTTGCGGACCTGCACTTCCAGCACGCCGAACTTGCGCAACTCGATATTCCTGCCCTGTGCGAGCGACTCGGTCATAATGTCGAGCGTGCGCTGAACGATATCTTTTACGTCGTTCTGGAGAATCGAACCCTTGCGGCATTCGTCTTTGTCGTTGTAAATTTTCTGAATGATTTCTCTTTTTGTTAGGTTCTGCATAAATTACCTGTCCTGATTTGAATTTTAAGAAAAGGGGGTTCACTCCTGCCGATTACTACCGATTCAGAATGAATTGCAAAAAACGTGTATTTTATTTGGCGGGAACTAAAGTCAACAAAAAATATTGAAAAAATGACTGAAAACCGAATAATCACGCCTAATTTTTCGCATAAAAATACGACGATTATGGACGACGACCACCGCAAAGACAAAAATCCCGATTCCGAAAGCGGACAAAACCGCAACGGCAATCTCGACGAAAACCTCGCCAACCTGCGCAAACAGCTCGAGGGAATACTTGGCAACAAGAACGTCAGGTTCGAATTCGCGCCGCAGTTCGCCGCTGAACCGCCGCCCCAGCCCGCGGACGAATCGGACGACGACGCCGACGCGCTCGAAAAAATCAGAAACTTCTCCATGAAGCCGCGCCAAATACGCGACTATCTCGACCGCTTTGTCATCAAACAAAACGAGGCAAAAAAAGTCCTTTCCGTCGCCATTTGCGACCACTACAACCACGTCCGCCGCTGCCTCGAAAACCCCAAGCTTTCCGAAAACGAGTTCGCAAAGCAAAACATCATAATCCTCGGCCCCACGGGCGTGGGCAAAACCTACCTTATGCGCACGGCCGCAAAGCTAATCGGCGTGCCGTTCGTCAAGGCGGACGCCACAAAATTTTCGGAAACCGGATACGTAGGCAGCGATGTCGAAGACATAATCCGCGACCTCGTAAAAACGGCGCGCGGCAACGTTGACGTTGCCCAATACGGCATTGTCTACATAGACGAAATCGACAAAATAGCCGGAAAAAGCGATTTCGGCGGCAAAGATGTTTCGGGACGCGGCGTCCAAATAAACCTCCTGAAACTCATGGAAGAATCAAACGTAAACGTTGTTGCCCCGCAGGACATGATGGGGCAAATGCGAATGGCTATGTCGAACAAAAAGCAGAAGCGCACAATCAACACGCGCCACATTCTGTTCATAGTAAGCGGCGCGTTCGACAAGCTCGGCGAAAACATAGCCCGCCGAATGGACAAAAACAGAATAGGCTTCAATTTCGACGCCCAAAACGACGAACAGCTCGAACCCTCCGAATATCTCAAATTCGCCGAAACCGGCGACTTCATCAAATACGGATTCGAAGCCGAATTTATTGGGCGCCTGCCCGTGCGCGTTGCGTGCGAAGCCCTGAAGGCCGACGACCTCGCCGACATTCTCGCGTCTTCGGAAGGCTCGATTCTCAAGCAATACAAGGAGGACTTCGCAGGCTACGGCATAGATTTTTCAATCACCCCCGAAGCCGTCCGCAAAATAGCCGAACTCGCCATTTTGGAAAAAACGGGCGCGCGCGGGCTTATGACCGTGCTTGAGCGGACTCTGCGCGACTTCAAATTCGAATTGCCGTCGTCGGGAATCAAGCACTTCGAACTCAACACCGACACCGTTTCCGCGCCCAAAGCCCAGCTTACAAAGCTGCTTGAGGACAACTCGGACATCGTCCGCCAAACAATGCTCGACGGGCTGGAACAGTTCGAAAAGGACTTTTTGGCGAAAACGGGATTCTCGCTCTCGTTCGACGCCGACGCCCAAAGCGCGCTTGTCAAAAAGGCGATTGAATCCGACAAGCACGTTGCCGACATCTGCGCCGCCCTGTTCAAAGACTACGAACACGGCTTGGCGATTGTCTCGCGCAACAACACTCAAACAGCTTGGAGACTTCCCGCCGCGGCGGTGGAAGCCCCCGACAAATTCCTGTCGGAGCTGGTGGTAAGCTCATTCGAAAGAAAATAGCATGCCCGACTTCGAAAAAAGGGACAAAGCCGACGTCCAGAAAATGTTTTCGCAAACGGCGGCGCACTACGACACAATTAACCGTGCAATGTGCTTCGGGCTCGACGTGCTCTGGCGGCGCGCGCTCGCAAAAACCGCCTTGGTGGGCTTCCGCGGGGACGCCCCGAAAGTGGCGGACTTGGCGTGCGGCAGCGGCGACGTCTGCGCGGAACTCGCCCGCCGAGACTCTTCGGCTCGCATTCTGGGTATAGACTTCTGCCCCGAAATGCTCGAAATTGCCCAAAGAAAAATCGACAAATCGAAACTTTCAAACCGCGTAAAACTCATGCGCGCCGACTGCGAAAATCTGCCCCTTGCCGACGCCTCTTTCGACGCAATTACAATATCCTTCGGCTTCCGGAATTTCCAAAACCGCCAACGCGCGCTCGCGGAAATTTTCCGCGTGCTAAAACCCCGCGGCAGGCTGGCGGTTCTCGAAGTTTCGCGCGCGGGAAAACTGGCGGAATCGGCGCAGAAAATCTTCATGACGCGCGTCGTCCCCAGCATTGCCGCGGCTTTCGGCGGAGACATTCAAAACTACAAATACCTCGCAAACACCACGCTGAACTACCCATTCCCAAGCGAAATTACGGCGATGTTCGCCTCGGCGGGCTTCGCGCGTGTAGAAGTAAAAAAATTCGGCTGCGGACTGGTGGCAATAACGACGGGAATCAAAAATGGATAATAATTATCAAAACCCGGAAGATTTCGGCGAAAAGGCCGGTCTTGTAAATCCCGACGAATTTCCTTCTTGGATAATTTTCGAAGACGAAAACTTTTTGGTGCTCAACAAACCGGGCTGGCTCGTGTGCCACCCCTCCAAAAACGGTCCATACTCGAGCCTTGCGGGCGCGGCGCGCGAATACCTCAAAAGCGATCTGCTCCACTTGGTAAACCGCCTCGACAGGGAGACAAGCGGGGTGGTAGTTCTTGCAAAAAACAAGCAGACTGCTTCCGTTGCCCAAAAGGCGATGAACGACAAATCTCTTGTTGGCAAAAAATATCTGGCGATTCTCGACGGGCGCATAGACGGCGAATGGACAGTCTCGCAGCCGCTATCCGACGACAAGGACTCCGCCATAGCAATCAAAACGCGCTGCGCCGTCCAGAAGCTTTCCGCCAAAAGCGCGTGCACAATTTTCAAAGTTCTCGCGCACTCGCACGCCGAGCAATTCCGCCCCGCCACTCTCGTTCAGGCGACGCTGCTGACTGGGCGCAAGCACCAAATACGCGCCCACGCCCAATGGATTGGGCATCACGTTGTAGGCGATAAAATCTACGGCGAAGACGAAAATTTCTACCTCGACTTCATCGACAAAGGCGTAACCGACGAAATGCTCGCAACCCTCCAAATGAAACGCCAAGCCCTCCACGCCTACGAAATGGACTTCTCGAAAGTCTTCCCCAACATGGTATTCCGCGCCCCACTCAAGCAGGACTTCAAGGACTTCCTCTCCTCCCGCTCTTTTAAAAAGTGCGAGGACGTTTTTTAACTTCTCGAAAGCGGCGGCGATTGGCTAAAGCCAATACACCTTTGACTACTAATTAAAGTTTCTAAATACGCAAAAACGCATAAAATTGAGCTTCAGACAAGGCTTTGTCCCTTTTTTGTGCAGGGAGCATAGTAGACCTATGTGACCAAACAAAAAAGGGACAAAACGCAGTATCAAGCCAATTTTATGCGTTTTTCACGCGTTCTACGCGTTTTGGACGATAGCATCCGCCAGCCCATACTCAATAGCTTCCTGCGCCGTCATAAAGAAGTCCCTGTCCGTGTCCGCCGCAATCTTTTCCAGCGGCTGCCCCGACGCCTCCGACAGTATCTTGTTGAGTTCCTCCCTCATTCTCTCAAGCTCCATCGCCTGAATGTGCATGTCAACCGCCGTGCCGCTCATTTCGCCCATAATAAGGGGCTGGTGAATCATCACGCGCGCGCTCGGGAACAAAAAGCGTTTGCCCTTGGGCGCGGCGGAAAGGAGGATGGAGCCCATGCTCATTGCAATACCCGTTACAACAACCTTCACTGGGGCTTTTATAAGCTTCATGGTGTCGTAAATCGACATACCCGCGCTGATTGAACCGCCGGGGGTGCTCATATAGAAAGTGATTTCCTTTTCGTGGTCGAGCATGTCCAGATAGAGGAGTTTTTCGACTACTTCGGCTGCAGTTTTATCGGTTACGGAGTCCCACAAGAAAATCTTACGTTCGTCGAGGAAGCGTTTTTGCATTTCCGCGGCGATTGCGGGGGTTTGTTCTTTCTTTTCGTTTTCTTCGCAATTCATGATTGTTTTTCCTTTGAAATTTCGAACAGCGCGTAGCCCGAAAACAGGTTGGGCATAAAGCGGCACGGTGTTTCCCAGTCGCCGCGCAGGAAATTTTGGCGTTTGATTGTTATTTCGTTATTTTTACAGAATTCCTTAAAGGAATCCACTGAAATTGTATTCATGGGGCGCGCGGTGTCCCACTTGGAGGGATAGACTTCGTTGATGATTCTGTCTCCGGTAAGGAGTATGGCAAGGCGGTTTTTCCAGTAGGCGAAGTTTACAAAGCCCACTGCCACGCACTTTGCAACGCGCAGCGATTCGAAAATCACTTCTCGCGCATTTTCAAGCTCGGGGAGCGTTCGCGAACAGATAATCCAGTCGAAGGAGTTGTCGTCGAACGACGATAGAATGTCCATAATGTCGCCGTGGTAGGCGTTTATGCCCTTTTTTATACACAGCGAAATCTTTTCAAAGTCAGAGTCCACGCCCACTGCATAGACGTTTTTGCGCTCCACGAGGGCGTCGAGCAGGATACCGCGCCCGCAGCCCAAATCGAGCACGCGGTCGCCCTCGCCGACCCACTCGCTGATTGCCTTCAGCTCAATCTTCTTTTTCAGGAGATTTTTCTGTTTTTTTTCCTCAGTCATTCAAAAAATACTCCACTAACTTGTAAAGCTTCGGAGAGTGGATAAGGAACGAGTCGTGCCCCAAATCGCTCTGGATTTCCGCGTATGACGCCGTTTTGCCCGCGCGCAGAAGGGCTTTGACTATTTTCCTGTTCTGCTCGGGCGGGAAAAGCCAATCGCTTGTAAAGCCGACAATTAAAAACTTTGCCGAAACGCCGGCGAACGCGGCTTCAAGCGAATCCTTGCCCAGACACAGGTCGAATAAATCGAGCGCGCGCGTAAAATACAGATACGAATTTGCGTCGAACCTATTTACGAAACTTTGCCCTTGGTGGTGCAGATAGCTTTCGACTTCGAAGGAGGGTTTGAAAATTTCGTCGCCGCGAATTTTGGAGTGGTCGCGCCCGAACTTGCCCTCCATTCCCTTGTCGGAAAGGTATGTTATATGCGCCATCATTCGGGCTATCCCCAGCCCCACGCTGGGGACGCGCTCTATGGCGTAATTGCCGCCCTGCCATACGGGATCCTGCATAATCGCGCTTCTGCCGACTTCGTTGAAGGCAATGGCCTGCGCGTTTTGGCGCGACGTTGTTGCAAGCGCGCAGACGCGTTCCACCCTATCGGGGAAATCTATAGCCCACTGGAGCGTCTGCATTCCGCCCATGCTTCCGCCGATTGCCATCTTGAGCTTTTTAATTCCCAAATGGGTAATGAGCCTTTCCTGCGCGGCAACCATGTCCTGCAAAGTTACCGCGGGGAAAGTTAAGTTGTAGCGTTTGCCCGTTTTGGGGTTTATGGAAACGGGGCCCGTAGTGCCTCTGCAGCCGCCTATACAGTTGGAGCAGACGACGAAATATTTGTTGGTGTCGAGCGGTTTTGAAGGGCCTATAATGTTGTTCCACCAGCCCGATTTGCGGTCGGTGAGCGAGTAGACGCCCGCGCAGTGGTGGTCGCCCGTGAGAGCGTGGCAGACAAGAACCGCGTTCGACTTGTCTTCGTTGAGGCGTCCATAGGTTTCGTAACGGATATTGAAAGAGTCCAACACGCCGCCGAGCTTAAAATGCAGCGGTTCGTCGCAGAAATAGTCGCTGTATGAGACTATGCCCACATCGCCGCCCTCGGCGAGAAAAGAAGTGTCTTCAAAATCGTTCATTGTATAACAGACACCAGTATTGAAAAAACGCCCGAACAATCAATCTTTTTCCGCGTTTGATTTACTTTGCCAACTCCATTATTTTCACAATCTTGAAAGTCCCCTTTTTTACCGCCTTTGACGCCGCCGCGTTTATGACGCCGTTTTCGAACGCCGAGCCCGACGCCGATTTTTTCGCGCCGGATTTTCCCGAAGCAAACGCCGAAGGGTCGGCGTAATGCGCCACAAGCTTGTAGCGCGCCAAGCCGCGCGAAATATCGATTTTTATTACGAAATACTGCGCCTTGAACGCCGTCGCCTCGGTTGGGTATTCGCCCGCGCCCCTGCCGAGCAAATCCTCCGCCGACCTGCACCAGAAAATTCCGTCTTTTACATAGCCGATATCGCCCCTGATTGCCGCGGATAGGGAGGGCGAAAAATCCTTTTGTTCGGCGAACATAAGGGCTTCAAGCACGGCGTCCGAAGCGGCGTTGAGGTTCGTTTTTGTGAAACGTTCAAGCGAAAACACTGCGGCGAATTTCTCGAAAAGCTCCGTAGGTTTTGAGTCGGCGTCGAAGAACGCAAAATCCAAGTCCTTCACAAGCGCGAGTTCCGCAAACGACTCCATCGGGCGGTTCGGCGGCAACGCCGCGCCGCGGTCGTAGTCGGGATACTCCGCGCCGGAGACGGACGGGGAGTCGTCGGCGTCAACCCAGTCGGCAATCAGGTCGGCGTATTTTTGCGAATCGCGCTCCGACACGCCGAAACTTTCGATGATTTTCGCGAGCCTGCCAGATTTCACGGCTCGAAGCGGGATTTTCCCGCTTTCGTCGGAAATTACAACCTCCGCCTCCGCGCCGTCGGGCAGGCGGACGCGGCCGTCGGCGAACGGCTTTCCCCAGCCCTGTCTCGCCGAAAACAGGCCGCCGTCGATTTCGGAATACTCTTCCAAAACGGCCACGGCGGCATTGAGGGCCGAATAAGCGTCGAGCCTCAGTTCGAATTCGTTTGCCGCAGACGCGCGCGAACGCAGCGCAACCGATGCGTATTCCGCAATCGACGCCAATATCGCTGCCGACGCAAACACTACCAGCAGCACAAACAGCAAAACGCTCCCCTTTTTTTCGCCCCTTTTCATCGCCCCACCTGATAGTCTATTTGCGCGCCCAGCGACACCACGCGCTCCGTGCGCTCTCCGGCGCGCTCGAACACCAGCTTCAAAAACTGCGGCATTTTTGCGCGGGAGTCGATTACCGCCTCCTCCTTCCAAAGAGTGGCGTCTTTGTAGATGAAATACATTCCGCTTACGAACGGCGAAAGCTGCGTTCTGTAAACTACAGGCGCGTTTTTTCTGTCTTCCGACTGCGCGAAAGTCCAAACGACAAACAGCCCTTCGCCCTCCGTCCAATCAAGGAAGCACAGCTTTTCGCCGACCGCCCCCGTAGCCGAAACGTAGAGCGGGTTTGCGGTTTTGTCGGAAAACGCCAAGTGGTAGTCGGCACCGCGTTCCTGCTCGGGAAGGCGCGCAAAGCAGAGCGAATTTTTGTTGCGCGCAAAAATGACGTCTGAAAACTTGGAAACATCGGATATGGAAGAACGCACAAACGACGCGCGCAGAAACCTTTCCACGCCGTCGGCGTGCGCGCGCAGCGTCCAGTTGCCGCGGAGGAAGTCGGCGGTGCGCACCATGTCGAAAAAAAGCGACGCGCACCCGAACATCACGACCGCCGAAACGGCGACCGCAAACACGACTTCGACCAGCGTAAACGACCTCCTCATTTGCCCCTTTCGAAGGCGTCGTTGCGCCGTTTAAGCTCCAGAAAATCCTCCCTGTCGCGCTTGAGTTCGTCCCTGTCGGAAACGTTTTCATACCACTTCGGGCGGACTACCAAAAGCCGCCTTGTATACGCCTTTTCGGGCGAAATAATTTCCGCTTTCAGCTCGAACAAATCGAGCACTTCGGTCGGTTCGAATTCCGCGACAACCCGATAGCGCGTGCCGTCAAGTCCGTCCACGTCGATGCCGTCGTCGAGGGCATCGTAGTTTTCCACTTTGAGAATTTCCGCCAGACAAAGCTCTATGTCGGCATTGTTGTTCGGCTTTTCGGCGCGAACGAGCGGGAAAACCAGATTCGCCAAAGTCGCGGAAATTGCAAACCCCGCCAGCGCAAAAATCGCTACCGCAGCAATGCACTCCACCAACGTAAACGCCCTACTTCCCGCTTTCATAGACAGTTGCCGCCGCCCAATCGAGTTTCATCACAAGCGGCTGTTCAAACGCCGGCGATGTTATTTTTACACTTCCGCCGCCGCACGTTCCGTCGGGCGCGAAAACAATCCGCTGCGGGAAAGACTCTGGGAAATCGAGTTTTGTGCGCCCGATTATCTCTGGTAGATTCGGCTCGAACACGACCGTATCTGCGCACTCCGTTTCGGGCTGGGGGATTCCGCGCCCCTCTTTCAGCGCGGCTTCAACCGCCTTTGCGTAGGCGTCTTTAAGGAAAATGCGCTTGGCGGTTTTCCCCGTCTCCACTTCCGATATTTCGAAAAATCCGCGGAGGTCGAAGGAAAGCGACAAATATGCTCCGCGTTCCTGAGCCAAATACGACGCCGAGCGGACGGCCGCTTCAAACGCCTTTTCGACGGGGACGTTTTTGCCGAAATCGCGCGGAATGGAAACTATAGCCGCAAACGAAAGCATCGCAACAAGCGCGAGGGCCGCCATAATCTCCAACAGCGTAAACGCGCGCGCGCGCCGACCTGCGCCGGCGTTTTTGCGAAAAGACCCGCCGCGTAGCATTGCCTTATTTTGCCCAGTTGCCGATGTCGTCGTCGGTGCCGCTTTGCCCGTCGGGGCCGTTCGACCACACGTCGTAGCCGTCCTTGCTTTTCTGCGCAGGGAATCTATATTGATACGGATTCCCCCACGGATCGGGACGCAGGGCGCGCACATATGGGCCGTCCCATCTGTCCTTGAGGGCTTCGGGGGCGTTCAGCAGGGCGTCAAGCCCCTCTTCGGTTGTGGGGAAACGTCCCGTGGAAAGTTTGAACGCCATCATGGGCGTGGCAAGCGAGCCGTTAACGAAAGAGTCGGCAATCTTCGTCTGCGAGCTTGTCATAAGCGTATCTACATTCGAAACGACCAAAAACGCCAACAACGAAATCATCGCTATGGCCAGCATTACTTCCATGAGCGTAAACGCCCTCCTTGCCGCAACGGCGGCTTTTTTAACAGATTCTTCCATACCCATATTAACGTCTCCCTTCCGAAAAAGTTTTTACAAAGATTCGAGTTTGCCGCAAACTTCGTCAATCAAAAATGCGGGCGTAGACGCCCCCGCCGTAACGCCTACTATATCGAACTTCGAAACGGCGTCCAAGTCAAGCTCCCTGAGCGTTTCGATATGGAAGCACGGCAACCCCGTGCGCTCCACAAGCATTGCAAGCTTAACCGTGTTTGCCGAGTGCTTGCCGCCAATTACTACAACCGCCTGCGCGCCGTTTTCGGCAAGGCGGACAACCTCATTCTGGCGTTCCTTCGTAGCCCCGCAAATGGTATCGACAATCTTTGTCTGGGGGAAACGCCTTTTGAAATACTCGGCGAGCTTTTCGAAGTCGCTCGGGAACATTGTTGACTGTGAGACAATGCAAATGTCGCCCTCAATGTTCGGAAAGTTGTCGACGTCCGCCTCGTTTTTTATCACGAAGCCCCTGCCCTGCTTTGCGTAGCCCAAAAGCCCGATAACCTCGGGGTGTTTTGGGTCTCCCACAACAACAACCGTGTAGCCCTTTATTGCGTGGATTTTTATTATGCCGGCAATCTTGCCCACGTCGGGACAGGTTGCGTCTTTGCAGGGCAGCCCAAGCTGCTTGAGATACTGCCTGCGCTCGGGCGAAACACCGTGCGCGCGTATTACGAGCATTGCGTTTTCGTCCTTTTTGACTTGGTTGTCGATATTGGCTTCGCTGGCGTAGTCGCCTATTTCCGTGACGCCGTTTTTCTCCAGCAGCTCCATCATCTGCGAATTGTGGATTAGCGGGCCGTCGGTAAACACGCGGCGCGTTCCGTTTTCGGTGCAGGTGGTTGCTATGTTTATGGCGCGCTCAACGCCGAAACAGAAGCCAGCACTTTTTGCTCTCAATACTTTCATCGCTACAATTTTTTGATGTCGAAACCGTCTTTTTTGTCGAACACTTCCCAGCCCGCGGCCTTTATTTGGGCGCGGAGTTCGTCGGCAAGGGCGAAGTCGCGGCTCTTTTTGGCGTCCCAACGTTTTTGGGCAAGCTCGGCAATTTCGGAGGGAACGTCTGCCGACTGCGCCTCGGGCGCGGCTTCGAACAGGTCGATTCCCAGCGCGTAAACGAGCGCGCCGAACGCCCGCAAGTCGGATTCCGTAGCCACTTCGTGGAGGGCGGAAAATACCTTGCCCAAGCACTTGGGCACGTTGAGGTCGTCAATCAGCGCGTTCCAAGCGTCCTCGAAAACCGTTCCCGCAAAAGCGTTGTTCGGCTTGATAAAGCTTTTGAATTCGGCTTCCGAAACGCCCGTTTTTTGGAGAGCCGCCTCGAGAGCCTTTTTGAGCTTTGCAAGCGCGCTTTTGGCGTCGTCAAGCCCTTTGAAAGTGAAGTTTAGCTGCTGGCGGTAGTGCCCCGAAACGAGCGCGTAGCGGATTTGCGCGGGCGTGTAGCCCTTTTCTATAAGCTGGTCGAGCGTAAAAAGGTTGCCGAGACTCTTCGACATTTTCTGCCCCTCAACCATGAGGTGCGCGCTGTGGAACCAGTAGCGCACATACGGCGATTTTCCCGTGGCGCATTGGCTCTGGGCTATTTCGTTTTCGTGGTGGGGGAAGCACAGGTCGATTCCGCCGCCGTGCATATCGAACGTGTCGCCGAGATATTTGCGCGACATCGCCGAGCACTCAATGTGCCACCCGGGGCGTCCCTCTCCCCACGGCGACTTCCAGAAGTTCGCGCCGTCCTCGGGCTTTCTGCCCTTCCAGAGGGCGAAATCCGAAACGTTTTCGCGCTCGTATTCGTCGGCGTTGTTGGCCTCGCCCGCGGAGTTTGTGGACTGGGTTGCCATATTTTCGCGATCGAGCCCCGCAAGGCGTCCGTATTCGGGGAACGACGATATTTTAAAGTAGACGCTGCCGTCGGAAGCGGGATACGCAAAGCCCTTTTCGACAAGCGTAGACACCATTTCCAGCTGTTCGCCTATATGCTCCGTTGCGCGCGGTTCAACGTGCGGGGGAAGCATATTGAGCTTTTTGCAGTCTTCGTGGAATTTGTTTTCCCACTGGGCGGTAAATTCCTTGAGCGTTATGCCCTTTTTTTGGCTCTCGCGAATGGTTTTGTCGTCAACGTCGGTTATGTTTCTGACGTGTTTTACGTTGAACCCCGCACATTCGAGCGTTCTGCGCAAAACGTCCTGCACCAGAAACGTTCTGAAATTGCCTATATGCGCGGGGCCGTAAACCGTCGGGCCGCAGCAGTAGATGCCGAAAACGTCGCCCTGCTGGACAAGTTCGTCTTTTTTTCTCGAAAGCGTATTGTGTATGCTCGGATTCATTTTTAGTTGCGATTTTTATTAAACTCCGCCATAAACAAAAGCACAATGAGCGAAAATTTCAAGCTATATATCTCCAAACGTCCGCGCCGCCTGCGCCGCAGCCCCGCGATTCTCGAACTCTGCACGGAAACGCGCGTGAGCGTAAAAGACCTGATTCTTCCCGTATTCGTGGCTGAGGGGCTTTCGGGTTCCGAGGAAATTCCGTCGATGCCGAGGATTCACCGCCACACAATCCAGTCGCTGCTGAAGTATTGCGAAGCCGCGCTCAACGCGGGCATTCAGGCGATTGCCCCGTTCCCGATGGTTGATCCCTCCGACAAATCGCTCGACGCGCGCGAAGCCTACAACCCGATGTCGCTTGCAAACCGCGCCATTGCCGAAGTCAAAAAGCACTTCCCCGAGCTGCTCGTAGCCGCCGACATAGCCCTCGACCCCTACACTTCGCACGGACACGACGGCATTCTCGACGAATCGGGCGCGTGGATTCTCAACGACACCACCGTCGGCATTCTATCAGAAATGGCGGTTTCCGCCGCGCAGGCGGGCGCGGACATTGTTGCCCCCTCCGATATGATGGACGGACGCATAGGGGCAATCCGTCAAGCACTCGACGAAAACGAGCTTGAAGACACCGCCATTATGGCATACAGCGCGAAATACGCCTCCGCGTTCTACGGGCCTTTCCGCGACGCCATAGGCTCTGCGCCCAAATCAAAGGGCAAAGCAAAAAAATATCTCGACAAGCGCGGCTACCAGCTAAATCCCGCCAACGTCAACGAGGCAATAAAGGAGGTTATCTTCGACGAAGACGAGGGCGCGGACATTGTTATGGTAAAGCCCGCAATGCCGTATCTGGACATCATCACAAAGGTGAAAGCCGCAACAACACTCCCCGTAGCCGCGTATCAGGTATCGGGCGAATACTCAATGCTTGCCGCCGCGGCAAAAAACGGCTGGCTCGACTACGAACGTGTCCGCGACGAATCGCTCACGGCAATCAAACGCGCCGGCGCGGACATGATTCTCACCTACTTTGCCCAAGACTTCTTTTTAAAAGTTTTTTAACTTTCCGAAAGCGGCGCGGATTGGCATAGCCAATTCCGCTTTGTCTTCTGGTTAAAGTTTTTATAACTAAAGCGGAACAAATGTTCCGCTTTTTGATTATAAAAACTGCCGAAAGAAACGCTCTCGGGCATCATTTGGTTTTGGCTTCGATTGAACTCGCTCGCTTGGTTTTGCGTTGCAAAATCCGCGCTGTTCTCGCCCTTTGGGTAAAACACTTCGTGTTTTATTCTCCCCAAAAGCTTGCCTACGGCAACTTTTGTGGTTACGGGCTACAGCCCGCTTACGCTCGCCAAAACTCAAATTGACTCGCGGTTGCATTCGCAACCCGTTTGACACGCCGCTGCGTGCCCTTCGGGTGCGTTTTTCAAACGCATCTATACGCGCCTTCGGCTTGTATTCGCCCCTTCGGGGTCTTTTTTGCTACGCAAAAAATCTCAAACGCGCTTCGCTTGTTTTCTGCCTTTTTTA
>JAEXGH010000019.1 GCA_023450935.1 Verrucomicrobiota bacterium | reverse complement strand
GGTCCGCTCTTTCCGCCCTCAAGCACGGGCGATGTTGCGGGTTCGACCGCGTAGATTTTCACGTTCGGATTGCGCGCCTTCAACGCCTGCCCTATTCCGCTAACCGTGCCGCCCGTTCCGACGCCCGCAACTACAATATCGACTTTGCCGTCGGTGTCGTTCCAGATTTCCACGCCCGTAGTTTTGCGGTGGATTTCGCTGTTGGCGAAGTTTTCGAACTGCTGCGGAATGAAAGAGCCCGCGTTCTGTTTCTGCAACTCTAACGCCTTTTCTATCGCGCCTTTCATTCCCTTTGTTCCGTCCGTCAAAACGAGTTCCGCCCCGAGACTCAGGAGGAATTTTCTGCGTTCAATACTCATTGTTTCTGGCATTGTAAGAATGAGTTTGTATTTTTTTACTGCCGCGACCAAAGCCAAACCTATGCCCGTATTGCCACTGGTAGGCTCTATTATAAGCCCGCCTTTTTTGAGCAGCCCTTTGGCTTCGGCGTCCTCAATCATTGCCAACGCCGCCCTGTCCTTTACCGAGCCCGACGGGTTGAAGAATTCGAGCTTCGCAAGAATTTCGGCTTTTGTATCGTTAAGGTAGTTCAGGCGCACGAGGGGCGTCGAGCCTACAAGTTCGAGTATGTTGTTTGCAATTTTCATAATTTTTTCCTGTTGAAATTTTCTTTATTTTATCCCGCCCGCGCTGGTATAAGTTTTTTGGCTCAGGGGGATTTTTGTTTTTGGTTGGTTCAACGAAGCAGAAAGTCTGACGCTTCGCCGAGGGCGCGTGCGTAGGCGGAATCCATTCCCTTCTGCGTTATGTATATGTGCGTTGCGCCCTCGAAACAGACGAACCTCGCGGGAACGCCCGCCCGCGCCATTTCGGAATAAAGCTCGCGCGCTTCGTCGCGCAAAACGTCGCATTCGGAGGCGATAATCAGCGTGCGCGGAAAGCCATTGAAGTCCCTGCCCAAAAGTGTTGCGGCGTTTTTGTCGGATAGCGTAGGCGCGTAGGCGTCGGCAAACAAACCCATAAGCTCCGCGTTCAGGCAGAATTTTTCGCCGAAGAAGTCGAACGACTTTCTGCGGACAGTTCCGCGCAAATCGACGGCCGGATAAAACGCTATCACCCCAGCGGGCGAAACCTTTGCGGAGGCGTCCGCAAGGATATCGAGCGCAAGCGAAACAGCCAGATGTCCGCCCGCGCTGTCGCCGCCGATGTAGAGTTTATGCGGAGAACCGCCTATCTCCTCGGCGCGCGCGGCAACCCAGTCGAAGGCAAGTTTGACGTCGGTGTTTGCGGCGGGATACTTGTGCTCGGGCGCAAGGCGGTAGTCGGGCGCAACTACAACGGCGTCGTTTTTCAGCGCAAAATCGCGGCAGAAACGCGCGCAATTTTCGGGCGAATTTATCGTCCAACCGCCGCCGTGGACATACAGAAGTATGTTGCGGTTTTTGGAAAGACGCGTGCGTGGCGTGTAAATGCGAAGCCGCAAGTAGCCGCCGTCGCCTATGCGGATGTCGGCGACGTCAAGCCCCGACAAATCGGCGTCCGACTTATTGCGCTGGGCGCGGATTGTATTCAACGCCGAACTGTCGCCGCCGATTGCCGCAACAATCGCCCCGCGCTGCGTTTGGACGAAGTCCGCAGGCAGAGCCGCTATGAACTTCTCCGCCTCGGCAGAGGCGCGGGCGGCGGAATAGCTGCGCGCAACGTCGTTTAAAGAGTAATACATTGCAACCTTTCCGAGGCTAAAGAACGGAGTCGAGAGCCTCTTTGATGTCGTCGATGTGTTCCAGCCCAATCGACAGGCGGATTAGTTCGGGAGTAAGTCCGCTCGCCGCCTGAGCCTTTTCGTCAAGCTGGGAGTGGGACGTGCTCGACGGATGGAGAATCAGGCTCTTTGAATCGCCCACGTTTGCGAGATTGCTGAAAAGCGGAATGTTGTCCACAATTTTCACTGCGGCGTCGTAGCCGCCCTTTACGCCGAACACAACCATTCCTCCGAAGCCGTTTTTCAGATACTTTTGCGCCAGAGGATAGCTGGGGTCGTCGGGCAAACCTGGATAGCGAACCCACTTCACGGCGTCGTGCGCCTTGAGGAATTTGGCAACTTCAAGGGCGTTTTCGCTGTGGCGTTTTATGCGCAACGGCAGGCTTTGAACCCCTTGCAGGAACGTCCACGCCGCGTCGGGCGCGAGCGTCGGGCCGAGGTTGCGCAAGCCTACGGTGCGCAGACGCAAGATGAACGCAAGCTTGTTGAGTTCGCCCAAATCATGCGCAAAACGCAGGCCGTGGTAGCCGCCGTCGGGCTCGTTGTAGAGCGAGAACTTTTTGTCGGTCCAGTCGAAGTTGCCCGCGTCTACGACCGCACCGCCGATGCCCGCACCGTGTCCGCCAATCCACTTGGAAAGCGAGTGTATTACAATGTTCGCGCCGTAGTCTATGGAGCGAATGAGCGTGGGGGGCGTGAACGTGGAATCGACAATCAAAGGCAGGTGGAATTCGCGCGCAACCTTGGCGTAGCCCTCGATGTCAGCCACGTCTAGAACGGGATTGCCGACAGTCTCGATGTAGATTGCGCGGGTTTTGTCGTTGATTGCCGCGCGGACTTCGTCGAATTTATTGACGTGGGTGAAGCGCGTTTTTATGCCAAACTGCGGAAGGATTGAATCGAACTGCGTGTATGTGCCGCCGTAGAGGTTGTTGGCGGCAACGAGCTCGTCGCCCTGCTTGAGAATGTTGGTGATTGTAAAGGCAATTGCCGCCGTGCCCGAAGAGAGCGTCAGAGCCGCCGCGGCGCCTTCGAGAGCCGCCAGACGTTTTTCGAGAACGTCGTTTGTTGGGTTCATCAGCCTCGCGTAAATGTTGCCGGGTTCGCGGAGCGCGAAGAGATCGGCACCGTGCTTTGCGCTTTTGAAGCTGAAGGCTGTCGTTCTGTAAATCGGGACGGCGCGCGCCTGCGTTGCGGGATCCGGAATTTGTCCGGCGTGGATTGCGAGTGTTTCTGGTCTGTAATTTTTTTCCGACATTGTTTTTCCCTTCGAATGTTTGGGAACGGCGGAAAGATTCGACTTTCGTTTTGCGGGAATGCCCCACCTGTTTTCGTTAAACTACGCCGTCTGAATATTGCAATATTTTTTCGTGCTTAAAAGTTAGAATTCGTATTTTGCCGCAAGCGCCCAAGCGGTGTTTTCGGTAGTATTGAGGACTGTTCCGAGGTGCCCGTAGCCCGCCGTCACAGTGAAGTGGGGCGAAACGACGGCCGCCAAACCGAGCGTCCACCAATCAGACTCGCTGCCCACAAGCTCCTTGCGCGCGCTTGCGATTGTCCCATATTGGTTGATTTTCTGGCGGTATTCAAACGCTGCAAAAAGCCAATTCGTTATGCCGAAGACCGCGTTGCCCTCCGCCGAAAATTCGTATTTTCCCGAATAACCCGTGTAGCCGAGGTTCGAAGCGTCGGTTGCGCGCCCGCCGACCGAGAGGATAAGCGGGTGTCCGAATACGTCGAACGCCTTGCTTGCCGTAAGAGTGAATTCCACCCCGTAGTTTTTGGAATACCCCTTCTGCGCGAGCAGCCCACCGAGGTTGTCGTTTATCTCCTCGATTCCGTTGTTGATTTTTCCGTGTATTCCGATCGTTATGGCGGGCAGGAAGTTAGTGCCGAAATCGTTTTCCCTGATTGCGTTCACGCGGGCGTTGAAACTGTGAAGCCAAACGTCGTCGCGCCCGATGTCCGCGCCGGCTTCCGTAAGAACGTCGCTTCGCAGCGAGCCGGTTCCGAAGCGGCTTGCGTTGTAGCCAAGTTCGACGCGCGTAAACAGCGTTTCCGTAAAGCCGAAGCTTTCCACGTTTTTCTGGTTGGCGTTCACGTAGGTAGCCCCAATCGACGGAAGCCCTACTTCCGTCCCCTCTGCTCCGGGGTTTACCAAGTCGGCAATGGGCGTTATAACCACTCCGCCCACGCCGTCAAGCGTAAGCAGCGGAAGCGGTGCGGCCTTTTCCGCCTTTTCGGGCGAAGCGGAACCGCCCTCCGATTTTCGCGAAGCGTCCGCCGAAACTTCGGCGGCATAAGTTAACGTAGACGCGGCGAATATTGCCGCAAGTATAAATAATCTGTTTTTCATTTTTTGTCCTTTCTCGATTTTCGCCTTCAAGGCGTATTGGTTGTTGTTCTGTTTTTTTGTTTTTGAACTGCTGCCGTTAAAATTGCGGCGAGACCGCGCGGGGTTCAAACACGCCCGCGCCACGGCTTAGTCCGCCGCACCCGGCATTCGACAACAACAAGGACAAACTGCGGCTGCACCGCGGGATATACCCAAGCGGATTGTTTGAAATATTTCTTTTGCCGTTTCAATTTTCATAATACCTACCTTTATGGTAGTTTTTATTTTTTTGTCAACATATTTTTTCGATTTTTTCCGAAAACATTTCGTTCCACATAAAACACGCTATTTTAGCGGCTTTTAAGGCGTTTTTCCCGCGCAGTAAAAGCAAGAAAAATAAAAACTACCTAAAAAATAGCTTTTATTTTCCGCAAAAAGGACTCAAAAAATTGAAAATTTAAAAATGCATCTTCCAAAAAACGCCGCTTGATTGTAATTCTTTAGAAATCAGCAGCCGCCACAAAGCGTGCAGATTAACGCCGAACACCCTATTTCAGAGGCGGAAACCTTCTTCCTGCGCGCCGAAAGCAAAAATTATGTTAACGTTAACTTTAGAGAATGCCACAAAAAAAGGCGGGGGAAGAATCCCCCGCCGACAACGCGTGAAAAAACAACACTAAAAAAATTCTATGCTGGCAACGTCTGCGCGAGAACCGACAAATCCATATCGTAGTTGCCCACGCGCGTTACGGGGCCGCTCATCGTGATATAAAAGTCGGGCGAAATTTCTATGAAGATGTCGCCGCCGGGGGTGTGGACTGTTATATCGCCGTCGCAATAGCCGAGCTTGCGGGCAACCGAAGCCGCCGCGCTTGAACTAGACCCCGACGAAAGCGTATAGCCCGCGCCGCGCTCCCAAATCTGGATTTTTATATTGTGCCTGTCTACGACTTCCAGAAACTGAACGTTTGTCCTGTTCGGGAAGCGCGAAGTCATGTTCTCGAGCACGGGGCCGACCTTGCGCGCAAGCTCCGAAGACGTTTTGTCAACCACAACCACGCAGTGCGGATTGCCCACCGTGGCGCAGCAGTAGCGGTATTTTTCGCCGAAAATTTCGACCTCCTCGTTTATCACTTCGCGGTGCTCGCCCGCAACGGGAATCTTTGCGGAGTCGAAACTGACATACCCCATACCCACGCGGACGAAGCCACCGCCCTTCATAACGGTGCATTTTACAACACCGCCGAGAGTCTCAACGGAAAATTCCTCGTTCTCGCGGACGAGTTTTGAGTCGAACAAATAGCGCGAAAATATGCGCAGACCGTTGCCGCTTTTTTCGGCTTCGCTTGCGTCGGGGTTGAGAATGCGCAGCTTAAAGTCGGCAATGTCGCTTTTTTCTGGGCCGAAAAGAATGCCGTCGCTTCCCAAGCCGAAATTGCGGTGGCAGATTTTCACAACGTCAATGCCCTGCGGGCAGTGCGGGCACTCATCGGGGGAGAGAACGAGATAGTCGTTGCCGAGGGCGTGGTATTTTGAAAATTTCATAGTCTTTAGAATTCGAATTTAGCCTTTGAAAGTCTGTCGCCGATTTCGCTGACGACGAGCTTTTCCTCCTCGGGAGAATGCGCCTCGAATGTCACGGAGAAGCGCACATACGCGCCCGCGTCGTCCCACGGAACTGTGCTTATGAGGTTTTCGGAAATCGCCCACTGGGAGAAATCCTCGCCGCTTTTGAACTCCACGCGCGTTCCGTCGGCAAGCGTCGCGCTTTTGGGGGCTTTTACATACAGATAAAAGCTCGCCTTCGGTTTTTTTGGCGAAAAGCCCGCCTGCTTCAGGGCCTCTACAAGCATGTCCATTCTGCGCGAATATTTTTCCGAAATTTTGCGCGGAATTTCGAGGTTGCCCAGTGCGGAGCACGCCGCGTGCTGGATTGCCAAAAACTGCCCGGAATCGGTATTGTCTTTCACGTCGCCGTAGGCTTTCACAAGAAGCGGATTGCCGCAAACCCAGCCGATGCGCCAGCCCGTCATATTGTGGCTTTTTGAGAGCGAATGAAGCTCAAGCGCAACGTCCTTTGCGCCCTCCACCTGAAATATGGAAACGGGTTTGCCCTCGAATACGAGCGAAGAATACGCGGCGTCCGAAATTATTATTATGCGGTTTTTCTTGGCGAACTCGACAAGCTCGCGGAAGAACTCGAGCGTGGCGGCAGCTCCAGTGGGGTTGTTGGGGTAGTTCACAACCATGACCTTAGCCCTGCGGCAAATGTCGGCGGGGATTGAAGACAGGTCGGGCAGAAAGCCGTTCGCCGCCTCGAGACGGACGTTGTAGACTTCGCCGCCGAGATACTTTGTGTGCGTGCCGAAAACGGGATACCCCGGAACGGTCATTATCGCCACGTCGCCCTCGTTTATAAAACAACTCGGCAAAATGCTCAGCGCGGCCTTCGACCCCATCGAGTGGATTACCTCGCACTCGGGGTCGATTGCCACGCCGAATACAGACTTCATATACGCCGCCGCCGCTCGCTTGAACTCGGCGCTGCCGTTGTCGGCATAGCCTCTGTTCGAAGGCAGCTTGGCGGCCTCGCACAACGACGATACAACTTCGGGAAAAGCCATGTCGTCGGGTTCGCCCACGCCCATATCAATGAGTTTGAGATTGGGATTTTTCAAAACCGCGGCGCGTTTGGCGCGCTTGATTTTCTCGAACTTGTATATGTCGGTGGACTTGCCGTAGTTTGAGCCGCCGATTCTGGCGGCGAATGAATCCTGTATGAATGACTGCATGTTGCGAATCGGGTTTGTTTAATTTTTAGTATACGAAAAGCATTTCGCAATACTTTGGCATCTGCCAGAGATCGTTGTCAACTTCTCCTTCGAGTTTGTCGGCGATTTTTCTGAGCTCGCCCATTGCCGCGATAATCGCGGAATAGTCGCCCTTGGCTATTTTCGCCTCCAAAGCGTCGGCGGCAGCCGCGAGCGAATCGACGCGCTCCGCGACATTCGCCGCGCATTCCGCAAGCTTCGACTTCCTCTTCGAAACCGCGCGGACAACCTCCAAGGCCTTTCCGAGCTTTTCCAAGTATGCCACGCCCGCGGGAATGATGTGCGTGCGCGCAAGCTTCAGAGATAACCCCGCTTCGATTTCAATCTTGCGTTGGTATTCCTCCAAGAACACTTCGTGGCGCGACTTCAGCTCCACCGCGTTGAACACCCCGTATTTTTCGAAGAGGGCAATGTTCTCCTTCTTGACGAGGGGTTCGATTGCCTCGGGCGTAGTGCGCAAGTTGGGCAGACCGCGGCGTTGTGCCTCTTTCTTCCATTCGTCGCTGTAGCTGTTGCCGTTGAAGACGACGCGCTTGTGCTTTTTGATGATGGACGAAAGCAGCTTCTGCAGTTCGGCGTGGAAGTCGGCTCCGCGCGGGAGCTTTTCAAGCGCGGTGGCGATTTCGTCGAACGATTCGGCAACCGCAGTGTTCAGCACGATGTTCGGGCTTGCGCAAGACTGCGAAGAACCCGCCGCGCGGAATTCGAACTTGTTGCCCGTAAAGGCGAATGGGCTTGTTCTGTTTCTGTCGGTCGCGTCGCAGGGCAATTCGGGAAGAATGTCCGCGCCGATTTTGATGTTTCTGCCGTGCTTGCTGGACTTCGCCTCGCCGCGTTCAATCTGCTCTACAATGTCGGCGAGCTGTTCGCCCAAGAACATCGAGATGATTGCAGGCGGTGCTTCGTTCGCGCCCAAGCGGTGGTCGTTGCCCGCGCCCGCCGTTGCGGAGCGCAACAGGTCGGCGTGGCGGTCTACCGCCTGAATTACCGCGCACAATGCCGTAAGGAATATGGCGTTCTGGTGGGGGTCTTTCCCCGGATTGAGGAGGTTCGTGTCGCCGACGGAAATCGACCAGTTGTTGTGCTTGCCCGAGCCGTTTACGCCCGCAAAGGGCTTTTCGTGCAGCAGGCAGGCGAAGCCGTGTTTGTCGGCAATTCTCTTGAGCGCGTCCATAATGAGCATATTGTGGTCAACGGCCAAATTGACTTCCTCGAACATCGGGGCTATTTCGAACTGCGCGGGCGCGACTTCGTTGTGGCGCGTCTTGGCGGGAATGCCCAGTCTCCAGAGCTCCCTGTCAAGCTCGCCCATGAACGAGAGTATGCGGGGCTTGATTGCGCCGAAGTAGTGGTCTTCAAGCTGCTGGTGGCGTTGCGGCGGCGCGCCGAAAAGCGTTCTGCCCGTCTGCATCAGGTCGGGGCGTTGGACGTAGAAGCGCTTGTCGATGAGGAAGTATTCCTGTTCCGCGCCGAGCGTTACGACCGCCCTGCCGTCGATTTTCCTGCCGAAGCACTTGAGCAGACGCTTTGCCTGTTCGCCCAAAACCTGCATTGAGCGCAAAAGCGGCGTCTTTTTGTCGAGCACTTCTCCCGTGTATGAGCAGAACGCAGTGGGAATGTAGAGGGTTGCAACGCCGTTTGCACGCTTGATGAACGCGGGGGAAGTGGGATCCCAAGCAGTGTAGCCTCGGGCTTCCGCAGTGGAACGCAGACCGCCCGAGGGGAAGCTCGACGCATCGGGTTCGCCCATAATCAGATTCTTGCCCGAAAAGCGCGCTATTACTTCGCCGCCGTCGGTGGGTTCCAGGAACGAGTCGTGCTTTTCGGCACTCGCGCCCGTAAGCGGCATAAACCAGTGCGTGTAGTGGGTCGCGCCCCTACTCATAGCCCAGCTTTTCATTGCGTGCGCAACGTCGTCGGCTATGGAGGAGTCTATCGCGTTTCCGCTGTTTATTGTTCCGAGAAGTTTCTTGAAGACGGGCTTGGGCAGGTATTCCGACATCGTCTTGATGTTGAATACGTCGCAGCCGAAGCTTTCCACGAAATTCTCGCCCTCCGGAACTTCCACAACCCGCGGGGGGGTTGTGGCTATTTCCGACAATGTGATTTTTCTGATATTCATAATGTGTCCTTTTATTTGTTAAATTGAAGCTATTCGTTGGAGAAGATTTGGAATCCGTTGTAGGCTTCCATTGCGTGCTCGGAGATGTCCAAGCCCTTGAGTTCGCTTTGCTTGCTTACTCTCAAGCCGGAGGTCTTCTTGATTGTGTAGAAGATTGCAAAACTTACCGCCACACTCGCAGCGCCTACGGCAACTATACCGATGATTTGCGGAAGCAGCGTGTGGTCGGGCGAGAAGATTCCGACCGCAAGCGTGCCCCATACACCGCAGACTAAGTGCACCGAAAGCGCGCCGACGGGGTCGTCGATTTGGAGTCTGTCAAAGAAGTATACCGCAATTACAACCAGTATGCCCGAAATTACGCCGATTAAAATCGAGGATTGAATCGAAACGCAGTCCGCCGAAGCCGTTATGCCCACAAGCCCCGCCAAGCAGCCGTTGAGAACCATTGACAAATCGGGCTTGCCTTGCGCGAACCACGATGTGAACATCGCCGCCATAACTCCCGCAGCCGCCGACAACGCCGTTGTAGTGAACACGTATGCAACCATTACGGGATTTGCGCTGAAAACGCTTGCGCCGTTGAATCCGAACCAGCCGAACCAGAGCAGGAACACGCCCAGCGTGGCAAAGCCCAAGTTGCTACCCATAATCGGACGCGCCTTGCCGTCAACATACTTGCCGATTCTCGGGCCGACCAAAATCGCGCCCACCAAAGCGGCCCAGCCGCCTACGGAATGGACGAATGTCGAACCAGCCAAGTCGTAGAATCCCAGACTCGACAACCAGCCGCCGCCCCAGCCCCAAGAGCCGATAATCGTGTAGCCGACCGTCGCGTAGATTATAGCGAAAATCAAATACGCGCTAAACTTGATTCTTTCGGCAACCGCGCCGGAAACGATTGTAACGCTCGTGGCGGCAAACATACCCTGAAAAATGAAGTCGGTCCAGTAGCAGTAGTTTCCGCCGTTGTAGGCTATTGCGCCCGCCGCGCCTTCGGGACTTGCAACCCCGAACGACGGAAGCGCAAGAACACCGTTTATAAGCCAGTTGTCGTGCGGATACATCAGCGTGAAGCCTATTGCTACATAGGTGAGCAACCCTATCGCAACTGTTACCACATTCTTGGTGAGAATGTTTACGCTGTTTTTTGCGCGGCTAAGCCCCGTTTCAACCAGCGCGAACCCCGGGTGCATCGCGAAGACGAGAATCGCCCCCAAAAGAATCCAGAGGTTGTTAATAGTGAACATTTCCGCCGAAACCTTCGTTTCTTCGGTTGCGGCGCAAAGCGTGCCCGCCGCCAAAAGCGAAAATGCCGTTAAAATTGCCTTGTTCATTGTATTAGTCTTTCAAATTGTTTGTGTTGTTTAGCCGATTGCCTCGGGGCCCGTCTCGCCCGTGCGGACGCGTATGCACTGTTCTATGTTGAGGACGAAAATTTTTCCGTCGCCTATATGGTCGGTTTTCGCCCCCTTGATAATCGCGGAAATTGTGGGCTCAAGAAATTCGTCGTTTACGGCGATTTCAAGGCGAACCTTTTTGAGCAGGTTCACTTCCCTTTCGTTTCCGCGATACTTTTCGCTATAGCCCTTTTGCCTTCCGCAACCGAGCACGTTGGTGACCGATAATCTGAATATTTCGCTCTTGAAGAGTTCCTGCTTTACGTCTCCAAGCTGTTCAGGCTTTATGTATGCAATAACTAATTTCATAATTATTTTGGGTTAGGTACAAACAAGTAAGCATATTCTGTGCCAGTTTTTCAAAATCCCCTTTTTTAGGCGAAAACTACCTCCGTTTTACGTTCGTATTATATATACTATACGGGCGATAACCCGCCCCCACCCCGCCGCAT
>JAEXGH010000018.1 GCA_023450935.1 Verrucomicrobiota bacterium | reverse complement strand
CCCATCTCGAACACGCTCGTTAAGCTCTCAGCCGCCGATGGTAGTACGACCCCGCTGTTGTGCGAGAGTAGGTTGTTGCCAGTATTATGAGCCCGTTAGCGAATAAGCTAACGGGCTCTTCCTGCTTTTATAAACCTTGGCTAAACTGGAGATGTGTCTACTTGATGATACCTTTGGGGCACAGCGCAATCGGTTTTGCCGATCTCCCGCCACGTGGGGAACAAGCTTTAATAATTAAGCAAAGGGGGAAATCGGCAACGCCGATCCCCCGCCACTTTAGGAATTATAAAAAATGCCGGTCTGGAGACCGCGAAGCTCGGCAAGGCCTTTCATTCTGCCGATGAAAGAGTATCCGGGGTTGCGGGTGGGAGGCTTTGAGAGGTCGTCCGCCATGTCGCGGCCGTGGTCGGGACGAATTGGGATTTTTTTGCCGCCGGCAGCGAGACGTTCAGCTTGAAGATTGAGAAGCTTTTTTACAACCTGCGGCATAGGCACAGAGCCTTCCAAGTGTCCCGCTTCGAAGAAACTGCCGTCGCTTTCGCGCTGGGTGCTTCTGAGATGCGCAACAAAAATTCGCTCCTTGAGGGCGTCGAGCATTTGCGGAATGTTGTTGTGCGCGCCCGCGCTGAGAGAGCCCGTGCAGAAACAAACGGAGTTTGCGGGGCTGTCGTAGGCGGCGATAATTTTTTGGAAATCCTCCAATCGCGAGGCAATGCGCGGAAGCCCGAGCACGTCGAAGGGCGGGTCGTCGGGGTGGATTGCCAAATGCGCGCCGACCTCCTCCGCCGTGGGGGCGACCTCGCGGAGGAACAGAGCGAGGTTTTCGCGCAATCTTTCGGCGTCGATTCCGTCGTATTTCGCGAGCATCGCGCGTATGTCGTCAATGGTGAAGTCCATCGAGCAGCCGGGAAAAACGTCGATAAGCGAGCGTTCGAATTTTTTTACGCCGTCGGGCGAAAGCGACTTGAAAAACGCTTCGGCTTTTTGGATTTGCTGCGGCGTGTAGTCTTTTTCGGCGTCGGGGCGTTTGAGCAGGAAAAGCTCGAACGCGGCGAATTGGACTGGGTCGAAGCGCAGACAGGTGGAACCGTCGGGCAGGTGGTAGTGCAGGTCGGTTCTAATCCAGTCGAGCACCGGCATAAAGTTGTAGATGATTATGTAAATGCCGCATTTTGCCAGATTGCGAATGCTTGTTTTGTAGTTTTCAATGTGCCTGCGGAAGTCGCCGGAGCGCAGCTTGATGTCCTCGCTTACGGGCAGGCTTTCCACCGCGCTCCAAGCAAGTCCCGCGTCTTCGACTATTTTTTTGTGCGCCAATATGGCGTCAACGCTCCAGACTTCGCCGTAGGGAATGTCGTGCAGGGAGGTAAAAACGCTTTCCGCGCCCGCCTGCCTGATAAACTGCAGTGGCACTTCGTCCCTCAATCCATACCAGCGGAAGCCCTGTTCTAGTAGTTCGTGTTTCATACTAAACCCCCGAGAAGCAGGAGAACCCGCCGTCGATTGCCATAATCGTGCCCGTTACGAATTTCGAGGCGTCGCTTATGAGGTAGTGAATCGCGCCGTGGATTTCGTCGGCCTCGCCGAAGCGGCCGAAAGGAGTTTTGTTGATTACCGTGCGGCCGCGCTGCGTGAAAGAGCCGTCGGGATTGGTCAGCAGCGAACGGTTTTGCTCGCTGATGAAAAACCCGGGGGCTACGGCGTTTACGCGCACCTTTTCGCCGAACTTCTGCGCGAATTCGACGGCGAGCCACTTTGTGAGATTGTTTACACCCGCCTTCGCGTTCGAGTAGCCGAGCACGCGCGTAATCGCGCTTTCGGCAGTCATTGACGAGAAGTTTACAATGCTACCGAATTTCTGCTCGCGGAACATTTCGCCGAAGACCATTGTCGGCAGGAGCGTTCCCTGCAGGTTGAGCTTGACTACCGCCGCCCATTGGTCGATGTCGAGGTCGAAGAACGTTTTGTCGGGAGGAATTGTCGCGCCCGCCATATTTCCGCCCGCGCCGTTTACGAGGGCGTCGAGACGGCCGAAGCGTTGCTCCACGGCGTCGCGCGCCTTTTCGAGGCTTTCGCGGTCGAGGACGTTGCACACGCACGCAAGGAAGTTTTCGCCGTCAAGCCCCTTTGTGGCGGCGTCGAGTTTTTCCTGCGAACGCCCCATAAACACGACTTTCGCGCCCTGCGTTGCGAGGTATCTTGCAACCGACCCCGCAAGCACACCCGTAGAGCCCGTCACGGCGACGACCTTGTTTTTGATGTCGAAAATTTCGTTCATAAAATTACTTTCTTTTGAAAACCAACGCCGAGATTATCACGACCGCGAAGAACACGCCGAACGCAATCGGGCCGGCAATCCCGATTTTGTGGTAGAGCACCCAGAGGCTCGCCGTGCAGCTCGCCGCCAACGAGCAGCCCATGAGCACGTTCCAAAGCAGACGCGATTTCCCTCGCGGCGTTTCCGAACCGAGGATTTTCCTGCTGTTGATAATCAGCAGGAACGCGCCGTATGCAATGGGCAGCAAAACCGCCGCCATAACGCCCGCGTAGATTACAAGCCACATTCTCGCTCCCTTGAAGAAAATCGACGCCGCGGCTGAAATTACAATCAGCGAAGAACCCGCAATCTGCCATTTGGCGTTGCCGCCCTTTTTGAATATTTCCGCGAAGCAAAGTCCGCAGATTAGCATATTCATCAGAACTGCGTTCAGAGCCATTCCCAAAACGCCGAACCCGAAAATATAGCGGGCGACGTCGTCGCCCACGAGCGGCGCGAGCGTTTCTGATAGGTTGGAGGCGTCGCGCTTTACGAGCATTGCCGCCATCTGCTTTTCGGCGAGGGGCAGGGCATTTCTTGCCGCGTCTTTCGCGGATTCTGGCAATTTCGCAAAGTCGGGGTTGCAATCGGCAAGGCGCGCGTCAAGCAACTGAATGTAGCCGCCTACTAGGTTCTCCGCGGGCTTGAGCTCTACTCCCCCAACTACCGCGGGGCGGAGTTGTCCGCCTGCAATGGAACTTTCGGCAAGCCCCGCCGCGGGGGTTGCGTGGAACTGCGACGCCGCGGCAATTACAATGCAGGAAGTGGCAAGCAAAAACGGAATGAAAAGCCCCGTTGCCAAGTCGAAAATGGCAAGCCCCCTGAAGTCTTTGTCCCAGCCCTTTTTGAGCATGGAGTAGGGGAACAGGAACGTCATGTTTATGCCCACGGCCATTGCCGCCGCTGAAATTACCACGTCAATCTGCTGCGAAACAATCATATCCGACCAGAATTTCGCGCCGCTTTCGGGCAGCTTCGAGATGTATTCCATGAAGTCGGCACTCGGCGAAGTGAACACCGAAAGGTTCGGCACAAAGCCCGCGGCTACTTTCGCCCAGTCGATTTTTCCGCTTGCCGTCAGGCTTATTACAACGCCGAAGAAGCACACAACTATTGCCGCAACCGACAGCTTTATGAACAGTTCGAAAATCTTTACGCCGCCGCCGCCGCGCGCGTAGACCGTAATCATAATCATTGCCAGCATAAAAAGCGACGCCGTTATGATTATTTCCACCGTTTGCGAGGGGGCGGTTTGCATAAAGCAGATGTTTTGTGTTATTGCCGCCACTCCCAGCGCGAACTGCGGCCACGCGAACACTAAGCACGCCAGCATGGACCCCGCCGCCCACGAATAGCCGAGCACCGGCGTGAGGTTTGCGTTGATTGCGTTCATCGGCTTTTGGGCGATGGAAAGCGTTACATACGAAATTGTCGCAAGCATTATTATGCCCAAAATCATTGCAAACGGCTGAAGCCACATAAAGCCCAGCCCGCCCAGAACGCCCAGATACAGTGCCGACGCCAGCGACCCGCCTCCGAGCGTTGTTGCGCTCTGCAGCCACCCCGGCCCCGAGAGTCGACAAAACGCGCCTATTTGCGCCAGCTTGCCCTTTTGTTTGCTTTCAAGAATTAGGCGGCGTTGCGCCTGAAGTTTGTCATTTCCCATTGTGTTGCTCCGCTATTTGTTGCGATTTCAGCGCGAGTTCCGCCGCCTTGAATGCGTGGCGTTGGGTCATCGCGTTTTCCGTGTTGTTTAGAATGTCGAGAATGAATTTGCCGAAGAACGGGAAGTTCATTTGGCGGCAGTCGATGCGCTCGGTTTTTTGCGCGTCGGTGATAAAGAGTATTTGGCCGGGCTTTTCGGGATCGGAGTAGTCCACATACTTGCGTATTTCGATGTATCCCTTTGTGCCCAAGATGAACGTGCGGCCGTCGCCCCACACGGAAAGGCCGTCGGGCGTGAACCAGTCAACGCGGCAGTAGCACGAAGCTCCCGTGTCGGTGGTAAGGTTCGCCTCGCCGAAGTCCTGCAGTTCGGGGAACTCGGGGTTGCCCAAGTTCGCAACGCGCGCGAAGTTTATTGAGGCGTCTTCCGCGCCCGAAAATTCCAGAAACTGCTCGAACTGGTGCGAGCCTATGTCGGTCAAAATTCCGCCGTATCTTTCGCGCTTGAAGAACCAGTCGGGGCGCGCATTTTTCGAAAGTCTGTGCGGAGCCATAATCAGCACCTGCAGCACCTTGCCTATTGCGCCCGCCTTAACGAGCTCGTTCGCCTTTTCCGCCGCCTGATTGTGGATTCGCTCGGCGTAGTAGGGCATATATTTAAGCCCCGTTTCGGCAACGAGCTTCCGCGCGGCGTCGAGCTGTTCGAGCGTCGTGAACGGGGGTTTGTCCACAAAGTAGTGTTTGCCCGCGCGCAGCACCTTTTCGCCAAGCGCGAAGCGGTCGGCGGGAACGGAAGCCCCCGCCACGCACGCAACGTCTTTGTTTTGCAGGATTTCGTCGAGCGATTGCGCCACTTTCGTTTCGGGGAAACGCTTCAGAAATTCCGCAACTTTTTTCGGGTCTGAATCCCACACAAGGGCGCACTCGCCGCCCGCCGAGCGCAGCCCCTGCGTCTGCGCGTAGATGTGCCCGTGGTCAAGCCCCGCCGCGGCGAAAACGAAGTCGCCCTTTCGGCAGACCTTTTCGCCCGAGCCGTCGGGCACGTAGTCGTATCCGCTAAAATGTTTCGCCATTTGCCGACTATCTGAAGGATTTTGTAAATTCCACGATGAAGTCTGTATCGACCTTTTCGCGGAGTTTTGACGAAGCCGTTTTCTCCGCCAAAAGCTTTGCGTATGCGGCGTCGTCGAACGGGAAATCGACATCGGAGTTCGTCCAGGACGACATCAGCATTGCGTTTGCAAGGCAGACGGAGTTGTAGCCCTGCTGCGCGTCGAAGTCGAACTTCGCGCCCGAATCAACTGCCGCGGCGAAGTTTGCAAGCACTCCCGAGTGCTGTTCGCCCTTGCCGTCGAACGTTTCCACCGTAGTAGCGCTTTCGGGCGTGCCGAACGTGTATTTTGTATTCAGCGTATATTCGCGCAGGCTCTCGAAGCGCGTGATTGTGAGTTTGTCGTTTTCGGCCACAACAAAGCCCCTGTCGGCGGCTATTTCCAGACGGTTTGTTCCGGGGAATTCGCCCGTGGCCGTCGCAAAAGTCGCGGTCATATCGTTCGGGAATTCGAAGTATGCAGTCGCCTCGTCTTCGACTTCGATGTTGTGGTATTTCCCGAATTTGCACCACGCGCGCAATTTCTGCGGCATCCCGAAAACCCACGCGAAAATGTCGATATTATGGATTGACTGGTTGATGAGCGCGCCGCCCGCTTCGCCCTTCCACGTTCCGCGCCAGTTGCTGCTTGTAAAGTAGATTTGCGGCCTATACCAGTTCGTCATAAACCACGACGCGCGGTTGATTTTTCCAAGCTCGCCCGACGCCACAAGCTCCTTGATTCTTGCATACATCGGCGTTGTGCGCTGGTTGAGCATAATCCCGCACGTCTTCCCCAGCGACTTTGCAAGCTCAACTATTTCCTTCGCCTCCAGCGAGGTCAGCGCAATCGGCTTTTCAATCAAAACGTGTTTGCCCGCAAGCAACGCCTTTTTAGCAAGGGCGAAATGGTTGAACGACGGCGTAGCCACAAGCACCGCTTCGGCGTCGGAATCTTTAAGCATTTCATCGACGCTGCTATACGCCTTCAGCCCCGCGAACTTCACGGGGTCGATATATTTTTCGTCGCACACGCACGCGATTTCACAATTCGGGACTTTCCCGTCTTGTATATTTTTTATGTGCATTGAGCCTATGGCTCCCAATCCTATAATACCTATTCTCATTTCTTTTATGTGTTGGGCACCGACGGCGATTGAATTTTATTCAATGCGCCGTTGTCCGTTTTTTGTGTGTTGTTATTGTGAAGTGGCGGCGATTGGCAAAGCCAATGCGCCTTTGTTTCTTTGATTTGAAAGGCAGTCATCGGCAATTGAACTTTATTCAATGCGCCGTTAATTCCCTTTGTGTGTTGTTATTGTCTGGCGGCGATTGGTTGAACCGCGCCTTTATCTCAGTGTTTTGAAAAAGCGTTGGCGGACGCCGAATTTTCTTCGGTACGCCGCGCGTTCTTCAATATATGCTATTTTGCAAAAGAAACATTAGTTTGCAAGCAATTTACGCTGTAGGAATTTCTCATGTGTGTTGCGGACTGTCTGCAAACTGGGGCGGCGGGCGTTAATTGTGCACCGGCGTCCCCCATTTCAACTGATTGTTATTTCGAGAGCGACTTAATCACCGCCGCAGCCTCGCGCGCCTGCGCTTCGATTTCGTCGAACTTGCCCTGCGCTATCTGTTCGGACTTCGCAAGCCATGAGCCGCCTACCGCCGCAATGAGCGGGTCGGAGAGCATTTCGGCGAGGTTCGAAATATTTACGCCGCCGAGCGGAATAAATTTTATTCCGAGATGTTTGTAGGGGGCTGCTATGGCCTTTAAGTGCTTTATGCCGCAGCTTGCCGCGGGAAAATACTTCAGCATTCTGCAGCCGTTTTCGAGCGCGGCTTCAATGTCGCTGGGCGTGAATATCCCCGGGCCGAACGGAATGCCTATCTCGTTCGCCTTTTGGATTACTTTCACGTTTGTTCCGGGGGCAACTGCAAAGCACGCGCCCGCGTCTTTTGCCTGCACAACTTGGTCGGGCGTCAGAACCGTTCCCGCGCCGACATACATTTCGGGGAGGGCTTTGCGGATTGCCTTTATTGCGTCAAGCCCAGCCGCCGTGCGGAGGGTCAGCTCTATTGCGGTTATTCCGCCGCGCATCAACGCCTCCGCCATGGGAACTGCGTCTTTGGCGTCGGCAACCGTGCAAACGGCAACCAGTTTTCTGTTTTCGAATTCCTGCATTATTGTCATAACATTCCTTTTGCAAAATTGTTTTATCTGTCGACTCTCGCCGAGCCGCCGCCCGCGAGCTTTTCAACCTCCGCTTTTGTAGCAGTGCTCGTGTCGCCGGGGGTTGTCATTGCAAGCGCGCCGTGCGCCGCGCCGAAGTCTACCGCCAACTGCGGGTCTTTGAGCTCCATAAGCCCGTAGACAAAACCCGACGCGAAGGAATCGCCGCCGCCTACGCGGTCGAAGATTTCCAGATTTTCGCGCTTTTTGGATTCGTAGAATTTGCCGTCCGTCCAGCAGATGGCGCTCCAGTCGTTGATTGTGGCTGTTTTGACTTTGCGCAGTGTTGTGGCGACCGCCTTGAAGTTCGGATACGTTTTTACGACCTTTTCAATCATCATTTTGAACGATTCCGCTTGCGGGTTCGAAATATCTTCGCCCAATCCCTCCACTTCGAAGCCCAAGCAGGCCGTGAAGTCTTCTTCGTTGCCAATCATCACATCGACGTATTTGGCTATTTCCTTGTTGACCTCCTGCGCCTTTGCCTTGCCGCCTATTGCCTTCCAGAGCGAGGGGCGGTAGTTGAGGTCGTAGGAGACAATAGTGCCGTATTTCTTGGCGGCTTTTACCGCTTCCAAGATGACTTCGGGCGTTGTTTCCGAAAGCGCGGCAAATATTCCGCCCGTATGCAGCCAGCGCACCCCGCATTTCCCGAAAATTTCCTCCCAGTCGATGTCGCCCGCCTTCAGGCTTGCCGCCGCCGAGTGCCCTCTGTCGGAGCAGCCCACCGCGCCGCGCACGCCGAATCCGCGCTCGGTAAAATTGAGCGAATTGCGAACCGTTCTGCCCACGCCGTCGCTTTCGAGCCACTTGACGTAGCGCATATCCACGCCGCCCTGTAAGATGAAGTCTTCAAGCAGCAGCCCCACTTCGTTTTTTACAATGGCAGTTGCAACAGCCGCCCGCAGCCCGAAACAGCGGCGCAGTCCGCGCGCTACGTTGTATTCGCCGCCGCCCTCCCAAGCCTTGAAGGCGCGGGCGGTTCTGATTCTCCCCTCGGAGGGGTCGAGGCGCAGCATGACTTCGCCCAACGAGATGATGTCGAATGTGGTTTCCTGTTTTGATTTTGTTTCTATCATAGACCGATTGAGTTAATTGGCGGAGTTTTTAACGGCGTCAAAATATTAGTCAAGCTTTTTTCTCAAACGTTTGAGGCGTTAATATTTTGTTGTTTTATTTTTGAAACATTGTTTTTCTGTTGACTTGCGCGCTTTTTTATGAAACTGTTATTACACGAAAAGGCGTTATTTGCGGGGCGGATTTTTGTTTTCAGAATCCCGCCGCAGTGAATGCCGAAAACAGGTCAAAAAGGATTGCATATATGGTAAGGAAAATATTTGGGACAATTCTGGGTATTGCGCTTTTGTGGGGAGCACTTCCCGCATGGGCGATAAATTCGGTGACGGCGTCGTTCGACGGGGTGGAGAAAGAATACAAGCTTGAAAAGCGTCCCGACGGCGCGAAGCGGTTGCGCATACCCGTTTGCGACATCGCTCGCGGCACGAAGCGCATTTTTATTTCCGCCGACGAGTTCACCGCAAACAAGGGCGACAAGGGCTACTTCATCATTCCCACGCTCGACTACGGCAATCAGGCGTTTTTCAAGCACGACAACGGTGAAAAAATGTATGTTTTGCAGATGCCGTTTTGGGGCGTCAAAACTAATAAGAGAACGTATGTTGCAATCGCCAAGGGAATGCCGCTTGAAATGTGCGTTGTAATGCAGGTAAAAGACGGCGTGCACAAGCTCATGACGCGCTACAACATTTCGTCGATAAATTTCGACCCCTACGAGGACATAGTAATAGACTACTACAGGCTCAGGGGCAAAGACGCCGACTACGTGGGAATGGCCAAAAAATACCGCCAATACCAGCTCGACCGCGGCGAAGTAGTTCCGCTGAAGAAGCGCGTGAAGGGCAATCCCGCGCTGAAGTATACTGTTGACGCGCCGTTTATCAGAATCAAAATGGCGCACAACAAGCACCCCAAAGGCGGGATTTCATTCAACGACCCCAAGTGGGACACAATGAAGCACGAGCTCAACATAGTCCACACTTTCGACGGCTTTATGGACGTTATGACGAAAATCCACGAAGCGGGCGTGAAAGAGGCGGATATGTGCTTTGTGGGCTGGCAGGTCAACGGCTTCGACGGATATTTCCCCGACTTGTTCCCAGTGGAAGAACGTCTGGGCGGCGAAGCCAAAATGCGCGAGGCTATAAAGCTGGGAAAATCTTTCGGGTATCATATGACAACCCACATCAACAACCACAATATGTATAAGCGCGCCAAGGGCTGGAGCGACGAATACGTCAGCAAAAACCGCAAGGGCGAGCCGCGCACATATGTTGTGTGGCCGGGAGGGCAGGCGTATCATACCTGCTTCCAGACAATTTGCGACCGCTATATGGATTCCGACATCGCCCATCTCAAGGATATGGGCCAGAACGCGCCGCAGCATGTCGATGTTACAAGCGCAATTATGCCGACTCCCTGTTGCGACCCGCTCCATCCGAACAACCGCAAGCAGATGGCGCAACACCAAATCCGCTTGGGCGAAAAATACCATGCGGCGTTCGGCGGCTTCACTTCGGAGGCGGGCTTCGACCACGTCGCTAAGGTGCTCGACTACGCGCTTTATACAAGCAGAATCGAATTCACAAAACGCGTAAGTCCCAAAGCCTACGAGAAATCGCTCACCGAAGAGGAGCTGTTGCCGATATGGCAAATTGTCTACCACGGAATCATTCTCAGCAACGTGGATTGGTATACTATCGACTGCTACCTTAAACCCAAAGGCGATGAAAAACGCCTGAAGTTTATAGAATGCGGCGGCAGACCAACGTTCTATTGGACGAAGTATAAAACGCAGGCGGATATCGACGGAATCGCCGAGGCATACCGCGAATACGTCCCGATGCGCTACCTGCAATACGAGTTTATCGACCGCCACGAAAAGCTCGCCGATAAAGTCGTGCTTGTGGGCTACTCCGACGGCAGCGAAGTCGTAGTTAATTACTCCGATAAACCCTTCGAGTATTCGGGTAAATCCGTCCCCGCGCGCGACTACCTGCTGTATAAAAAAGAAAAGTAAAAGAGTAAAGGCGCGCTGAACAAAGTTCAGCCGCCGCTGCTTCAGGAAAGTTAAAAAATCAAAGGAGTATTGAGCTTGCCCAATCTCCGCTTTTTTATGTGTAGGGCACCGGCGCAAATTGATTACATCAATATTGCTTTACTTTAATTAAGTGAACAAAGGCACATCGGCTTTGCCGATTGCCGCCTCTTTCGGAATCATAAAAAAGTTGAAAAATGTGAGATTTTGGTCTTAATGATGGGCAAGATGGAACAAACTTATATTTTGGGACATAAGAATCCCGATGTCGATTCAATCTGTTCGGCGATTGCGTATGCGAATTTTAAGGCGGCGGTCGGCGTGCAGAATTGCGTCGCGGGACGTTGCGGCAATTCGAATATGCGCATAGACAAGGTGCTTGAGCGTTTTTCAACGCCGTTGCCCACATTCGTCGGCGATATGCGCCTGCGCGCAAAAGACATCATGAAGCGCGACATCATAAGCCTCCCGCTCAATTCGACGTGTTTTTCAGTAATGGCGGCAATCGACGAATACGACCTGCGTTCCATTCCGATTGTAGACGACAACCGCAGGCTTTGCGGCGAGGTCTCTGTTTTCGATATGGGCGAATTTTTCATTCCGCGCCCGTCGAGCGGTAAAACGCGTCCGCTGCGCCATCTGCGCGCAACGCTAAACAACGTTATCCAGACGCTCAACGCAACCGCCAACTTGGTTTTCCGCCCGAACGAAACGGAGGATATGTATGTGCGTATCGGGGCGATGGAGGTTTCAACTTTCGGCAAATTCATCGAAACTGAGGAGTCGAAGCCCGAGCAGAACCTGATTGTTGTGGGCGACCGTTTCGACATTCAGATAAAGGCAATCCAGATGGGCGTGCGCGGGCTGATTATCACGGGCGGCTACGCAATCGACCCGTATGTGCTCGAAATGGCGAAGGCGCGCGGGGTGAGCGTAATTTCCTGCGACTACGATTCCGCAACAACGTCGCTTTTGGTGCGCATGGCCGCGCGCGTGAACAAGCTTATGCGCAAGGATTTCACAAGCATTTCGCCCGACAAACTCATCTCGAAAATCTCGTCGCGCGTGAAGGATTTCAACAAAATCATTTTCGTGTGCGACGACGACGGAGTTTTGCAAGGCGTGTTCTCGAGCGTAGATTTGCTCGACGTGCCCAAGCCCAAGCTCATTCTCGTAGACCACAACGAGCTTTCGCAGGCGGTTACGGGCGCTGACGAAGCCGACATAGTTGAGGTTATTGACCACCATAGAATAGGAACTGTTAATACTCCCAATCCGATTCTATTTGTCAACAAGCCCGTGGGTTCGACCTGCACGATTGTAAGCCAGTTTTATGCCCGCGCGGGTATCACTCCCGACAAACGCACTGCGGGGCTGCTTTTAAGCGGCATAGTCTGCGACACCCTCAACCTCAAGGGGCCGACCTCCACGAAGGACGATGCCGACGAGATTGCGCGTCTGCAAAAAATCGCGGAGGTTTCAGCCGCCGAGCTTTCCGACTACATTTTCGGTTCTACGTCCATACTCTCCACGCTCAGGAGCGCGGACGTAATCACGCTTGACTGCAAACACTACGATGAGGAAGGCGTGGAGTTTTCGATTTCGCAAATTGAAGAGCTGGATTTTGCGTCGTTTTATTCGAAAATCGAAGACATCAGAAGCGCGCTGGAAAAATACCGCGCCACCAACAAGATGGCGTTTTCGGCGTTGTTCGTAACAAACGTAATGACGCAGGATTCCCTGCTTATGATTTGCGGCGAAAGCGACGTAATAGACCACATAGCCTATGCGAAGGATACCGACAACGACGTTTTCGAGCTGCCGAAAATCGTCAGCCGCAAGAAGCAGCTTGTGCCGTATATTACGTCTATTCTGCGCAATCTGTAGTCCCTGCCGCGCGCGGATTTGTTTGTTGTTCGCCGCTGCTTTGCATGGGGGCTGGCGCGTTGCGGAATTGAGCGGGTGCGCATCGCGGTGCGCTCGTTTTGCGGTTTTGCCGATATGTTTGCTTGCGCGGGAGAACGCGCACAACCGCGCGCTTCACCGAGGCACCTATAAAGAATTTACTTTACAAATTCGGGGAGTGCTGTGTAGTTGTTGCAACGTAATTTCAACAGTAGGCCAATTATGAAAAAGAGTATTTTTACATTGTTTTTGTCCGCGGCGGCAATGGCGTGGGCGGGCGATTTTTTCGTTTCAAAAGACGGAGGCGTGTGGAGCGAAACCTTTGCGTGGGAGAAGAACGCAGTCCCCTCCGCGCCCGTTAATTTGCGCATGTCGCAAAATTCGGGGAATCTGCAAGTGGACGGCGACAGAACTGTCCAGACAATAAGCGTGTGGGGGAAAGCGCAGAATATACACCTGCTTGAAAATTCTGTTTTCATGCTCGGCTCGGGCGGATTCAATCCGCAAAATTCCTCCGTGTGCGTGTCGGGCTCGGGCTTTTTCAGGTGCGCAGGCGACAATTTGAAAGTCTACGGCGGCGACGGCGGCGTGGTGAACTTCGTTTCCAATGTCGAGCTTGATTCGATAACGTTCGACAATTCCAGAAAAATCCTCAAGAGCGCGAAAATTGCAATGCGCCAGCCAATCGACAGAATCTTCAAGACGCGCGCCGACAAAGACGGCGTTTACGCGCCGCTTAAAATTGCGGGCGCAAAGGGCGCGGATTGCTCGGTGAGCCTTGAGGGCAACACGACAGTCGGCGACATCGAAGTGCGCTCGAACGCGCGTTTGACGGTTGCCACCGACAGGTTGTTTCTTTCGGGCAAATACAAAAAGGCGGAAGTTTTCGACGCTACGCTGGAGCTTGTCCGCAAGGCCGCTACATACCGTTTCGGAGCGAAGGTGCGCCTTAACGGCGGTTCAACGCTTGTGCTGCGCGGCGAAAATCCGCTGGAGGGAATGGTGAACGTTTTGTTTTTAAGCGGAACTACAAATTCGGTTGTTGTAGACGGCGTTTCGCGTCTCGACGGTTTTTGCATTGCCGCCGGCGGCGTTGCGGGCGCAAAGGATTTGCGGATTGTCCTGCCGAAAAAATCGAAGGGCGTTGTGTTGACGCTCGGGCGCATTGTGTCGAACCCGTCGAGCAAGGCGTATTTGGCGGCCGACACGCTTTCGGCTACGCCCGACGGCAAGAGCGTAGGCGATGTTTCGATTTCCATTGAAAACTTCGCAAACGGCGCGATTAAGGTGGCAAAGGGCTTCAACAATCCCGCCGACTACGCGAAAATCAAGGCTTCGGGCTGGACGAATTTCAGACTCCAAAACGGCGTTCTTGTGGCGGACAAAGCTAATAAGTAAAAAATTGCTTGCGCCGATACAGGTAATATATAAAACAACATTCCATGTTTGGTATGAATGTTGTTAAGTTTTTGTTTGTTGCGGCGGTCGTCTGTTCGACCGCCCGTTTTTTGAGTGCCGCGCCCGCACCCGAGGAATATAGTCCCACCACAGATTTTCGCGTGAAAAAACTGCCGCGTCCCGAGTTCGACGTTTGGGGGGCTGCTTATATGTGGTATCCCGGACAGCTGGCATCGTATTTGCACAGGAAACTTGCGTCTGATTCCGTTGAGCGGTGCAATTTTGTTTTCGACGGCGGGACGTATTTTACGCCGTCTGAATTCGTCGTTTTTGAACGCGAAGTCTATTTCGAAAAAGAAACCGTTGTAAAATGGCGCACGCCACAAAAGACGGAGTTTTTTATCGACGGAGAAAAAACGGCATCGGGGCGCAACGGGGAAACGCCGATAAAAAGCGGGAAACACAGCTTGAGATTTGAGGTTTTTGCCAAAGGCAGGCTCCCGTGCCTGATTGTAGAAGGGGTTGGAGTTTCGTCGCCCGAAGGGTGGAATTCCAGTTTGGACGGGGAAAATAAAGTGCCTGCGGAATCGTCGCCGATTTTCAACGATGCCCTTACAACGCCCGACAGGCTTGTTGACGATCTCTATGAAATTCCTCCGCGCGGCATTTTAAAACCCAAAAATTGTGCTGTAAAGAACGGCTCGATTCTTTTAAAAAAAGGCGGCTCTGTGATTGTCGATTTTTGGCATATAGAGCTTGGCTCGGTAAGTTTGAAGTGCAAGGGGAACGGGACTCTCAGCTTTTACGCGGGTGAAAGCGTGGCGGAAGCCGAAAACGACAACGTAAAAACATTTGAGCAAAAGCCGCTTCCAAAATTCTCGCTTTCGGGTACGGCGGAAAAAATTGTTCTTCCCGAAACCGCTTTGCGTTATTTACGTATAGAAACCGACGGCGATTGTGAAGCCTCGGACATTGTTTTCACTGCAAAGCTTTATCCCGCAAAACGCACGGGTTTTTTCAGATGTAGCGATGAGCGTTTCAACAGGATTTTCGAGGCGGGCGTTGCAACAATTCATTCCTCGACGCGCGGGTTTTATTTGGACGGCATAAAACGCGATTTCCTCCCGTGGCCGTTGGACGCCATAGAGTCAACGCTCGCCGCCGACTATGTTTTCGATGCCCGACAGGTTTCGCGCAACGGTTATTCGCTTTCTCTATTGTCGGATAAGCCGACTGTTTTCGGAACGGGGATTCTGGACTATCCGCTGCATGCGCTTGTCGGGTTCAGGCATGACTATGCGCGCTTTGGCGATATAAAAACATCCGAAATGTATCGCCCGCGAATTGTCCAACTTTTCGATTTTTACGATTCCATTTTGGACGAACGCGGTTTTCTTCCCCTTAGAAAAACCAAGTGGCCGTTCTTTTTGCCGGGGTGGTCGAAAGTTTATCCCAGATGGAAGGGAACGCCCGCATATGTTCAGATAATGCTCTACGAGAATTGGAAAACGGCGTCGAAGTTTTTCGGATTATGGGGCGATAACGTTTCGCAGGAAAAATACGCCAAAAAGGCGGAAAAATTAAAATCTGATATAATGAAGTATTTTTGGGATTCAAAGCGGGGCGTTTTCATAAACGGGTTCGACAAACACGGGGAACTTGATACAGGCGTTTCCCACTACGCGCAGTATTGGGGCATCTTGGCGGATATTTTCCCCGAATCGGCGGTCGGAAACTTGTTTGAAAACGTTCTCCCCAATCTTCCCAAATACAGGGAGGATATCAGCATAGAAAAGGCGTATGAGATTGCCGCATACACAAAGGTTGGTCGCGTGCGCGACGCCTACAATTTAATTTCGGAAGTTTGGGGCGGTTGGCTCGACGAAGGACACTCGCGTTTTCCCGAAAATTTTTTCCCGAAAGCTTCCGAGTCTGATAAATTGAAGTTTTACGGAAGACCGTTCGGCTTGAGCCTGTGCCACGCTTCGCTGGGCGCGCCGCCCATAATTGCGGCGTTTCGCGGCATATGCGGATTTTCGGAAACCGAAAATCCCGACGAGTATGTTCTGAAACCGAATCTGCTGGACTTTCAATGGATTCAGGCCGAAATTCCCGTTCGCAAGGGTTCGATAAAATTCAGGCTCGAACGCGGCGGAAAGCTCAATGTTTGCGCTCCTTCGGGTGTGAAAATATTCCTGCCAAGCGGCGTGAAGGTTTTTTAGGCTTCTGTAGGGGCAGGCAAAATAAAAACGGAATCGGTGCGTGACGATTCCGTTTTTTCGTTTGCGTTGCAGAAGCGCGCCGCGGCTACTTTTGGGGCTTGCGTCTGTCGAAGTAGGGGGCGAGCACTTTTGCCGACTTCTCGGGGAGGTCGCCGTTTTCGACAGCCCACACGCAGTATTGGTCTACAATGTCGAACATTTCGGCGTTTCTTAAAAGCGACCTCAACGCCGCAACGTGCAGCAGCCCCACGTTGTATTTGTTCCACTCGGTATCGTTTTGCGGGCGCAGTTTGGCGTTTTTAAGCTTCATTGCAAAATCGGCTTCGTCGGCGTTTATCATCAGGTTCATAATTCTGCGCACGGGCTTGTATGCGCCCGTTGCAAAGAAATCGCCCCAAAGCATATCAAGCTGCGCCACGCCCATTACTTTGTGCCAGTCTTCGTAGGGATTGGGAATTTCGGCGCGGCGGATATTGTTTTGGTATTTTATCTGCGCGGGCGAAAGTTTTGCGTCGGGTATGGCGGGTTTGCCGAGAACGGAATTAAGCAGGATTATCTTCGCCTTGTCGAGGTTGTCGAACGAGGCGAAGTTTTCGAGAATGTCGTGGAAGGCGAATGAAAAGCGCGCAAAGCCCGATTTGAAAAAGCCCAGAAGCAGGTAGTTCAATCCGTGCGGCGCGGACTTGCTGGACAGGTCGAGCTTTTTGGAAAAATACATCGCGCACAGAACGTCGGGCGACGGGTTCAGGTGGAAATCCAAAAAGGCGCGTTGCAGAAGCTTTTCGTCGTCGATTGTCTGTTTGGGGAAGTGCCATTTTTGCAGTTCCACGGAGGTCGAGTTTGTTGCGGCGCGGTTTGAGTTTTCGTCGAGCGCTGTTATCGAGAAAACGTATTTGCCGGTTTGGAAGCGGTCGTCAAAGCTTACGTCAACGATGTCGGGGCACGCCACGAAAGCCGACGTTTTCATATCGGTAGCCTCGTATACGGCGTCGTCTACAATTTGCAGCCTTTCGCCCGCGGGCGACGCCGCCACGACGGAGTATCTTATTTTTATTTTGCCGTTTTTGGGAGAAGGTGCGCGCACAATCGGATACAGCGAAAATTTTTCGCCCAGATACGCGCTTTTTATCGACACCAAAAACGGCGCAGCTCCGTTCGGCATTTTAAGCCACGCGTCCATTTCGGGGCTTTGGGTCGAGGCTATCAGGAGAGGTTCGAAACCTCCGCCCGCGCCGATTCCCAACGTTTTTCCGTCGAGCGTGAATTCCGTGTGGGCAATCGAAAGCGTCCCCAAATGCGTCCGCCGCGCCTGCGCAGGTTCGGGTAGAGCCGCCGCCAAAGCCGTCGCCGCGAGGAACGCCAAAATTGCAGGTGTTTTCGGCATACTTAAATTCTTCCGCATTTTTTGAGGAATTCCTCCACAACGGGAACGTCCTCTTTGTAGGTTACGCCCTGCCACTTTTCGTCGGTAGGCAGTATTTTTGCCTTTGCCGCGCCCGATGAAATCGCCCTGTCAACCGCGGCGGGCAGGTAGAATTCGGCTTTGGGGCTTTTCGAGTTTTCCGAAAGGAAGTCGTCGAAATACGCGCCCAAAAGCTGCATGAAGTCGTTCGGGAAGCACCAGTAGTTAAGCGACGTAAATTCTTCGCCCGAAAAGCGCGCGCCACCGCCGTCTTCAATGCGGTCGCCATTGCGGACAATTCCCGTATGTTCCCTGATGCCCGTCAAAAACAACTGCGCGTCTGCGCCGCAAATTCCGCGCGATACCGCCCCGTTTTCCGAAAGCGTGTTTTTGAGCCTGTAGCCCGCCAGCGCGTAGAGGTCGGGGCGCGGCGTTTGCATGAAATCGGCGGCGGTTTTGTAGACCTTCGTTCCGTAGTAGTCGTCGGCGTTTATTGCAAGGAACGGCTCCGAAACGCAGTCGGCAGTGGCGAGGACTGCGTGCCCCGTGCCCCACGGCTTTGTTCGCCCCTCGGGCAGACGCTGCCCGTGCAGCTCCTGAAAGCAGTAGCGCACGTCGGTTTTGTTTTCATATTTTTTCGAGACCGTTTCGCGGAAAACGTCTTCAATATCTTTGCGGATTACGAAAACGATTTTCGAAAAGCCCGCCGCGAGCGCGTCTTCCACCGCGAAATCGAGAATCGTTTTTTGCGACGTTCCGAATTTCGCCGTCTGTTTAAGACCTCCGAAGCGGCTTCCCATTCCCGCCGCCATTGCTATGAGAGTTTTTTCCATTTTGCTTTTATATTTTGTGTGTAAATATATGCGCTATCGCCGCGCCGCAGGCGTCGGCTTCGTCGTTTGGCAGTTCGTTTGCGCCGCTGACAATCGCGGCGACCGATTTTATAATCTGCTCCTTGCTTGCGCGTCCGTAGCCTATGACCGCCTGCTTTATTCTCAACGGCGGATATTCGAAAACTTCAAGTCCCCTGCGCGCCGCCGCCGCTATTGCCGCGCCGCGCGAAGAGCCGAGAATGAGTGCCGTCTTGAAATTCTGGACGTAAATGCTTTTTTCAATCGCAACGCATACGGGGCAGGTGCGGTCGATGATTGCGTCTGTTTCCTCCAGTATTCTCGCTAGGCACTGCGCCATTGTAAGCTTGGGTTCGTTGCGGACGGTTAGCGAGCTTATGTAGCGCAGGGTGCCGTCGGGCAGCGACTCTATCGCGGCAAGCCCCGTGCCGCGCAGGCTCGGGTCGATTCCCAGAACGACGCCCGTAATTTGGCGCCCGCGCAGGTTGCGTTCGGTCCGGTCGATCTTGAGCTTTTCGCCGCGCGTGGGGCCGGATTTCGCCTTAAGCATTTCGAAAGTCCACACCGCGCCGCGCGAAACCGTTTTGACTTCGCCGTCGATTATTTTCTGCGTCCAAAGAGTTCTCGTGCTTTTTGCCATTGTTAAGTAATTCTGTATTCTCCCGCTATTGCAAGGGGGGCGATGGGCAGTTTGCCGAATTGCAACTTTTGCGGCATAAGCGATGTTTCGGGCTTTCTCAACGCCCATTCGAATTTGAAGCGCAAGCCCGAATACGCGCTCATTCTGGAGGCGATTGCCAGCATGCAGGAGTCGGTCGTTTCGGCAATCATATTTACGCCGCCGCCGTTGCGGACTGAGTTTACAAGGCAGCGGTATTCCTCCTCCACGGGGTCTCGGGGCGGGGCGGAAGTCCAGTTTTTTTCGCCCCGTATCGTCTGGCTGGAAAACAGGCTTGTTTGTAAAACGCCCTTTGTTCCCACAATTCTTTCGAGCACCTGAGGGGTAGTGTTCGGCTCCTGTCTGCAACGCGCAAACACGCGCAGGTTTTCGCCGAAGTCAAGCTCCGAAGCGAAATGCGAAAAACGGTTGCCGTATTTGGGCATTTCGAGATTCACGCGCCGCCCGCCTATTGCGCTTACGAACTTGGGCGTTTTGCCCAAAGCCCAGCGGATTATGTCGAGATTGTGCACCTGCTGCTCTACGATGTGGTCGCCCGATGTCCAGACGAAAAGCCCCCAGTTGCGGAGCTGGTATTCGAGCTGTTCGGGGTCGTCGGTGCGGCAGGAGGGTTTTAAATCCATTCCGTCGAAGTGCGACAAAAACCAGTCGCATTGAGCGTAGAGGATTTCACCTATCTGCCCGTCGCGGAGGCGTTGCACGGCCTCGCGGTATCCCGAGTGGAAGCGGCGTTGAAGCCCGCATACGGCGGTCAGCTTTTTTGCGCGCGCAATTTCCGCAAGTTCATACATTTTGCGTGCCTGAACAGAATCGACGCAAATCGGTTTTTCAAGGAAGACGTGTTTGCCGCGCGAGATTGCGTATTCCGCCTCCCCCGGGCGGAAGACGGGCGGGGTTGCAAACACAACAATGTCGGCGCAGTCGGTGGCAGCCTTGTAGGCGTCGAGCCCCGCGAAGACGCGTTCGGGCGGAACGTCGAAAATTCCGCGCGGGTCGGCGTATTTTTTCGAGAGTTCTTCGCCCCGCATTCGCAGGCGTTTTGCTTCGTCGGCGAATGCGTCGGCTACGGCGGTTATTTGCGTGCGCATTCCTATTTTAAAAAGCGTTTCCACAGCCTTCATTCCGCTTCGCCCCGCGCCGACTATCGCCACTTTAAGCGGCTCTTCCCGCGCGCCGGCGGCGTTCGAATATTTCGGCAGAACGGCGGTGCCCGCCAACGCACCCGCCGTCGTTTTCAGAAAATCTCTCCTGCCGATAGTATCCATATTGGAGACGATTATTTGCATTGTGCGACGGGTTGCGAGTATTTTTTTCGGCGAAAATAAAAACTCGACACGGCGCGGGGGAAAATGGAATAATCGGGGTGTCGAAAAATGAGAACTAAATGGTATAAACTCGGGACGGCCGCCATGCTTGCCGCATCGGTTGCGGCGGGCGTCTGCTTCTACTCGAAATGGCGCGGGGCAACCGCCGAAAACGCCGAGCTTGACGCATCGCGCCAAAAGCTGCGCGCGGAAATCGGCGAGCTGCAAAAGGAGTGGGAGCGCAAGAACGAATACTACAACAGGCTCGTTTCCGACGGAGAATTCGCCGAGCGCGTAATCCGCGAAAAATTGGGATACGCCTATCCCGACGACATCGTTTTCCGCTTCAAGGACTCCGCCGCCTCAGATATCGACGACGGTTTTGAAAAAAGCGAATCTGTAGAACGCCGCGACGAGGAGAAATCGTTTTTCGACTCAGTTTTGACGTTCTTCGGCATAAAACACAGACCCGACACCGCCGCGACCGAAACGTCCGCAAAAAATTCGAAAATCGTGCCAGAATACAGGATAGACATGGCCAACGCCTCCGTTGCGGTTGAGCAGACCAAGCGTTTGCAGGCGTTGAAAAACGCGCCGACCGTTTCCGAGGACGACACCGCCGCCGCGCCTCCCGAAAGCGTAAAACTGCTTTCGTCGGCGTCGGGTTTGTCGGCAATGACGGAGGTTTCGATGAAGCCTGTCAAAGTGAAACTGGGCGGAGGCAACGCCTCTGTGCGCGCGGTTGCGGCGGCGCGCGCAAAGCCCGTGCGGTTCGTAGCCAGATAGTCCATGAAAATAACGAAAGCATTGTGGACGGGGTTTGACGAAATATTTTTCGAACTCAACAAAGACTGCCCGAAAGTTCCGCGGGCGGAACTTGAAAACACCGCCGTTTCCGCGGTGTCGGTCGCGCGCGTCGATAAACTTGCGTCCGCGCGGTTAAGCTCCTACTACGCCGACGGGCAGACGGCGTATTTCGTGATTTCTCCCGACTGTTTTCCGAATGTCGAGCGTTCCAAATCCTATTACCTTTGCGGCGATTTCAACGGCTGGAACGCCGCCGTGGGAAACCCGAAATGGCTTATGCGCGGGTTTTCCGCCGACGCGCGCATTTACTTCCGCCTCGGGGTGGAGATGTCGGAGCTTTGGCGCGACCGTCCGCGCGCGTTTCAGTTCAAATTCGCCTGTTCGGACGGATCGTGGCTCGAGCCCGAAGGCTGTGTCCCGAATATTGTGGGCGACGGCAACAACAATCTCAATCTGCTTTTCGACCCGTCCCGCACGGGCAGCCACGCATTTGCGGTGCGCACGCGCGGAATGTGCCAGCTTGGCAGCCCCGCAGTCCTGCGTCTGCCCGAATTGCGGACTTGTTCCCCCGTTGACGAAAGCCTGCTGCTTTCGCAAATTCACTCTTCGGCAAAACTTGGCGCGGTATTGGAAGAAGGCGCGACGGTTTTCAGAATCTTCGCCCCGCGCGCAAAAGCCGTGTTCGTATCGCATTGGGCGGCGGGCGAAAACGGACGCCATCTGCTTGTCGCGGAAACGGCGGACGGCGCCGTCTGGACAGCCCGCGCCGACTCCGATCTGCGCGGCCGTTTCTACACCTATCACGTTGACGGCGAAAACTTCGGCAACACCACGCTTTTCGACAGGCGCAAACCCGTCGCCGACCCATACGCAAACGCAATGCTCGACCCTTCGGGCGTGTGCATTGTAAAATACGACAGCCAGTTGTCGGCGCGTTCCGACGCTTTCGTCCCGCCGAAGTGGCACGATTTGGTAATTGTCGAAGCCCATCTGCGCGATGTTTTGGCGAACGCCGCCGCCGACATTTCGCCCGCCGAGCGTCTGACGTTTGCGGGACTTGAAAAGTGGCTTGCTTCGGAAAGCTGCTATTTGCGCAAATGCGGCGCAAATTGTGTGGAGCTTCAGCCGATTCAGGAGTTTACATACAAAAATTCCTCCGACTACGAATGGGGATATATGCCCGTGGGCTGGTTTGCGCCCTCGAGCGCGTATGCAACCGACGCCGCTTCGGCGACGCAGAACGAAGATTTCGCCCGTCTTGTCGCGGCGTTCCACCGCGCCGGAATTGCGGTCGTCTTGGACGTTGTATACAACCACTTCGGCGAGCCGAATTTTTTGGAGCGCATTGACAAGCAGTATTATTTCGAGACCGACTACAACGGGAATCTCACCAATTTCAGCGGGTGCGGAAACGATTTCAAAACCACAACCCCGATGGCGCGCCGAATGATTTTGGAGAGCCTCAAGAAGCTCGTGTTGCGCTACGGCGTTGACGGCTTCCGTTTCGACTTGGCTGAGCTTGTGGGCTTCGAGACCCTCGTGGAAATAGAGCGCGAGCTTAAGAAAACCATGCCTTCCGTGATTTTGATTGCCGAGCCGTGGAGCTTCCGCGGGCACATTGCCGGCAAGCTCAAGCGCACTGGGTTTGCGTCTTGGAACGACGGATTCAGGGAATTTATGCTGCAATACGCAAGGGGGCGCGGAAACTTCGAGGGGTTCAAATATTTTATGCGAGGAAGTCTGGGCGGCGTGGCGTCGTTTGCGGCGCAGACGGTCAACTATGTGGAAAGCCACGACGACATGTGCCTGTTCGACAGAATTACGCCCGATTTCGACAACCCTTCGCGCGACGACATTTTCCGCTACAAGGCCGCCTACGCGCTCACGCTTCTGGCGCACGGAATCCCGATGCTTGCCGAGGGGTTCGACCTGCTGCGCACAAAGCGCGGCAAAAACAACACCTACAAGGACGGCGAAGCCAACAGGCTCGACTATCGGCGCGCCGAGTCGTTCCCCGAGGTTCGCCGCTGGCTGCGCGCGCTTGTGCGGTTTAGGCTTTCGCGCGACGGTGCGGCGTTGCGCCGCGACGGGCTTGATTCGCCCGCGTTTTGCAAATTTTACAAGGCGAACGAATGCGCGGCGGCGGTGATGTTCAACGCCGATTTGTCCGATTCGCGCGCGCCGCAGATTTTTGCGGCGTTCAATCCGACCGACGCCGAAGCGGAGTTTGGCGTGGGCGGCGACTTGGACGGGTTTGTCCAAATTGCCGACAACGCGTATTTCGACAGCCGCGGACTGGATTCGGACGCGGTTTCCGGGGGCGAAGTGCTGCGCCTGCCGCGAATGTCGCTTGCGGTATTTTTGAAACGCTGATTTTGCCGCGCAGCGCGGAAGTGTCAGCCGGCGGTGGATTGAACTGCTATGCAAGCGCGCGGAGCACGCGGGCGTAGTCGGGCTCTTCGGTTATTTCCCCGCTCAGGGCCGAGTATACAACCTTCCCCTTTTGATCAACCACTACAACCGCCCTCGCAAGCAGTCCGCAAAGCGCGCCCGATTCAATCAGCACGCCGTAGTCTTCCCCGAAACGCGAATCAATACGGCAGTCGGAAAGCGGAGTTATGTTTGCAATCCCCTCCGCAACGCAGAAGCGGTTTTGGGCAAACGGTAGGTCTTTTGAAATGCACAGGACCTCCACGTCCGCGAGTTTCGCCGCCATTTCATTGAACTTTCTGACCGACATTGCGCAGACGGAAGTATCGAGGCTCGGGAAAATGTTGAGCACTGTTTTTTTGCCGTCCGCGTCCGCAAACGTGAAGTCGGAAAGGTCGCCCTGCGCGAGTTTGAAGTCGGGCGCGCTATCGCCCGCTGCGGGAAAAGTTCCGCGCAAAAAAGTTTCCCTGCCTTTGAATTTAACCGAGTTTTTCATAGCCGCATTATCGGCGAATCGGCTGAAAAACTTAACGCCGCATTTTGCGGTGCGGCGTAATAAGGGAAGGGAGAGGATGCGGAGGCGGGCTACAGAAATTCGCGTATGCCGCGCCAATCGAGCCGCACGACGCCGTCTTTTTGCATTCCCTCGTTGTGGGGCTGGGCGAAGAGGATTTTAGTAGGGCCGTCGAAGGCGTCGAGGTTCGAAATTTTGTCGTCAACCATTATATCGGCGCGCACAAAGTCTTTCGTTCCGCAGAATACAAACTGCTTCCAGTGCAAATAAGGGAAGTGTTCGGCAAGCCACGCCATTTTTTCGCGCATACTGTTGGGGTATTCCGTCGCGGCGGAGACAATCAGGACGCGGTATTTTTCGTTCAAGTATTTTATTGTTTCCACCGCGCCGTCCATTACGGGGGCGAATTCGTAAACGCCCTCTTGGCGGAGGAAGTCGCGGCAGGAAGGGAAAGCCTTTACAATGGGCACGCCGCGGACTGCTTGGCGGTCGATTTTTTTGCCCGAAACTTTTTCCTCAAACGCCGCAAACCCTTCGTAGAGGTCGGCCATAACGCAGTCCATATCTATTGCAACGCACTTTTTCATTTTTCCCATTCAAGCGTATTCGGGCGCGCATTGCAAGGGTTTTTCGGCTATTTGTAGAGGTCGGAGTCGATGTGCAGCTTTTTGATTTTGTAGAGTATGATTCGCGGGGTCGTTTTGAGGTATTTAGCCGTTGCGGAGGCGTTGCCCTTGTTGCGCTTGAGGGCGTTTGTGATTATCTCCTTTTCGAAATTGTCAACAAGTGTTTCGTAGTCGGAACTCTCGGCCTCGTCGAAAGACGGGATGGAGCTTGAATGCACGGTCATGTCGGTCTGCAGCGAGGGCGGCAGGTTGTAGCCGCTTATTACGTTGTCTGAAGTGTTGAGCACGGCGTATTCAATGCTGTTTTCAAGCTCGCGGACGTTCCCGGGCCAGTAGTAGGAAGTGAGCATACTTATTGCCGCCGTGGAAATTCTCGATACCGACTTGTTGTGGACTGAGTTGTATTTTTGCAGGAAGTGCTCGGCAAGGGGAATGATGTCGCACTTTCTGTTGCGCAAGGCGGGCAGGTATATCGGGAAGACATTGAGACGGTAATACAAGTCCTCCCTGAACGTCCCGTTTTTTATCATCTCTTCGAGATTGCGGCTTGTTGCCGCTATTATGCGCACGTCAACCCTGTGCTCTTCGCCGCTGCCCACGCGGTAGAACGTGTGCTCCTGAATGAAGCGCAAAAGCTTCAACTGCATGAAAAGCGTGAGGTCGCCAACTTCGTCGAGGAAAAGCGTTCCGCCGTCGGCGACTTCAACAAGCCCTATTTTTCTGTTGATTGCCCCGGTAAACGCGCCTTTTTCGTGCCCGAAAAGCTCGCTTTCCACAAGTCCTTCAGGGAGGGCGGCGCAGTTTATCGAGACGAAGGGTTTGTCTTTGCGCGCCGAATTTTTCTGGATTGCGCGCGCAACAAGCTCCTTGCCCGTTCCCGACTCGCCGCGGATGAGCACTGTTGCCGAAGACGTCGCCACTTTGAAAACCATCGAATAGATTTTTTTCATGTTCGTGCCGTTGCCGATGAACTCGTTAAGGCGCAGTTTGTTGTCGAGCTCAAGTTGCAGGCGTCGGTTTTCCGAAATGAGTTTCTCCTTTTCCTCCACCGCTGTGTAGGCGGCGTATACGGCGTCGGCGGTGATGTTTGCTATGATTTCGAGCAGGCGCAGGTCGGCGTCGAGGTCGGTTTTTGCGTCCACTTTCCGGTCTATGCTGATTGTTCCGATTACGTCGTCGTGGTAGACGATGGGCACGCAGATGAACGCGACGTTCGTTTCGCCGCTTCTTGCTCCCGTTCTGTTCAGAAACGACTTTTCTTTGGACACGTCGGGAATAACGCGCGCTTTGGCGTCTTGGGCGACTTTGCCCGTGATGCCTTCGCCCACACGATACGTTCCGCGCTCCACCTCGTTTTTGCTCAGCCCCTGCGACGCCTCTATTACGAGCATATCGCCCTCCCTGAGCGTCACAGTTCCGCGAAGCAGACCCATTTCAGTATGCAGAACGTCGAGAATCTGTCTTATCAAATCGGGCACCGATGCGCGCTTTGCCACAAGGAGGCTTATCTTTTTGAGAACGTTGATGCTGAGGTTGGCGTTGTCCATCTTCTTCACATTTTCTATTTTTGCGCGCTAAATTGCTTTGTCAACTTCATACGCAAGTTTTATTCCCGAGGCTATGGCGCGGACAACGAGCGACGGCCCCGACACGGCGTCGCCGCAGGCGAAAGTTTTGTCAGCCGATGCGGACATGTTTTCCGCAGTTTTTATCCCGCCGCGCTCCGCAAGCTCGAGCGAGAGCTCTTCGGCGATTCCGTTTTTTGGCACGCCCGTAAAGCCCATGGAAAGCAGAACCAAGTCGGCGGGGATTTCGAATTCCGTGTCGGGTATTTCCGCGAACGACATCGGGCGTCCGTTTACGATTTCCCACTTGAGCTTCGCCGCCTTCAGGGCGCGGACTTTGCCGTCTTTGCCGACAAACTCTTTGCTTGCAACGCTCCACATTCTTTCGCCGCCCTCAAGATGGCTGCTGGAAGTGCGCTTTTTGTATTCCCACATCGGCCACGGCGTTGACGCGTCGCGCTCGGCGGGGGGTTCCGGCATAATCTCTATTTGCACTACGTTCTTCGCGCCCTGTCTGATTGCCGTTCCGAGGCAGTCGCTGCCCGTGTCGCCGCCGCCGATAATCAGGACGTTTTTGCCCTTCGCCGAAATTTCGAGCGACAGATTTTCGCCCGAATTGAATCTGTTTTGCGAGCCCAAAAACTCGAGCGCGTAGTGTATTCCGCCGAGCTCGCGCCCCTTTATTTTGAGGTCGCGCGGGGTTTCGCAGCCTATGCACAGGCACACGGCGTCGAAGCGTTTTTTTATGTAGTCGGCTGAAACGTCTTTACCGATTTCCGTATCGAACTCGAAAATAATTCCCGCCTGACGCATCAGCGAAATGCGGCGTTCTATGACGTGTTTTTCAAGCTTGAAATCCGGAATGCCGTAGCGCATCAGCCCGCCCGCGAAGGAGTGTTTTTCGAACACGCAGACTTCGTGCCCCAGCGAGCGCAGCCTGTCGGCGCACGCAAGCCCCGAAGGCCCCGCTCCGATGACCGCCACGCGTTTGCCCGTGAGGTTACGCGGAATGCGCGGGCTGACCAACCCGTTTGCAAACGCCGACTCTATCGTGTGGTATTCAATCTGTTTGACCGTGACGGGGCGGCTTGGCAACCCCGCGCAGCACGCCGATTCGCACAGGGCGGGGCATATGCGCGAAGTGAACTCCGGAAACGGCGACGTTTGTGAGAGTATTTCGTAGGCGTAGGCGTCGCGCCCTTCGCGCACTGCCGCGTTGAAGTCGGGGATATTGTTGCCCAGCGGGCAGCCGTATGCGTGGCAGAACGGGATTCCGCAACCCATACAGCGTTTTGACTGCTCGCGGACTGTGGCGGCGTCGGGGCGTATCTCGACGTCGCGATAGTCGGACGTGCGCGAGTGCCTGTATTGCGGGTCGCGGCGTTGGACGGATAGGAATTCTTTTGGCATAGCGTTTGTTTCCGTTTACTTTGCGGTTCTTTGGAGTGCTTCGCGGTAGTCAATCGGGAAGACCTTTACGAATTTGGGCAGGTAGTTTTTCCAGTCGCCGAGTATTTCGGCGGCGCGGACGCTGCCAGTGTATTCGAGATGCCTGCCGATTATTTCGCGAAGCTCGCGTTCGCTTTCCGAGCCTTCGGGAATGCTTTCCAAGTCGACGCTGCTGAGGTTGCAACGCCTGTCGAATTCGCCCGATTCGTCGAGAACGTAGGCAAACCCGCCCGTCATGCCCGCGGCGAAGTTGAAGCCCGTAGCCCCGAGCACCGCGACGCGGCCGCCCGTCATATATTCGCAGCAGTGGTCGCCCACGCCTTCGGAAACGAGAGTCGCGCCGCTGTTTCTGATTGCGAAGCGTTCGCCCGCAAGTCCGTTGACGTAGATTTGCCCGCGCGTCGCGCCGTAGCCTATGACGTTGCCGGCAATCACGTTTTTTGCGCTTTCCGCCTCGAGCTCGCGCGGCGCGCGCAGGACGATTCTTCCGCCCGAGAGACTCTTGCCGATGTAGTCGTTGGCCTCGCCCTCGAGGTTGAATGTTATGCCGCCGCACAGGAACGCTCCGAAGCTCTGACCCGCGCAACCCTTGAAGTTGGCGGTGATTGTGTCGGGTGCAAGCCCGGTGTCGCCCCACTTCTTGGCTACGTTATAGGAGAGCATTGCGCCCGCGCTTCTGTCGAAATTGTGGATTTCGAACTCGGCGGCGTGCGGGGTTGCGTTTTCTATGGAATCGGCGAATTCCGCCACAAGACGCTTGTCGTAGGCGGTCTTGATTTCGCGCGGGGCAAGGCCCGCACTGCGGCGCGGGGCGTCGGTTTCGGCGGTTTGCGCGAATATCGGCGAGAAGTCGAGGTTCTTCGACTTCCAGAAGTCGAGCGCGTCGTTCTTTTCGAGCAGGTCGCTTCTGCCGACGGCTTCGTCTATTGAGCGCAAACCGAGCGACGCAAGTATTTCGCGCGTTTCGCGGGCTACGAATCTGAGGTAGTTTTCGACGTGCTCGGGCTTGCCGCGGAACTTCTTTCTGAGCTCTTCGTCCTGAGTTGCAACGCCCACGGGGCAGCAGTTCTTGTGGCAGACACGCATCATTATGCAGCCCATCGAGACGAGAATGGCGGTTGCAAAACCGAATTCCTCCGCGCCCAAAAGCGCGCCTATTACGACATCTCTGCCCGTCTTGATTTGTCCGTCAACCTGAATTCTGATTTTGTCGCGCAGGCCGTTCAGGCGCAGCGTTTGCTGGGTTTCGGCAAGGCCGAGCTCCCACGGCGCGCCCGCGTATTTAATGCTTGTAAGAGGCGACGCGCCCGTTCCGCCGTCGTGTCCGCTTATGAGCACCATGTCGGCCTTCGCCTTTGCTACGCCCGCGGCGACCGTGCCCACGCCGATTTCCGAAACAAGCTTTACGGAAACGCGCGCGTTCTCGTTGGAATTGCGGAGGTCGTATATGAGCTGCGCGAGGTCTTCGATTGAGTAGATGTCGTGGTGCGGCGGCGGCGAGATGAGCGTGACTCCCGGGATTGAATGGCGGATTTTCGCAATAGCCGCGTTGACCTTGTAGCCGGGGAGCTGTCCGCCTTCGCCGGGTTTTGCCCCCTGCGCGACCTTAATCTGGATTTCCTTTGCGCTTGCCAGATATGAAGCCGTTACGCCGAAACGTCCGCTTGCAACCTGCTTGATTGCCGACGCCGACTCTCCGCCGAAGCGGGCTTCGTCCTCGCCGCCCTCGCCGCAGTTGCTCATTGCCCCCAATCGGTTCATCGCTACGGCGATTGTCTCGTGCGCCTCGGGCGAGAGCGCGCCGAAGCTCATTGCGCCGCTTACGAAACGGCGGATAATCGATTCTTCGCTCTCCACTTCGCCGAGCGGAATCGGGTTTGCCGCCGTCTTGAACTTGAACAGCCCGCGCAGAGTGCACAAACGCTTTGCCTGATTGTTGATGTTTTCGGCGTAGGCCCTGTAGGAGGCTTCGTCGTTGTTGCGGACTGCGCGCTGCAAAAGCGTGATTGTAGCGGGAGTCCAGAGGTGGTTTTCGCCGTTCTTTTTGAACTTGTATTTGCCCTCGTCTTCAAGCACGTTTTCGGCGTTGAACTTGGGGTAGAATGCGTTGCGGTAGCGGGCGAGGCATTCGCGCGAAATTTCCTCCACGCCTATGCCGCCGATGTTCGACGCGGTTCCCTCGAAATACTTTTCGACAAAGTCGCGCGAAAGCCCGATTGCCTCGAATATCTGCGCCTGTCGATAGCTGCGCAAAGTGGAAATGCCCATCTTCGACATGATTTTAAGCAGCCCCTTCTTGATTGCGCTTATGTAGTTTTCCACCGCGCGCGCGCTGTCGAGGTTCTGGATTGTGCCGTTTTGTGTCATGTCGGCGATTGTCTCTATTGCAAGATACGGAACTATTGCCGTTGCGCCGTAGCCCAGCAGCAGGGCAAAGTGCATAATTTCGCGCGCCTCGCCGGTTTCGGCGACAATGCCCGCGGCATAGCGCAGGCTTTTGTGGATTAGCCTGTTGTTGACCGCCGACACCGCAAGAAGCATGGGCACGGGCGCGTAGCCGTAGGAGAGGTTTTTGTCGCTTAAAATTATAACGCTCTTGCCTTCGCGCACGAGCTTTTCGGCATCGTCGCAAATCTTCTCCACGGCGTCCTGCAGGCTCTCGCCCTCGGCGTTGAATTCCACCTTGATTGTGGCGGCTTGGAATGTCGGAATTTTTGAGGAACGTATGCAGGCGATGTCGTGGTTGGTGAGAATCGGGCAGGGAAGCTTGAGCAGGTGCGCAAGCTCCGGCGTTTCAACAAGCGAGTTTCCGCAGTTGCCGATATACGTCATCAGGCTCATTACAAGCTCTTCGCGAATGGGGTCGATAGGCGGGTTGGTAACCTGCGCGAAAAGCTGTTTGAAGTAGTCGTAGAGCAGCTGGGGCTTTTCGGAGAGCACGGAGAGCGCGGCGTCGTTGCCCATTGAGCCGATAGGCTCTTTGGCGTCGGTCGCCATTGGCTTGAGGATAACGTCGATGTCTTCGCGCGTGTAGCCGAAGATACGCTGTCGCTGAATGAGGTTTTCGCCCACGCTCGGGGCGGAAATGCTTTCGAAAATCCCCGGAAGCTCGATTCTGTTTTCCTGCACCCAGCGGCGGTAGGGCTTTGCGCGGGCGAGAATTGTCTTGATTTCGACGTCCTTGAGGATTCTTCCCTTTCGGGTGTCGATATAGATGATTTCGCCGGGGCGGAGTCTGCCCTTCGACGCCACTTCCGAAGCGGGAATGTCAAGCACGCCCGCTTCCGAAGCCAACACGAACAAGCCGTTTTTGGTTATCGTGTAGCGCGCGGGGCGCAGGCCGTTTCTGTCGAGCAGCGCGCCCGCTTGAACGCCGTTTGTAAACGCGAGCGCGGCGGGGCCGTCCCACGGTTCGCTCACTCCCGAGTGGTATTCGAAAAATCCCTGAATGTCGCGGCTGATGTGGAAGTTTTTTCCCCACGCCTGCGGAACGAGCATAAGCATTGTGTGCGCAAGCGAACGCCCCGCTTCGTGGTAGAATTCGACCGCGTTGTCGAGCGAGGCGGAATCGCTCTGGCGGCCTCTGACAACGGGGAGCACCTTCTTGATTTCGTCGCCGAAAAGCGGGGACGAAAAGTGTTCCTGACGCATTCTCATCTGGTTGATGTTGCCGCGCAACGTGTTGATTTCGCCGTTGTGCGCCAAATATCTGAACGGCTGCGCAAGCGACCATGTCGGGAACGTGTTTGTGCTGTAGCGTTGGTGCACGAGCGAAATCGCGCTCTTGAACGATTCGTCGCCGAGGTCGGGGAAGAACTTTTTAAGCTGCGGCGCGTTCAAAAGCCCCTTGTAGACTATCGTGCGCGAGGAAAAACTGCAGATGTAGATGTCGTCGCGTTCGCCGAGGTCTTTTTCGACCCTATTTTCAATTTCGCGGCGCAAAATGTAGAGCGCGCGTTCGAGGTCTTCGCCCTCCGCCGAATTTGCCGATACAAAATACTGGACAATTGCGGGGCAAGTTTGAAGGGCGACTCCGCCGATTGCAGTTTTGTCGGCGGGGACTTCGCGGCGACCCAAAAACGCAAAGCCGCTTTCGGAGCAAAGACTTTTGAAAATATTTTCGAACTTTTCCGCGTCGGTTGAGCCGTCGGGCAGGAAGGTCATCGCTACGGCGTAGCGGCCGGGCTGCGGAAGCTCGAACGGCAGTATTTTTCTGAAAAATTCGTCGGGCAACTGCACCAAAATTCCCGCGCCGTCCCCCGTTTGCGAATCGCCGCCGACCGCGCCTCTGTGCAGTAGACGATCGAGAACTTTTACGCCGTCGGAGACAATTTCGTGGCTCGGCGCGCCGTTGATGTCGGCAATAAGCCCCACTCCGCAAGCGTCGTGTTCGTTCTGGGGGTTATACATTCCCGTTGGCTGGGGATAATTCATTTTTGTATTTGTCTGCATAATTTTTAGTGTTTGCTACAAAATAAGCATTTTTTGTGCCACTTTTTGCCAAAATTGTATTTTTTATTAAAGTAATTTGAAAATCAATTTGTTGCGATTTTCGCTTTTGTGTGTAGGTGTATTTGTATTGAAATACCGCCTATTCGAAACTACAAAATTGTAGCAAACAAAAATGTTGGAACTACAAAATTGTGTGTAGCTACGATATTGTTGGAGCAACCAAAATGTTTCTTCAAACAAGCAATGTCGTTGAGCGCGACACGGGAATCTGGCGGTCGGTTGAAAAACGTGTTTCCGAAATTTTTGGCCCTATCGGATACTGCGAACGTTTGAATTCCGCGCGGGCGACTTTCCGCAGGACGTCGTCAACTACATTTTTGTCGAATCCAGCTTTTGCTATTTGCGCGGGCGAAAAGCGCAAATCCAAATAAAGGCGCAAAATGGCGTCGAGAATGTCGTAGGGGGGTAGGGTATCTTGGTCTTTTTGGTCGGGGCGTAGTTCGGCGGAAGGGGGTTTGGAAATGGTGTTTTGCGGAATTATTTCCCCGTTGCGGTTTATGTAGCGGGCGAGTTTGTAGACGTCGGTTTTGTAGACGTCGCAAATTGGGGCATATGCGCCGTTTGTGTCGCCGTAGAGGGTGCAGTAGCCTACGGCGCATTCGCTTTTGTTGCCCGTGGCGAGCACCAGCCCGCCGAACTTGTTTGAAACCGCCATAAGCAGAAGTCCGCGCGCGCGCGACTGCGCGTTTTCTTCGGCGACTCCTTCGGGCAAGCCCCTGAAAATGGGTGCAAGTGTATTTTCGATTGAGCCGACCATTTCGGCAATCGGCAGAATTTCGAAATTGATTTTCAGGTTGTCGGCGAGCGCGCGGGCATCGTTTACGCTGTGTGCGCTCGAGTATTTCGAGGGCATTGCAATTCCCAGAATGTTTTCGCCGCCGAAAGCCTCCGCCGCGAGTGCCGCCACCACCGCCGAGTCTATTCCGCCGCTAAGCCCCACCACGACTTTTTTTACGCCGCATTTTACGACGAAGTCGCGCGTTGCCGCCACAATGGCGTCGTGAATGTCGGCTATCCCGTTGAAGTCGGCGGAGGGCGAATTAAAGCCTACAATTTTGTCGGTGTCTATAATATCGATTGATTCCCTGAACTTGGGCAACGCCTTTGAGACGCCTTTTTGCGCGTCGGTATAGCAGCTGCCGCCCGCAAAAACGATGTCGTCGCACGCGCCTGCAAGGTTGCACCAAAACACGGGTGCGCCTACGAATTTGGAGACGTTTTCAAGCAGCGCGCCGTGTTTTCTTACGTTGTCGTTTGTATCGGAAAAGACGCTTGCGGAGATGTTGAGAAGCAAATCGATGTTTTTGCCGCGCAGCTGTTCGAGCGGAAGCGGGTGGTTTGCGTAGCGCGAGGCTGTTCTGATGTCGGGAAGCGTCCAAATATCTTCGCAGATTGTGATGGCGACAATTTTGTCGTCTACGCGGACTGTCAGCGGGGAGTGTCCCGCGTCGAAGACTCTCGGGTCGTTGAGCGCGCCGTAATTCGGCAGAAGTTGCTTGTCGTAAACTGCCGAGACTTTGCCGTTCTCAATCCAAAAAGCCGAATTACGCACGCCGATTGCGCCCGCGCAAAGTCGCGGCGAACCAATCAACACGGGGATTTCCGCTTTTTTTGCTATTTTCTGGATTCCAGCTTCGCATTTTTCGATTACAAATTTGTAGGTTGCAATGTCTTTTATGGGGTATCCCGATATTGCACATTCCGGAAAAACGGCAAAATCCGCACCCTTTTTTGTCAGTTCATCAATCGCGGCGAGCGTCTTTTTGACGTTTGTGTCAATGTCGCCGACAGTCGGGTTTATCTGTGCTGCACCAATTTTCATATGCTTTTGACAAGCACTTTTTGTGCCAAACAAAAAGGTGGGTTTTGCAAAATAGACGGCAACCTCTCTATTTTAGAGGAATTTTGGCTGTTTTATGTGTCCGTTTGGCAATCGTGGGCACGCTTTCTCGATGGTTGAATTGGCGAAAACTACAAATTTGTAGTTTGATATTTTTGTTGTTCCTACAAAATTGTCGATTTTTTGCCGCGTTATATTGTTCTCGCTATGCGGCGGGGTGGGGG
>JAEXGH010000028.1 GCA_023450935.1 Verrucomicrobiota bacterium | reverse complement strand
CCGGCGTTTAGGACAATTCTTGCCCTGCTTGCGGCTGTTTTGGCGGCGGCGGCGGTTTCGTTTCCGTTTAGGCGCGGAGCGGAAAAGCGCGCGTTGTCGGGCGGGGTATCGGCTTCCGCCGAAATGGCGTCGGTGCGCGCGGCTGTGGGCAAGGGCGCGCTTTTTGCGGTGCTCGGCGGATACCGCAGTTTGGTCGCGGATTTCCTCTGGATAAAAGGCTACGTCAACTGGGAGGACAGGGACATTGCAAAATGCGTATCGGCGATGGAGCTTGCGTGCGAAATCGACCCATCCACGACTGTCTTTTGGACGCAGGCCTCAAGCGTGATTGCCTTCGACATTCCGCACTGGATTTTCGAGCGTATGCCCAGAAACATGAAGAGCGACGCCGTTTTGGATTCGCTCAAAATAAGGCAGGCGCGCAAGGCCACCGAGTTTATCGACCGCGCCGTCGCGCTCTATCCCGACAATTACAAGCTTTTGATTCAAAAGGGGCAAACCGCCATTGCCGCGCGGCTTTTCGACGTTGCCGAAGACTGTTTCGGACGCGCCGCCAAGCTTGACGACGGTTTTTACGCGCGCCGCATATATGCGTCTTTGCTGGAGAAAAACGGCAAGTTTGCCGAGGCGCGCAAAGTGCTTGAAAAGCTTTTGGAGGAAGCCGAACCCGACAATCCCGCGCGCTCTCTCATTGCCGACCAGTTGAAGTCGGCGGTGCGCGCGCAGAAAAACACGCAGTAGTTTCGGCGCAGCGCGCGGCGGAATGCGTGCCTCCCGAGCCCGAATGCGGACGCGGGCGCGAAAAAAAAAAGACGTTCCGCGCGGGAACGTCTTTCGGATAAAAATGACTGTCGAATTATTCGCCGTCGTCGCCGATTGCCTGAACGGGGCAGGATTCCAGCGCTTCGTTGCAAAGAGCCGTTTCCGCGTCGTTTGTGGGCTGCTTTTTAACGCAGGCGCAGCCGGCGTCGGTTATTTCGAAGAGCCCCTCGGCCGTCGATGCGCACAATGCGCAACCGATGCACTGGGAATCTACATAGTATTTCCCGGGGACATTGAATTCGTTTTTTTCGTTTTTGTCTGCCATAGTGGTGGAAATCATTGTCGGGCGGTTTGCAAGGTCAAGCTTTTTTTCGGAAAATATGGTTGAACTCCGCGCGGGTTGGACTACATTTGCGCGGTAGAATGAAGGTCGATTTCAACAAAATATTTTTCACCGGAGGTGAAAAGGCGAACATAGCCGACGCCATGGACGGACGCCCCCTTTGCGGCGGCGGCAAATGGACTGTCGAGTGTGAAAAAATGCTCCGCAACATAACGGGCGCAAAACACGCCCTGCTTACAACGTCGGGGACTTCGGGGCTGGACGTTGCGGCTTTCGTTCTGGACATTAAAGACGGCGACGAGGTAATCGTGCCCACATACACGTTCGTTGCCAGCATAAACTCTTTCGTCTCGCGCGGGGCAAAACCAGTCTTCTGCGACGTGAAAGCCGAAACGCTCAATCTCGACGAAACAAAGCTTGAGGCTCTTATCACTCCGCGCACAAAGGTGATTGTGCCCGTCCACTACGCGGGAGTTGCGTGCAATATGGACGCAATTATGCAGATAGCCGCCCGCCACAACATAGCCGTCGTTGAGGACGCCGCGCAGGGCATAGGCGCAACCTACAAAGGCGTTCCGCTCGGGACTATCGGCGTTATGGGAATGCTCAGTTTCCACTCCTCCAAAAACATAATCGCCGGCGAAGGCGGCGCGCTGCTTACGAACGACGACGCCCTTGCGCGCCGCGCAAACTACATTCGCGAAAAGGGCACAAACAGAATAGACTTTATCGATGGAATAGTGGACAAATACACTTGGGTTGACTACGGCGGAAACTTCGTTCCTCCGGAACTTTCGGCTGCGTTCTTGGCGGCGCAGCTCGAAGAGGTTGGCTCCGTCACGCGCCTGCGCCGCGCCGCATGGCGACGCTACGCCGACGCCCTCGCTCCCCTCGAAAAATCTGGCGGGTTGCGCCTGTGCAAAATTCCCGAATACGCGCAGGCAAACGGGCACATTTTCTACGTCTACACCGACTCAATCGAGCAGACTGATGCGCTCAAAAAGCACTTGTCGGCGGTGGGTGTAGGCGCGAACTCGCATTTTACGCCGCTGCACATAAGCCCGATGGCAAGGCGTATTTGCGGCGAAATCCCAAGTCTGCCCGTCGCCGAAAAAACAGCGCGCACGATGTTGCGTCTGCCCATGTTTGCCGAAATCACGCCCGAGCAGCAGCAATATGTTTGCGCGAAGCTGTTCGAGTTCTTCGGCGGATAAATTCGGGCGCGGCAGCGTTCTTTGACAACTTTGGACAAACGGCGGACATTCGCTCGTCGTCTTTTCGGCGAGAGGAAAGTCCGGACACCGCAGAGCATAACCCCGATTGAAAAATCGGAACGGCGGGGGAAAACCCCGACGTATGAACAGTGCCACAGAAAACAAACCGCCTTCGGGCAAGGGTGAAAAGGCGAGGTAAGAGCTCACCGCCGCAAGAGCAATCAAGCGGGCATGGAAAACTCGGTTAGGTGCAAGACAGTGTATGATGTCGGGCTGCTCGTCCGCATGGCATCGGGTGTGTCGCGCCCCGCAAGGGGGCGTCGGATTCCCTCTGACGCAGATAAATGAATGTCGGTTCGCGCCGGAAACGGTTCGGATTACAGAATTCGGCTTACAGCCGTTTGTCCTCCCCCTTTTTATTTTTACTCAAATCCAAAAATTCCATCTATGATAGTTTCGGCAATCCAAAAAGGCGGCATGATTTACGTCTACGACGAGCGCGGGCGCATGTTCACCAGAAACGGGTATCTCGTAAGTTTTACGGGCTCGAACTTCTGTTTTGTTGTAAGCAAGAACGAAAAAACCGTCCACGTCTACGACGACAAAAACCGTCGGGTCCGCTCTTTCTGTTCTCCCACCAAACTTTTTTAACTTTTCTAAAGTGGCGCGGATTTTTTTATGATTCCTAAAGTGGCGGCGATTGCCGCAGGCAATCCGCCTTTGGCTATCGGTTGAAGTTTTGTGTATTTTTTACTGCCGATTTTTTCCGCTTAATATATTTTACGAGAAAGTATGTTGCCGGCGTCATTACTGCCGTAAGCAATGCCGCGCCCGCAAAGAACGAAATCAGCAAATCCGCCCCGAGCGAAAACAGCGTATCGTAATCCTGATTCATCAACAGGCAGTCCGTAGCCTCTTTTATCATTTCCCACGAGAGGTTGCGCCCCGTGAGAACCGCCCCCACATAACATTGGGCGGGGTAGATTACGAAAATGGTAAAGTGGTTTGTTATTAGCGTTCCCAGTGTCGCCCCCACGCGGCTTCCCTTCAGCAGAAACGCCGTAGGTATTGAAAGCAGCAACTGCCCGCCCATGGGAATCATACAGCCGTAGAACATTCCTATTGCCCAGCCGCGCGCTACGAACTCGGGCGTGGCGTCTTCGCCCACTATTGCGTTGTATAGCCGTTTGAATTGTTTTTTTGTCCAGTCAACGAGAATCATATAGGTTGCGTATAACTCCGATATGTTCGTCGTTTTACGGGCGCGAATCAAGCACTATCTTTGAAAAATATTGACATTTTTGCGCGCCGCGCCGATATACTCGGGGTTTTTATGGAAGGCAAACACACAGGGCAGAATTTGCGCCGCAAGCATGCGTTGATGAATTTTTCGGTCTACATTCCGAAGAATATCGACGCGCTCGGCGGAATGCTCAAATCGCTCAAACGGCGCGATTTTGCCTTGTTCGAGCTTGGAATGTTTGTGGTGCTAATCGGAACTTGGATTCAGCAGGTTGCCACGGGGTGGCTTGTTTTCAGGCTGACAAATTCGCTGACGTGTCTTTCTACAGCCGTGTTTTTATCGCAGATTCCGACGTTTTTCATCTCGCCGTTTGCGGGGGTGATTAGCGACCGCTTCAACCGCAGAAAGATAATGCTTATTACCCAGACGCTTTTAATGCTGCAGATTTTCGCGCTCGGCGTTCTGACACTTTCGGAAACGGTCAGCATTGAGGCGATTTACGCGCTTAGTCTGTTCTCGGGGCTTGTATTGGGGATAGACGCCCCCGCGCGTCAGTCGCTCTACACAAAGCTCGTTCCGCCCGAGGACATCAGCAACGCCATTGCCCTGAACGCCGCAACGCTCAACAGCGCGCGCTTTATCGGCCCTGCAATCGGCGGAATTTTAATCGGTATTGTGGGCGAAGGCTGGTGTTTCATCATAGGAGCGGCGGCGTTCGGCGCGATTCTCGGCACGCTCTACATCATCAAATTCGACGCACAGGTGATTCCCAAAAAAACGGGCGCGCTTTCCGAATTCATCGACGGTTTCAGCTATTTGCGGCGGTCTATGCCCATCAGAACCCTTGTGATGTCGCTTGCGGTTGTCTGCTTTTTTGCGTTCCCGTTCCCAATGTTGTTGCCCGCCTTCGCCAAGGAGTCTCTCGGCGGCGACTCCGCAACGCTCGGAAACATGATGAGCCTTATCGGGCTTGGTTCGCTCGGGGCGTCGATTTATCTTATGGCGCGCAAGAGCGCACTCGGTTTGGGGCGCGTAATAACCGTTTCCGTAACGCTTGTAGGTTGTGCGTTAATGGCGATTGCGCACGTTGAATCGGCTGCCATCGCCTACGTTTTATGTCCGCTAATAGGTTTCGGTATGATTGCCACTTCCGCCTCCACGAACGTTATGATTCAGTCTATTGTCGACGAGTCCAAGCGCGGCAGGATTATGAGCTTTTTCACGATGGCGTTTTTCGGAATGCCGCCGCTGGGCTGTCTAATTCAGGGCTATTTTGGCGAATGGATTCCGTGGACTTGGGTGATTTTCGGTTGCGGCGCGGTCTGCGTTTTGGACGCCGTTTTATTCGAGCGCAAACGTCCCGAAATCCGCGAACAGGCGCGCACGATTCTCGCAAAAAAAGGCATGCTCAACGAGGGCATTGCCGAGGGCGTCCGCTCAATCCACCCCTAAAAAAAAGCGCGAGGACGCGTTTTTTACGGCGGCGGTATTTTATATAAAAACTTTGGCGTATTGAACATTGTTCAATACGCCTTTGATATATTAAAGCCGCCGTAAGAAACGCTCTCGGGCATCATTTGGTTTTGGCTTCGACTTACGGGCTACAGCCCGCTTACGCTCGCCAAAACTCAAAGTTGACGCGTGGGCTTCGCCCCATCGCGCCCCTTCGGGGTCTTTTGCCTGCGGCAAAATCTCAAACGCGCTTCGCTTGTTTTCTGCCTCGAGCCTCGCGCTTTTTTAACTTAAAGCGGCGGCGATTGTCAAAAGCCAATGCGCCTTTACTTTGGGATTAAAGTTTTTAAAATCAAAAAGCAAACGCTCTCGGGCATTTTTTACGTTTCCGAAAGCGGCGGCAATCGGCTTTGCCGATATGCCTTTACTCTCTGATTAAAGTTTCAAAATACAAATTGACGCTTGGGCTTCGCCCCATCGCGCCGCTTTAGAAAAGTTAAAATATTAAAATATTTGGAGGGCGGAGAAGTAGGAGTATTGTGGGAAGTCGATTTTTTTGACGATTTTCTTGTCGGGGGAGATTTCCAGAATGTCGGGGACGGACTTATTGCCGTAGGTCGTGCAGAGAATGTTTCCGTCGGGGAGGAATTTTGCGTCGCAGATGACGATTGGCGATTTTGCGCCGAGTGCCTGCTGAAGCTCCTTTGATGTGAACGCCCATCTGATTTTGTCGGCGTCGTCGTAGATTGCCAAGCCGTAAATGCCGCCAGTGAGAATGGAGTTGTCAGGCATCAGTTGCGCGCTTACAACGCCGTCGGGAGTTTCAATGCGTCTGATTTGTCTGCCGTCGGAGTTGTAGATTGTAAGCAAATTTGAGCTTAACATGGGGAAAACGTATTTGTCGCCGACTTTTGCCGCCAGTCTGAATTCGCCGTGGTTGACCCTTTTTTTTGTTTCGCTTTTGATTGTTTTATGGACGTTGCCCTTGGAGTCTATTTCAAGGAGCGTCGAAATGCCCTCGTTGCCGACAAGAAATCTGTCGTTGCCGAGAATCTGCGCCACGGGGTTTTGTAGCCGCACTTTGTCGCCCCTTTTAAGGGTTTTCGTCTCAACTCCGTCCCACACGACTTCGGGGCATTTGTATTGCCACAGCGTTTTTTTGTCGTCAACCGAAACCATTCTCGCGCCGTGGAGCTCGCTTATGAAAACGGTTTTCCCGTCGGGCGAAAGGTCGGCGCGCTGCGGGTGTTCGGCTTCAATCGACCAGAGAATTTCACCCCTGTCGTTTGCCAGAGCCACGACGCCGCTCTGGTGCGCCGTAAACAAAAAGTTGTAGGCGGACGCGGAAACCGCCGTGAAAATTGCCGCGAAAGCAAGTATAACCGTCTTTGTCTTCATGCTGCGGATTGTCGGGGTGAAGAGTTTTGCTGTCAACACAAAATTTTGCCCGTAAAAAACCGCCGTTTACCGCTCCGTCGGGAGAATCAGGTGTGTCGGCTTCTGTATGCGTGGAATGGGCGAGGCTTGTTCGGGAAGTGCGTCGCGCTCCAAGTCATAATTGACCCTCCGACAAGCACGGCAACGCCCAGCAGCAGGTTTTTGCCGAGCGGCGCGCCCAGCCACACCGCCGCAAACAGGCACGAGAGCACGGGCGTAAAATACGAGGCTATTGCAAGCAGCGTCATATTCCCGCGCGAAATTCCGTAGTTCCAAGCCACATACGCTCCGCCGAAGACGAACGCGCCCAGAACTACGCTCGCCCAGCCGAACACGTCGGCGTTTGCGATTCCGCCCGACATTCCGCCCGCCCAAAGCAGCGCGAATATCACGAAATCGACGAAGAAAATTATGATAGTAGGGTCGTTGCCGTTTGCGTATTTGCGTGTGAGGTTGGCGAAGATTCCCCAAGACACCGCGCCCAGAAAGGCGAGAATGTAGCTTGCGGGGTTTTGCCCTACATTCCGCGCTATTTCCGCCAAGTTTACGCCCCTGTCGCCGCCGAGGACAATCATTATTCCCGCCAAGCTTATGGCCGCCCCCGGGACAACCCACCAGCGCGCCTTCTGCGCGTTGACGGGAATGGAGAAAAGAATAACGAGGCACGGCCACATATAGTTTACCATACCCACTTCCACCGTCTGCCTTTCGCTTTGGCACAGGAACATTGAAATGCCGAAAAACACCGAGCACATATTTGCAAACGGAATTCCGAACAGCAGATATTTAAGCGGAAATTTTTTGAGCCTGGGAAATCCCATAATCGGGCAGAGCAGCAGGACGATTGCCCCGTATAAAATGGCGAGCCCCGCCGAGAGCTTGAACTGCTCTACAATCGTTCTTATCACGCCCACCGACATTCCCCAGCAAAGCGGGGCGGTCAGACCCACAAGAGTCGCTTTCGCGCATGTTTTCATAATATCGAAAAAGCGGCACAATACTACGTAGGAGCTGCCAATCAAGATTTATTTGCCGAAGCAAAAATCCCCCACCGCGCATTTTGGCTGCCTAATTATAGAAGGAACAGTGAGCCCAGCCCAAGGAAGATGAAAAACCCGCCCGAGTCCGTAACGCCCGTTGCGAACACCGAGGAGCCGCTTGCGGGGTCGAGCCCGTATTTTTTGAGCGTGAACGGAATGAAGCTTCCCATAAAGCCGCCAAGAGCCATGTTTATGAGCATCGACGCCCACACGATGAGCGAAAAGTCGAATTTGCGCGTTGCAACCAGCGCGATTCCCGCACCGAGCGCGCCGATAATCAGACCGTTTAGCAGCCCTTTGCACGCTTCGCGCATGCACACGCGGCCGCGGTCGAACACGCCGACCTCCCCGAGCGCAAGCGAGCGCACCGTAACCGCCAGCGTCTGCGCGCCCGTGTTCCCGCCTATTCCCGCGATGATGGGCATAAACACTGCAAGCAGGGGCAGAACTGCAATGTTTTTGTCGAAACAACCCACTACCGCTGAGGCAATCACCGCCGTTACGAGGTTCACCAAAAGCCACGGCAGACGCTGTTTTATGCTGAGCACAATGGGGTCGAAAAGCCCCTCGTCCGCGCCCGCTCCCGCGAGTTTCTGGAGGTCTTCAGTGCCCTCTTCAATCATTATATCGATAACGTCGTCGTGGGTGATGATACCCAGAAGTTCTCCGTTGGAATCCACCACGGGGAGCGTGTGGTAGTCGGTATCGGCCATAATTTGCGCCACGACTTCCCTGTCCATTGTTGGGGCGAGAAGCCCGATGAGGGTTTTGTCCATGACGTTTTCCACGCGCGCTCCCTTGGGGGCGAGCAGAAGTGTGCGCAGCGAAAGCACGCCCACCAAAATGTTTTCGTCGTTTACGACGTAAAGGTAGTAGATATGTTCGTATTCGTCGCGCATTTTGCGGACGGTCGAAATGGCGTCTTCAATCGTGACGCTCGCCCGCAGGGTTGCGACGTGCGGGTTCATCATTGCGCCCGCTGAGTCGGCGGGGTATTCGAGCAGCTCTTTTATGTCTTCCGCCGACTCGGGGTGCGCGCGTTCTATTCCGCGCAGAAGCCTGTCTTTGTCCTCTTCTTCAAGGCCGCGGACGATGTCGGCGGCGTCGTCGGGCTCCATTTCGTTCAGAACCGACACCGCCCTGAATTCGCGCATTTCCGAGACGAGCTCCGCCGAAAGTTCGGGGTCCATCTCCGCAATTATTTCCGAAACCTTTTCGGGGTTGAAGCGGCGCAGAACCTCCCGCTGTTTGTCAACGCTTATGCGCTCCAAAAAAACGGCGATTGTGCGCGGATTCGTTTCGGCGAGGGAGGCGTTGTCTATTTTATCCAGCTCGTTTTGCGCGGCGAATGTGACGAGGTCGTGAAGGGAGTATCCCTTTTCGGGCATGGCGTCTTCCAAAATTTCGTCGTCGGGCTGCATAATCAAAATGTTTACGTCGTCTTTTGTGCACATTTTCGGCAAAATTTCAAGCCAATACGCCGTTTTTTTTCCGAAATCGGCGCGGGAAAGTTTGCGCGCGTTGGGAGTCGATTTTCTTCGATAAATGTTCTTGCAAAAACGCCTGAAAAATGCGAGTATCCCTAACAGAAGAGAGGCGGTGTTGGGTTGCCGTTTCCTTAACTTTATTTATTTACAAAAAGATATGCAATATATGAAAACAAAAAGAAAATCGAGAGCGTTTACGCTCGTTGAATTGTTGATTGTCATCGCCATTATCGGTGTTTTGGCGAGCTTGATATATCCCGCGTTGTCGCAGGCAATCGGTGCGGGCGACAAGATGAAGTCGATGAACAACGCAAGCAATATCGCAAAAACGTGGTTGTCTTACGTTAAGACTGGCACGCGCACGCGCATTGTCGTGGGTAAAACTATTTACGATTGGGCGGCAGTTCTCGCTGAAAGACAGGATTTGAACGACCCCAACATCTGGATTTTGGACTTCGACCTGCCCGTGATGGAAAAAATCCAGTCGGGCGCGCCCATGCCCGTTGCCGTTTCGAACCGCATCGGTTCCGTATGGAAGGTCAATCCCGAATTCAAGGCTTTCCCCATCAGCTGGGAAGTCGCCAACAGAACCGACCCCAACGCACCGGCAAGAACCCCCCTTGTTTGGACGCGCGGACTTAAAAGCAACGGTATGTGGAGCGAACAGGACGGCGTATTCAAGCAGGACGGCGGACACATCGCCTTTGTTGACGCGCACGTTCAGTGGTTCGAAAGCCTCAAGGACGAAAACACGGGCAAGGGTGTCCTCAACGGATACAACAAGACAACCAGAACATACAGTATAGCGCAGGCTATCCGCGGCGGTTCGAAGAATATTCTCGGCTGGAAGAATACCGAAGCAGAGTCGGAAACGGTCGAAGGCGTGGAGGAATAGTTCCCTTTCGGCGGTCGGCGCGTTTGTGCCGATTTGCGCTTTGCGGAATTGGCGGGGCGGTTTGTTCGTCGCCCCGCTTTTTTTGCGTCCGTGTTTCGACAAATCGGCGGCAAGTCGGGTATGAGCGGGGAAAAACGGCGAAATTGTGATGGTCCGCGGCTTGCGCCCGGCGATCAACCCCGCCGGGGAGCGGGAAACATCGGGCTGTGCGCCGAGTGTTTACTGGGATTTGTATAAAAAAATAAAAAAGTCTTGCCAACCCATATGGGTTTGAGATTTAAATTAAGCCCCGAAATGAAGTATATTTTTATTACAGGCGGTGTGGTTTCCTCTTTGGGGAAAGGTTTGACTTCCGGCGCGTTGGGCGCGCTTTTGGAAACGAGAAGTTTAAAGGTCAGAATACAGAAGTTCGATCCGTATCTGAACGTTGACCCCGGAACTATGAGCCCGTTCCAGCACGGCGAAGTCTATGTGCTCGACGACGGCGCGGAGACCGACCTCGACCTCGGCCACTACGAGCGTTTCACCCATTGCCAGCTCAGCCGATTCAATAATTTGACGTCCGGTCAAGTTTACGAGCACGTTCTGCAGAAGGAGCGCAGGGGCGATTATCTCGGCAAAACCGTTCAGGTTATCCCCCACGTTACGAACGAAATCAAGGACAGAATGTATGCAGCAGGCAAGGACGCCGATGTTCTCATTACGGAAATCGGCGGAACTGTGGGCGATATTGAAGGTCTTCCGTTCTTGGAGGCGTTGCGCCAGTTCTCCCTTGAGGTCGGTCGCGAAAACGTTCTGTTTATTCACGTTACGCTGCTTCCCTATTTGAAGGCGGCCGGCGAACTGAAAACAAAGCCCTCTCAGCAGAGTGTCGCAAAATTGCGCGAAATCGGCATTCAGCCCGACATTCTCGTATGTCGCACCGAAGAGCCGATGACCGACGATATGCGCCAGAAGCTCTCGATGTTCTGCAACGTGGAGCTTCGCGCGGTAATAGAAGAACGCGACGTTCAGCATTCCATTTACGAACTTCCGCTTATGCTCGCCGAAGAGGGTATGGACGAACTCATCGTCAAAAAGCTCGGCATAAACTGTCAGGCAAGCAATATGCAGGCGTGGAAGACAATCGTCCGCAGGCTCATTTCCCCCTCGGGCGGACAGTGCAAGATTGCGGTTGTGGGCAAGTATATAGACCTGCAGGACGCATACAAATCAATCTACGAATCTTTGGCGCACGCGGGCGTCGGCAACGACTGTTCCGTGAAGGTTGTCAGAATCGATTCGGAAGAAGTCGAGCGCAAGGGCGCAGCGGCGTTGCTCGGCGACGTTGACGGAATACTTATCCCCGGCGGCTTCGGCGACAGGGGTATCGAGGGGAAAATTCTCGCCGCCAAATACGCGCGCGAAAACAAAATCCCCTATTTCGGCATCTGCTTGGGAATGCAGATTGCGGTTATCGAATACGCGCGCGACGTTCTCGGACTGCCCGACGCCAACAGCGCGGAGTTCAACGCAAACACGCCCAATCCCGTAATCGACCTCATGGACGAGCAAAAGCGCATTGTGGACAAGGGCGCGACTATGCGTCTGGGCTCTTACGAGTGCAGGCTTTCGCCCGACTCAAAAGCGTTTGCAGCCTACGGCACGGAGATTATCCGCGAACGCCACCGCCACCGCTTCGAATACAACAATACATACAGAGACCGCCTTGTTTCGGCGGGGCTGGGAGTTGCGGGAGTAAACCCGAAGCGCGACTTGGTCGAAATCGTGGAGGTCAAAGATCACCCGTGGATGGTAGGCGTGCAGTTTCACCCCGAATTCCAGTCGAAGCCCTCAAAACCGCACCCGCTTTTCTGCGCGTTTGTGGGCGAGGCTTTGAAAGTGGCGAAATCGCGGGAGTAGCCCCGTCTTTTAGCGCGGGTTTCCGCTCAAGTAATCCGCGTTTTTGCAAACAAAACGGCGCGTTCGGCGCAAAAAAAATGCGGATTGCCGCGCGGTGGTTCGCGCCCAGAGGAGACGATTATGATTTTTACCGAAAAAAAACTGCTTTTGATTGCGGGGCCGTGTTCGCTTGAAAACGAAAGCTTGAGCTTTGAAGTCGCCGAAGTCGTAGCCGATATTGCCCGCAAGTATGCCGACAGTCTCACTGTGGTTTTCAAGGGAAGCTTCGACAAGGCAAACCGCACGAGTATCTCGAGCCCGCGCGGTCCCGGGTTGGACGATGGGTTGCGGATTTTGGCCGACGTGCGCAAGCAGTTTGCTCTGCCCGTGATAACCGATGTCCACGAAACTTCCCAGTGCGCAAATGTCGGCGAAGTCTGCGACGCAATCCAAATTCCCGCGTTCCTTTCGCGCCAGACCGATTTGCTTGTTGCCGCCGCCAAAACGGGCAGGGCGGTCAACGTCAAGAAGGGGCAATTTATGTCGCCCTGCGACATGAAGTATGTTGCCGCAAAAATGCGCGAGTCCGGCTGCGCCGAAACGTGGCTTACCGACCGCGGGGCGTCGTTCGGCTACGGCAATCTGGTTGTGGATATGCGCTCGTTTCCGGTTATGGCGGAAAACGGAATGCCCACGATAATAGACGCGACGCACTCGACCCAGCTGCCGAGTGCCGCAAACGGCGTAAGCGGCGGAGACAGGCGTTTTGTAAAGCCGCTTGCAAAGGCGGCGATAGCCGCGGGTGCCGACGGAATATTTGTCGAAACCCACCCTCGTCCCGAGAAAGCCTTGAGCGACGCCGCAACGCAACTGCCGCTTTCGGAGCTTGAAGAGCTTGTAAAAGTTTGCCTTGCCATTAAAGCCGCCGCGCGCGAGCAATGATTGCGGCTTGGTTATAAAATTCCACAAAAAGGGCGTCCCATCCCGCAGGGAGGGCCTCCATTGAAGGGCTGCGCCCCTACGCGGTCTCGCTAACGCTCAATCCGCTATCCCAGCCCAACAAGCAAAAGCGGAAAAAGCCCGCCCCTGTGGGATTACAGGGAGGATTCGTCGATATGGAACGCCTCGAAGAGGTAGGGGGCGTCTGCCGAGAACCCGAAGTCGTCGGTTGCCACAACCCTGTCGGCGTATTTATACCACATTTGGGAAATGCCCGCCTCAATGGCGACTGTTTCCTTGCACTTGGGCAGAACTTCGTCTTTGTAGGCCTGCGGCTGGGCGTCGAAAATCTCCATGCACGGCATCGAAACAACGCGCGTTGAGGGCGACTTTTTCGCCGCGGAAATTGCAATGCTCAATTCCGAGCCCGTGGCGATGATTGTCTTTTCCAGCGGCGCGCTTTCCTTTACGGCGATGTATGCGCCCCTGAGCACTCCGTGGCGGCGCACTTGCGCGTCAATCGAAGAGTTGTTGGGCAGGTTTTGGCGCGAAAGAATCAGAGCCGTCGGACCGTCGGTTCTCGCCAAAGCGCATGCCCACGCGCCCGCTACTTCCTCGGCGTCGGCTGGTCGGATTACGTTCAGGCGCGGAATGCAGCGCAGAATCGACGCCATTTCCACGGGCTGGTGCGTGGGGCCGTCCATTCCCACGCCGATTGAATCGTGTGTGAAAACGAACTGAACGGGCAGCCTCGAGAGAGCCGTTACTCTGATTGCTCCGAGCATATAGCCCGCAAAAGTAAGGAACGTTGCGCAGGAGGGCTCGAAGATTCCGTAGTATGCAATGCCGTTTGTGATTGCCCCCATCGCGTGCTCGCGTATGCCGAACCAGATGTTTCTGCCCGCGGGATTTTCTGCGGAGAAATCGCCCATATCCTTGAGGTAGTTTTTGGTCGAACCGAATAGGTCGGCGGAGCCCGTAATCATAAACGGCAGTTTCTTTGCAAGCGCATTTTCAACGACGCCCGAGGACGCGCGCGTCGCGCTTTTGTCGCCGTCGGGAAATTCCGGGACGAGCTTCAGAAGCTCGTCGGCCGTCAGACGCTGTTTTCTGTTCAGGCAGAAGTCAAGTTCCCGCGCCTTTTCGGGATTGGCCTTCGCCCAGTCGGCGAATTTTTTGTCCCATGCGGACGACAGTTCGGCGCGTTCGGCGGCGACTTTCGCAAAGGCATCGTATGTCTGTCTGCTTACGAAGAATTTTTCTTCGGGGAGCCCGAGCGACTTTCTCGCCTTTGCTGCGAACTTTGCGCCGCCTTCGCCGTGCCCCTTCGCCGAGTGTTCGACTTCTTCGATACCCTTTGCTATTACCGTCTTGCAGATTACGAGCTTGGGCTTGTCGGATTCCGATTTCTTTGCGGCCTCGAGCGCGGCGCGGACTGCGTCGATGTCGTGCCCGTTGCATGTCGAGACCTCCCAGCCGTAGGCTTTAAAGCGCGCGGCGGTGTCTTCGGACATTGTCTTTTCCGCCATGGCGTCAAGGGTTACATCGTTGGAGTCGTAAATTACAACAAGGTTGCCGAGCTTGAGCGTGCCCGCAAGAGCCGCAGCCTCCGCCGAAACCCCCTCCTGAATGCAGCCGTCGCCGCACAAGCACCACACTTTGTGGCTGAAAATGTCGGCTTCCGGAGAGTTGAACCGCGCTGCGGCCATCTTTTCGGAAACCGCCATGCCGACGGCGTTGCCGAAGCCCTGTCCGAGCGGGCCGCTTGTGACCTCCACGCCGGCCGTTTCGCCGAATTCGGGGTGTCCGGGGGTTTTAGAGCCTTTCATTCTGAAGTTTTTGAGATCGTCAATCGACAGGTCGAAACCCGATATGTGCAGCCAAGAGTAGATGAACATGCTGCCGTGCCCCGCGCTGAGAATGAAACGGTCTCTGTTGAGCCACTTGGGGTTTTTCGGGTCAATGTCGAGTATCTCGCCGAAGAGCACCGCGCCAATTTCGGCGCAGCCCAGCGGTAGACCGAGGTGCCCGGAGGCGCATTTTTCGATTGCGTCTATGGCAAGACCTCTTGCTTCGTTTGCGGCTTGTTGCAATATCCTGTTGTCGATTGTATGAGTCATAACAAAGTCTTTTCTAACTTTTTTTATTGTTGTCCGCCCAAGATAACAAACCGCCGCCGTTTTTCAATATTTTTATTCCGCGTCTGCGGGCGAATTTTTTGCATTGCGCGCATCTGCCGGTCGGGGGCGTTTTCGAGCGGCGACGCCGTCCGAAACGCCGTGCGCTTGTGGACGGTGGGTAAAAAGTTTGTTGACTTAGTTTGCGTTTTGTGTTTGTGTGGTCGCAGTGTATTTATATTGTTTTAATTAAGCTGTTAGAATGTTTTCGACAATGAATGCTATCAAAAAAATCGCGGTTTGCTTTACCGCATTGTTCGCGGCGGCATGCGGCGCGCTTGCGGCGACTTCGGGCTCATACAAACTTTGTCCGCTCGATGTTCTCGATATAAAAGTGTTTCAAGAACCCGATCTGAACACGACCTACAAAGTCAGTGCCGAAGGCAACGTGGTAATGCCGCTTATAGGCGTTGTTCCCGTGGCGGGCCTTACGGTGGCGCAGGCGCAGGAGAGGCTTCAGGAGCTTTACGGGAAAGACTATCTTGTAAACCCGAGCGTCTCCATTTTCATTCTCCAATACGCGCCCCGCAGAGTCTATGTAATCGGGCAGGTGGGCCGCCCGGGGGAAGTCGTGTTCCCCAATGAAGAGGAATTGACTCTTTCGCGCGCAATCGCCAACGCGGGAGGTGTTACGCGCATTGCAAAAGACAGGGCAATCAACGTAAAACGCCGCATGCCGAACGGCTCGATGCGCGTGTTCGAAATCGACCTGCGCGCAATCCTCAACGACAAAAACGCAACCGACTTCCCCCTTCAGGACGGCGATACCATAGAGGTGCAGGAATCGGCTTTCTAATTTCAAAATTTTCAATTCAGTATGGCAGACGAACAGAACAAATTTGACGGCGCGCAGGCGGATTCCCAAGCGGACAATTTGCAGCAGCAGCCGAAAGTCAAGAAGGTTGTAAAAAAGCGCAAGATTAGCGGCTACGGCGGCGGTTATGGAGCGGGCTACGGCTCATACGGCTACGGCGGCTACGGCTACGGCTACGGTTACGGCGCAAACTCCGCTCCCGCGGCGGGCGAGGGCGGCGCGGGGGCAATCCCCAACAGAACGTTCAAAGACTACATGATGATTTTGCGCGAGCGCATTTGGTATGTAATCATAACGTTCTTCATCATTCTTGCGGGCGTGCTGCTTTACACTTTCAGAATAACCCCGCTTTATACGTCGTTCTCCTCAATCCAGATTTTGAGGGACAGCGAAGCGCCAATCGACGGAATGGGAGCGAACGCGTCGAGGTCGAGAAACGACACGGTTTTGTCGATGGAAGACTTCAACACGCAGGTGAAGCTCATGGAGAGCTTTGAGATTGTCTCGGCGGTGAAGTCGCGCCTGAAGGAGGACGAACTCAAGAGGTTCGTGGCTCCGTATAGAAATATGTTCACAATCGGCATTCCCAAGAGCGAGGAGGAACTTCTGTATGAAAACAGGTCGATTATTCCCGAAAGAATGACGCTGTTTGTGCGCATTACGTTTACGCACCCCGACAAATATACCGCCGCGAAAATCGCCAATTTGTTCGCCACGGAGTATATCAGATTTACGCACCAGTCGCGGGTGCAGAACTTGATAACGTCGATTGACGAACTCCGCACGAAAGTAGCCCAGCAGGAGGCGAAGGTAAAGGAGCTCGACAAAAAGCTCATCGACTACAGGGAAAAGAACAAGGCCGTTTCGCTCGACCGCGACGACGACGTGGACAGAATGCAGCTCAAGGAGATGAATTCCATTCTCACCAACGACAAACGCGTTCTCGATTCGATATCTACCCAGTGGAATATGCTTCAAGCCTACAGGCGAGACGGCAAAGACCTTTGCGAGCTGCCGTTTATTTCCGACCTCCCGCAGGTCAGCAAGCTGATTATGGATAGAACCACCCAGCAGGTTTTTGTTTCGTCGCTCGAAAAACGCTACAAGGAAAAGCACCCCAAGATGATAGAGGCGCGCAAAACTTTGGCGCAGATAAACAGCGAGCTTGGGTCGGCTATTTCGTATGCTTCGCAGAAGTTGGAGTCGTCCTACCAGAACGCGTTGAAGAATTTTGAGGATTCGCAAAAACGCCTCACGGAGAAGAAAAACGAGATTATAGATTTGGGCAAAAAGTCTATTGTCTACAAGTCGATTGAGCGCGAACGCCAAGTGGCAGAGGGTATGCACCAGTCGCTGATTGCGTCTATGAACGTGCGCTTGGCGCAGGTTTCGCTCATCAACCAGCCCGCGCGCATTGTCGACCACGCCTCTCCCTCGCTCAGACCCTCCAGCCCCAACTACATTTTGAACGTCGTCTTGGGTGTGGTTGCGGGGCTTGTAGGCGGCGTGGGCGTCGCGTTCCTTGTAACGTTCTTCGACGACCGTGCGAAGAGCGCGTATGACATCGAAACAATCATAGGCATTCCGCTTTTGGGAATCGTTCCCAGAGTAATACGCCTTAATTCTTCGGAAAAGGCGATGGTTGCGGCCTCAAACGCCGACCACGCAACTACAGAGGCGTTCCGTTCTCTCTATTCCACGTTGAAGGTTAATTCGATGACAAAAGACGCCAAAGTGATTTTGTTTACCTCAACCACCCCGTCGGAAGGTAAGAGCTTTGTCGTTACGAATTTGGCTTTCACCTGCGCAATCAGCGGCGAAAAAACAATTATAGTAGACGCCGATATGCGTCTGCCCGTCATGGGAAAAACGCTCGGAATTACAGTAAACAAGGGCTTGGTTGCGCATATCGAAGAGGGCTTGCCGCTCGACGACGCAATAGTTAAGGACTTCTTCCCGAACCTCGACGTTCTCGTTTGCGAAAAGCGGGTTGCCAATCCGACGCAGGACTTGAATTCGGAGGAATTCCTGAATACGCTTCAGGAACTCCGTAAGAGATACGACAAAGTCTTTGTTGACTCGCCGCCGGTCGGCGCGGTAAGCGACGCCGTTTCCATTATGCCCGCAGTTGACGGCGTAATCTATATCGTCAAATTCAATTCGGCAAAGCGCAAGATAATCAGAAACCACATTCTCAACCTGATGAAGGCGAATATTCCGATTTTCGGCGCGATAATGAACATGGTAAGCTCGAGTGCGTCGTCGATATACAGCATGAATTATTACGACAAGAGCTATCAAAACTATTACACAAACCCGCCCTCGCTGGAGGAGGAATCCGAAGAGGACACTTCCGAGCCCGAACCCGAGCAGGAAGGCGCGGACAAGCAAAAAAAGTAAATGGCAGCTCGTTTCGACGGACGATATAAATTTTAAATAAAGGGAAAATGAAAACACTGTTTGTTGTAAAGGAAAAGGACCCGCGCGAAGCCCGAGTGGCGGTGATTCCCTCAGATGCGGCAAAGTTGGCGGCCGCGGGCTGGAACGTTTGCGTCGAAACGGGCGCGGGCGTGAAGGCCGGATTTTCGGACGAGGCATACAAGGCTTCGGGCGCGAAAATCGTAGACGCGTCGGTTGCGGGGCAGGCGGATATGGTTGTCGCCGTCAGAAAACCGCAGCTTGAAGAGGTGTCAAAGCTCAAACGCGGTTCGTTCCACCTGAGCCTGCTCGACCCGTTCAATGAAAAGTCGCTTATAAAGGCTTTTGCCGACGCGGGCGTGTTTGCCGCGAGTTTCGAAATGATTCCCCGTTCGACAATCGCGCAGAAAATGGACGTGTTAAGTTCGCAGTCGAATTTGGCGGGCTACTACAGCGTCATAAAGGCGGCTTCGGTTCTCAACAAAATCCTGCCGATGATGATGACGCCTGCGGGGACTATCTCGCCGCTTAAGTTTTTCATAGTGGGCGTGGGTGTCGCGGGGTTGCAGGCAATAGCAACGGCGAAGCGTCTTGGCGCGCGCGTGGAGGCGTTCGACACCCGACCCGTAGTAGAGGAGCAGGTCAAAAGTCTCGGCGCAAAATTCGTGAAAATCGACTTGGGCGAAACGGGGCAGACGGCGCAGGGCTATGCCAAAGAGCTTACGCCCGAGCAAATCGAACTCCAGCGCAAGGGAATGGCGAAAGTCTGCGCGCAAAGCGACGTGATTATTACAACGGCGAAACTTTTCGGCAGAAAAGCCCCCAGAATCATAACTGCGGAAATGGTCGCGGGAATGAAGCCGGGCAGTGTGATTGTCGATATGGCGGCGGCTTCGGGCGGCAATGTAGACGGCTCAAAGCCCGACGAAATCGTGATGACGCCCAACGGCGTGATGATTATCGGCGACACCTGCTTGGAGGCGCGCGTTCCCGCAACGGCAAGCCAGATGTTCAGCTCGAACGTCGTCAACTACATTTCGCACTTCACGGCCGACGGAGAATTTAAAATCAACCTCGACGACCCGATTATGAAGTCGAGCGTGGTGGTTGCGGACGGCAAAATCACCGATTCGCGCTTTGTGTAATTTCAACTGTTTTGCAAAATGAATATAATACTGTTGTTGTTTATTTTCACTTTGGCGGCGTTTTTGGGTTTCGAACTAATATCCAAAGTGCCCAGCCAGCTGCACACCCCGCTTATGAGCGGCTCAAACGCAATCAGCGGAATCACGATTGTGGGCGCGCTGATTGCCACGGCGGGAACGGCCAACAGCACGTTCGCGACAATTCTCGGCTTTGCGGCTTTGGTGCTTGCAACTATAAACGTCGTGGGCGGCTATATGGTGACCGACAGAATGTTTGCCATGTTCAAGAAGAAGGGAGATAAATAATATGAATCAGGATTTTCTCTCGGAGTTTGTCAATTTTTCGTATATCGTATCTTCGGTGCTTTTCATAATCGGCATCAAGATGCTCGGCAAAGCCGATACCGCGCGCAGGGGTAATTTCATCTCGGCGGCGGGTATGCTGTTGGCGGTCGTCGTAACGCTTTTCGACAGGCAGATTCTCGACGCCGCCGACTATTCGGCATGGCTGTTTTTGGGCGGCGGTTTGCTGCTCGGCGGGCTGATAGGTTTTGTTCAGGCAAAGCGCGTGAAGATGACGGCAATGCCCGAAATGGTCGCGATGCTTAACGGATTCGGAGGCTTGGCGAGCCTGCTTGTAGGCTGGGCGGACTTCTACTTCAAGGCGGTTGCCCAGTCGGAAGATGTTCAGCTTTTTACGCGCGTTTCAACGGTATTGGCGGTTGTAATCGGCGGCGTCACCTTTACGGGAAGCGTCTATGCGTGGGGCAAGCTCTCGGGTAAAATTTCGGGCAGGGCGCAGGTTTTTGCGGGGCAGAAGGCGGTCAATGCGTCGATTGCCGCGGCAATGCTTGCGGCGTCGGTAGCGTTTTCGTTTTGGGGGAATGCAGCGGCGGCGCACGTTTGCCTGATTGTCGCGGTAGTTCTTTCGTTCGCGCTCGGTTTTGCGGCAGTTATGCCGATTGGCGGCGGCGATATGCCCGTGGTGATTTCCCTTCTTAATTCGTTGTCGGGCTTGGCGGCTTCGGCGGCGGGTTTTGTGATAGAAAACAACGTGCTGATTGTCGCGGGGTGCTTAGTGGGTGCAAGCGGCGTCATCTTGACGGTAATCATGTGCAAGTCGATGAACAGGACGCTTGCAAACGTGTTGTTCTCGGGCTTCGGTTCGGCGGCGGGTTCGTCGAAGAACAAGGTCGATGGCGAAATGAAGCCGATGAGCGTTGACGACGCCTATTACGTTTTGGAGGCGGCGCAGAACGTCGTCTTTATCCCCGGATACGGAATGGCGGTGGCGCAGGCGCAGCACGCAGTCAAGGAATTGGCGTCGATTTTGGAGAACAACGGCGCGGAGGTTTCGTTCGCAATCCACCCCGTGGCGGGGCGTATGCCGGGGCATATGAACGTGCTTTTAGCTGAAGCCGACGTTCCCTACGAACAGCTCAAGGAAATGGACGAAGCCAACAGGATTTTGGAGACCGCCGACGTTGCCATTGTAATAGGCGCTAACGACGTTGTAAACCCCGCCGCCGCGGAGGATAAAGGCAGCCCGATTTACGGAATGCCGATTATCGAGGCGTTCAAGGCGAAGACGGTTCTCGCGCTCAAACGCGGCAAGGGAACGGGGTTCTCGGGCTTGGAAAACGCGCTTTTCTTCCGCCCCAATACCCGAATGATTTACGGCGACGCAAAGGCGACAGTCAACGAACTTGTGGCGAAATTCAAGGAACAATAGCCATTTGCACAAAAACATTCACAAAACAAAATGCCGACACTTTGCCGGCATTTTTTGCGCCCGTATAAAGTCGTTTCTGTTCTGTTGCGGACGGGGCGTAGGGGTAAAAAAAACCGCCGACTGGTGAGTCGGGGTCGGGGCTTTTTGCGTTTGCTCCGCGCTGTGTCTGCGGTCTGCTGCGGTAGTTGATTGTCGGGCGGCTTTTTTTTATTTGCGCGCCGCCCGAGCTTTCGGTTGGGAATCCAACAGCGCAAAGAGTTGGGCGCAAAAACGCGGGAGAGCGCGTCAGTGGTTGCGCAGGTATTTCACGCTTTTGCGCATCGTGGGCGTGGGGTTGTCGAAAACGGTTTCGTTTTCAAGCACGAAGTAGCCGTCAAAGCCGATGTCGTCAAGTGTGCGCAAAAGTTCGGGCAGGTTCAGCACGCCCTCGCCCAATGCAACGTCGGTTTTCTCTTTCGCGCCGAACTTTGCAACGTCCTTGAAGTGCAGCATTATGATTTTGTCGCCGATTGTTCTGTAGCCGCGCACGGCGTCGGTTTTCTCCCTCGCCCAGTGTCCGTTGTCTACAATCGCGAACACGTTGTCAAAACCGTTGACACGCGCGCGCATTGCTTCGGGCACGTTGTAGAGGTTGTCTTTGTTGTAGTCTTTCGTGTGGTGGTGGATTGCAAGTTTGACGCCGTATTTCGCCGCCTTTTTGTCGAGGGACGGAATGTTGCGGTAGTTCCCCTCCCAAGTGAGAATCGGGATTCCCATTTCCTTGCAGAACGCGAAATATTTGTCGGCTTCGTCCGCGTTTATGAAATCGCCGCCTATGCCGAACGAGGCGATTCCCAATTTGTTTTCGGCGAAAAGTTTTTTGACATACGCCTTCTGCTCAGCCGTCATATCAACGCCGACTTTTGCGTCCGGGTATTTGCCGAGTTTTATTCTGCGCGAAAGCACCACGCCGTTGACGCCCATTGAAGCGGCGTCGTCCACAACGTCTTCAAGCGTTGCACATTTGTGGTAGACATAGCTGTGAAGTGCGATTTTTCTGGGCTTCGAAGTCTTCGACTGCTCGAAGCCGCTTTGGCACGCCGTAGCGCAAAATACGACCGCCGCCGCCAAAAGTATATTCGCAATTTTTCTCGTTTTCATTGCGCCAACTCTTTGTCATACTTCTATGGGTGTCAACGATTTTTTCTTGACCGTGTGTGTTGCGCCCGTAGAATAATACTCTGTGTTGAGGGTTGTTTTGCGCGCGAGAATTTGCGGATGCAATCAATCTATCAGTAAATAACAACGGAGGAAATCGGAGAAATGGACAGAAGACTGTTCCTGAAAAACATGTCGGTTGCCGCCGCCGCGGCGGCGTTGTCGCCGAACGTATTAGGCGCGGACAAGGACAAGCAGTTCTACAAAAACGGCGAAATGAAGCTTGCGTTTGTGGGCACGGGGCTCATGGGCGGGGCGAATATGCGGATTTTGCTCAAAGAGCTGGGGCAGCACTGCGAGGCCGTTTGCGATGTCGATTCAAAATACGGCGCAAAAGCGCAGCGTCTCTATGCCCCCAACGCGCGCAAATTTTTGGACTACCGCGAAATGTTTACCGAACTCGAGGGCAAGCTCGACGGCGTAGTCATTTCCACTCCCGACAACTCCCACTTTGCAATAGCGATGTGCGCGCTCAGGCACAAGCTGCCCGTGTATGTTGAAAAGCCGCTGTGCTACTCGGTTGGGCAGACGCGTGCTCTCACGCAGGCGGCGGCGAAGGCTGGGCTTGCAACGCAGATGGGCAACTTTGTCCACAGCTGCTGCGGTATCGACTACGTCCGCGAATTTGTTGACGCGGGCGCGATTGGCGAAGTCAAGGAGGTCGTCGCGTGGACGTGCCGCCCGTATATCGGTTGCAACCAGCGGCCGAAAGGCTGGAAAGTCTGGCCGAAGCCCGATCCCATTCCGCCCACTCTCGACTGGGACAAATGGCTGAATACTACCGAGTATTCCGACTACTACGATGCCGTTGTTCCGCTTAACTGGCGCAGGTTTTTCAAATTCGGCAGCGGCTCTTTGGGCGACATCGGCTGCCATATTCTCGACATTCCGATTACCGCGTTCGACCTTCCCGCGCCATCTCGAGTCAGCTCGCGCCAGCGCGGTGGAACGTCGCTGTGTGTCCCCCTTCAGGACGAAGTTGTTTACGAATTTCCCACAAGCAGGTTCGGCAAGCCGATTAAAATAACGTGGTATAGCGGCGTCATTCGCCCCGACGAAAACGGCGAATTCCCTGCCGACTACGACACCTCTTTCCTGCCGCCGCTCCCCAAAGAATATACCGATATGCGCCGCGGCTACGCACAGCTTTCGCCCGACGGAATGTTCATAATCGGCACGGAGGGCGCGATTTATTCGCCGGCGATGCACTTGAAGGGCAAGCCCGTAATTTTGCCGAAAAAGCGCGAAGCAGAATTTGTCGAGAAGCTCGCCGCGCGCACCGCGGGCTTTGCCAACACCGACCACCGACTGAACTTTTTGCAGGGCATAGCAGGCGATGTCAAAAAATGCAACTCAGATTTCTCTGTTGCGGGGCCGCTCTCCGAAATTGTCCAGCTCGGCAACATAACGCTCCAGACAGGCCGCCCCATCACTTGGGACTCCGCCAATATGCGCTGCGTCGGCGACCCCGCCGCTACCGCGTTTGTCAATCCGCCCATGCGCCCCGAGTATTTATGATTCTTTTACATTTCCTAAAGTGGCGTCGATTGAGTGAACTCAATCCGCCTTTGACTTTAGTTTAAGTAGGGCGTTCGAATAAGGCTGCTGAAGTAGGGCGCGTGCGTGCGGAGTTTTATCCGCAAAAAAAGCGCGCCGCCGACAAACATCGGGGCGCGCCGGATTCTATACATGCAAAATATCGGTCTACAATCTTCCCGCTAAATCTTTTCGATTACGAATCTATGCGTGACGGGCTGGGCGTTCAGATACACTCTTGCCTGCGCGTCGAGAGCCGCCTTCTCGAACTCTTTCTGTCTGGGTTTATTGTTCGGGTATTTTTTGTAAAGGGACCTTATATACCTGTGTTTTGTTGTTTCGGCAAGCTCGCGCGCCTTTGCAATACGTTCTTCGTCGGTTTTTAACCCGAGCTTTTTGAACTTGCCGAAAAATTCCGTAGCAACAATTCCGCGCGCGCGCCGCGCGGCAATTTTGTATTCGCGGCAGAGTTTTTCAACGTCCTTTGCCTGCCTCATTTGCGGGGTGTCGAACTCCGCAAGGTTGACGCCGTTTTGCAGCTGTTGCGCGGAAAACTCGCCGATTTTCATGCCGTCTATTGAAAGCGCGTATTTACCCTGTTCAAGCCCTTTTACCGCGAGAATCTGGCGATTGTGCGTTTCGGAGAATTTCACAATTTGTTCAACCTGCTTTTGTTCGTCGGCAAGGGCGAAGGGCAGCGCGTATTCATACGAGATAAACGAGATTTTTTTGCCGAACTGCACGTCGGACAAGTCGGCGTTTTTTGCGGTCGCCGTTTTTTTGAGCGCGTCTATTACCGTTTCCGAAACGAGCGTAGGCTCTTTCATGTCTGTCAAAAATTTCGCCGCCATGACGTAGCCCCCCGCAAAGTCGGGGTGGACGCGGTCTTCGGAAACCACCGACTTTTTCGGGTCGATTTTCACAAGGGCGTTGTTGACTTCGTTGGTGGCCGCCCACATATCAACAACGGGCGCGTTCAGCTCTTTGGCGTAGGCACGACCGATTTCGCCGAATTGGAAAAGTTCGTCGTTTACGCCTTTGTAGTTTTCGGTTTTCGACGCCGAAACTTGGTCGTAGATTGAGGGAGTGAAAATGATAAGTTTGGGCGCGTGCGCAGCGAGGTAGTCAACAACCTTCTTGAGCTGTTCGGAGTAGACCTTGCGCGTGTCGGCTATTTTCTTTTGAAGCTTCGGGTCGTCGGCGTTTTTGGGGGAGAATTTCGTTCTGCCTACATCGTTCATTCCAATCATAAGCGTGTAGACGTCGGCCTTGACTTTGGAAATGTCGGTATCTATTCTGTCCAAGATTCCGCCGCAGTAGTCGCCGCTTACGCCGAAGTTGTAGAAGTTTATTTTCGTCCGCGGAAAACGCGTGGCGTAGTAGTTGAGCAGGCTTTGCGTGTAGAACCCGCCGTGGGTGATGCTGTCGCCGACCAGACAGAAGTTGTCTCCGTCCTTGAATATTTCCGACTTGATGTCCTGCTTGGCAAAACATGCCAATGCCACTACAGAAAGAATTGTGCAAAATATCTTTTTCATAACGTATTTTATATTGTAAACTGTATTTATACTACAAAGCGCGTTTTTGGCAGTCAACAATAAAGTGTTTTAGGGGGTTGAAAAACTTGGGATTTTCCGCGCGGAAAATAATATAAAAAATACTTGCAAATTTCTGGGGGGGGGGGTAGTTTATGAAAACCAAATAAAATAAA
>JAEXGH010000009.1 GCA_023450935.1 Verrucomicrobiota bacterium | reverse complement strand
ACTCGAAAAACGCGGCGAGGTCGTCGGCAGTATTTGCGCCGCTTACAAGCTGCATATACAAAAATTGCATTGCCGCAATTCTGTTTTCGCGGCGGCTTGCAAGCTTCTGGTTTTTAGTTTCTGTCTCCATAAGATTTTTTGTTTTTGCGTCGGTATGTCCGATTTTTCGTTTTCCGAATCCGCGCCGCACTACCGCGCCGCCGACATCTTGTGTTTGAAAAACGCCATCTCCATTGCGGCCTCGGCGAATTCCGCCCCGCGGGCAATTTCGCCCACAGTGCGCGCCTGCGCCTGCTCGCGGTTGTTTGCAACAATTATGCCGTTGATTGTGGGAACGCCCGTTTCGGCGGCTGCCGCCTGAAGCGCGATTGCCGTGGAATGGGCTATTATCATATGGTGCGGGGTGTCGCCTGCGACCACAACGCCAAGCCCTACGGCGGCGTCGAACTTGCCGCCTTCAATCATTGTTTTACACGCGAACGGAATCTCTGCCGCCCCCGGAACGCGCACAACTTCGATGTCTTCGGGCGCGATGCCCCTGTCTGTCATTGTCCGAACGGCGTCGCACAAAAGCGCGTCCACAAGTTCCTTGTTAAAGCGCGACGCGGCAACCGCCACGCGCAACCCCTTTACATTTATGCTGGGCATTTGCCCCCTGTCCAAACTCATTGCGTTCCTATATTTTGATTTCCTCCACAATCTCCAGACCGAAGCCTTCGGAGAGTGCGTGTCTGCCGATGTTTGTCGTCAGCAGTCTGATTTTCTTAAAGCCGAGCTCGCGCAAAATCTGCGCGCCCATTCCGTAATCGCGCATATTGGGAGAAACCGAAACGCCCTCGGGGACATTCACGCCCGAATCGGGAAGGCTCACATACACAAGCGCGCCGCGTCCCGCCTCGGCGACAGCCTTCATCGCCGCCTCGAACGAATCCGACGCCGAACGTTCGCCCGCGGGTCTGAACAAATCGGCAAAGACGTTTTCGGAGTGGACGCGCACAAGGGCGGGTGCGGCGTCGATTTTCCCGAGCGAAAGCGCGAAATGTGCACGCCCGTCGGTTGCGCGAAAAGTCGAGAGCGTGAAACGCCCGTATTTTGTATCGAACGGTCTGCTGCCCACAAGCTTTACCAAGGAGTCGGTTTTAAGCCTGTATTCGATAAGCGACGCCACGCTCATAAGCTTCATATTGTGGCGTTTTTTGAATTCTACCAAGTCGGGCAGACGCGCCATTGTGCCGTCGTCCTTCAAAATTTCGCAGATTGCCGCGCACGGGGGAAGCCCCGCAAGGCGCGTCATATCGACCGCCGCCTCCGTGTGCCCCGAACGCTCCAGAACGCCGCCAGCGCGGGCGCGCAGCGGGTTGAGATGGCCGGGGGTAACGAAGTCGGCAGCGGTTGACGACATATCCGCCATGAGCTTTATTGTCTTGGCTCTGTCGAACGCGCTGATACCCGTTGTGATTCCCTCGGCGGCGTCAACGGTAACGGTGAACGCCGTGCCTTTTTTGTCGCGGTTAAGGCGCACCATATCGTCGATACCCAGCTGGGCGAGCCTTTCGCCCGTGGTGGGCACGCAGATGAGTCCGCGCGCAAAACGCAACATTGTATTGACAATCTCGGGCGTTACGAGCGAGCCCGCAACAATCATATCGCCCTCGTTTTCCCTGTTTTCGTCGTCGGTGATGATTATTATTTTGCCCGCGGCGAAATCTTCAAGGCACGCTTCCACGCTGTCGAAAATCTGCTCTTTGTCCATAACGGTCTACCTTTCCAAAAGTTTCTGAATGTCTTTTTTGCCGAGTATTTTTATCGCGCCCTCGGGAATGCGCTTGAGCACAAACCCGCCTATTTGCACACGTTTAAGCTCTTTGACGAAGTAGCCCATAGCCTCGAACATTCTGCGGATTTCGCGCTTTCTGCCCTGCTTGAGCCACACTTCCGCCCTGCGCGCGGCGTTTTCCGAACCGGAGGCGTCGGGTATAATCCGCTCTGCGCGTAGGGTTTCGCCCTCGCATTTTACGCCGCGCAGAAGCGCGGGAATTATTTTTTCGTCGAGGGGACGGTTTAGCATGACGTGGTAGCGTTTTGTAATGTCGCTTGACGGGTGGGTAATTTTGTTCGCCAAATCGCCGTCGTTTGTAAGAATGAGCAACCCTTTCGAATTTTTGTCGAGCCTGCCGCAACAAAACAGTTTCATTTCCGAAAACGGTTCGGGGAGGAGGTCGAACACGGTTTTGGCTTCGAACGGGTCGGAATTCGAGCACAGACAGCCCTTGGGCTTGTTCATAGCCAAAACGTATTTTTCCTCCACGATACCCTTTGCGCGCTCGCCGTCAACTACGACCTTGTCGGTCTCGGGGTCGATGTCCTGCCCTATCGAAGCGGGTTCGCCGTTTACGAAAACAAGCCCCTCCTCTATTTTACGCTCGGCCTCCCTGCGGCTGCATATTCCGCACTGAGAAATGTATTTTTGGATTCTCATCTGTTCCTTTTGCGCTTGTGGATATATTAAAAAAAACAACTCCGCCAATCAATAGCATTTCGGCGACACTATCAACCAAATTTTTCGGCAAAACGCCGCCGAAAGCGATGGGAAAACGGCGGAGTTCAGACAAAAACGTTGCGCAAAAGCCAGTCGGAGGCGTCGTGTTCGGCCTCCGCCCGCAGAAGCGAGAACAGTTCGCGCGCGTAGGCGGCGTATTTCCCACGCTGGGTGATTGCCGTTTTCATATACGCGGCAATTTTTTCGGCGGAGGCGTCGAACTGAATGAACTCGCGCCATGCGGGCTTGTCGAGCAGAATGTTGGCTATGCCGAGGTATTCTATGTTCACAACCATTCGCCCGCAAATGTAGGTGAGCGGATTAGCCCTGTAGACGATAGCCCCCGGAATGCCCGCAAGACAGCACGAAAGCGACATCGTTCCCGAACTCATCATCACGCCTTTTGCCGCCAGCGGCAGTGCCGACCTGCCGACAATCCTTACCCTGTCCGCCAAATCGGGGAATTTTGCAAGGCAGTTTTCAAGGACGGCGCGTATGGCTTGGCTCGGACACAGCGCAACGGCGCGTTCGCCCCCAAGCAGGCGCATTGTTTTAAGCAGAATCGGGAAAATGCGCGAGACGGCAATTTCGCGGCTGCCCGCAAGCAGCAAAATGTCGCCGTCGGACGAATACCGCACGGGCGGAACGTAGCCTTCGGCGAGAAACGGGTGTCCCACGAAATCGGCTTTAAGCGAAGTATCGGCGTAGCACTTCGTTTCGAACGGGAAAATCACGGCGAGCGAATCGAGCATTTTCGCCATCTTGAACCTGCGCGAAGACTTCCACGCCCAGATTTGGGGGCTGATGTAATACAGCAATTTTACGTTTCCGCCGCCCTTGACGGCAATTCCGCGCTTGCAGAGAGTGTCGGCAAGGCGCAGGTTGAAGCCGGGATAGTCCACAAAGCAGACGGCCTTTGGGCGGTATGTCTGAATCCAATCGACAATGGCGCTGCCCAGTGCCGAAAAAAACGAAATGTTTTTGAGCACCTCCATAAGCCCCACGACGGAAAAGCCCGTAAAGTCGAACAGCAACTGCGCGCCCGCAGCCGCAAGCGCGCCGCCGCCAAACGCGCAGACTTTCAAGTCGGGATTTTTTTTGCGCGCCTCAAGCACCATTCGCGCCGCCTGCTCGTCGCCGGAATGTTCGCCCGCCAAAACGAGAACGTCGCACGAACCATCGCGCGGGGCGGCGAATGCGAACTTGCGCATCTTCAGAACGTCGCTCATTTATTTTTTATTAGTTCGTAAATCTGGCGTTCTATCTCGAGCGCGACCTCGAGCGCCGAAAGCCCCAGAGTGGCGTCAACCTTCGGGTTTTTCTTGTATTTTACGCAATCGACAAAGCTCGCCAACTCCGACTTGAGCGGTTCGCGCTTTTCGAACGGAACTTCCTCGGGGACGATGTCGGTAAGCCCGTTGATTTTGACCATATGCCCCTTCTGGTTCATGAAGTCAAGCGACATATACATTCCCTGCTGGAACACTCTTATTTCGCGGAGTTTCTTGAAGCTTACGCGGCTGACGTTGAGGTTTGCAACGCACTTGTTTTTGAAGACTATTCTTGCGTTTGCAATGTCCTCTGTTTTGCTTACGACATTCACGCCGATTGCCTCTATGCGCTCCACGGGCGAATTTGCAAGCTTGAGGACAATGCCGATATCGTGAATCATCAGGTCGAGAACAACCCCCACTTCCGAACCGCGCACGTTAAACGGCGCGAGCCTGTCGGCGGTGATGAAGCGCGGGTGGTCTACGTGCTTTTCCATAAAACCCATCACGGGGTTGAAATGCTCTATGTGTCCGACCTGCACGATGAGGTTTTTTTCTCGCGCTTTTTTGACAATCTCGCGTGCGTCGGCAACCGACGTGCAAATGGGCTTTTCTATGAGCAGATCGCAGTTCTGCTCCAGAAGCGGCATGGCCACTTCCGTGTGGCGGTCGGTGGGAACAACTACGCTTACGGCGTCGCAGGCGTCGCCGAGTTCCGCGACTGAATCGAAGACTTTGCAGTTGTATTTTTGCGCAATTTCAGCGGCACGGGCGGGGTTGTTATCGAACACGCCCACAAGTTCCGCCGAATCGAGTTCGGAATAAATTCTGGCGTGGTGTTGGCCGAGATACCCGACGCCCACAACGCCGCACAACAATTTTCCATCATTACTCATAGTGGTTGCAGACTAGGACGCTTTTTATTTTTTACAAGAAAATATCACAGCGCGCCGTCGATGCGCTCGATTACTTTCTCCTCGCTGCGTATTATGTCTACGGGCGTGATTCTTGCTGAGAATTTGGGGTCCGAAATAGTGCCCGAAACCGAAACGCGCACGGAGTCCATAATCGGATTGACGACCCTGTTCACCGCCGAAACGAGCGCGCTGCGGACGTTGTCGAACGGATATGCCTTCAGTTCCCCGCGCACGGTGTCGTCGGAAAAGGCGTAGACGGTCGCGCCTATCACACGCATTGAAGGACCCGAAATTTCGAGCGGAGCGAGTTTCAATTCGCCCGAAGAAAGCTCAAGCTCCGCGCGGACGTTCGTGATGTCGAAAGCCCCCACGGGAAGCCCGACTGCCGAAAACGCCTTCGAGATTGCCCCGAATAAATTGAGCTTTAAAAAATCGGGATTTTCAATAGACACGTTTCCCGACCCTTCGGCAAAAGCCATGTTTTCGATGTCGCCGCGCAGTTTTATGTCGGCGGTTACAAAGCCGCCTTTGTCGCTACCGAAGAGAGGCTCCGATGCCTTTCCGCCCTCGCCCAACGACGCGAGGAAGTCGAAAAATTTGTCCTGCTCCATGTTGCGGGCCTTTGCGAACCCGTCTGCTACAATGCTTTTGCCGACTTTCTCCAGCACCACGCCGCCCTCCGCCCTGCCTCCGCAGAAGACGAAATCCGCGCCGTAGATGTCGGTGAGGATTTTGTCGGTTGCCACAAAGAAATGGGCGTCCGTTATTTTTATCACGTCAACCTGCAAATCCTTCGCCCAAACCTCCGCGTTGAAAACATCGCGCATTTTTTTCGGATTGTTTGATTCGTTCGCCATCACTCCGCTTAAAATAAGGCGCGGCGGGGCGGAAAACGAAACGGCGTCGAGCACGGCTTGGGCGTCGCTTCCGCCGAGGGCAAGCAGTTCTTTGGCGTCGAGCGTTGATTCGAAAAACAGGCGCTGCTTTTCGTATGACGTAAGCCCGCCCGCGCCGTAAAGCCACTCTATTGAACACGCCCCCCTGCGCGAGCCGCCGCCCGCCGACAAGTCGATATCGTAAATGCTTATGCGCCCGGGGTTGACCCAGATGTTCATTGAAAACGAATCGAATTCGCACCCGTTGTAGAGCGCGTTTTCGCCGCGCACATAGCCGAAGCACCAGATGTTTTCGGGCGCGCCCCACGCCCCCTCGACGCGAACGTCGGCAAACGGCATTTGCGCGCCCTTTTTGAATGTGAACGCGCCCATTACTTTTGTCCACCACGGTTCCATGAAGTGGGCTATTGCCATCGGGCGGAGTCGCCCCGTAATGCAGATGTCGTATTTGTTGTCGATGAAATTCTGCAAATAGCTGCCGCGCGCGCGCCAGCCCTCCTTCGAAAGCGCGTCGATTTCCGAACACGCAAGCACGCCGTCGGCAAAGTCGATGTCGGCGCGGACGCGGTCTATTGCAAGCCCCATGATTTCGCAGTCCGCCGCCCCAATCGAGGCCGACAGCTTGGGAAACGCCGCGCCTAATTTGTATTCCGCGCTGCCGCTTAGGTCGATACCGTGCGGAAAGGCGAAATCGCGCATTTCGGGAACGTCGGCAAGTTCGCGCCTCCCGAACAGGGGCTCCGGATTGACGCTTCCTGAAAAACTGCACGATACAACGCCGTCTTTAACGTCAACTTTTCCGCCCAGCCTGCGGTTGCCGAGCGAAAGCAGAAAATACCAGTCATCGACAAACGACGTTTTGGATAGGAGGCGTTTGGAGACCGCGACCCCGTCCAAACCCGTGCCGTCGTATTCAAGCCGTCCCGCCGAAGCCTCCACGTCGAAAAGGGCAACCTCCTTGGCGTTTACGTTCACGCCGGCGCGCGCTTCGAGCTTTTGCGCCGAAACCGGATACGCGCCGCTTCTTACGCCGGCCGCCGAAAACGAAAGCGTTATGCGCTCGCGCGTTTCAGTGTTCGCGTAGCTAAGCGACGCCAAAACTTCGTCCAGTTGCGCGGGCACGCCGAATGCGGAAATGTCGGCTTTGTTGGAGTCGAGCCGCACGCGGACGAAGTTGCGCCCGCCGCCGAGCAGCCCGAACTCTACTGTCAAAAACGGATACTCGAACGCCGACGAATATTTGTCTATTTCGCGCGCTGCCTCCGAAAGCGCAATGTCGGCGTTGCGCACAAGCACGGCAATGTTTCGCGGCGGCTCGGCGGCTTCGGCTGATACGGGGGCAGACTGTTTTCCCGCAGGGGACACCGCTTTTTCTTGCGGCGAAAAATATCCCGAAAGAATTTGCGCGATATTTTCGAAATCGGCGGTTGAAAAATTTTTCTCCACCGCGCCGCTGACCGAAACGTTCAGATTCCGAAACTTCAAGCGCAGGTTTTCCACCCTGTAGTTGCCGCCGGAAAGCGCAACGGCGGCGTTGATGTCGCGCACGAGCGCGTCGCCGTTTTGCGACGGGAAAGCCGACGCCCCCGCAATCTCTACGCGCCTGACGGGCGCGGTCAACAGCCTCCGGAAATCGAGCTTCACGTTGACGCTCTCCGCCGAGAAAAACCCGCGCGGCATTCCGTGCGCGCGCACCGAAACGTTTTCGGCAACGACCGAAAAATCCGCCCCCAATCCCGCCGAAGAAAATTCGATTTCCAGTCCGTTTGCGCCTGCATAGGCGAGAATTTTTTCAAGCAGCGAATCGGGAACGGGAATGTATTTTTCGAACACGGCGCAATACAACACCGCCGAAAGGCAGAGCGCGCTTGCGCACAAAAAGGCGTTGAGAATCTTCAGAAAACCCCAGAATTTTCCGACAGTATTCCTCATGCGCACCCTACTTTTTTTGCGGAGCTACAGGTTCGGGATTGTCGAGCTGCGGCGGCTGGGCTTTCTCTTGGGACAGTTCGAACAACGCGTTTATCAGCGCGGGTTCGGGGAAGAACAAGGCGTCGAACCCCCCTACGCTGCAATACTGGACGGTCGCGCCTATGCGCTTGGTAAACAGCCAGCGGCGGAGTAGCGGCTTCTGCGCCGACTTCGGCAGGTAGCGGACTGTCAATGCGTAGTTCCATTTTTCGATTTTGTTTTTATCGACCTCCACGCCGATTTCGTTAAACGCGCGTCCCGTCCAAGAACCCGCAACAGTGTTTTGGGCGAACGCCGCAAGCGCGCGCAGCGCGTCGGAATCGCGCTTTGAAAGCGTCCTATCGGGTTTGCCGTCTTTGAAGGCGGTTTCGAACACAGTCTTCGCCGTTTCGAGATTTTCGATTTTCAGCGACTCAATCTCCGCGCCGTCGAGCGAAGCAACGAGCGCATTGCGGAACTGCAGCGCGTCGGCAACGGCGAGGTTCGGCAGGTCAAGCCCAATGCCGAACACCGAATGCCCGTCAACGGTAGCATAGCGGCGGTAGAATTTGCCCTGCGCCTTGTATGCCGAACCTATCGAAATCGACACCGGTTTTTCCGAATTGCCGTCGAGGACTGAAATTTTGAGCGAATCTCCGTCTATTCCGTATTGCTTGAGGCGGGCGTTGTCGGCCACAAACTCCTGCGCGCGAACCGCCTCGAGCTTCAGCAGAAGCTTGTTTACCAACGCCAAGTTCGCGAGAACAGTTTTGCCGTTCTGGGCAATTACCTCCCAGTTGCCGTCCTTTACTTTGCGCAGGCCGATTTTTTTGCCGTTTTCTGAAATGTCTATTCCCGTGACGCGCGAGGGCGACGTTCTGAGCACAACCTTGTCGCGAAGGGAAGTTTGCAGGTGCTCTATTCTGTCGAGAATCGACGCGTCCACGGCGAAGATTGTGGGATTGTTTTCGAAACGCGCAAACACCTGTTTGCCGTCGTCGGTCGTTTCGCCCAAGAGCAGAACCTCCCTTTTGTTCAAGCCCTGCAGCGTTATCGCCCACGGCAGCGAAAACAATTCGAAACCCGTTTTCTGCTTTTTGCCGACCGAGAAATTCAGCGCGACAAGCTTGCTTAAATCGTTCAGGAACGCGTCCACCTCGGCGGCGTCTGCGGAGGCCACAATCGGCGTTTCGAACCGCCAGCTGCCCGATTCCTTCACAAGCCCGACGCGCCTGAATTCGGCGTCGTTTTTCGAGACGGGAAAACGCACGGAAAACGCGGAAATTTCGTATTTGGAAATGTTGAAAACGGTCTGGTCGCGCAGGCGTTCCATATCCTGAATGAGCGAATCCACCGTTTCGCCGTCCACAACCACGACGCTGTCGGCGGACTCGTCAAGCAGATAGAAACGCCCGCCCAAAGCCGTGCTTTTACCGATTTTTATCGTGTTTGTTTTCGAGGCGCTGCCGAAACGCAGAACGTAGAGAGGGTCGTTCAACCCGTATTCTTCGGGCGAATGCCCCGCTCGCAAAGCCTCTGCAAAGGAGAAACTTGTCTGCCGGTCGAGGAACTCCATCTGCGTTTTTATCCTGTTTACGGCGAACAGGTTCGCCTTCCACTCGATTGGGGAAACAATGCGCCACTGGTTGTTTTCAAATTTCAGCACGCGCGGCTTATCGACGTTTCTGCCCGAAATTTCGAGATACGAAAAATCGACAATCCTGTTTGCCGACTGCTTGCCCGACGCCCTTTCCGAAGAGCCGCCGAAAGACCAGATAAGAAACAGCAAAACCGCGTTCGCCAACAACAAAAAAACTGTAAGACGGAATCTCATATTAACCTCAATTTCTGCGGACGAACGACACCGTCATTCCCAGCGCCAATATCGCGCACGGCAGCGCAAACAGCCGCAACGCCAACCCCAAATACTGGTTGCTTGAAACAGTAAGGGAATACGTCTTCATTTTACGCGGCGGAATGTTTAGCATTCGCCCGTCGTCGAACATCCAATTTATAGTGTTGATTGCCAAAATGGAATTGCCCAAGTGGTTGAACCACTTGTTTGCCACAAAAGTTTCGTCGCCGAAGACGGCAAGCTTTCCGCCGGGGATAGCAAGCCCAAGTTCGTTGCTGCCGGTTCTGCTTGCAACCATTGCAAGGGGGACAGGCCCGCGGAGGTCAGTGGAATCGTCAAACGCGTAGCCGCCCGCGCCGTATGCCTTCTCCGCCCAGCTTGAGGGCGAGCTTAAAATGAGGTAGTCAAGTTTCAGCAAAGCGTCTTCGGGCGCGCCCATATCGGGACGGACTGGACGCGCCGAGCCGAACTGCACGGGCATTTCTGTAGCTATCAAATACTTTACGATTGGGTGGGATTTCTGGGGGAAGGTGCGCGCAATCAAGTCTCCGTCCGAATTTTTGAAATCGCCGCCCGAATCGACAACAAGCATATTGTCGCTGCGCAAGCCCCATTCGTAGAGGATTTCGTCAAGCCCACGCAACCCGCCCATTTTGAGGAACACCACGACTCTCCCGTTGCTTTTGAGCAGATATTTTCTGATTTGCTCCACCTCGAACGCCGAAAACGGCGTGTTGGGGGCGGCAATCACGAGCATGTCGGCGTCGGAGGGAACGGAATCGGCCCTGTTGATTTCGAGCGGCTCAAGCTTGAAGTTCTGCGACTGCAACACCGCCGAAAACGACGACAAACCCGAAATGGGATTTGTGTCGAAAATATCCGCCTCTCCGTGCCCGCGCGTGAAATAGATTTTCGACTGCTTCGGGCTTGAAACGCTCAGTATCGCCGAACTCATAAGCGACTCCCCGTTGAACTCCTTCTTCGACTTGTCCACAATCGTGTAGAAATCGGAAATCGGAATTATTTTGTAGCGGAGCTTGCCCGATACAATCACGCAGTTGTCGATATTCTGCCCGAAACGCTTCACCAAGTCTTCCGTTTTCAGGTTCTCGCGCGTTGCGTCGACAAACTTCACCGAAATTTTGTTCGGCCGTTTCGACTCATACGCATACTGGTTCAGGAACAGCCGCAGGTCGTTGAGAACCGACATGTTTTCATTCGCCCTGTTTTTTGTGGACACCACAACATACAAATCAATCGGCGTTTTGAGGTTCTTTATATACGCGACACTCTCCGGCGAAAGCGAATTCCGCCTGCTTTCGGAAAAGTCGAACCGCGCGTAGTGGCGCGCCGCGACGTAGTTTAGCCCCAAGTAGAGCGAAACGCCGAGGACCACCTGCGCAAACAAATTCAGTTTGCGTATGCGCGTTGTAATTTTAAAGTCGTCGAGGTTCATGCTATCTGTTTTTGGACTCCGTAATCAGGCACGTTATCGCCAAAAAAACGCCCACCGTGCTGAGGTAGAAGAAGAACGGGCGCGTATCGATAAGCGAATTATTGAAATTTTCAAGCTGTCTGAATGTGTGCAAATTTCCCGACGCGCGCACGAGATATCCCGAAAATCCGCCACCGGAAATGTTCAGGCTCTCCAACACGCCCGCACCCACGACGAAGAAAAACAACATGCCAAAAGACAGCATTCCCGCCACAAGGGTAGTCCGCGTAAGCGAGCTTGCGAATATGCCTATGGAAATGTATGCGGCTCCCGTCAGAAAAACGAAGCTGTAGCCCGACACCAACTGCGAAGGCTCGAAAAAGTCTCTAGCGCCCACATGCGGCAGATACACGCACGCAACGGCTACATACACGAGCGTAAGCAGCCACAGCAACACATAGAAAATGTAGCACGCCAAAAACTTGGAAAGCACAATCTGCCAAGCCGACACCGCCGTAGACATAAGACTCGCAAGCGTTCCGCGCCTGAGCTCGTCGGAAATACTGCGCATTGTAAGCAGCGGCACCATAAACAGAACGGGGAGCCAAAATATGTTCAAAAACAGAGCCGTGGGCGACTCCTTCTCCGGCACAATGCTTACGCTGTGGATTGTCCACAAAAACGCCGCCGCCATAAATCCCAAAAACAGAAACGCCGCGAAATATGTGGACGACGAAATCGCCATAAGCCATATTTGATGCCGCAAAAGTATTATAAATTTCCTCATTGTTTTTCAGCCCTACTTTGCGAAGACAAAATCTGCTCCCAACTGCGGCGGGTTGCCGCCATGAATATTTCCTCGAGACTCGGCCTTTTAAACGACACCTCGCGAAGCATATTCGACGAATCCTTAGACAACTCTCCGATGAGAAGTTCCCCCAGATGCGAATTTGCGGGGGCTTTCAAAGTGTGTTCGAAAAACCCGCCGCCCGCGTCTTTTGTGGACTCCAACACGCAGTCGGGTGCGAACGTTTTCAACGCCGCGCCCATTGCCGACGCGTCCATGCGCAAAACCGCGCAATACCTGTCAGAACCGATAAACTCGTTGCGCAAAGTCTCCGACGTTCCGCTCGCGACTATCGACCCCTGATTGATAATTATAACTCTGTCGCAAACAAGCTCTATTTCCGGAAGAATATGCGAGCTTATTATCACGCTCATCTTTCCCCTCAGCGAATTTATCAGCTCGCGAATGGCCATAATCTGGTGCGGGTCAAGCCCGATTGTGGGTTCGTCCATAATGATGACATCGGGGTGGGCCAAAATTGCGTCGGCAATGCCCACGCGCTGCCTAAACCCCTTGGACAAATTCCCTATTATTTTCCGATACGCCTTGCGGTTTAGCTGGCATATCTCCATGACCTCCTCAACGGCGTTCGCCACTTCGGAGCGCGGAATGCCCTTGAGCTTGGCGCGGACTTTCAGATACTCGTCAACGCGCAAATCCTCGGGGAGGGGATTGTTTTCGGGCATATAGCCGATATGCCGCTTGGCTTCGTCGGGATTGAGCGCGACACTCACGCCGCAAATCTCCACGCTGCCAGACGACGCGGGCATTATTCCCGAAATAATTTTCATCGTGGTGCTTTTTCCCGCGCCGTTCGGCCCGAGAAAACCGACAATTTCGCCCCTGCCTATGCGGAAGGACACGTTGTCAATGGCCTTTACCGAACCGTATTGTTTGGTAAGACGCCTGACGATTACAGAATTGGGAATGTTCCGTTCGGGGTGCATAAAAAACTATATTCCGCCGCGCTTTCGAACGAATCGGAAACAAACCGGCAGCGTTAAAAAAAACGGGGAGCGTCCGCGCAAAACGGCAAACCTCCCCCCGCGATAAAAGCGATATTAACCGACCTTCTTTGCGATATACGCTTTGATGTCGCCGAGAGTGTGCAAACGCTGCACATCTTCGTTGTCGATTGACACTGCGAGGGCGTCCTCAACGCACAAAACAATTTCCACCATTGTAAGCGAGTCCAATTCGAGGTCTTTTACCATATCGACGGAATCGTCGCCCTTGTGTAGGAGTTCGCGCTTTTCGGGCTCGGTATAACGTTCTATTATGCCTATTACAACGCCGTCAAGCAGCGCCTTGTTGCCTGTTTTTCTAAACGCGACCGCATTTTCGACGGTTTCCGCCGAACATCTTTTCAGAGCTTCGCGCAACGAAGCCTCCTGTTCCGCTGTAAAATTTTCAGAATTCATATCCGTATACAAACACAATTATTTCTCTTTTTCAACCCATAAAAAACGCCGCGCCGCGATTTTTTATTTGCCCGCGCGCGGTATGTAGCCCATCTTTGGACGAATGAATTGCATTTTATTTCCCGAAGACGCTCCGTTGACGCTTTCTCCCGACAGTCCTAAGCTTGAACACATTAAAAAAGTTCTGCGCGCACCCGAAGGCGGCGAAATCTACGCGGGGCACATAAACGGCGCGCTCAACGTATGCAAAATATCATACACCCCCGACGGCGGAGCGATTCTGACTCCCGCAAGAAACATAGCCGTTCCGCGCCAACTGAACGTTTCGATTGCTGTTTCATACGCGCGCCCGCAAATTGCGCAGCGACTTCTGTTTGAATCGGCGTGCTTCGGGGTGAAAAAACTTGTTTTCTACCCCGCGTCGAAGGGCGAAGCCGGCTACGCCAAAAGTAGCCTCTACACTTCGGGCGAATACCTGAAATGGTTTGAACGCGGAGCGGAACAGGCTTGCGCAACGCAAATCCCCGAATTCGAATACGCGGAGTCGCTCGAACGGGCGTTGGAAATGCTCGACGATACCGACGAAATCAACAACACAAAACTCGCCCCCGACATCTACGAAGCCGAAGCGTCTTTCGCCGAAGCCTTTTCGACATACAACCCGATGAAAGACGACCACACAAGCATTGTCCTCGGGAGTGAACGCGGCTGGACAAACGCCGACCGCCAACTTCTGCGCGACAACCAATACGTTCTTGTGTCGCTCGGAGAACGCGTGCTGCGCACCGACACGGCGTTGATTGCAACGCTGTCGCTCATTGCGAACCTTTAGCCGCGGCGCAGCAGAAAAACCGCAATTTATAAATGAAGGACGGTAGCATACCCCAATGCTACCGTCCAGTTTTTTTCTACTTTATTTATTTACCCCATCTCCTATCGGAGAAATTCAGTATGGTGCCAAGTCTTAAAATATTTTCTGCTTTGTCAACAAATTTTTTATATTTTTTTGTTTTGCGCAGATCTTCTAAAAATACGCACAACTTCGCCCATAAAACCAACCTAAAAAAATAAAGCTCCGCGCAACAGAACCAGTTGCCCGACGCAGGTTTGCGGGGAACGGATTGGATTTAGAAGCAAGGCTCGCGCAGAAAACAAAAGGGGGCTGAACTTAAGTTCTGCACTCCACCATCTGCCTGAAATAAACATAATAACCAATAAGAAAAGAAAATACGCACAACTTCGCCCATAAAACTAACCTAAAAAAATAAAGCTCCGCGCAACAGAACCAGTTGCCCGACGCAGGTTTGCGGGGAACGGATTGGATTTAGAAGCAAGGCTCGCGCAGAAAACAAAAGGGGGCTGAACTTAAGTTCTGCTCCCTTTTAGTTTTCGAGCAAGACTTGCTTGTAAACCAAGCAAGTCCCGCAAACCTGCGTCCCCCCCTATTTGGAGAAGATTTCCTTAATTGCCTTCTGCTCGTCGAGCAATTCGGCGTTGGAGGCGTCAATCTTGGCTCTCGAGTATTCGTTAATATCGAGACCCTGAACGACTTCCCAGTTTTTGCCGTCTGAACGGACGGGCAGCGAAGTAATCGAGCCTTTGGGTGTGCCGTAGCTGCCGTCCGAACAAACCGCCACACTGAACCAATCACCCGCTTTCGTGGGAGATGTCAAAGAGCTGATTGTGGAAATTGCGGCGTTGGCAGCACTTGCTGCACTGGAAAGGCCTCTTGCGGCGATGATTGCCGCACCGCGCTTCTGGACGACGGGAATGAACTCGTCCTTGAGCCAAGCTTCGTCCTGAATAACGTCAACAGCGGGTTTGCCGCCGATTTTGGCGTTGTAGAAATCGGGATACTGCGTCGATGAGTGGTTGCCCCAAATCGTCATATTGGAAACTTCGGAAACGTGAACGCCCGCTTTCTGCGCGAGTTGCGCTTTGGCTCTGTTTTCGTCGAGGCGTGTCATTGCAAACCAGCGGTTTGCGGGAATGTCGGGAGCGTTTTCCTTGGCAATCCAGCAGTTTGTGTTGCAGGGGTTGCCGACAACCAAAACTCTGATGTCGCTGGCGGCGTTTTCCTGAATCGCCTTGCCCTGACCGATGAAGATTTTGCCGTTGATGCCGAGCAAATCGCCGCGTTCCATGCCCTGTTTGCGGGGAACGCTGCCCACGAGCATGGCCCAGTTTGCGCCGCGGAAACCTTCAGCCAAGTCGCAAGTGGTGACAATGCTGTTAAGAAGCGGGAACGCGCAGTCGTCAAGCTCCATCTTGACGCCCGCCAAGGCCTTCATACCGGGTTCGATTTCGATCAGGCTCAGGTCAACGAGCTGATCGGGGCCGAACATAGCTCCGCTTGCGATACGGAACAAGAGTGAATATCCTATCTGGCCAGCTGCGCCAGTGATTGCTACTTTTATTGGTGTTTTCATATTTTTAGTGTTTTGTTAATTGTTTGATTACTTCCAATTAAATGGGAATTCGAAAGCTATTATCATACGCTGTTCGGTTTTGACTGTCGAAGAGCTGATGGTGTCGTATTCAACCGAATAACGGATTGCCAAATCCATGACTTTGGTCATATGGGCAACCAAAGCCGCCTTGAAGAGCACCGAATACTTGTCTGCCTGATTGAGGTCGAGCGTTGAAACAAAATTCTGCTCGGCGCGGAACGTCTTGGAGATAACCCAGTTGAGGTCCTCCTGAAGGAGGACGGTTGCAACCGTTTCGACACCGTCAACCGCGGATTCTATGTATCTGACACCGGGGCCGGGGCCGATGTCGATTGTCAAATTGTAGCGTTTGAAGTCGAATCTATAACCGAACGTGAGAGACTCGTCTATTTCGTGGACAATCTGCTTTATGGGGTCTTTTTTGTAGTTGAGGAAGTTCGAAATATACCAGGTTTTTGTTTCGTTGAAGAAGCGTTTGTAGGTCGTGCGCGCGCCGTAGTTGTCGATTGTCTTGGAATCGACTCCCGCAGAGCTGGTCTGCGTGGCGTAGTTGTAGAAAACCGTTGCCGCAAAAATGTTTACGTCCCACTCCTTTTTGACATCGAACGCCGCGTAAACCGAGAACGTCTCCGCGTCGGTTTTCTTCAGCTCCAAACCGCCGCGCAGCCTGAACTGCCAACCCTCTGGGAAGTGCTGCTCAACAAAATTTCTGTAGTCTTCAACCCATTCGGGGTCTTTG